>PETN01000059.1 GCA_002781365.1 Sulfurimonas sp. CG01_land_8_20_14_3_00_36_23
CATAATTTATCTCCATAATTCGTATTATTTTAACTTTTTTGAAAATAAATCTTACTGAATTACTGTCTTAGATTTTAGGGGCATTATACCTCTCTCCTTGTGATATGTGCAGCGGAGCGGTGCTTTTATATGGCATCAAAAAAGTAGTTGTTGGAGAGAACAAAACATTTCAAGGACCTGAGGAGTATGTTCGTTCTCGTGGTGTCGATGTCACTGTTGTTGATAATAGAGAGTGTTGTGAACTTATGAACTCTTTTATAAAAGCTTCCCCGCAGTTGTGGGATGAAGATATTGGAAAGTAGAAGTCTGTTTCCACATGCCAAAAGGATGAGCGTTTAAACCTCTCTTTTATAAAGGAAGTTGCTCTTGAGGTTCTGCTAGAAAGAAACCTTGCGTGCGGTCTACTTGAAGCTCTTTTACTTTTATACTGACTGCTTCATTATGAACGAACTCAGCAACAGTCAGTATATTTAATTTTTTTGCAAAATTTACAATTGTTTCAACAATAACCTGTGCGTTTGTGTCTGTTTCAAGATTTTTGATGAGTGAACCATCTATCTTTATGTAGTCAATATTGAGCTTAAGAAGATGCTCAAAGTTTGAATATCCTGAACCAAAGTCATCTATGGCTATTCTACAGCCAAGGGCTTTCATCTCTTTTATAAAGTCGGAAATTTCTTCATAGTTTTCAATTCCCTCAGATTCTAGAATCTCAAAAATAATTTTATGTGTAACATTGTACTCTTCAATAGTTTTTTTGATATACCTTGCTACATCACTGTTGAGAATATCTTCCACAGAGAGATTCACTGAAAAATCACAATCAAGATGTTCAAAATAGTGGCAGCTTTTTTGAATCATTATTTTTGTGAGCTCATAATACAATCTGCTTTTTTTAGCAATGCTCAAGAACTGAGAAGGAGAGACAATATTGTTCTCATCGTCAATAAGGCGGATTAAACATTCACAACTTACAATTTTTCCTGATTTGTTATCGAAAATAGGTTGATAATAGGGGATAATCTTATCTAGATTAATGGCTGTTTTTAGCTTTTTAACCCACTCCATGTTATTTTTATACTGCCCTTCAACATTTAACTTTTCATCATAAAACTGATAGGATATCCCTTTCTTTTTAGCTGATTTGAGGGCGATATCCGCTTTTTCTAAAGCACCCTCTATCTGGTAAACACCGCCAACCGTGATTCTTAGAGATATCTCATTTTTTTCATGAAAGAAAATCATCTTTTCTACATCAAAAATTAACTTTTGAGTCATCTCTATCAGTTCATCAAGCGGTGGCTTTTGCACAAAAAAGAGAGCAAACTCATCCCCTGAAAAGTGTTTTAGGATAATGTTTTCATCTTCAAGAAACATTTTTTTAAGTCTCATTGAAAATTTTATCAAGATTGTATCGCCTACTTTTTGCCCGAAAAAGTCGTTAATTTCTTTAAAGTCATCAATATTAATAATAATCAGGGCACCATCACTAAATGTGTTGATTTTCTTTAGCAGACTAAGCCTGTTTGGTAATCCTGTCAAGTTATTAGTATAGAGTTGTTTGCTTAGCTCTAGAGTCTTCTCAGCAACCCTCTCTTCAAGATAATGGTTAATATTTTGCTGGTTTTTTGAATAGTGTAGGATATTCTGCTGCATACTGTTGAGCGCAGTTGAAATCAGACCTATCTCATTGTGTGCTTCTGCAAAAGGTATATTTATCTCTTTATTTGGAGAGTAGTTCTTAAGGGAAGTGGCAATCTGTCTAAGTGGCAAGAGCAGACGTTTGATATAGAGCCCTAGGAGCAAGAAAAGAATAGAGAGAAACAAGAAGAGTGAAACAGTTAATTGTGTATATTTATTGGTTAACTCTTGATAGTTTTTACTCGAATAGGTAAGAATAATTGTTCCAACCTTTTTTTTAGAGTTAGGTCGGAAAATATTTTTCTCAACTACAAAAGAGCTCTCAATACCATTTTCATACTCTTTAGATTTGATTTCATTAATAGTCTTGCCATTTTTTAAAACTTTTAGCGCAAGGATGTTGGGATTTTCAATAAGTTGTAGAGCAATCATATCTGTTTTGCTACTCATATCGAGATAGATGTTGAGTGCTATCAAAGGTTCTATCGTTCTGACAATAATATTTGCTTTTTCAATTTCAATATTGTAAAAAGCCTCTTTATTTATTTTCTCAACAACAAGAAAAACAATCAGAATAATAAAAAAAGATACAAGAGTTACAGAGAGAACAATCCTAGATGAAAGCGAACCTGCAGCTTTATTTCTCATATCCATTTCCTATAAAACTATTTATGCTTTTAATTTTATCATGAATAGGCTGAGGCGAAGTCTCTCAGCCATTATCATTATCAATAAATTTTACTATTTGTAAAAGAGAATCTAAAAAATCCACTTTTTGAGTATCTAAATTTTCTTTGTTAAGATAAAGCACTGTTGACTTTTCTAACAAGAGAGAGAAGAGGAGCCCCTGTTTCAAGTTCTCCAAATCGTATGAAAAAGCGACAACCCCTTTTTCTTTCACTATTTTTGCAACTTTTTGCATATTCATACTTGTGTTGAGTACGTAAATTGCAGAAGCTTGTGTCTCATTGGATAAATCAGAGAACTCGACAAGGCTGATTTTGTATTCATATTCATCGAAATGTCCATCATAGCTTTCATCTATAAACTTTCTTATATCTAATGCTGTCTGATAATCATTTTTATCATAAACAATTGTATAGACTATTTTCCCATCTATAAGTTTGTTCGATAGCTTCTTATCTAAAAGTACAATCTTAGGAAAAATGGAAGCTTGCGCTTTTAATAGAACCTCATTGTAGTTATGCGCATAAAGTAAATTTGCAAGAGTCAAAATAAGAAAAATAATTTTTTTCATTTAAAACTCCTTCTTTAGAGCTATTAAAAAGTTTCTACGCTCTTGCTCATAATCTTGGGAATAAGTCTTTGGTGGAGATGGATAGGTGACTTTAGCATCAAAGATATTTTTGAGACTCAGCATTACAGTAAAATCATATCGCTTGTTCATGTAGCTCAACGCACTATCTAGAGTGGAGTAAGCTTCTACAGTGTTGCGTGTATCTCCAGAGGCTCTCTCTTTGGAACTGACATATTTTGCAAGAGCGCTGAGAGAGAAGCTATCGTTTATACGGTAAATATAGTATCCTTTTGCGAGATGATGTGAAACATTCGAAAGTGGTTCACTCACAGCCGCATCTTGTATTTGAGATCTCCCTCCCACATAAGAGTAGTTTAGATAGAACTGATCTTCATCGGAGATATGTCCCTTATACTCAAACTCAAGACCATACAAATCTGTATCTAAAATATTTTTGTACTGAGGGTCTGTAGCGGAGTGATGTATCTGATTTTTATTGAGTAGATAAAAGAGGTTAGTTTGAAGATAGGTGTCTGATGAGTATTTTTTCACATAGGCAAGCTCAAATGCATCCACTTTCTCAGGTTCAAGAGTTGTATTGCCTACTCGTGAGTGATTGTTCATTGTGTACATCTCTTGCCATGAAGGGTTTCTGTGCGAACGGCTATAGATAGCTTTAAAAATATTGTTTGTATCTAGTTGATAGACCATGGAGACTCTCGGTTCAAAGCCTGCATCTTTATCAGATGTCTGTTCATAGTTAAAACCGTAAATAAAACCAAGGGAATCGTTCAGTTGATACTCATCTTGAAGTGAGAAAATGAGCGTGTCACGCTTGGCATTTTTATCAAAAAATGGGTAGATGTCAGTGTAGTCTACTAATGCAGCATCGCCTGTTGCCCAGTTGGATAACTTTGAAACCATATCTACTGTTTCCTCTTTTACATAGCGATACCCAGTCGTGATAATATGCTTATTAAAACCCTTGTACTTAAGATAAGAGGATTGGTAGAGTGTCCTTTGCTGCGCCAAATGCTCACCATATATTCCATCGGTAAAAGTAACATTATTTTCTGTGTAATCCGTATCAAATTGAACCATATCTATGAAGTTTACGCCATCAGGACCCAGTTTGTCTTTGGAGTCAAAAGTATCATATTTGACCCCAGCTTTTATATCAACAGTGTAATTATTAATTTCTTTGTTGTAACCCAGCTCTAAATAGTAACTTGGCAGTTTTACTCTTCCGCCATTTTCGGGAAGTGCCAGGTTGATTCCGTAAGCATTTCCCTGGGTATGCTCAAGTATTCGTGCTTTAACAGAAAAATCTTTATAGTTTAGGTTAAGACCAAGGGAGTAGTCTTGAAGCCATACAGGAGCATCACCATTTCTTGATAGGTTGGTATTATCAAAACCAAAAGCACTCATAGAACCCTGCGAATATCCATCAGGACCTGCGGGTAGTTTTTTATTGTCTTCTTGATAGTAAAAATCTATAAAAACCTTTAAATCGTCTGCTTTATAGGTTTTTACAAAGCCGCCCATTTTATAGTCGTATGAGCCATACTTAAACACCAGTTTGTCACTTGACTCAAAGCCGTCAAAATCTTCTGCGTAAGTGATAACATGTATGGAGCCTGCATAGGCATTGACTCCATCCGTTTTACTCCCAGGTCCACGCACAACTTCAACTCTTTTAATCATCTCTATAGGTAGCCCAAGATATTCAGAGTAGGCATCAAAAAAAACATTGTTAACCAAAGTGCCGTCTATAAAAAGTTTGGATTGACCAAAGGCGAGTGAGTTTGAACCTCTAAAAATCGGTGTTTTTGTATTGACATTATCTGTTGCCATATCAACGCCTGGAACTAACAGAAGTGCTTCTTTTAGATTTGCCACACCTAACTTTTCTAGTTCTTGACCTTGAAATACAGAGATAATATAAGGCTGATAAGCCTCATTTTGTTTTGTAACAGTTGCTACTTCTGTATAGTGTTGTATATCTGTAGAGATGGAAGCGAGTATATCATCCATTTTGGCTATTGGTTGGGCATATAAGCCAGTAGCGTTTATAACTAAAGATAAAACAACTGCCATGTAAGAGAGAGTTTGATTCACGCTTTTTTTCCTAAAATGAAATAAGTTCAGGGTTATCAATACCTAACTGCTTTGTGTATAAAATACATGGCAATCGCAAGCCCATTTTGCCTTGCAACTGCTTTTCGCCTATTACTTCATAACGCATTTTATACATTTTGAGCAACCGTATAAAGTGAGCTTCAAGCGCACCATAGGAATACTCAATGTCTAGTGCAGTCATTCTATCATATAATAACTTTTTAAGTTCTTGTATGATGACTTTTGTACTCCTAAGGTTTCTATGTTTCGCATCTATAAATATTCTTGAAATCTCTCCAAGGTGCTCTCTCTCAAACATACTACGATCAAATATCATCCCATTTTCTGTTGGATATCCATGTGGAGAGTTGTGTATAAGTCTTACAGTTGCACAGATATTGTTCTTCTCATCAATCGCGGCAAAATGCACAGAAAATGGGTCATAGATGTCCCTCTCTTTGTAGTTTAAAAAAGATGTCTCACGAAAATAGTCTTTATATACTGGAGTATCTCGAATTACGTTGTATCTAAATGCAAAAACTTTCTCTAGCATCTCACCATCTTTAACTTCAAAAAATGAAAAATTCATCTTATCTCCTTCGAAATCTTTTAGCACAAATAGATTGCCATGTGGAAATAGAAATTCTTAATGCATTATAGTGTTTTTCTTAAAAAATAAATTTATATTTGCAGTTTGTATGTAGTTTGTTTAATTTATAAAATAATAAAGAAAGGCACTCGAGCCAAAAGAGAAGATGATGCCATACCCTACAATCGCCGAAGCAAGACGAGGAGCTAGCCCTGCCATAGAAGCCACAGCACCTGCAGTTATCATCGGTGCCATTCCCGCTTCCATGATGGAAACTTGTGCTGCCATGTTGTTCCACTCAAAGATTCCACATGCCAAAATTGCAACGGCAGGAGCGAGAATGAGTTTGATAAATATTGCAACCGAAAAGGGTTTTATCTCCTCTTTTGGAAGAAAAAGTTTGAGTTGCAGTCCAGCTGCCACAAGTGCGAGAGGAATTACTGTTGAAGAGAGAGCGTGAAGGGTGTATTCAACTGTCGATGGGTAACTATTTCCAAGAAATAAAAATGCAAGAGCAAGTGCCATGAACGGGGGAAAAATTAAAACTTTTTTGAGCATTTGTGAGGGAACAATTTTTCCGCTGTGCGAGTAGTAAACCACTACAAAAGTTCCGTAAGTTCCAAGCGCAATTGCAGTTCCAAGCTGGTCGTACATCATCAAGTAAGCAAGAGAATCTCCGCCTAAATACGCCGTAATCATAGGAATGCCCACAAACGAACTGTTGGTTAAAACTGCAACAAGCATCAAAGCACCCTCAACCTTTTTAGGAAAGTGCATCAGCCTTGAAAACGCAAGCACCAAAAGCGCCGAAGCAATCATCACAACCCAAGCAACAAAAGGGGGAATAAACATCTCCATCGAAAATGTGAGCTTCGGAATTTCGAGTAAAATGAGTGCAGGAAGTGAGATATAAATCACAAAACGGTTCAGAGTAAGAGGCATATCTTCCGAAAATATTTTAAATTTTTGAAGGATATAACCGAGTGTGAAAGTAAAGGCTATGAGAAAAAAGTTGTCCATGGTTTCCGTGCTTAAAAAAGTTGTTGCATTTTAACTAAAGTTAGATAAATCCACATACCGTAAAACTACAACATCCACTTCTTCAACCAAACGCTCAAAACATAAAGCCCCCAGACATGCTGTTTGAAACTTCCTTTTGAAGCTGTTGATATGTACTCATCGAGTTCTTTTTCTTTGAACATTCCCGTCTGTGTATTGACCTCTTTGATGAGGTTGATTTGTTTAGAGTTTATGAGGTACTCCATGTAGGGGTTTGAGAACCCTTTTTTCTTGCGTTTTAAAATCTTCTCATCGAGTTTGTCTTTCATTATCTCTTTTAAAAGTGACTTCGTTACTCCATCTTCATAGCGGAGTTTTGGGTCTATGCTGAAGATTCCACATGCCAAGTTGTGGTCTAAAAATGGGGTGCGTGACTCAACGCCATGTGCCATACTCACACGGTCGAGTTTGGTTAGAAAATGCTCGGCTTGAAAGAGGTTTAAGTCAATGTAACTGTACCAGATGCTCTCATCAGAGTGCGCCGAACTCTCGTAAGCGTCACGGTAGGGTTTGAGGTATTGGAGCGATTCGTTGTCTCTTACATTTCTACGCATGAGGTTGTTTTTTTGCAGGTCAGTAAACTTGTCGCCCGAGGTGCGAAACAAAAGTGTATCATCAAAAATGCGCTTGTACCACTCCCATTCACGGTTCATGGAGAAGTTTGCACGGAAGTATTTTTTGAGCCAGTTTTTGTGTGTCAGCTGTGAAGCTTTTTGTATGTCAAGATACTCGAAATATTGTCTGTAGCCAAGAAAGAGTTCGTCGCTTCCTTCGCCACTCATGACCACTTTGTAGCCATCTTTTTTGATTTGTTCAAATAGTAGAAAGAGTGGAACCGCCGCGGGGTCGTTTAGCGGTTCATCAAGAGTATCAAAAACATTTCCACATGCCGAGATAAAATCATCTTGCGTGATTTCAACCTGCGTGTTGTTTAGCCCTAAAAACTCTGCACTCTCTTTTGCATTTTGGCGTTCGTCATATTTGGCAAACTCTTTGTAGCCGAGCGTGTAGGTGTGAAGACTCATACCTTTTTTTTGTGCGTAGTAGTTTAGAGTGGCGCTGTCGATTCCGCCTGAGAGAAGTGAAGCCATAGGGACATCTGCATCGAGTCTTATGTTCATAGACTCTTCGAGCAGATTTTCCAGCATGTGGATAGCTTCATCTCTATCGGTTATGATATTTGGTTTTGTGTCTAGCAAATCAAAATATCTTTTTATTTCCACATGGCGATTTTCAAATTTCAAGTACTCGCCAGCCGCCAGCTTTTTGATGCCTCTAAAAAAAGTGTGCGGTGGCGTGGGCGCTAAAAAGGAGAGGTAACTCATAAGCGCGTCGTCGTTTAGCTCTACTTTGTTTAGAAATGGAGTGAGTCCTTTGATCTCCGAAGCAAAATAAAAGGAGCCATTTTGCTCCAAGTAAAAGAGCGGTTTTTTGCCAAGCCTATCACGAAACAGATAAAGCGTCTCGCCATCAAGCAGAGCAATGGCAAACATTCCGCGCAGATGGTTTACAAAATCCACGCCCCATTTGAGATACGCCGCGAGAATCACTTCGCCGTCACTCTGGGTTTTAAACTCAAATCCACATGCCAACTCTTGCTTCAACGCTTTGAAGTTGTAAATCTCTCCGTTAAAGGAGAGCAGGAGTTTTTCGTGCTTTATCGGCTGATGGGAACGCTCATTGATATCTAAGATACTAAGCCTTTGATGGGCGAAAAAGAGATTTTCTCTTTGCGTGATGCCGCAGTTGTCGGGTCCTCTGTGGGAGAGTTTTGATAAAGCGGATTTCGCTTGCTTCTCATCGTATTCGCCGATGATTCCAAAAATGCCACACATTATTTAAAAAATCCTACCGTAATATCACTCTCCAAATAGTCTGTTCTTATTTCCACATGTCCAACTTTGAGCTCCTTGGCAATCGTCTCTATTTGGCATGTGGAAAGATAGTTGTAGGTTTTTGACTCTTTCTCACCGTGGAGTGCGTTAAAGATAAAACCATTTCCACATGCCAAGAAACAGTTGCGAATAAATTGGTAGCTCTCAAAACTCTTTAATACATTCATCGCTCCACTGCAGAGATAGTAATCGGCATGTGGAAGTTCATCTTTGCAAACATCAGCTCTTATGATTTTGCAAGAAGTCTTTTCTGAGGCAATCTCACACATGATTTGCAGAGAATCAATACCGATATACTCTTTTGGTTTTTCTTGCATGTAGTGATACAAATCCCCAAAACCACACCCCGCATCTGCAATAGTAATCTCGCTTAAATCACGGGGAAGCATCTCTAAAAGTACACTGAATCTAATATCTTGAAACAGTTTTGAATTCCAGTTGAGACCCTGTGGGGTAATGCCATATTTTCCGATGGCAGAGGTATAAAATTTTTCACTATCTATTCGCGGCACAACGACCCTTCTTAAGCATTTTGTTATTTATATGATAGCATAATAGCTCGGAATTAATTCTCTCAAATTATAAGAGTTTTGAGAATGATACCTTGGGTATAATGATTCATAATTTCGATGAAATGAGCAGTGAAGAAAATATTGATTTTTTTTAGGGTGTTGGTGAAAAAAGGAAAGCGTTATGTCTATTT
Source organism: Sulfurimonas sp. CG01_land_8_20_14_3_00_36_23 (assembly GCA_002781365.1). Taxonomy (GTDB): domain Bacteria; phylum Campylobacterota; class Campylobacteria; order Campylobacterales; family Sulfurimonadaceae; genus Sulfurimonas. The sequence goes on from PETN01000059.1 coordinate 9,264, forward strand.
TAAAAAAGAGTCTTATTTTTTTGATTCTTAATGCGTGGGTTGTTCTGTATGGGGCAAATGGGGATGTGAAAACGATAGCCTTTGCTCAAGATACCATGGCAAATGATTTTAGAAAAGCACAAGTCAATGAAGTGCGTGATGAAGTGGCACTTCACCCAAACTTGAAGTTTATCTACTCCGATGCAAAGGGAAGAACATCTCTGCTTATCGCGCAGATTGAAAAGTTTATCATGATGCGAGTGGACTTGATCATTTTGGGAACCAATAACGAAAAAGCTGTTGTCCCAGTTGTAGAAAAAGCGTACAAAAGTGGCATTTCTGTCATCGTTTTAGACAGAGGAATCCAAGGAGAGCAATATACTACTTTTATAAACTCCGACAATATAAAGATTGGAGCTATGGGAGCAGAGTTTATTGCAAAAAAACTGGGTGGTAAGGGAAAAGTTTTGTTACTAGAGGGCTTGCAAAAAGCGGATGTGACAAAACTTAGAACGAAGGGTTTTATGGATGTGATTGCTAAATATAAAGGCATACAAGTTATAAAAAGAACAGGAAATTATCTTCGTAAAGATGCGATAGTACAGATGGAGAAACTCATAGAGAGCGATACGCATATAGATGCTATCTTTTCGCAGAGTGACAGTATGTTAAGCGGTGTACGCTTAGTAATGGGACGTCATAACATAGATGCTTCTACTGTTATAAGTATTGGTTGTGACTTCACAAGTGAAGCTAAAGAGGCTATAAAAGCAGGCACGCAAACAGCATCGATACTCTTTCCTCTTGGTGGAAAAAAATCGGTAGAAATCGCCTTGAAAATCTTTGCAAACAAAACTGTGCCAAAGCATATATATAATCCTGTAAAGTTAGTTACAAAGGACAATGTTCAGAGTGTAAAGGCTATTTTCTAGAATGATGCATTGTTATAGAAAAATTGGACTCAATAATAAATTATCTCTTTTTATTATTCTTATTATTTTAACCTCCTTCGGCGTGGTTGGTGTTTACTTTGACTCCTTTTTAAAAGAGAGCCATTTTCAAAATACTAAGAAAAAAATGCACAATGCTTACAATAGAATGGAGATAAATCTCTCTGGTGCAGAAGATAAACTTAAAAAGTGGGCTTCTTTTATTCAAGAAGATGAATATCTGCTGGCCTCTGTAGCGTTGATTGATAATTATCAGGATAAACAAAACTACAATGCTTCTCTTCTCGATGAAGAGAAAAAATATATCGCTTCACAGTTGCTCAGCAGAGTGAAGTTGTCCCTTAACAATGATATAGCTCTTTATGATAAAAATGAAGAGTTAATCTCCTTTGTTGTAAAAAAAGATGAAAAATACAATCAAAATTTTGTTTCGTATGAAAATGGGGAGCCAGTTCTTTATTGTAAATATGAAGATGAAAAGCTCTACACAACGGAGGCATGTGCATATAGCCAATTTTTAACCTATAAGCATCCTATCTTATATAAAAATATCTTGCCTAAAGAGCCTATTATTACATACCATTCAGCTCAGAACAATCTTTATCTCAAGTCACATTTAAATATATTTTTGAGTCAAAGCAAGGAAGTGATGGGACATGTAGAGATGACACATCTCATAGGTAAAACCTATTTTGAAAATCTTTCAGATGATTTAGAGATAAAAATGTCCATTAGCTCAGATGAAAAATACTCCAAAGTAGCCAATCAACTCCTTGATAAAGAGTTACATGATTCGTTGATTGTCACGCAAACAGATAGAGAGTATGTTGGTGCTATGCGTATGGATACTAGAGACAGCATTGTTTATTTGGTAGCCTCTCTAGAAAAAGATATACTCAACTCTGAACTCTCTACAAACAGGATGAAACTCATCATGATTCTCTTTGTCTTGGGTTCAGTTTTTCTCTTCTTCCTCTATCTTTTCTTCAGGAAGAATCTTGCACAGCCTCTTGAAGTGATTATGAACCAGATTAATAAAATTGAAATGAGAGACTATTCTCGCTCACAACACTTAACGAGTGATGATGAACTTGAAGCTATTTCAAAAAATATTAACAATCTGGCAAGCACAATCAAAGAGAGGGAGTTAGCTTTACATACTTCACAAAGCAATTTACAATATCTCTCCACACACGACCCTCTGACCGATTTGCCAAATCGCCGTTTTTTTACAGATAGACTTGAACATGCAATCAAGATAGCTGAGCGTACTCATTCGAAAATGGCTATCATCTTCCTTGATTTGGATGAGTTTAAAGAGGTGAACGACTCTTTAGGTCACGACATAGGAGACGAGCTTTTAAAAGAGGTTTCAAATCGCCTGACTCTTAGTTTAAGAAGTACTGACACGCTCTCACGTATAGGTGGAGATGAGTTCTATATACTCCTTGAAAATGTGAAATCCCACGCAGATATAGAATCAATCGTGCAAAAAATTTATGATGAGTTTCAAACTCCATTCGCATGTAAAGAGTATAGTATAGAAACGACAGCAAGTATGGGTATTGCCATCTACCCTGAGAATGGAGTCGATAGTGTGAGTTTGATTAAAAATTCCGATTTGGCAATGTATCAATCGAAGAACAGAGGAAGAAATCATTTTAGCTTTTTCTATGAAGAACTCTCAGACCAAATGAGAGAGAGAATGCGATGGATTATTGCCCTTAAAGATGCTGTACATAGTTGCAGTGAGTTTACATTAATGTACCAGCCAAAAATCTCAAGCGTAAGCGGTAAAATTGTCGCAGTAGAGTCCTTAGTTCGATGGAACAGCAGCGTGCTTGGATTTGCAGGACCAGATAAATTTATTAGATTGGCTGAAGAGACAAAACTTATCGTACCACTAGGCAAGTGGATAATAGAAAAAGCGTGTCAAGACTTTCTTGGGCTTTTAAAAGAGGGGTACAATCTGAGTCACGTCTCTATTAATATCTCAAGTGTACAACTTTTGCACAGTGATATGATTCAAACACTCAAAGATACTCTTGATAAAATTGAGATTAAGCCAGAACAGATAGAGTTAGAGATTACGGAGAGTTATATTGCAACAGATGAGAAAAAGGCTTTACAAACTCTTCAAAGTTTTAGAGATATGGGAATTAAGCTCGCAGTGGATGATTTTGGAACAGGATACTCCTCTCTTAGCTACTTGCAAAAGTTGCCAGTGACGAGACTTAAGATTGACAAATCATTTGTGGATAATCTGCCAAACTCAAAAGATAGTGTCTCTATTGTAAAGGTCATCATTGCGCTTGCAAAAACATTTAACCTCTCTCTTACTGCTGAGGGTGTAGAGACGAAGGAACAGTTAGATTTTTTAACTACGATGGAGTGTGATGAGATTCAAGGGTACTACTACTCAAAACCTTTATCTCTGGATGATTTGAAAAGTTTTTGTAAATCATGAAGAGACTCTTATTCCTAAAAGTTCTATGAGATAAGGTGCCTGCTAAGAGTTGTTTTTTAGAAGGGGAGTGTCTTTTTCACTTATGAGACCATCAGGTGTTTCTAGGAGAAGCTCTATGCTACAGTTGAGGTACTCTGCGCATGTAAGTGGGGTCGAATTTTTATCTTCAAAGGCTGATTTTTTTGCATTACAGATGACATCTTCGAGCAGAGATTTTGTAGCACTTTGAGAGGAGGCTGAACCTTTGAGCTCATCCTCTATGTAGATATTTACAGTGGTAGCTATTTTTTCATTTAAAAGAGGGTGCTCAAGTAAAAGGGCATTTTTATCTATAGTTCTTTGTGCCTGTATAACTTCTTGGATGGAGTCACGAGCGAGTTGTAAAAGAACAGAACGGGACATAAGCTTTCTCCAACAAAAAAATTTATAAAAACATTATAGCAAACTTTCTTCTTAGGTTAATTTTACCTTGTAGTTGTTGATAAGCTTAATAACTATCATGACACTGATCACTTGAAAAAGAGCAGCTAAGATGAAAGCATAATAGTGAAGCGTATCTATAGAGTTCGCATTGTATGCCAGTGTCGCCATCGCAATAAGAAGTGTTAATGGCATAGAGTGGCTTAAACCCATCAAGATAGAATCTACAAGCCCAAGCTCCTTGATGAAAACAAGAGAGGATAAAACTCTCATAAGAATCATTGCTAGAGCAATAATAAGAGCTTTTGTAATCAAACCATCCATAGCAAGTGCTTCCAAGTTGAAAGAGGCTCCAATATGAATAAAAAATATAGGGATTAAAAAACCAAAACCATACGAAGCAAGTTTTTCAGGAAGTTCATGTTTATGCTCAAAAAATGTTGGTATAAAAATACCTGCTAAGAATGCGCCAAAGGCGAGCTCTAAGTGTAAGTAGAGCATCGCCCCGACAAGGAGAAAAAAGATTCCCATTGAGAGTCTTATATCTTGCTCTTTATTGTCTTCATGTGGCATAAGTGCAGTCGATACTTCTGGAAACCACCAAAAGAGTAACTCCATCGTACGAAAGAGGATAAACATAAAAATTAAAAAGAGAATAAGAGCAGAAATAGTTGTAAGAAGTCCCGTGCCAAAGCCATTTTGAAGGGCAGCAGATGTAAGTGTTAAGAATCCGATACTTACAACTTCCCCTATCCCTCCTGCGGTCATAGAGAGTACAAGCCAAGGGGTCTTTCCATACTCTTTTGAGAGTGAAGCGACAAGCCCTACAGAGATAAGTGGCAGAAGTACCATAAAGATTTTCCCAAGGTCTAAGTAGAGCGATAAAGCGATCGAAAGTCCATAGAGAAGAACAAGATAGAAGATAACCCGCTTCATGATTCTTGCAGGTGTTTTGAGAACATTTTTTAAATTAATTTCAGTTCCAGCAATAAACATAAGATATAAAAAACCGAGTTCTGCAACTATGGAAAAGAGATGCTCCGAGTGTAAAAATCCAATATATGCCAAGATAGAGCCAAAGATAATCTCAATAGGCGTAGTCGGTAGTTTAAAAACCCTCGCAAAAAATGGAGAAAATATAATAATAAGGGAGATTGTAATGATGAGGACTACGCTGTTACTCATACTTTTTTAGCCACTTCTAGGTTTAATGATTTTAACATCTCTAAGTCTTTGCTCATGACTCTGCCATTGGTTGTGAGATAGTTTCCTATCACAATAGAGTTCGCTCCATAGGCAAAAATCTCGTTTTGTCTCTCTCCAAACATCAACTCTCTTCCACCTGCAACCATGATTCTTTGTGCATGTGGAATTGTCTCTCTTGTGAGTTTTATAAGCTCGAGTGCTTCGTCTGTTGTAAGTGGATTTGGCTCTAATTCAAGTGCTTCATTGTGATGGTAAAAGTTGATTGGCACAGAAGTTGGGTTAAGAGAGCGTAGGGATTCTAACATAGAGACTCTATCCTCTTGTGTCTCGCCCAGCCCGAAAATACCACCAGAGATGAGAACTAATCCCGCTTTGTTTACATTTTGACATGTTTCATAGCGTTCTTGCCAAGGGTGTGTCGTACAAATTTTTGAGTAAAAATCTTTTGAAGTTTCTAAGTTATGGTTATATGCTTTTATGCCAGACTCTTTTAAAATCAAGAGTTGCTCTAAGGTAGCAGTTCCATTGCAAGCGATAAGTCGAAGTTCAGGCACCTCTTTAGAGACGGCTTGTGCAACATCGCAAACAAATTTCAAACTCTTCTCAGTGATGCCTTTGTCCGCAGTCACAAGACAGAAACCTAATGCACCATGCGCTCTTGCCTCTTTTGCCTCTTGTAAAATAGCATCGAGAGGTTTTTGTTTGTAACGCTCTATATCCGCTTTATATCTTACACTTTGAGAACAGAATTTACAATCTTCATTGCATGTTCCACTATTAATATTACAGATAGAACATAAAAATATTTTTTCATTAATCATTTCTTATCCTATCATAAGAATACTTTTTATACTTGAACTCTAAATCTTTTATCTTTTTAGCGTAGTAAGTAACTAGAAATTTTTTATTGGTGATTTCGAGCATGATGCACTCACTCTTTGGTTTATTCCTAGCACAGCTCTCGCCAGGGTTTAAATAGAGCGTTCCATTTTTTGTAAACTCAATAGAAAACTCGTGTGTATGCCCAAAAATAACCACCTCACTATCTGAACCTAAATAGTAAGGAAGATGCATGAGTTTGAATTTTGTATTGTCTAATTTAAAATAGTGAGGCTCTTGAACAAGGTTATATTTTGAATGATACTTTGCTAAATGCGCATCATTATTTCCATAGACGGCAACATATTTGAGGGAAGAATTTTTCAAGAGCTCTAAGACTTCAACTTCTACTATGTCTCCAGCATGAATCAAAAACTCAGCTCCCTCATCCAAAAGCATATCGATAGTTTCTTTTGCTCTCTTTACCTGTTTATGCGTGTCTGAAAGAATGCCTATTTTCATACTTATTCTTGTGCGCTCTCTACTTCTCTTGGTGTTCTAGTTTTGCATTTTACACACTCATAAACTTCTTTATTTCTGTATGTTCTCTCTGCAACTACACCATCGCACCCCTCTTCTTTACATTTGATAGTTGTTGGTTCAAACTTAGAGATAAATTTACAATCAGGGTACTTTTCACAGCCCCAAAAAGCACCACGACGAGAAACTTTCCAAATAAGCTTACCTCCACAATCAGGACATGGAATCTCAGAAGTTTTACTCTCTTGTGTCTCCATACTTTTTGTGTTTTTACAATCAGGATAACCACTACATGCCAAGAATTTACCGTTACGCCCACTCTTAACAATCATCTCCTTCCCGCATTTGTCGCACTTCTCATCACTTGTTTCGACTTTGACTTCAACTTTGTTCCCATCTTCATCCACTTGTTCTGTGTATTTACACTTAGGGAACCCACTACATGCAATAAAGTTTCCAAATCTTCCAGAGCGAAGAAGAAGTTCGGATTCACCACATTTTGGACAAGTGCGTCCAAGAGGTTTCGCAAGTTTAAGAGAGATTATATTCTCTTTCCCCTCTTCGATTTGTTGCATAAATGGAAAGTAGAAATCACTTAAGAGTTTTTGCCAATCCACTTTTCCCTCTGAGACTTCATCGAGTTTCTCTTCCATATTTGCTGTAAAAGAGCTATCTACAATATTTGCAAAGTTTTTCTCTAAGATTTCAGTAACTGTAAAAGCCATCTCAGTTGGAATAATCTGTTTTTTCTCTATAGTTACATACGTTCGTCCACTGAGTGTTGCAACAGTTGGAGCATAGGTTGAAGGACGGCCAATACCCTCTGATTCTAGTTTCTTAATTAACGAAGCCTCTGAATAGCGAGATGGTGGCTCTGTAAAGTGTTGTTCAGGTTTGATACTTTGAAGCTCTATAGTATCCCCCTCATTTAAAGTAGGAAGAAGTTTATCTTTGTCTTCTGCTCCTGTTAAGGCATAAAAACCATCAAAAGTGAGTTTTCGACCAGTCGCTTTGTAGGTGCTGTTCTTCCCAAGGAATGTAATACTCTGTTGTTCAAAAGCAGCATCATTCATTTGACATGACATAAAGCGTTCATAGATAAGTCTATAGAGTTTTATCTCATCCGCTTTTAAAAACTTCTGTGCAATTTCTGGTGTGAAGCTTAGCATCGTTGGACGGATGGCTTCGTGAGCCTCTTGTGCTCCTTTTGCTTTTTTACCGTAAAACTTCGCTTCTGCTGGGAGATACTTCTCACCAAATCTACTTAGTATCGTCTCTCTTACAGCTTCTATAGCTTCTGCTGCCATATTGAGTGAATCTGTTCTCATATAGGTGATAACACCCGTTGTTCCATCAGGAGTTTTAACCCCTTCGTAAAGAGATTGTGCTACCATCATAGTTTTTTGAGGAGAAAATCCTAACTTACTTGAAGCAGTTTGTTGAAGTGTTGAAGTCATAAAAGGTGGAGGCGTTGAACTTTTTCTCTGTTTAGTCTCAATTTTACTTATTATAAAAGAGTCAGCTTGAACACTTTTAACAATCTTTGATGCTTCTTCTGTATTCGTAATAGAGAGTTTTGACATCTTTGTTTCGTCATAAACAGTTAATGTTGCTTCTATATCTTTTTTGAAAATAGTATCTATGGTCCAATACTCCTCAGGTATAAAAGCTCTTATCTCTCTTTCTCTGTCAACAACAATTTTTAGAGATGAAGATTGAACACGACCGCCTGAAAGACCTTTTTGGATTTTCGAAGCAAGAAGTGGGGAGAGTTTGTATCCAACAACACGGTCAAGCATACGACGCGCTTGTTGCGCATTGACCATATCCATATCTATCTTACGAGAATTTTCAAGTGCATGGTTGATAGCTGTTTTTGTAATCTCATGAAAAACTATGCGAGGAAGTTCCTCTGGGTCTTTTTTTATGGCATGTGCAATATGCCAACCAATAGCCTCACCCTCACGATCCTCATCGGTCGCGATATATACGGTGTCTGCCTTAGAGGCAAGGGCTTTAATTTCTTTGACGATTGCAGAGTTCTCTTTTGCAACAGAGTAAGCAGGAACAAGATGATTAGACTCTTCTTCTATCGTGATGCCAAAGCGAGATTTTGGTAAATCCCTGATGTGGCCCTTAGAAGCAATAACTTCATAATCTTTGCCTAAAAAGTTCTTTATAGTCCTAGCTTTTGCGGGTGACTCAACAATAATTAAGTTCAAATAGTTTTCCTATATATAGTATAGTCGTATTTTTTTTTGATTTCGGAAGTGTATCAAAAAAATATTAAATAGCAAAAATGCAAAAAATTTGTAAATTTATTAAAGTTATTTTTTTTAGTGCCGATTTAGTTAATATCAAGGCAAGGAAGCCAAGATAAAAAAACTCAAAGAGCGTAAGGCTCTTACCCAAAAAGGATTTATTATGGGATTTAGAATTAACACAAACATCGGTGCAATGAACGCACACAGAAACGCTACAATGAATAATGTTGGACTTGACAAAAGTCTTCAATCACTAAGTTCAGGTTTACGTATTAATAAAGCGGCTGACGATTCAGCTGGTCTTGCAATTGCTAACAAACTTTCAGCTCAGTCTCAAGGTCTTGGTCAAGCGGTTAGAAATGCAAATGATGGTATTGGTCTTATCCAAACAGCAGATGGTGCTATGGAAGAGTACGGTAACATTATGAAAAGAGTTAGAGTTCTTGCAACTCAAGCTTCGAATGATACTCAAGATACTACATCAAGAGGATATATTTCAAAAGAGATTCAAGCATTACTTCAAGAGGCTAGTGATATCGCTCAAACTACTAAATTTAATGGTGTTAAAGTATTACAAGGTTCAGGTGGTTCAACAGGTGTTGGTACATTTACATTTCACGTTGGTGCTTATCAAAACGATACACAGAGTGTAATTATCGGAAAAGCAGACTTAAGTACAATTGCTGGAGGTTCAGCAGCTACAATTGCTGTTAGTACACAAACTCAAGCTGAGGGTGTAATTACTAAAATGGATGCTGCAATCATAAAAGTAGATGGTCTTCGTGCTACAATGGGTGCTGCACAAAATAAACTAGAGTCAACAGTTAGAAATATCTCTGTAACTCAAGTAAATGTTCAAGCAGCAGAATCTGCAATTCGTGATGTTGACTTTGCGGCAGAGTCTGCAAACTTTGCAAAACATAACATTTTAGCTCAATCTGGTTCATATGCTATGAGTCAAGCGAATGCTGTTCAACAAAACGTTCTAAGATTATTACAATAATCTTAGCTTGTTTCCTCGAAAATGTATTAAGATTACTTCGGTAGTCTTAATCGTTTTTTTTAACTATTCTTAGATTGCTTTAGTGATCTAAGAATAGTTTCTTCATTTAACATCTCTTTTTAATAAACTCTTCTAAACTATTTATATATAAATCACAAATTGCATACATTTCAAATTGAATCATTTTATCAAGTTTTTTGATGTGCCTTTTTGAGTTTTTCAACTCTTTTGAGTTGAAAAAATCTACGATTATGGCTAAGGTAAACTTGAAAAAATTATAATATACATACGTTATGTTTTTGTAGGATGGGTCTTGTTTATGTAAGATGTTTGAAACTATACCTAACAAATCATAGAGATACTTCTCTTTGTTTGAATGTGAAACATTATTGCTGTATTCTTGGAGTAATTTATAAATCTCTTTGGCGCTAGTGAGTCGCTCTTTAACTGCATTAGTATCACTTTCATTTAAATGTTTTACAGAATTAGCTAAAAGAGTCTCTTTCATATTCTCAAAAAACATAGTTTTATCTATATCTTTATAACTATTTAATACCACATCCTCTATGTGAAGAGGGATTGTTTGGTCTATCTTCGCACCCTCGCTGAGATTGTAAATACGTTGATCTTCTTTTTTGACTCTTGGAAGTAAAAAATAGAGAGATTGTACAGACCTATGCAGTACGGAATTGGTATAAATCGTGTCTTGAAAATTTCCTTGAACAGGAAATAGATTTTTTACCTGTTCCATTGTATGGGAGAGATCATCTTTTTTAGTAATGTCATTTTTAGTATTGTACAAGTGACCGCTAGCGTGCGTTTCACCTGTTTCTTGATTGACTGCTAAGTCTAAACCGATTGTATATATGTTTTTAGCATTTAAAATAACAGATAAAATCAAATTTGTAGACCCTATACATGCTGAGGAAACATTTCCAAAACCCTCTACATACCCAGCACCTTCATCAAAGTAAAATATTTGTTCTTTTGAGAATCTTTGTCTCGCTATTTTTGGGGTGTTTGGACCAAATAAAAAGATTGTATTTTTGAAAAATTCTAGCGGTATATCATCAAGAGGTTTTACTGATCTATCAAATCCATCGAGGTGTGCAATAAAGTTTGGGGTTATATCATTTTTATAAAGCGTATGCGAAATAGCCGATATCGAAAAAATGATAAACTTTTTTTGATTCTCTTTTATCCATTCAAGATTCTTTTGAAATGATGGACCAGCAGCTAAAAGTAAAACAGGTTTGTCAAGGAGTTGGTTTGAAGAAAGAGTACGACTAATATTAAGCATGTTGTAGTCATCATTTATATATTCAAGAGGTTTTAGGTATTTTAAGAGGATTGCTTTGTAGGAAAAATAGATAAATGACTGTGAAGAGACAGCATTTTGTAACTGCTTAAGTTTGTTATCTGAATGTGTAGGAAACTTTATATATTTTAGATATCTGTTATTGAAAAAAGTTTGGTCTAAAAAGTCTCCAGCTGTCCTAAGAAAAATATTTTCATCATCTGATATTGAGAAGAATAGAGTTGCTTCTTGCGCGAGTGTATAATATTCTGTAGTAAAGAGAGATAATCTAAAAAGCTCCAAGTTGTCTTCAACTATGAGATACTCTTTTGCAGATATTTTTTCATGAACCATAGGTATATGTAAACCTAGACCTACCCCTATAAATATGAACTTTTCAATTTTTTGCATACTATCGGATTCGTTGCTATTTTCGAGATAGTATTGCATCATTGGAAGTACACCTTCTACTGTCCAAAGGCTTTCATCTAGCCGTTCCTTGTTCATTTTAGAAAAGTTATATATAGGAAAACCTTCAAATATGAGAGAATCTTTTCTGTAGTTCACTAGTTTTGTAAGTTTTTGAGAGATTTCTATAGAATCTCCAGAATATAAATATTTATCTGTAGCAAACTCTTTTATATCAAAACTACCTTCTTTATACTCTAAATCAAACTGTTCTTTATAGTCACCATTGTTTAGCGCCATCTCAAAGATTGTTAAAAGTTTGCTAAGCTCTTTTTGCTCTTTTGCAAAGTAGGCTAAATTTTTTTGATAAGTTAGCATGGCTTTATTTTGGATAAATTCCATAGAATGCCCTTTTTTATTTTTTATTAAAGCAAGAAATATTCCCTATTATATGGAAGATATTATAATGTTCGCAAGTTTGAAATCAATATCTTCATCAATATCGATAGAAATTTTTTTATCCATAAAATATGCAAATATATTCTCTCTTAGAAAAAAACTTTTCTCTTCTAAAAGTTTGTTCGTTTTGCAGATATATATTGCTCCATTGAGTCTATAGTACTTTTGTAAATCTTGACTTCTTTTATTGCGCAGTTCATCTTTTAAGAAGTAAGACATATCTCCATCTTTTTGCAGTGTATTTGACCAGAGTGGTGAGTGTGCTACTTCACAAACAGAGATTACTGCATGCGCACTCTTCTTTTCGAGTAGCTCAATAGCTTCATCAATATGTTTCGCATCTCTGAGAGGTGAAGTGGGTTGCAGTAAAACTACATAGTCATATTGCTCTACACTATGAATAGTATGTTCTATTGCATCAAAAGTTGTAGAAGTATCTGTAGCAAGCTGTAGAGGTCTTTTTATAGTCGTTGCTCCATAGAGTTTTGAAATGTTGAGTATTTCATCATCATCACTACTAACAATGACTTTATCAATATAGTTGCTCTTCAATCCAGCTTCAATGCTCCATGCAATAAGTGGCTTTCCCGCCAAATCTAAAATATTTTTTCTGGGGAGCCTTTTACTCCCACCTCTTGCGGGAATGATGGCTAAAAATGTTTTATTTTTATACATTAAAATACTTCATAATACTCTTTATTGGCTTTCTCAAACTCTTCTATTTTCCCTATATCTATCCAATACTCTCGAATTGGAAAAGAGACAGTATTCTTTCCAGCAACAATTAGTTTTTCAAAGAGTGTAGGCATATCATAAAATTCATCATTTGGAATATGCTCCAATACTTCAGGTGAGAGCATATATATTCCAGCACTGATAAAGAATTTCTGTATAGGTTTTTCTTCTACTGAGATAATCTTTTCATTATCTAGTGTTACTACTCCATAAGGTATCTGAAAGTCATACTCTTTGACACACATGGTGGAGATAGAACTGTTTGCTAGGTGATAGGAGTGTAGGCTCTCAAAGTTTACATTTGTAAGTAAATCTCCATTCATTACAAAAAATGGTTCTGATGGTTTCTCTTTGAGTAAACTCAGCGCACCTGCTGTTCCCATTCTTTGCTCTTCTAGAATGTACTCAATATTTACACCAAACTCACTTCCGTCTCCGAAATACTCTTTTATGATATTAAATTTATAATTTGCGCAAAGTACAATATTTATGTATCCATACTCAGCAAACTTTTCTATGATGGTTTCAAGTATTGGTTTATTGCCAACTTTTAACATTGGTTTTGGAGTCTCTTTTGTTAAGGGACGTAATCTTGTTCCTAGCCCACCTACCATAAGGATGACTTTATTGCTTTTAATTTTAGGTCGTCTTAGTTGTTCAATTTCACTTATACCAATCACTCTATTTTGATTATCAATGATTGGAATTTGATGTAGTTTTTTAGGAAGAGCTTTTTTTAAAATCTCCTCTTTAGTGTCGCTGATTGTTGCAACTGTCGGAGTTTTGAAAATAATAGACTCAACACTATCATCAAGTGAAATATTATTGAGTAAACCTCTTCGGATATCACCATCTGTAATCGTACCAATGAGCCTGTTTTCATCATCAACAACAAGAGCGATTTGCATTCCGCTATTGTCTATAATTTTTAACGCTTCTTTGATGGTTGAAGTTTTTGTAAGCTTTATATTTTCAATAGATTTCATTGGATTTCCTTTAAAAGCATAAAGCTTTCGGCATATTCACAGCCACTCGTAGCACCTCTAAAAGTAGCTAAGGCTCTTAAATTTCTTTCACTTCTTGGAAAGGGATGTTCTGCTATTTCACTTTTAAAAACTTTCATAATTTTGATTTTTTTATTCATAAATTCGCTTATATCTACAAAAACATTAGGAATAAAATTTTCTTCATTTATGGCTGGTGCGAACTCTGTCTCACTTAAAGTCTCAACCATGTATATTTTTTTTATAAACGGGTATCTAAAGGATTTTGTGCAACTGTAAGTAGCCTCAAAAATTTTTCTATGGTCACTGTGCACATCGCCCTTGAAAGGAAGATACAAGATGTTTGGCTTCACTTTGTTGATGATTTCTGAGATTTTACTTACTAATTCACTCATACTATACGCATCCACTTGCATGGTATTTAACTGTAGGTTATGGAGAGTATTAAAACCGTACATTTTGCTAACAGTTTCTATCTCTTGCGCTCTTATTTGATAAAAATCACTATTTGGGTCTGCTTGTGTGCATATGAGCCAATGAATCTCATCACCGTTTGCTTTATGTTTTAAGAGAGTTCCTCCACAACCGAGTGTTTCATCATCTGGATGGACAGCTACAATAAGTACTCTGTTTAACATAGGTTTCTCTTTATATACCATTTTTTATCATCCAAATCTACACTATCTAGAAAATCAACTATTTTTTTATGTGCAGTTCCATCACCATACGGATTTTCTAAATTTTGTACATACTCTCTATAGTCCATATCACAGCAGGCTTTATACAGAGCCTCTTTAATCTTCTGCACATCATACTCTACAAAATCGACATTTCCAGCATTTAATCTTCCTTTTTGTCGATTCCCTACATTGACGACAGGGAGTTTGTATGTCGGCGCCTCTACTATTCCCATACTGGAATTTCCAACCAAACATTTCGCATTTCTCATAATATTTACAAAAATATCTCGCGGGAGTGCTTTGTAAAACTCTATATTTTCGTCTTTTATTTCGTCTATAACATTGATAATGTTATAAGAACCTGGGTCTGTATTTGGATAAATTCCAATAACCTTCATCTTTTGTTCACTCGAAAACTCTTTGATTGCAGACATTGTGATTTTCATTTGCTGATAAGCTTCATCTACCTCTGAAGAGAGAGGATGCTTTAAAACAACGATGTAATCACTCTCATGGATATCCATGTCTAAAAATTTACTAATCTCTTGTTTTTCAATCACTGGGGTGTTGAGTATATTGGACATTGCTGGATTACCACTAAAACATACTCTGAACTTCTCTTCGCTTAAGTGATTGATTATATTATCAGCATATTGCTGTGCTAGAGCAAAATGGATATGGGAGAGCTTCGTACATGCAGATCTGATTGGGTCATCCGCATTTCCATAAACGGTATCGCCGCCGCCTATGTGTGCGACAAGAACATCCATATAACTTCCCACGATAGAAGTCGCTATGCTCTCTTCTCTGTCTCCCACAAAGATTAAAAAGTCTGGGTTCTCTCTTTCAACAGTTTGTGTTAAACCTGCCACAAGCAGTCCCACGCCTTTTGCTCTTTGCGTTTTTCTGTTTGTCATAAGTAAATAATCAATTTTCTCTACAATCTCAAAGCCGTCATTTTCTATTTTTTCTACGCTAAAACCGTGCCAATCAGACAAGTGCGCCCCTGTGACAACAACTTTTAAATCAAAGTTTGGATGGCTGTTTAGCTCTTTTAATACTGGATAGAGAATATCATATTCAGAACGGATTCCAGTTACTGCCAATATTTTTTTCATTTCTCTTCTTTTATCTTGGAATTAATTCTATGGAGCCATTTTTTAAAATATACTCATACGCATTTTCTAAATCGTTAAAAAGTAAGTCAATTATACTTAAATATGGAACAAATCCCTGTTCATTCCAAAGCTGTCTATATTCATGGTATTTAAATTCATAAAGATAGACTTTGATATTGTGTTTATGAAATTTATCTAAATCCATATAGTCTAAACCGCCATGTCCAGAGATATACTCGTTCTCACCATTTTTCATAATCAAATCCAATACTAAATCGTCTTTTTTTGAACTAAGTTTAAATTCACTTGAATATCTGATTGTTGTTTTTGAACCCAACAACTCCAAAATCATGAGTAATAAATCGTTATTCAAGTCATGGAGCTTTGTATATTTTTTTTGAGCAAAAAGCTCTTCTATTTTAGGAAAAACTTGTTCAAAATATTTTGATTTTGCATAATTCATTTGGATGGTTTTTAATATTTTATTGAGAGTGTTGCCATTTGAAATTTCTACTTCATTAATCAAGGTGTTTGATTTTGTAGAGACGGGGATTGTCAAGTAAATTTCCCCAATAGGTGTTTTTATGCTATTTCTGTTTTGAACTCCATTTTTTTGAAACTGCACATCATCCATAATAATAAAAATATCACTCTTTAGTATTTTATAAAAATATGGAAGCCATGGCAAAAACTGAGATTGATGGATGCTAATCATTCAAAAGACTTTTGAGTGTATCTACTATAAAGTGAGCATCATCTTCAGTTATCAGCATGTGGATTGGCAAAGAGATGTGTGACTTACTTAGTTTTTCGGCATGTGGAAATATGAGCTTAGAGTTAAATAGTGGCTGTTTGTGTAGTAGTGGAGAGTAGGGTGCATCTACTTTTATTCCTTTTGCATTCATTTTTTCTTGGATAGCATCTCTATTATACGCTTCATCTAAAAAGAGTAAAAAACGCCAATATGCGTGTCTGCTGTTTTTTGCAGGTTGTTGTATGCGGACTCTCTTTTGTTTGAGTAAATCACTTAACGCTTCAATGTAGATATGAGCGATTTTATTTCTGTGCGTTACAAACTCTTCTAATCTTTTAAGTTGGTATCTTCCTAGAAGCCCTTGTATTTCAGTTAAACGGTGATTGCTCCCTATGTTTATAAAAAGCTCACCTTTTTGAGTTGTGTCAATACCTCTATTTCTTAGACTTGCACAGGTATCATAATCTTTTTTATTGTTGAGGGTAATCATGCCACCTTCACCAGTCGTCATATTTTTTGTTGAGTAAAATGAAAAGCACCCAAAATCACCGATGTTACCTGCTTTTAAAGGACCAAAAGTAGCTCCATGGGCGTGAGCATCATCTTCGATGAGTGCTATGTTTTTACTCTTTAAATACTCTTTTATCTCTAAAATATCAGGGCTAATCATCCCTGCAAAATGTACAATAATAACCGCTTTTGTTTTTTTGGTTATTACTTTTTTTAAGAATGCAAAGTCTAATAAAAAATTATCATCTACATCGCAAAAAACTATTTTTGCACCTGCTTTTAGTACGCTTGAGCCAGTAGCGATAAATGTCTGTACGGGAACTACAACCTCATCTGTTGCAGATAGACGAAGTGTTGCGAGTGCTATTTCTAATGCAGCAGTACAAGAGTTTGTTGCAACTGCATACTCTGTTGCGCAGTATGTGGCAAACTCCTCTTCAAACTTTGCAACATTCTCTCCCATGGTAAGCATTTTATTTCCTTCAAGAATCTCCCTGACTTCGAGAAGTATCTCCTCTATATCTTCATTTGGAAAATAAGGAAACGCAGTATTAAAAACTTTCATTTTTCATATCCTCTACATATTTTTTTAAACCCTCTTCAATGCTTAAAGCTTTAAAATCTAACTCTTCTACGGCTTTAGAAATATCTATAAAGGCATCAAAATCAGAAGGAGGAAACTTATCAACTGGAACAATAGTTGAGTTACTGCCTGTGAGTTCAATGAGCTTTTGGGTTATATCTTTAAGTGCAAGAGAATCTCTACTTCCAACCATGAAAATTTCGTGTTTGTTTAGATTTTCTGAGTTTTTATATACATTGATGAGTGCCTCTACAGCACTCTCGACATAGATTAAATTTCTAAATCTTTCTCCCTTGCTGTAGAGTTCAATATCGCTGTTTTTTAAAGCGAGTTTATAAAGCGTTTCAACAATTCCGCCTCGGCTGTTGAGCCCAAAGATAGAAGGAAATCTAACTATATGCGTTTTTACATTTGAAGATGCAAACTCTATCTCAACTATTTTTTCTGCAATATATTTTGTTAAAGAGTAGTGGTTCGTAGGGTTCACACAAGAGTCCTGTGTAATGGTATTGCTCTTTTGTGATTTTGAAAAAACAGTGATTGTCGAGGCAAAAATAAACTGCTCAATGTCTAGTTTTTTTGCAAGCTCTATTACATTTAGGGTTAATTGAACATTTGAATCATAAAAATCACTGTATGAAGGGTTGTTTGCTGGTTGTTTTGAAGCTAAATGAAAGAGCGTTTTTATTTTGTGTTGTTTTAGAATTTCACTCTCTAAAGAGTTTATAAATAGCAAATTTTCATCTCTTACTCTATCTAAAAAACCAAAATCTTTTCTATAAAAAACGATTACTTTTACCTTTGCTAAGAGTAGAGATTTTACTAAAGAACTCCCTAAAAAACCTATTCCACCAAATACTAAAACAGATTTCATTTTTCTAGCACTATATAGTATCTGCTGTGTGCATATGTATCATTACACTCTTGTGTTGTATGGAGTTCACACCATTTGATTTTAAACTGTGTATCTTTGATGAATTCAGCTATTTTTTCTTTATCAAAGAAACTTTGTATTGTCCCTTGTTCGTGCGCTTCATCCACTTCTATCTCTCCGTTAAACTTGCCACTCTCTTTGAGTGTGCTAAAAGATGCAGCAGACTCTGAGGAGATTAAACTCAGAAAAAAGTATCTTTTTGTTACTCTCTCTATCTCTTTGATGAGCTTTTTGGCAAGTTCAAAAGGGAGACTATCGAGGACAGCTTCACTGATTGTAAAATCAAAATAGTTATCTTCAAAAGGGATATTTTCGCCATTGTAGGCTTGAAAATTGTTTTTTAAATCAAAGTTAAAATGACGGGCAAATTTTTTGGCTTCATTGATTGCGGTTTGAGAGATGTCAATTCCATATCCTTCAATGTCAAATTCGTGGAGTAAAACGGTCATTCTTCCTATGCCACATCCAAAGTCCAAAGCTTTTAGTTTTTGCTTAGACTCTAGTAAATCAACATACTCCATTAAAGAGATTTTCTTTTTTATAAATCTATTTAAAAACTTTACACTCTCCTCTTTTGGAAAATAGATGAAGTTTTCATTTCTTTTGTAGCTCTCTTCCCACTTCTCTTTTTTTATGTCAAACACGATTTATCCTTTTTGTATTACTTCATCTTCTTGGTAATCTTGGTGCGCGATAGAACCGATAACTTCATCCCATCGCATAGGGTCTATCCCACTTCCAGCTCTTTTGATAGCTAAATTCTCTTCTGTTAAAGCTTCGCCTTTTTTGATAGCTCTGCTTGCTACGATGGACTTTCTAGCAATGGCTCTATTTGGCATTTCGCTTTTACTAGGTTTTTTTATCCCTGTGCCAAGGGCTTGTTCTATATTTTTTATGCTTTGAACCATCGCTTTTAACTCTTGTGGATTTAAAGAGGCTTTATGGTCAGGTCCTTGCATGTTCTTATCTAAAGTAAAATGTTTTTCTATTACACGAGCCCCGAGAGCGACAGCAGCTATATCTACTTCTATACCAAGTGTATGGTCACTATAGCCATATGCTACATTAAAAGTTTTTCCGATTGTAACCATCGCTAAGAGATTGACATCTTCCATTGGAGTCGGGTACATTGTATTTGCATGCAAAACTGTGATGTGAGAACGGTTTGTCCCTGATTCTATTAGAACATCTAGGGCATCTTCAATCTCACCCATATCTGCCATGCCCGTAGAGAGTATAACTTTTTTATTGAGTTTTCCAATGTGTCTGAGGTAGGGGAGGTTTGTGATCTCTCCGCTTGGAATTTTAAATATTTCAAGTCCAAGTTCAGTGAGCATATCAATACTGTCATGGTCAAATGGTGTGGAGAGAAACATAATTTTTTTCTCTTTGCAGTAGGCAATCAGCTTTTTATGCGTCTCAATATCGAGTTCAAGTTTTTTTATCATATCAAACTGAGATTCATTGGCATCTGTGGTGTTTTTTTGATAGTCGGCTTTTTTTGCATCCTTTGAGATGACATTTTCAGTTTTAAAGGTTTGAAACTTAACAGCACTCGCACCTGCTTCTACAGCGACATCAATGAGCTTTTTTGCGATGTCGATAGAACCGTTATGATTGACACCGGCTTCTGCAATAATAAAAACTTCATCTCTCTCAAACATTCTTTACCCCTAATTTTTTTATGACTCTCGCTGGTACACCTGCTACTACACAGTAGGGAGGCACATCTTTTGTAACAATCGCTCCAGCTCCAACTACAGAATTATTCCCAACCGTAACACCAGGGAGGATAACACTGTTTGTACCCAACCAAGAACCCTTTTGAATGGTCACTTTTTTAGCATTATAACCCTGTTTTTTAATCGCTACAGTTATATCGGCATAATTATGTGTTGCACTATAGATAGTGACATTTGAACCGATGAGAACATCATCTTCTATAACTATTCCATTTTCAGGGTCATTGAGCAGTGCACTTAGAATGGTTCCTGGGGGTACGATAACATTTTCTCCGATGGAGATACTGTTAGTGCCATTGATTGTAACAAAGGGTCTGATTTCAGAATTTTTCCCTATTTTATAGAGCTTCTTTTTTTGAAACCATACTCTTGTTATTTTCATATAGAAGAGCCAGTGTGTAAGGTACATGTCTGCTCCTATTTTCGGATAAAAAAGGAAAAACATTAAACTTTTAAACATTTATATTTCCAAACTATTGAATTTGTCTACATTGATATAACATTTTGATTTGAGTCCCTCTGGTTTTAAAATAATCTCAGAATTTTGATTGCCAAATATATTGCGTACATACTCTGCAAACTCTTTATAAGAGAAGTTTTTGTCACCGATATTAAATACTCCCTCATGCTCATTTTTAATAAAAAAGAGAACTTTTTGTAGGAGCAAATCTTTGTGAATAAAATTACTCACTCTCTCGCCATTTCCATATACTGTAATCTTGTTACTCTCTAAAAGCTCTTTTTTCATAACGCTATAGAGCCTGTCCTCTCTCAAATCATCAGAAAATATCTGACTTATGCGCATATGAGTGATTTTTGTACTTGAGCTTTTGAGCATAGAATCCAAGATGTTTTCGCCGCAAAATTTTGATAAGCCGTAGAGGACATCAGAATTTGGAGAGGGGTTTACTTGAGAGTTTTCACTATATTCGCCATCTTGATTTGGATAGAGAGCGATGGAGGAGAAATTGATAACTTTTTTGGCTTGTAGTTTTTCTGCTATTTGTACCAAATGTTCGTACATTCTGAGATTGTCATGCAGGAGTGTAAAATCTTTGACATTTTCTGAAGAGGCCATTTTTGACGCGGTATGCACAATGATATCAATGCAAAGGTTGGCATCTAAAAAGAGCCCAATATGGTGCGCATCCAATAAATTCATACAATAAACATTTTCATGAACAGAATACTCTGAATCATTTCTTATCTCTAAAACATTGTAGTTTGCCTGTAATGTTTTAACTAAAGATTTACCCACATAGCCATTTGCTCCCGTAACTAAAATATTTATCATTTCTCTTCTACTAAAAATTCTTCAAAATATCTTTTTACAGTGCCTTCTTTGATTGTAAAACTGATTTCTTGTTTATTTAAGAGATACTCTAAAAGATACTCTATTTCATTAAAACCATAGAGTGACCTTATATAGGTTGTTCCCGAGTGTCTGGCATTGATTTCAAATATTTTTGGAATGCCGTTTGAGTCAAGTCTCAGTTGAAAGTTACAAACCCCAAACTGTCGAAGTTTTTTTGAAACATTTTCTATGTACTCTTTAATGATTGGCGGATAGTTGTGTTTCAAATAAGCTGTACTTGTATTGCCGTCTTTCAAATCTCTTCTGAGGACAATGCTCTCTTTGACTTCATCATCAAATGCAATGACACCGCAAGTATATTCATCCTCTTTTGTTCCGATGCACTCTTGAATCAGTGGATTTTTTATCTGTTTGATTCTCTCAAAGAGCTCTTTTTTGTCATTGACAAGATAAACATCAACACTTCTAAATCCATTTCTTGGCTTGACAATAAGAGGAAAATCGATTTTTTTTGTTTGAAGCGCTTCTTCTATCTCATCTTCTAAAAATGTAGAAGGGTAAAAGAGGTTATTCTCTTTTAAAAATTGATATGTCCTATACTTGTCATCTGCAATTGAGATGATATTTTCATCGCTTACGACGACGATGCAAGAAGTTTTGTTTTGAATTTCTGTTTTGTACTTTGAAAAGAGATGGAGTTCAAAATCGACACCGATAAAGAGAATATCTATTTTTTCACTTTGTATGATTGATAGAATGCTGTGGAGCCAATCTTCTTCTTTAATATTTTTCTTTAGAATGTCTGGCAAGATGTGATTTTCATCTGTCCAGTAAGAGCCTATGGTGTTTTCAAAGTAATCCACACCTATCAATCTCTCATTTTTAAAAGAGGAGTTTTTAATAGATTTTATAATTGCTTGTCCAATTAACGAGCCAGTTCCAGTGACGCAAATTGTTGCCATTATATAGTTTCCTCTAAGGCTTTATTCCACATGCCCATTGTATCTGTGCTATGTGAGTCGGTTCCGATTGAGATGAAAGGGTTGTGTTTTTTTAAGAGTGGATAGAGCAACGCGATTTGATTGTTATGGTAGCGACCGTTTAAATCAAAGGCTATCTCATTTTTCACACAGCCAAGAATAATCTCTTCGTAAAAATGGGTAGGAAATTCTTCAAAGAAAGAAAGAGACATTCCTCCTGGATGTCCTAAAACATTAAAGCCACCTCTGTTGAGTGCAGCTAAGTTGAGTTCTAACTCCATCTCTTGGGCAATAGATCTCTTAAATTCTGATGCGTTATAGAGTTTTCTTCCAAAAGGGAATCTATGCACACTCACAATCGCAATATCAGCTGCCTTTGCTACCTCTTTTTGTACATCGATATTCCCAGAAAAATCTGCTACTTTTGCTTCAAAGCCAGAGTAGATATTGAGCTCTTGCTCAGCATTTAAAAAATCTATCTCTTTTTTATAATCGTCAAAATAGGTTGAACTGCTTCGAATATGGTCGGTTATGGCTATGGAGTGCAAGTCATGTTTTTTGGCACTTTGTATAATCTCTGCAACACTGTTTTTCCCATCTGTCCATGTTGAGTGCAGATGAAAATCTACTTTAATGGAGTACGCATCAAGCGTGTTGAATTTTGGAAAAAAATCTATTGGTTTCATTTCACTAAACTTCCAGCTTTTATAAATCCACATGCCGTGCTATACTCTTTTATGATAGCTCCACTCCCAAAAAAAGTGTTTGCTTTTATGAGTGCTCCGCCATTAATGATGGCGGATGTAGAGATGTGAACATTCTCCTCAACAACGACATCGTGTTCTATGAGCGCCTTGGAATTGATGATACAGTTTTTTCCTATCTTGGCATGTGGATTTAAAAGTGCGTGATGCATGACTATTGTGCCCTCATCGACAAAAGCATGTTTGGATACATACGCTAAAGGAGAGATAATGCTTGGCATGTGGAAACCTAACGTTTTTAAAAGATTGAAAAGTTTTATTCTTGTTTCATTGGACTTGATATGACCGACCGTGATGATGGCATGTGGATATTTTGTTTGTAAATCTTTTAAATCCTCATCGCATCCTATGATTTTATAGTCTAAAACGCTCTCCCCGATAAGCTCTTTTTTATCAATAATTCCGACAATCTTATACTTTGCTTCTTGTTCTATGACATCGATAACAGATTTGCAGTGACCGCCACCGCCAATGAGTAAAATCTCTTTCATCCTATCCTCACGCTACTTGGTATATTGACAACTCTCTCATGAAGTTGTTTGGAGTTTATAAGCGCATCCCTCTGGCATGTTTTAAACATTTCAAGTTCACTCATCAACTGCCAAATAGGTCTGCTCATAACTCCAGCGTTGTTTAAGCATTCCAAAAAAGTGTCTCTCTCTTTTTTGCTATCAAAAAGCAGGGCGTTGAGCCAGTAGTTTGATTTTGCATTTTCTGGTTCTTTGATAAATTTTAGAGCATGCTGTGAAAAAAACGCTTCATATCCACATGCCAAATCTCGTTTATCTTTTAAAAAAGTATCAAGTTGTTCAAGCTGAGCAACAAGAAGGGCAGCGTTTAGGTTTGGAAGCCGATAATTGTACGCAATTGCATCATGCACATACTCGTAGGCATGTGGAAGTTTCGCGGTGGTTGTTAAATGTTTTGCTCTTTTTGCAAGCTTCTCATCATCTGTAACGATGACACCGCCACCACCGCTTGTGATGATTTTGTTGCCATTAAAACTAAATGCTCCAACTTTGCCAAAAGTTCCTGTGTGCTTGTCTTTGTAAAAAGAGCCTAAACTCTCGGCTGCATCTTCAACCAGTTCCACATGCCAAATATCACAAATCTTTTTTATCTCATCAATCTTGCAAGGGTGACCGAAAGTGTGCATAGGCACACAAGCTTTTACAATTTTATTTGTAGTTTTATTGATACATCTGTTTTCTATAATCTCACAATGATTCTCAAAAAAGTTTTCTATGGAGTTTGGACTTAAACCTAAAGTATCTAAATCCACATCAAGAAATATTGGTTTTGCTCCACAGTAACTGATGGCATTGGCGGTTGCAACAAAAGTGAGTGCTTGCGTAATGACTTCATCTTCTGGTTGAACATCCACTAAAAGCAGAGAGATATGCAGTGCTGAGGTTCCATTTACAGTTGCAATGGCGTACTTACTTCCAACGAAAGAGGCAAATTTTTCTTCAAACGCATCGACAAACTTTCCGACACTTGAGACAAAAGTAGAGTCAATACATTCATTGAGATACTTTTTTTCATTTCCTAAAAAGCGTGGTTCATGCAGAGGAATAAACTCTTTTGTATTGTAGGTCGTTTGTATAAAATCAACGATTGCTTTACATCTTTGCATCAAGATATTTGCCTTTGTCTTCATATTTAAACTCTGGAATAAGTTTGAAAAACTCTTGAACGATTTCCTCTTTATTCCAAGAAAGGCGCTCTTTAAATTGAGAGATGTTTTTACTAAATAGGTTCAAACCAATATCATCAAAAAGAGGTTCATTTTTAATGATACCCAAGCTCTCAAACCTGTTCATATCTAAACTCTCTTTATCTGTAAAGAACTCTTCAAAATCTTTCTCACCTGTTGTATCACTCGAGGTAAAAAGGCATGGCCATTTTCCTTCGCTTGGAAGAGTTTGAGCAAGTTCTCTTGCCTCATCCTCAGTTTTACACAAGTAGGGTTCGTATCCTAAATTTTTGAGATATTTCAGTGCTATATCGGCAAATGAGATAAGGTGTAAATTATTATCGAGCTTTGGGAAAAATATATCTCTGTTCTCTCCAAAGATACAGCTCATTAAGCATAATTCACCACTCTCTTTTGGTGTGACAAAGTAGCGTTTTATATCATTAGGAGCAACGATAGGTTGTTTTTTCTCAATACGCTCTTTAAAGCCATGCAGAAGTGAACCATCGGAAAATGCTACATTTGCAAATCGAGCAGTAGAGATTTTTATGTACTTACTGCGTCGCATTAAAAACATCTCCATAATACGCTTACTAGCACCCATCATATTTACAGGATTTGCGGCTTTATCGGTTGAGACACAAAAGTATTTTTTAGTGCGTTTCGTAGTAGCTTGGGCAAGAGTTTTGTCTGTATTGAAAATATTGACATCAATCATTCTCATAAGTGTATATTGATCCTCTTCGCTTCTTACATGTTTGAGTGCAGAGAGGTTTAAAACATAATCATATTTTCCATCGGCTTGTATAAAAGCATCATACTCAACACTTCCAATGTCAAGTGCAAAAGTCTTGAAGTCTCCCTCTATGTAGCCAAAGGAACTTCTTATGTCTCGCACAAGCTCAACCATATTGTTTTCACTAATATCTACAACATGAAGTTTTAAAGGGTGTCTGGAAAATATCTCTTTTACAACGGCTTGACCAATGCTTCCAGCGCCACCAAGGACAAGAAAAGAGGAGGAAGAAACTATTTGAGATAGCTCCTCTTTGTGAGCATTTATATCATCTGAGAAAAGCTCTTTATCTCTGCCGATGAGTTTTAAAATATTCATTTGTTTGCTTTGTCTATGTAGTAACTGTAGATGATGTGGTCGAGTATCATGTGCATGTCTTCGACGAGTCCATACTCATCTTTAGGCGTTTGAATATGAAAATTTATATCTGACAATATTTTAAGCTCTCCGCCGTCAAACCCTGTAACTCCCACTATTGGAGTGGCTTGTGTTTTAGCGTACTTGACTGCTTTTAAAATATTTTCTGAGTTTCCGCTACATGAAATGGCAATAAGCAAGTCTTCTTTACAGATTCTCTCCTTGAGTTGCATAAAGAAAACATTTTCATACCCTATGTCATTGGAGATTGCACTACAAACTGGAGTATTGTCACTTAAGCTCTGTACATCAAAATTTCTTATATCTCTTCTTTTGAGTCCAACGCCTAAATCGTTCACCATATGTGAAGCTGTCGCAGCACTTCCACCATTGCCAATAATGTAGATTCTCCCTCTCGTCTTCTCCAAAGCCTCTACGATAGCTGTTAGGGCATCTACATCAATGTTTTGTAGCAGTGAAATTAGTTTATCCGTGTACTCTTTTGCGAAGTGCCTCATTTTACTAACCCTTAAGTCAAAGTATTGTATTTTACTTAAACAAATCAAACATAAAGATTAAACATATGTATGAAGACATCTACTTTCTAAATCCCGTAGAAGCGTTGCGAGTTGCCACTGAACAAAATAGATGGGGTGAAAATAACTATTTTTTGCAAGTTTGTTATTATGATGGTGAAAAGATAGAGAGTGATTTAGTAAATCTCATCCATCTTCCCATAGATAATCTACTTGAAGGTTTAGCTTATGGAACACTTAGAATACCATCTAAAATAGATTTTGAAGGCTTAGAACTCTCTGATGAGATAAAAGTGAATGTTGAGTTGAACTTTAATATGTCTATCCAACAAGTGCAGATGTACAGAAATCAGTTTAACGCTCAATATCTTCATAAAATGAAAAACAGTGCCCCAGATTTTTCTGAGCCATTAAGGTTTTATCTCTCCGCTAGTAGTTCAACACAAGTAATGCAATATGTTTCTAAAAATATAGCAGATACATTGCAAGCTATGGGATACGATGTTCTTTTTGAACTTTCTCATGGAATGGAAGATACAAGCAGTTTAAAAAACATGTCAGAGTTCAATCCACATGCCACAATCAATGTAAATCATCTCCACAACTCTTTTTTGAATGATGCTGTTTTTAACTTTGTTTGGTTTCAGGATGGTATGCCGATTCTGCTGAATGAAGAAATACCTTTTATAAGAGGGAGAGATCATATTTTTGTTCTTGTAAAGGGACTCAAAGAACTTTTAAATAAAAAGGGTATTGAGAGCGAACTATTGTCTTTTATGATGAATGAAAACATATATAAGTCAAGAGATGAAATTAAAAAAGATAAAAAGATAGTCTTTATAGGTCGTTCTTATGCCGGTTGGATAGAACATATTAAAAATGATGTAAGTTTGAATGAAATATATAAAGATGCACTAGAAATCTTTGAAGAAAAAAGTTATTTAAAAAATTTGTCCCATCAAGATAGTGAAATACGGTTTCTTATGGAAAAATATAATAAAACCAAGGAATATATAGACTATATATATATGTATTTAATGCGGGATTATTGTGTTGAAAAATTATGTACTATTAATACAGATTATGAGATAGAGATATACGGTCACGGGTGGAGTCAGAATCCTATAGTTGCTCCTTATTTTAAGGGTATCGTGGAGTATGGAGAAGATATATCTAAAATATATAATAGTGCCACTTATGGGTACTGTCCTGGTGGTTATGTGCTTATGCAAAGAACATTGGAGTGTGCATTTAGTGAGACAATTCCTTTAGTTCTTGATGTAAGAGCCGATAAGCAAGATGTATACAATGAAAAAATTGAAGAATCTATAGAATTTTTTCATATAAAGGATTTAGAGTTGATACTCTCTCGTGAACCACAAGAAAAAAGATATGATTTTATAAAAGAGCAATATGGTTACAAGCACTTTGTAAATAGGTGTATTGAGATTATGAATGAGGAATTATCTTGAAGGAAACGGCAACCAACATAAGAAGAAATATTTTACATATAGCAAACCTTGCACTCTCACCACATATTGGTTCTGCTTTGAGTTGTAGTGATATTTTGAGTGTATTATATTTTAAAATTTTGCAACTTGATGATTATGAGAACCGAGATATTTTTATACTCTCAAAAGCACATTCTGCAATGGCACTTTATGCAACCTTACATGAAAGAGGTTTATTAAGTAAAGAGGATATGGAAGGTTACTACCAAAATGGCGGGACTTTGCCTGCACATACGGATAGACTTACAAACCCCTATATAGAAATAAGTGCTGGAAGTTTAGGTCATGGTTTACCAATAGCTACAGGTATGGCACATGCGCTAAAATTAAAAAAAAGTAAAAGAGAAGTTTATGTCCTTATGGGCGATGGCGAGTCTCAAGAGGGAAGTGTTTGGGAAGCCGCCATGTTGGCTCCAAAACTTGAGCTAGATAACCTCACAGTGTTTATAGATAGAAATGATTTACAAGGGTATGGTAGAGCCTCTGAACTACTCTCTTATGAACCAATAGATAAAAAGTTCGAAGCCTTCAATTGGGAAGTTTTAAGAGTAGACGGACATAATCATCAAGCGATAAAAAATGCTGTTGATTTTAAAACAGACAAACCTAAAATGATAATATGTGATACCATAAAAGGCAAGGGTGTAAGCTTTATGGAAGATGAACTCATTTGGCACTACTTTATAGTAACTGATGATGTAAAAGAGAGAGCAGTGCGTGAGCTAGAGGAGTCCTCTGATGAGAAATAGTGTTGCAAATGAGATAAAAAAGATAGCTAAGCAAGACAAATCGCTTTTTGTTATATCAGGCGATGCAGGCTTAGGCGTTTGGGACGATTTTAACACAAGCGAACAATTTATAAACCCAGGTGTAAATGAGCAGTTAGATGTAGGTTTTGCTGCAGGAATGGCGCTGATGGGACATAAAGTTATCTACTATAACATTGCTCCTTTTGTTATTATGAGACCTTATGAGTTTGTGAGAAATGATATATGCTATCAAGAGTTACCCGTTATTTTAGTAGGAACGGGAAGCGGAATAACTTATGCCCCCGCAGGCATGACTCACTATGTGGTCGAAGACATCACCCTTGCTTCAACAATGCCAAACCTTGATATCTTTTCACCTGCTGATCCAGTGGAAGCAGTAGCATGTTTTAACTATGCTTATGCAAGTAAAAAACCAAGCTATATACGAATAGCAAAAAATGGTGAAGATGTTATACACAAAGAAGAGATAGACATAACAAAGCCGATTTTTATTCATAGAAGTAGTTCTAAACATATTCTTCTTTTACATGGCTCTATAGTCGATGAGGTTTCAAAAATCTTAGAAATTGTCGATTTGAACATCGTGAGTGTTCCGATGCTTACTTCTGATTTTGATTGGGAAGAATTTTTGAGTGCGTTTGATAAAGCATTTACCCTTGAAGAGCATTTTATAAATGGCGGTTTCGGAACGATACTTAAAGATAAATGTGATAAAAAGATTCATAAGTTTGGTCTTAAAAATGAGTACATTCATAAAATAGGAAATAGAGACTATTTGAGAAAATATTATGGTATTGATGGAAAAATAATCGGACAGAAAATTGAAGAAATAACAAAGGGATAAAGGTGATGGATATAAAAAATGATGAAATGTGCACTTTTTGTACTGAGCCTTGGTCTGGTTTGATGCTTAGATGGGGTGGTAGGATACAACCTTGTTGCAGTAATTCAACTCCTTTGGGTGATATATATAAAGATCCCATTGAGGATATTTGGAATGGCAAGCCCATGCAAAATATTCGTAAATTAATCAGAGAGGGTAAGTACAAAGAGGCTGGATGCAATAGGGACTGTCCCGTAATCTACGAGCTGAATAAGAATGAAAAAAGACAATATATTTTGAACGAATGGACAGATGTTTATGTGAAAAATATGACTTTTTCACAAAATATTAATCACTTAAAAGAGGATATAGAAGGTAATTCAAATATAGCAACTTGCAAACCTATAACCTATGATATCCAAACAACAGAGTTTTGTAATATGGATTGTATAATGTGCCATCAAAATCATCACAACCAAACAACTGTCCCTCCTGAATTTATTCAAAAAATGTTTCTTGATATAAATAGTGTGTATTGGATAAGATTTCAAGGAGGCGAAGTATTTGTTGATAAATCATTTATCGGGTATCTTTTAAAACTAAAAAATACTTTAAGGGATGAACAAAAAATCATTGTGATTACAAATGGTGCTTTAATATTGCCTGAGGATCTTGATATGCTCACAGACGGTGTACATCCAATCCATTTTTACATCTCTATGGATGCTTTAACTCCAGACATATACAAAAAGATTAGAAATAATTCCAATTTTGAAAAAGTTAAAAATAATATTTTGCATTTATCAAAAATACAACAAGTTAAAAATAATTTTGAGATATTGACATGGAATTTCGTCATTATGAAAAGTAACTTTCATATGATCCAAAATGCTATTAGATTTGCAAGCGAACACCAAATAAAGCTCGTTTTTTTGCCCATAATCGGTGAATATGAAAATGAAAACATATTTAAGTACCCTAGTTTAAGAGAAACTTATTGTATTGATTATGTACAGGAATCAATTAATTTGGCTCGTACTTTGAAAGCTAATGTTATTGATTTAGATAAAGCGTTGGATGGGTTGAAAAATGAAAACTAATCAGTTAAAAATCATAGGATTAGGCAGATGTATAATCGGACATATGACCAATTATACAAATTTACATTTTGATAATGTAAAAATAACCCATCACTATTTAATTGAACCCTCTGATTAAACAACAAAATTTCAGAGCCAATTAGATAAAATAAAAGAACTAAAAAAAGAGTG
>PETN01000068.1 GCA_002781365.1 Sulfurimonas sp. CG01_land_8_20_14_3_00_36_23
TGAAACACATTTTCAATGTCTATAAAAAATAGCTACTCGTTTAAGCTATTCTTTATAGGATGGTTTGTTTAGAGTATTTTAGGCTAATAGGAAGTTATTTCGTAGGGGTACATTGTCTGTTGATAGAGGCGCGCTGTGAAAAGAGAACTTAGTTTTTATACAACTCTTTTTCATTCACACAATATCTACACAAAAAGAAATTAGAATGTTTTTACGAAAAGAGATTTATCTTCATGAACTCTTCATTTAGATAGATTAAAATTCAGCTATCAAAACAAACAAAAGGATTTAAAATGAAAAGTACATCAACAAAAATTATCTGGGCTATCGTAGCTTTTAAAACAACTCTTATCGCAGGTGGAGCAGTTATTATGTTCCTTTTAAACGCTTAAAAAACTTAACGGATTTATAGTAACAGACCTCTTCATCTCGCTGTTTTAGTAAGCCCTTCCCTCCTACTGAAACAGCCACCCTTGCCTTACTTTTTCTTTTCCACATGCCAAAGTGTTAAAAAATCTCATTCTTTGTGTGTGGAGGGTTGACATATCAGATTATAAGGCTAAATTAGTTATAAATTTATCGTATAAAAATATGGTAAAAATAAGATTTTTAGAATAGAAGGATATTTTTTGAGTGATTTAAAATTAGAAAATGGTTCTAAAATTGCTGTAATTGGAGGTGGTCCTTCCGGATCATTTTTTACATATTTTGTACTAGATCTCGCAAAAAGATTAAACATAGAGATTGAAGTAGATGTCTATGAGCCAAAAGATTTTTCTGCGTTTGGTCCTAAAGGGTGTAATTTCTGTGCTGGTATTATATCTGAGTCCTTGGTTCAGATGATGGCAGCAGAGGGAATTATAATCCCAGACAACATACTTCAAAGAGGTATCGATTCGTATGTACTCCATACAGATACTGGAAGTGTGACTTTAAGTACTCCGCTTGAGGAGAGTAGAATTGCTTCTGTTTTTCGTGGTGCTGGACCATTACATGCCGAAAATCAAGCATTTGAGAGTTTTGATGGGTATCTGCAAAAACTTACAAAAGATTCTGGTGCAAATCTCATCCACTCCAGAGTTACCGATATATCCTTTGACACTGACAAGAAACCCGTAGTAACAAGTAAATCAAATGGATCCAAAACATATGAGCTTATAGTTGGTGCAGTTGGAGTCAGTCCAACATTTCTAAAAATATTTGAAGATTTGGATTTTGGATATAAAATGCCAGAGTTTACCAAAACATCCATTTGCGAAATCTATTTAGGTGAAGAGTTGATGAAAAGACACTTTGGCAGTTCCATGCATGTCTTTTTATTAGATATTCCAAAACTTATGTTTGCAGCAATTATTCCCAAAGGGAACTATGTGACTGTTGCGATGCTTGGTCATGATGTAGATACAGAACTGATGAAACTCTTTTTAGAATCACCAGAAGTAAAGGGATGCTTCCCTGCAGATATGGATTTATACAATCTAAGACCTTGTAAATGCTTCCCAAGTATGTATCTAAATAGTGCTGTTCAGCCTTATGGGGATAGAGTTGTATTAATTGGAGATAGTGCTACATCCAAACTTTATAAAAATGGAATTGGAGCTGGATATATTACAGCCAAATCAGCTGCTACAACTGCTCTAACACATGGTATAGCAAAAGAGGATTTTAAGAGACATTATTTGGATGTCTGTGAAGGCTTAAATCGAGACAATTTTCTAGGTAAAATTGTCTTTAGGGCAACTGGAATTATACAGACGAGTAAAATATTAAAAAATGCAATACTGAGAAAGGTGGCTAAAGAGCAATCTATAGATAATCAAAACAGATATATGAGTGCAGCGCTTTGGGATACATTTACAGGCAGTGGCTCCTATACCAGTATATTTAAAAAATTTCTAAACCCTAAACTCTTTCTACCTTTTATGAGGGATGTGATTATAAGTATTTTTTCTTCCAAAACATTCAAATATGAAAAAAGAGATGCAAGTGACACGAAAAGTAAGTTAGGCAAACTCTATAAATCTGGTGAAGTTATTATTACACAAGGCGATGTAGGTGACTGTATGTATATCATCTTATCGGGGAGTGTGGATGTCTTTAGAAAAGAGGACAATATTGAAAATAAAATTAGTACATTGAGCAGTGGGGATTTTTTTGGAGAGATGGCACTCTTTGAGAGTGATGTAAGGTCTGCAACCATTAAGTCCTCAGATGATGAAACAATGATATTAACAATTGATAAACAGATACTCATGTATAGGATTAAAGCAGAGCCAAGCATGATTTTAAGAATTATAGAAAAGATGTCACAAAGACTAGAAAATATAGCAGCTCAGCATGGTGTTAAAGTTGATTTACCCAATATAATTGATGTTCAACAGATTTCAGATATCTCAAAAGACCCAGAAATAGCGTTTGACATGCTTAAAGACATCTCACATCAACTCAGAGAATTAAATAAAGACAATCAAGAGCCATTAAATCAAATTCAACAGGGATGCGGTATTTAACTTTTGCAAAATCAATCAATAGAAAATAATATGAAACAAAAACATATCGCTATATTTGGCCCGACTGGTTATATTGGTACTAAAATGAGTATTGATCTTTATAATATGGGTCATAAAATATCACTCTTTACTCGAACTGCACGTAAGTTGGATTATCTTCAAAATGAGAATTTTTTTCTCAATCATAAAAATCCAAATATATGTATAGTAGAGCAATTTTTAGAAGAAGAGCTTGATAATATTGCAGAGGCACTACAAGGTGTCGATGTTATCTATTATTTAGTGCATTCACTCTACACAGAAAAACAAAATTTTATGGATAGAGATAATCAATTAGCTACATTAGTAGCTAAAGCAGCTACACAAGCATCCGTAAAACAGATTATCTATTTAGGGAGTTTAGGTGTCAACAAACCAGATTTTCCAATTTCTGAACATCTTTTAAGCAGACAAGAGACAGCAAATCATTTACGAGCAAATCATAGTTGCGTTACAGAGTTTCGTGCTGGAGTTATTATAGGTGAGGGTTCATCAAGTTTCGAAATCATTAGAACGCTTGGAGCAAAGCTTCCATTTATTCCACAACTTTATGGAAAAGAAGCTACTTGCCAGCCTATCTTTGTTGATAACGTAATCGAGTATCTGACGCATGCGCTTTTAAATTCAAACTATTTTAATCAAATAGCTGAGATTGGTTCTAAAGAAATTCTAACGTATCCTAAAATGGTTCAAATCGCTTCATCTACTATCTCAAATAGAGCGTTAAAAATAGTTCCACTCCCTTTAGTAAATAGGTTCTTAACCCCCTATATTTTAAGTAAAATAATTTCACGAATGATAAATATGCCATCGCTATTGATTGAACGACTTCTTGAGGGTATGAATTCACTCTCAATTATCGATAAATATCCTATTGAAAAAGTAGACCCAAATCATCACATTACAATCAAAAGTTTTGAAGAGTCAATTCAAATTGCGATACAAAGAACTGAACAATCTATGTATCCAAGTGTATGGTGCATGCCTTATGACCTCTCTATCTTAAATGCAGAGAAAAAGGAACAGTTTCTCCAAATAGATCCAAAAAAGATAGAAGGAATGCTCAATGAAGAGTATAGTAAAGAGATAGATTTCAAAGATATGGATGCCGTTTTTAATAAAATCAAAGATATAGGTGGTAGCAGAGGGTACTACTCTCCTTTATGGATGTGGAAGGCTCGTGGCTATATTGACAATATCTTTGGAGGTCGAGAGCTGACCCCTTATAAACGAGATTCTAGCTTGTTAAAAGTTGGTGACAGGGTAGATTTTTGGGTTGTGTCCTATTATGAAAACAACAAGCACTATAAAGCTCTCCGCCTTAGAGCGGACATGCTCTCACCAGGAAATTCATGGCTACAATTTACTATTACAGCATCAAAGGAGAGAAATACTGCCATCTTAACTTTAAAAGCCTATTTTGAACCTTTTGGTATTAGTGGGTATCTCTATTGGTACAGTTTTTTCTTCGTTCACAAATATATTTTTAAAGAAATGGTGAATAATATAACTAATCTCAAGTGAGATAGAAGCTAGATATTATAACGTTCCATAAATTCTAGTATTTATCTTTTTGACCTAATGGCTGTAGTCAGATTACTAGTACTTTAGCCGTTTATTTGAGTATAATTTTTCTATAATGATTGACAAGGTGATTAATAAAGTTACATAAGATGTACTAAAAGGTTGTCACTATGAGAACAAAACCACAAAGTAAGAAAGAGATTGCTTTACTTATAGCTGTATTTATATTTATTGGAATACTTAGTATGAGTGCTAAGTATTTTGAATATTATGTCGTAAAAATTATGAGTACCACCACTAGTGATATATTTGAACATCCTCTCAAAGTATCTAATGCTGCACTTACCATAAAAGTTGATATATACGACATACATAAAGATATTAAAGATATTATTTTATCCTCCTCTAAAAGTCAAATAATAGAACTTACTAAAGCAATAAATCAGCATGAAAAGCAAATTTATAAGAACTTAGATGTTATAGAGAAAAATATACTGGGAAAAGAAGGCTTACTTCTTCAAAAAAACACTAAAAAACTCTTTGACTCTTGGAAACCAATACGCGATGAAGTTATTGACCTTATAAATAGTAATAGAATTAAAGAGGCTATAGACATTACTCAAGGTAAAAGTGCTAAGCATGTTTTAAAATTGGAATCCTCAGCCTTAGAACTTTATGATTATGCACAAAACAAAGCAATAGGCTTTAAAAATAAATCTGTATCTAGTTTTGAAAAGATAGTACAAGTCACTATTTTAACAACTGTTCTGTTTTTCCTTATATCTATAGTTATTGGTTACTACATCATTAGGCGCATTTCACATTTCATGGATAAGAATGAACACTTAAGAAATGTTTTGTCTGTTATACGAGATGTAAATCAACTCATAGTTAGAGAAAAAGATCCTCAAAAGATGCTTCAAGAAAGTTGTAATATTTTAATATCAACGGGGGTTTATGGACAAGCATGGATTGTTACATATAATGATGATGGGAAAACTGAATATTTTACTACTACGGATATAGAAAACATCGATATGCTTAAAGATAAGATAAAGAGTGGATGGACTCCTTACTGTATAAAAAAGACAGAAAATATTAAAAAACTTTACTCCTTTGTTGAAGATACACTCTCTGAGTGTTCAACTTGCCCTCTAGCAGGCTTATATGATGCTAAAAGTGCCTTTAACATACAACTAAAACATGATGATAAAGTTTATGGGTTTCTAACTCTTTCTCTTGATAAAAAGTATATTACAGATAATGATGAATGTAAGCCTCCCCAAAAACAGTACCACTTAGAACGGAATAATTCTGATAAAATAAATCAGGAGTATTCATGCGAAGAAGTAAGTTTAGC
>PETN01000057.1:0-38991 GCA_002781365.1 Sulfurimonas sp. CG01_land_8_20_14_3_00_36_23
AAAAACTGCTAAAAAGAAAAAGTCAAATATTAAAAACTACTAACTTTTCAAACAAAGTTCTGTAAATGGACTTGTTCAGAGGGTTCAATTAAAAAATGAGCTAGGGATTAACCTGATTTATCAACATAAATGGTATTTCTCCCCTGAGCCTTTTTTGGGTATACAGAGCAATATTGTTCCTATGATTGAGGGAACTTTAGGAAATGTAAAAACGCAACTGAGTGCTGGTGCTCTGCTTAGGTTTGGTTGGAACCCTCTTAAAGATTTTGCTCCCGCTCCTATAGATGTTGGGGGAGAGAGTGGAATCCCAATCCATGCACAATCTTCTTGTGACTTGAAGAGTCCTTGGAGCTTTACTTTTAATATAGCTTTCGCTGGTCAAGCTGTCGCGCATAATATTTTTTTAGATGGCAATACCTTTGAGTCTACTCAGCATGTGGAAAAAGAGAACTTTATCTCCTCCGCATATTATGGATTTACTTTAAGATATAAACATTTTGCGTTCAACTATGTCTTGGCGCGATATTCAAAGCAGTTTAAAACAGAAGAGAAAGAACATAGTTATGGTTCTATTTTAATCTCTTATATATATTGATTTTCAAGAGTTCATTGTTTTTTCAAAGTAGTTTTTTACGAGATTGAATTATTAAAAATTATAAGATATACTTTAAAAAATTGTGACAGTATCAGGACTCTTTATGTTAGGGATTATAGTTACCACTCTATTTATATCACTTTTAGCCAATATCGTATTAAAGAAGTTTGATCTCCCTACAATTATAGGCTATATAGTGACAGGGACAATCATCTCTTATCTGTTTGATTTGCATGTTGTCAATAATGATGAACTCAAAGAGATAGCAGAGTTTGGTATAGTCTTTTTAATGTTTACTATAGGATTGGAATTTTCTGTCAAAAACTTAAGAGAGATGAAGTACGAGGTTTTTGTAGTTGGCAGTACGCAAATTCTCCTTACAACTTTTATCCTCTTTCTTCTGGCTTTTTATCTCTTTAGTCTCGACAGGTATAGCGCTCTCATTATCGCTATGGCTGTGGCAATGTCCTCCACAGCGATTGTATTAAAAACGTTTAATGAGACAGGCGAAATCAACAAACAGTATGGTAAAAATGCCTTGGGTATTTTAATTATGCAAGACATCGCAGTGATTCCTATTTTGATTATTATTGGTGTTTTAAGCTCCCCAGAGAGCAATCTTGGAAGTATAGTTCTTGGTGTAGTCGCAGGGATTTTTATTCTGCTTGCTGTTTTGTATGTAGTTGGTAAATACCTCTTAGAACCTTTTTTTACAGAGATTGTAAAATCACGCTCTGATGAACTCTTTATAGGCTCCATTTTGTTTTTGGCAATAGGTGCATCTTATGGTGCGCACATGCTTGGCTTTTCCTACTCTTTAGGTGCTTTTGTCACAGGAATGCTCATAGCTGAGACAAAATACAAGCATCAAGCAGAAGCGGACCTTGTCCCTTTTCGTGACCTGCTTTTAGGTGTTTTCTTTATAACCGTTGGTATGCAAATCAAGTTTGATGTTCTATTTGCGTATGCTCATCTCATTCTATTTTTATTGATTGCAATTATGGCTATTAAATTCTCTATTATTTTTCTTATAACCAGAGCGAGCGAAATGAACAACAGAAGAACTAGTATAAAAACAGCATTTTCACTCATTCAGATTGGGGAGTTTGCCTTAGCTATTTTGGAGCTTGCACGCGCACACTCTCTTGTTCAGCCACCTTATGCTCAAGTGATGATTATAACCATAGTCCTCTCTATGATAAGCACCCCCTTTATACTTAAAAACTTAAGCAAGTTAGCAGATAAACTCATAAAACAAGATATTGATGAAGAGGAAGTTCTTCCTTACAGTACCCCTCTTAACAATCATGTTGTTGTGCTTGGTTATGGAGAATTTGGGCAAAGTGTTGTAGAAAAACTTAAAAGTGATGGAGAGTTTTATATAGTTATAGAGAACAATCCTGATAGATTTTATCTAGCACAAAAAAATCGTGAACCTGTAATCTATGGCAATGCAGCCAATAGAGAGATTCTCAAAAAAGCCTTTATAGGGAGTGCAAAAAGAGTAATCATTGCAATAGATAATGCAAAAAAACTTCATCTCGTTTGTCAGATTATGCAAAAGGTAGTGCACAACGATAAGGTCATTATAAAAGTACACTCCATCAAAGAGAAAAAAGTGTTGAATGATATGGGGTTTGTAAATATTATTGTTGAAAACGAAGAGACAAGTAAAGAGATACTAAACTATATGCAAGAGGGTTTTAGCTTTGATTTTCAATAAGCGCAGAGTTTTTTTAAAAAGCTCTTTTTTAACTACTGCAGTGATTCTCTTCTCAGGGAGCAAGCTTTTTGGGGCAATCTCTCCGCTTGAAACACTCTCCTTGGTTCAAGAAGACCTGTTTCCACATGCCAAAGAGATAGGGATAAAGAGCGCAGAGTATCTCCTTCTCATTTTAGACCACAGCCGCATTACAGATGAAGAGAAAGCATTTATAAGAAACGGGGTTCAGTGGCTCAATGAAGAATCCCTCGCACGCTTTAAAAAAATCTACACAAAACTCTCCCCCGCGCAACGCCAAGAGATGCTTGAGACTATCTCTACAGAGAATTGGGGTGCGCGTTGGATAGAGAGTATGTTGACCTATATCTTAGAAGCAACACTTGGCGACCCAATCTATGGTGCAAACACAAAGGGTGCAGGTTGGAAATGGCTCCACCACACTTCGGGATTTCCTCGTCCTACAAAGGCATATCTATGAAATACGATGTCTGTATCATCGGAAGCGGTGCAGGGGGCGCACCTATAGCCTACGAACTCTCCAACGCAGGGTTCAATGTAGTCGTTTTAGAAAAAGGCAAAGAGTACAAAGAGGAAGATTTCACTAAAGATGAAGTGGGTGTTTGTCGAAGAGAGATGTTTACTCCACCTCTCAAAGAGGAGCAGCATGTTATCAACGAGAGAGTGGAAGATGGAGGGATAACTCGGCATGTGGGAAGTGAGTCTGGCTGGAACTTTTGGAATGGTTCTATGGTAGGAGGCTCTTCTAATCTGATGAGCGGTTATTTTCACAGAATGAAGCCCAACGACTTTAAACTTGAGAGTGTGTATGGAAAGATAGAGGGAGCCAATGTTGTCGATTGGCCTATTAGCTATGAGGATTTAGAACCCTATTATGAGAAGGTTGAAAGAGTTGTTGGAGTTTCAGGCAGAGTCACGAAACATAAATTTTCTGAGCCAAGAAGCACTCCAAACTTTCCACATGCCAAACTTGCAGAGAGTGGTGTTACGAAGTGGTTTGATTTGGCATGTGGAAATCTTGGATTTGAGAGCATTGCCACACCAAGAGCCATTTTACCTCTCAATGCTCTTAACAGAAACGGCTGTTCTTACAGTAACTTTTGCGGAAGTTATGGCTGTGCAACGGGAGCTAAAGGAAGTGCGAGAGCTGCACTTTTACAAAGGTGTAAAGCAAAGATAATTACAGAGGCTTTTGTCTATAGGTTAGAGAGTGATGCAACTAAAATAACTTCGGCACACTACTACGATAAAGAGGGCATCTCACATGCCATAACTGCCAAGATATTTGTTCTTGCCGCACAAGCCATAGAGAGTTCGCGTCTGCTTCTTAACTCTAAAAACAGATATTTTAAAAACGGAATCGCGAACAACAGTAACCAAGTTGGAAAAAATCTTATATTCTCTGCGGGTGGTGCTGGAGAGGGTCGGTTCTATCATGAACATTTAACGCCCCAAGAGCAAAAAGATTTAATGCAACCTGGACTCTTTTTTAACCGCTCTTTACAGGATTGGTATGAGTATGAAGAGGGTGGGAAAAAGTACAAAGGGGGAACGATTGACTTTTTGTTTGAGCATGCAAATATTATCTCTCGTGCAAGAAGAGAACTCTATAAAGATGGAAAACTTATCTGGGGCGAAGCCTTGGCTAAGAAGATGTATCAATCGCTCACTACTTCAAGAGTTTTAACTTTTGAGGTTTTTAACGATTGGCTCCCAACAGATGGCTGTTTTGTGAGTGTGGATTCTGAGGTAAAAGATAAGTTCCACATGCCAGTAGGTGTCATAAATCTTTGGGGACATCCACATGATCTGAAGGTAGGAGAGCATCTCGCAAAGCAAGCCGCAAAAGTTTTAGAGAAGATGGGAGCGCAAGATATTTCCATGAGTATCTCCTCTTCTCCTCCTCCAAATCTAGTAGCAGGAGGTTGCAGGTTTGGAGATGACCCGAAAACATCCGTGCTAGATAGAGAGTGCAGGGCGCATGAGTTAGAGAACCTCTATGTGAGTGATGCCTCTTTTATGCCAACAGGTGGGAGTGTTCCCTACACTTGGACGATTTACGCAAATGCTTTTAGGGTGGCAGATAGTATCTTAAAGCGAATCAAAAGTTAAACGACCCTAACAATGCTTTAATGTTTAAAGTGCAATAATATTTAATAGAAAAAAATACGAAGGAGTTCAAGATGAAACGTTTAACATTAGCAAGTCTATTATTGAGCAGCATGCTTCTCGCAGGCATGGGCAATAATATGCCCGCATTTGGTGATTTCGACACGGATGGAAATGGTGAGGTAACGCAAGCGGAGTTTGAAAACACGCAACAAGAGCGTATCCAAACGAAAGAAGAGGCTGGCAGAATGACACGAAATGCCACAAATGCAGCGGCTTTTAAAGATATTGATGTCAATAACGACGGTGTTATTAACGCAGTTGAATTTACAAATCATCAAAAAGTTCAGATGCAAGAGCGCATGAATCAAAACAGTAACGTAAGACAAGGTCAAGGTGCAGGTAAATGCGGCATGGGTCAAGGACAGGGAGCTGGTATGGGTCAAGGTGGCATGGGTCAAGGTCAAGGAAGAAACAGATAGTCCTCTCCTGCACAAACACTACACACTTCTACTATACAATACTCCTAAATTAACACTTTAGGAGTTCCCTATGAAACTATTATCCTTACTATTTACTTTAGCGCTTAGTCTGAGCGCTTTAAATGCCTCTGCTTTTGAACAAGAGGCTCAAAGTAGAGCTACAACTGTAAAACTTAGCTCTGAAAAACCCTTAGTAGTTGGAAACAACACGATTGTTTTTCAGATTTTTAGAGATGGCAAAGCGACAAGCGGCGACACAGTTACCATCAAATCTTTTATGCCTGCAATGCCTGGAATGCCCTATATGGACTTCAAGGAAGCGGCGAAAGAGTTAGGCGATGGAAGGTATGAGTCGGTTGTAAACTTCTCAATGAGCGGTACATGGCAGATACATATCTTTATAACTTCTTCTGATGGAAAGAAGTATAGAGTTAAAACTTCAATAAATCTTTAAAAGGGGTTTGTATGCTTCGGATTTTCTCTCTCTGTTTTGCATTTACAGTTATGGTGCAGGCGCAAACTTTAGAGACGATTATAGAGAACTCTTTGGCCTCTCATAACTCACTCAAAAGCATAGAACAAAAACTAAGTGCTTTGGATGATTCCTTGGAACTTACGCAAAACTTTGCAAATCCAGAACTTACTTTCAGTGTCAGCGATATACAGTTTAGTGACCCAATGAGTCGCTCTGTTGAACCGATGCAGAATGAGGGTATTGCATTTAAACAGAAGATTCCTTACTTTGGAAAACGAGGTGCGAATGCTTCGTATGTGAATGCTAAAAAAAGCGTTGTTTACAGTTCACTAGAGATGGCAAAAACTGCCTTGGTTCGAGAGATAAAACTTACCGCTTACACAATCTGGGAGTTTGAAAAAGAGAGAGCTATTCTTGAAGAGTCACTAGAACTCAATCGTAAAAATATAGAGTTAGGCACTATCTACACGCTTAGCGAAAGTTCTCTTCATATGCAGACGATGGGGATGAAACTTTTTCATTCGCAGTTGAAGATAAAGCGTAGTCGTATTGTGAGTATCTTAGGTGGGTTGTACGCAAAACTCTCCTATCTCGCCTCTATGAAAATAGATTCACTAGAGATGGATGCCAAAGTAACCGTGCCAAAGAGTCTTGAGCGCTATCTTGAACTTCTCTCTCAAAACAGATCCTACCAATACAAATCGGCGCAAGTAGGTGCAAAAAGTGCATTTGCAGAGTTAAAAGAGTATGACTCCAAAATAGACCCTGTGGTACAACTTGGCTATTTTCACAGAGCCTCTTTTGAGGATTATCTGAGTTTTAGTATTGGAGCCTCTCTTCCTATCTATGGAAATGAGAGCCTTCGCGTGCAACAAGCAAGAAAAGAGCTTTTAGAGGCAAAGTTCGCAAAGAGTGATTTGTATGAAAAATTAAAATCTGACCTGCATAAGAGCTACGCACAACTTATAAATAGTTACGAGATATATAAGATACTCACAACAGAGTCACTTCCGCAAGTAGAGCATATGTTTGAGCTTGCGGGTGCAAATATAAATAATGGGAAAAATCTTCTTAGCTTAACGAGTATGTTGGAGAAAAAATTAGATTTACAAGAGCAAAAAATCAGTGCTATCGCTTCTTACAAAAGAGCGCAGACCGAGATAGATGCCTTAGTAGGAGAGATAAAATGAGATATTTGATACTTTGGATGGCACTTCTTGTTTTTGCACAAGCGGCAACCGTGGAGCAACTCTTCTCAGTTGAGACGGTTGAGGTAAAAAAGGTGACTACTGCAAAGATACAGAAAAACTATGGCTATGTGAGAGTAGATGAGAGTTTAAGATATAGCGTAGCGCCTCGTTTTAGTGGTTTTGTTGAGACTCTCTATGCAGACACGCTCTATAAATATGTCCATGAGGGTGATGTCTTAGCAAGCGTCTATTCGCCTGAGGTTTTGAGTGCAAAAGAGGAGTACTTAGCCTCTTTGAAATATAACAAAATACATAAAAGTATAGAGATGTTAGAGAGTTCAAGAGAGAAACTTCTTTTACTCAATGTGAGTCCAAAAGAGATAAAGAGTATAGAAGAGAGTATGAAAGTCTCAAAACAGACAGATATCTCTGCGCCAAAAAGCGGTTATGTTTTTGCTAAAAATATCTCGCATCTTGATGCCTTCAAAGCGACACAAAAACTTTTTGAGATAGTGAGTTTGGAGCGTGTTTGGGTGGAGATGCAACTCTATCAAAAAGAGCTTGCAACACTCGATGCATTAGACTCCTTTAAAGTTAAAGTGATTGGAATTGAGGACTCCTTTGAGGCGAAGAAGGAGATTCTTTACCCGATGCTAAACACAAAAGAGACAACACTTACTCTAAGACTTAGTGTAAATAACAAGAAAAATCTTTTAAAGGCGGGCATGTATGTAACCATAGAATCTCATGCCAAAGCAGAGGAGTATTTAATGCTTCCTTCCACTGCGGTGCTTAGAAAAAATGGTGTTTTTTATGCTTTTGTAGCTGGAGAGTATGAGGGTGAGTATGAACCAAAAGAGATAGAGGTAAAAGTTTTAGATGCCAAGAGATACAGTGTTATAAGAGGTTTAAAAGAGGGCGATGTAGTTGTAAACAATGCACTCTTTTTAATGGATTCAGACGCTCAAATCAATGGTACCTATTAGGAGTGATGGGATGATTGAAAAACTCATAGAGCTGAGTGTTAGAAACAAGTTTCTTGTACTCACGCTGACACTCTTTTTTATATTCGCTTCTATCTATGCCATCAAAGAGACACCTATAGATGCACTTCCTGACCTCTCTCCTCCGCAGGTAATCGTTCAAATAGAGTGGAGTGGGCAAAGTCCTGAGATAGTTGAAGAGCAGGGAACCTACCCCTTAGTCTCTAAGTTTTTATCTATCTCCGACATAGAGACAGTGCGTGGTTTTTCTACCTATGGAAATGGTCTTGTATATATTATTTTTAAAGAGGGAACCGACCTCTACTGGGCGAGAACAAGAGTTCTAGAACAACTCTCTACAGCGAGTTCTGAACTTCCTTCTTCTATGAAAGTCTCTCTTGGACCTGATGCTTCAGGTGTTGCTTGGGTCTATGAATATGCCCTTACTTCAAAAACAAAAACATTAGCGCAACTTAGAACCCTTCAAGACTACTACTACAAGTTTGCTCTTTTGGGGGTGGATGGAGTGAGCGAAGTCGCTTCTGTTGGTGGTTTTGTTCCTGATTATCAGATTGTCCTTAACAATGAGACGCTTGTTCAATACAACCTAAGTA
Source organism: Sulfurimonas sp. CG01_land_8_20_14_3_00_36_23 (assembly GCA_002781365.1). Classification (GTDB taxonomy): domain Bacteria; phylum Campylobacterota; class Campylobacteria; order Campylobacterales; family Sulfurimonadaceae; genus Sulfurimonas. The sequence continues at coordinate 8,190 of PETN01000057.1, forward strand.
TCTCGGATGTCTCAAAAGTCATCAAAGCAAACAATAACGACACAGGCGGCAGAATCCTTCTTCAAAATGGGTATGAGTGGATGATTTCAGCCAAAGGGTATCTCAAAAGCTTAGAGGATATACGCTCTTTAGTTGTAAAGTCTGAGGGAGGGATTCCTCTGACCATCGGCGATATTGCCAGAGTTGAGGTGAGTAGTTCTATGAGAAGAGGGGTTGCTGATTTAAATGGACAAGGCGAGGTTGTTGGTGGCATAGTGATGCTTCGCTATGGTTCGGATGTCTATAAAAGTATCGAGAAAATCAAACAAAAGATGCGTGAGCTTAAAGTGGAGGGAGTCGATGTTGTAACAACATACGACCGCTCAAGCCTCATCAAAAAAGCGGTAGATAACTTAGAGCATACGCTCTTAAAAGAGAGCCTTATAGTAGTCCTTGTAATTGGTATATTTTTACTCCATTTTCGCTCTTCACTCATAGTTCTCATCGTTTTACCTCTTACTCTTGGTTTAACATTTTTACTTATGAAACTTTTTGGTATCGGTTCAAACATTATGAGTCTAGGCGGAATCGCCATAGCGATTGGAGCGATGATTGATGCGAGTATCGTGATGATTGAAAATGCGCACAAAGAGATACATAAACTCGAAGCGAAGCAGGGGAGTATATCGAATAAGGAGCGATTGGAGTTAATGATAAGTTCTTCTCAAAAAGTGGGTCGTCCTATCTTCTTTGCTCTTCTTTTAGTGGTGGTCTCCTTTTTACCGATTTTTGCGCTCTCTGGTCAGGAGGGGCAACTCTTTACTCCTTTAGCCTATACAAAAACCTTTGCTATGGCTGTGGGTGCAATCCTCTCTATCACTTTAGTTCCAGTACTGATGGTCTATTTTTTAAGAGGTAAAATCATCCCAGAATCAAAGAACTTTTTAAATAGCTTTTTTATTTGGCTCTATACGCCTCTTTTGAAAATAAGTTTAAAACTGAAGTATCTCGTCTTTGCTCTTACTATCGCTTCGCTTCTCTATATCTATCCTCTGTATAAAAATTTTAACTGGGAGTTTATGCCTATGCTCAATGAGCAGACCTTTATGTATATGCCTGTAACCCCTTACGGAATTGGTGTGGATTTAAGTAAAGAGCTGACACAAAAGACAGATAAGATTTTAGCTTCCTTCCCTGAGGTAAAAACTGTTTTTGGAAAAGGAGGGCGTGCTACTTCTGCAACAGACCCCGCACCACTGAGTATGATAGAGACAATTATTACACTTAAAGATGAGAGTGAGTGGCGTGAAGGGATGACATACAAAAAGCTGATGGCGGAGATGGAAGCAGCCCTCAGAGTTCCAGGATTGGTAAACTCATGGACCTATCCGATTCGAGGCAGAATAGATATGCTCCTGAGTGGTATACGAACCCCGCTTGGCATAAAGCTCTACTCCAAAGATATGAAGAACTTGGAGCGTTATGCAAAAGTTATTGAGCAAAAACTTCGTGCAAGTAACTTAACACAAAGTGTATTTGCAGATCAGGCGAGTGCTGGTTACTATCTTGATATTAAGATAGATGAAATCTCTCTTGCACGCTATAACCTCACTAAAAATGCGCTTTTAGAGTATACCTCTTTAGCGATAGGCGGAATGCAAGTGGGAACTTTCTATAAAGGGATAGAGAGGTATCCGATAAGCCTCAGACTTGAAGAGAGTGAGAGAAGAAGCCTAGAGGATATAGAAAAGATTCAGATAAAAACTTCTCTTGGTTTTGTGCCACTCAGCACTTTTGCTGAAGTCTCCTACAGAGAGAGCTCTTCTGTTATAAAGAGCGAGATGGCGACACCTGTAATTTTCATATACATTACACCTAAAGAGGGGGTAAGCCCAAGTGATTATAAAGCAGATGCCCAAAAACTTCTACAGGAGTTAAATCTTCCTGCTGGAAGTTACATAGAGTGGGCGGGACAATCCGAGTATTTAGAGCGTGCAATGGCAAAGATAATTTGGATAGTTCCTGTGGTACTCCTTCTAATTTTAGCACTTATCTATATGGCTTTAAAAGATATTGTGGTGACTTTGATGATATTTTTTACGCTTCCTTTTGCTTTTTTAGGAGGGCTTATCTATATAGATTATTTGCACTTTAGTTTGAGTGTTGCAGTAATCGTCGGCTTTTTGGCACTTCTTGGAATCGCTGCGCAAACGGCAATCATCATGGTCATTTATCTTCAAGAGAGTATCTCAGAGTCGCAACAAAGATTTGGAGCTGACTTTAGTGCAGAACATTTAAGAGAGGCTATCTATGAAGGGGCAGTGAAAAGAGTACGACCTAAACTGATGACACTCTTTGCCATCTTGGCAGGACTCTTTCCTATTATGTTGAGTGATGGAGTGGGAAGTGAAGTGATGCAACGTATCGCCGCACCAATGATAGGCGGAGTTATAAGTTCGGCAGTTTTGAGCCTTGTGCTCATTCCTGTACTTTATGAGATGTATATAAAAAGAAGTTTAAAAATATTTTGATGCGTTTTGGCATGTGGAAATGTTTGGCATGTGGATTTAGAGTAAAAAGTTTGAAAGATATATATTTCCACATGCCAAAAAAGAAGCATAAATGTTAGGCATGTACTAAAGAAACAATTACAAAACTACTGATTGTAAGAAGTGAATCTTTCAACGTCTCAATTGCTATTATGATTTTTGAAGTTAATTTTTTCATTTTTAATCCTTTATTCTCTTTTAATGTTTGAATTTTACTTGTGTGAAATGAAGAACAAATGAAGAAAAACTTATCTTTTAAATTTTTATCTTCCTTATAAAAAGGAAGTAAATTTAAAGAGAAATTCATTTTTAAGCCCTAAATCCTTGAATATCAGCGTTTGTTTTGGTACAATTCCGCTCGTTTAAAATAGTTGGGCAAGACCTAACGAGTTCTTTAGAAGGAAAAACATGGAAAAAATTCGTTTAAAATTGAAAGCTTATGATCATCGTGTACTTGATAGATCAGTGGCATCAATAGTTGAGGCTGTAAAGCGTACAGGTGCTGCAATTCGCGGTCCTATCCCTTTACCAACAAAGATTCGTAAGTATACAGTTTTGAAATCTGTTCATATTAACAAAAAAGCGCGTGAGCAATTTGAAATCCGTATGCACGCTAGAGTAATCGACATCGTATCTGCTACGCCAGAAACTGTTGATTCTCTAATGAAACTTGATCTTGCACCAGAAGTGGACGTTGAAGTTCGCTCTATGGATAAGTAGGAGAGGTCATGGAATATATTGTTGAAAAAATCGGCATGAGCCGTACTATCAGTGTACCAAGTAAACCAGTTACTCTATTAAGAGTTCTTGATATGAAGGTATGTGAAGTGAATGAAGGAACTGCGATTGTATCTTACAAAAGCGGTAAAAAAATGAATAAAGCAATCGAAGGTCAACAAAAGAAATACGATCTTCCATCTGAATTTAATCGTTTTGTTACTTTAGAAGTAGCAAATACTGAAGCTGGAGATGTAGATATAGCGCCATTAGCAGAAGCTAAAGCATTAAAAACTACTTTCAACACTAAAGGTCACGGTTTTACAGGTGCAATGGTACGTTGGAACTTCGGTGGTGGTCCTGCTGAGCATGGTCATAGATTTGGTCGTAGAACTGGTTCTATCGGTAATGCTGAGTGGCCAGGTCGTGTTATGAAGGGTAAGAAAATGCCTGGACAATACGGAAATACAAAAAATAGTGTTAAGAATGAGATCGTTTCTTATGATGCTGAAAATAAAATCCTAGTGGTTGTTGGTTCAGTTTCTGGAGCTAACGGTGCTTTAGGTCGTGTAAAGGTAGCTAGATAATGAGCGCAATAGTTTTAAATGAAAAATTAGAAAAAGCTTCTGAGTTAGCATTACCAGAGAGTTTTTCTGGTATTAATCCTCATAACTTGTACTTGTATGTAAAGTCTGCACAAGCTGCTATGAGAGCAAACAGTGCAACTGCTTTAACTCGTTCACAAGTTAGAGGTGGTGGTAAGAAACCATGGGCTCAAAAAGGTGGCGGACGTGCTCGTGCTGGTTCTCGTCGTTCTCCAGTTTTCGTAGGTGGTGGTAAGGCATTTGGTCCTAAAAACAACCGTAACTACGATTTAAAAGTGAACAAAAAGCAAAAAAAACTTGCTTTAAACTTTGCTTTGAATGAACATGCACAAAACGGCACATTGTTTATAGTTGATAGCCTTGAAGTTGTATCTGGAAAAACTAAAGATGCAAATGTAATTTTCAAGCAACTTAATCAAAGAGATGTACTAATCGTTAAATCTCTTTTAGATGAGCCAACATATTTAGCTTTTGAGAACATCGCTGCTACTTATGTTATTGAATCTAATGAATTAAATGCTTTCTTAGCTGCTAACTATCGTTCAATCGTGATCGAAAAAGCAGTATGGGAAAGTTTGACAAGTGAGGCTAAGTAATGGCTGATATTACAGATATTAAATCTATATTATATACAGAGAAGACTCTTGGAATGCAAGAAGATGGTGTAATCGTTGTACAAACATCTCCTCGTATGACTAAAACAGGTCTTAAAGAGGTTTTTCGTGAGTATTTTGGAATTATTCCAAGTAACATTAACTCATTGAATCAAAACGGAAAAGTAAAAAAATTCCGTGGTGTTGCAGGTAAACAAAATAACTTCAAAAAGTTTTATGTTACTCTACCTGAGGGTGCACAAATAGAAAGTTTGGCGGTGTAAGATGGCAATAAAAACTTATAAACCAACCACTCCGTCTCGTCGTTTTATGACGAATGTTGATTCGAGCGAGATTACTGCAAAAGCAAGTGTTCGTTCATTACTTGTTAAACTTCCAACTACTGCTGGTCGTAACAATCATGGTCGTATCACATCTCGTCATAAACAAGCTGGTGCTAAAAAACTTTACCGTATCATCGATTTCAAAAGAAATAAATTTGATATTCCAGGTACTGTAAGCGCTATTGAATATGATCCATACCGTAACTGTCGTATCGCACTTATCACATATGCTGATGGTGAGAAAAGATATATACTTCAACCAAAAGGTTTAAGTGTTGGTGATGTAGTTTGCGCTGCTGAATCTGGTTTAGATGTCAAACCTGGTAATGCAATGAAATTAAAAAGCATCCCAGTGGGTACTGTTGTTCATAACGTTGAGTTAAAAGTTGGCAAGGGTGGACAATTAGTTCGTTCTGCTGGTACTTCTGCTCAAATTATGGGCCGTGATGGTAAATATGTTTCTCTTCGTATGCCTTCTTCTGAAATGCGTTTAGTTTTAGGCGAGTGTATAGCGACTGTTGGTTCAGTTGGTAATGAAGAGTTCGGTAATATCGTTATCGGAAAAGCTGGTCGTCAGCGTCACTTAGGTATTCGTCCTCAAACTCGTGGTTCTGCAATGAACCCAATAGATCACCCACATGGTGGTGGTGAAGGTAAAACGAACTCAGGTCGTCATCCGGTTACTCCTTGGGGTAAACCAACTAAAGGTGCTAAGACTCGTCGTAATAAAGCAAGTAATAAACTTATTATTACTCGCCGTAAACCAAATGCAAAAAGGGTAGGCTAATGGCTCGTTCAGTAAAAAAAGGTCCATTTGTTGATGATCATTTAATGAAAAAAGTTGTTGCTGCGAAAGCAGAGAGCAATAAAAAACCTATTAAAACATGGTCTCGTAGAAGTACAATTCTACCTGACATGATTGGTTTAACAATGAATGTTCACAACGGACGTCAATTTGTTCCTGTATATGTTACAGAGAATCATGTTGGTTATAAATTAGGTGAATTCGCACCAACTCGTACATTTAAGGGCCATAAAGGTTCTGTACAGAAAAAGGTAGGTTAATTATGGCTAGAGCATTATTGAAATTTATCCGTGTTTCACCTATCAAATCTCGTCTTATTGCAAGAGAAATTCAAGGTATGAATGCTGAAAAAGCATTAGCAGCTTTAGAGTTTACTCCAAACAAAGCAGCAAAAATTATCGCTAAAGTACTTGCATCTGCAGTTGCTAACAGTGGTAGTGAAGCTGAAGATTGTGTAGTTACATCATGTCGTGTAGACAATGGTCCAGTACTTAAACGTTTCCGTCCACGTGCTCGTGGTATGGCGTCAGGTATTAGAAAACCAACTGCACATATATTAGTAGAAGTAGAGGGTAAATAATATGGGTCATAAAGTTAATCCTATTGGTTTACGTCTTGGTATCAACAGAAATTGGGAGAGCCGTTGGTTCCCTAACTTTAAAACTGCAGCTGCAGATTTAGGTGAAGATCACAAGATTCGTACATATTTGAAAAAAGAGCTTTATTATGCTGGTGTTGCAAACATCATCATAGAAAGAACAGTTAAGAGACTTCGTGTAACTATCGTTGCTGCTCGTCCTGGTATCATTATTGGTAAAAAAGGTTCGGACATTGAGAAACTTAAAACTACTCTTCAAAAACTTGTTGGTAAAGCAATATCTTTAAACATCAAAGAAGAGAAAAAAGCGCAAACTTCAGCACAACTTGTTGCTGAGAATGTAGCTACTCAGTTAGAGCGTCGTGTTGCTTTTAGACGTGCTATGAAAAAAGTTATGCAAGGTGCACAACGTTCTGGTGCTAAAGGTATTAAAGTTTCTGTATCTGGCCGTTTAGGTGGAGCAGAGATGGCTCGTACTGAATGGTATTTAGAGGGACGTGTTCCACTTCATACATTACGTGCAAAAATCGATTACGGTTTTGCTGAAGCACACACAACTTACGGTTGTATCGGTGTTAAAGTATGGATATTTAAAGGGGAAGTACTTACTAAAGGTATTCCTGCAGAAGCAAAAGAAGAAAATACAAACAAAGAGACGCGTCGTCCTAAGCGTGCTCCGAAAAAGGCTGAATAGTTATGTTGATGCCAAAAAGAACAAAATATCGTAAAGTAATGAAAGGTCGTAACCGTGGTTACGCTCGTTCAGGTTATAATTTAGCTTTTGGTGACATCGCTTTAAAAGCTGTAGAAGCTGGTCGTATCAACTCTCGTCAAATAGAGTCTGCACGTATCTCTGCTACACGTCACATTAAAAGAAATGGTAAGATTTGGATTCGTGTATTCCCTGCTAAGCCATTAACTGCTAAGCCTCTTGAAACTCGTATGGGTAAGGGTAAAGGTTCAGTTGATCAATGGGTTATGAATATTAAGCCAGGTCGTATAATTTTTGAAATGGCTGGTGTTCCGCATGATATCGCTCGTGAAGCGTTAACTCTTGCATTACACAAGTTACCATTCAAAACTAAAATAATCACTGCGGAGATGAACAATGAAATATTCTGATTTAGCAGATAAAAATTCAGCTGAACTTCAAGCTATGCTTAAAGCTAGAAAGACTGAACTTTTTACTTTAAAAATTAAACAAAAGATGATGCAATTGACTAACACTAATGAAATTAGTGTTGCGAAAAAAGATATTGCAAGAATCAATACTGCACTTACTGCAGTAGCAAACTAGGGGACGGCGATGACACATAAACGTGAAATTCAAGGTAAAGTAGTTACGATTGCAGGCGAAAAAACGGTATCTATCGTTGTTGAACGTCGTGTAATGCACCCTCGTTACCATAAAGTTGTAAAACGTTTCAAAAAGTACTTAGTACATGATGAGCGTAATGAAGTAAAAGTTGGGGATGAGATTATTGCAATCGAATGTCGCCCACTTTCTAAGACTAAATCTTTTAGACTTAAAACAGTTGTATCAGGAGCACAATAATGATACAAGGTTTCAGTCGTTTAAATGTAGCTGATAATACAGGTGCAAAAGAGATTATGTGTATTAAGGTACTTGGTGGTTCTAAGCGTCGTTATGCTTCAGTAGGTGATGTTATCATCGCTTCTGTAAAAAAAGCGACTCCAACTGCTAAAGTTAAAAAAGGTAAAGTTGTAAAAGCTGTTATCGTTAGAACTAAAAAAGAGATTCACCGTGAAAACGGTTCTTTAATCCGTTTTGATGACAATGCAGCAGTTATACTTGATGACAAGAGAGAACCTATCGGTACTCGTATTTTCGGACCAATTGGTCGTGAAGTACGTTATGCTGGATTTATGAAAATTGTATCTCTTGCGCCGGAGGTTGTTTGATGGCAAAGTTTAATTTCAAAAAAGGCGATACTGTAGAAATTATCGCTGGCGATGACCGTGGAACTAAGGCGACTGTATTAGCAGTTATGCCTAAGAAAAACAAGGTAATCGTAGAGGGTTGTAAAATTGCTAAAAAAGCAATTAAACCAACTGAAGATAACACTAAAGGTGGTCATATCAATAAAGAGATGCCTATAGATGTTTCAAATGTACGTAAAGTGGAGGCATAATTAGATGGCTCGTTTAAAAGAAAAATATTTAGGTTTAAAATCTGAATTACAAGCTGACCTTGGTATTAAAAACATTATGCAAGTTCCTCAAATAGATAAAATTGTTATCTCTGTAGGTGCTGGTTTTGCAATGAAAGATAACAAGCTTATTCAAAATATTGAAGACACAATTACTAAAATTGCTGGTCAAAAAGCAACTACAGTAATCGCTAAAAAATCTGTTGCAGGTTTTAAAGTACGTGAAGGTATGCCAGTTGGTATTCGTGTTACACTTCGTGGTGAAAACATGTATAACTTTTTAGATCGTCTAGTTTCTATTGCACTTCCTCGTGTGAAAGATTTCCGTGGTGTTCCAAGAAATGGTTTTGATGGTCGTGGTAACTATAACTTTGGTCTTCAAGAACAACTTATTTTCCCAGAGATTAGTTACGATTCAATCATCCAAATTCATGGTATGAATATCACTGTTGTAACTACTGCTGGTTCTGATAAAGCAGCCTATACTCTTCTTGAGAAGATGGGAATGCCTTTCACTAAAGGGAGTAACTAATGGCTAAGAAGTCAATGATAGCAAAAGCGAAAAGAACTCCAAAGTTTGAAGTACGTGGATATACAAGATGTCAAATCTGTGGTCGTCCTCACTCAGTACTTCGTGACTTTGGAATCTGTCGTGTATGTTTTAGAAAAATGGCAAATGAGGGATTAATCCCAGGTGTTAGAAAGTCTTCTTGGTAAGCCAAGAAGAAACTCCTAATAATTAGCAGTCTAGTTTTAGACTTGCAACATAAGGAATATTATTTATGATTAATGATTTAGTAGCTGACGCGTTAACTCGTGTTCGTAATGCTGGTATGAGAAGATTAGCTGTTACAACTTTAGTACACTCTAAAAGTGTTGAAGCTTTAGCAAATATCTTAGTAGAAAAAGGTTATATTGATAGTTGTAATGTTATCGAAGATGGCGTTAAAAAAACTATCAAAGTTGTACTTAAGTACGATGAAAATGAAAGAACTGTAATTAATGAACTCAAAAGAATTTCTAAGCCAGGTCGTCGTGTTTACAAAGGTAAAGAAGAGATTAAAAGATTCAAAAATGGTTATGGAACTATTATTGTAAGTACATCGCATGGCGTACTACCAAATGACAAAGCTTACGAGCTTGGCATTGGTGGTGAAGTTATGTGTACGGTTTGGTAGGGAGATAACATGTCAAGAATTGGAAAATTACCTGTAGAATTTGCAGCTGATATTAATGTTAGTTCAAATGGAAATGTTATTACTTTTGCTAAAGGCAAAAATAGTGTTGACTTAGACACAAAAGGGAATGTAGCTTTCACTATTGAAGGAAACACTTTAACTTTTGCTAATTTGTCAGATGCCAAAGACCATAGAGCTTTCTGGGGAACTTACCGCGCACTTGCTGCAAACATAGTTACTGGTTTAACAACTGGTTATACTAAGCAACTAGAAATCAACGGTGTTGGTTATAGAGCTGCAGTAAACGGTAAAGTACTTAATTTACAACTTGGTTTCTCTCATGATATTAATTATGATTTACCAGATGTAATTGAAGCTAGTGTTGAAAAAAATGTGATTACTCTTAAAAGCCATGACAAGCAAACGCTTGGTCAAGTTGCTGCAGAAGTTAGATCATTCCGTCCACCAGAGCCTTACAAAGGTAAAGGTGTTAAGTATGTAGAAGAGCATATCGTGCGTAAAGCCGGTAAAACTTCTAAGAAATAAGGGAGGAATATAAATGAATGCTAAAGTATTAAAAAGCAAAGTTGCGAATCGTTTAAAGCGTAAGCGTCGTATCCGTGCAAAAATATCTGGTTGTGCTTCACTTCCTCGTGTTTCTGTATTTCGTTCAAATCGTTATTTAAGTGTACAAGCTATTGATGATGCAACTGCAACAACATTATGCGCACTACACTCAAAGTCGACTGGTCACAAATCAAACAGAGAAGGTGCTGCTGCACTTGGTGAGGCATTTGCTGCAACACTAAAAGCTGCAAACATTTCTGCAATTGTATTTGATCGTAATGGTTACCAATATCACGGTGTTATAGCTGCGTTTGGTGATGCACTTCGTGCTAACGAAATTAAGTTTTAGGGGCTGATGATGGAAATCAATAGAGAAGATTTTGAAGAAGCGATTGTAAATATAGGTCGTGTAACAAAAGTTGTTAAAGGTGGACGTCGTTTTCGTTTCACTGCACTTATCGTAGTTGGTAACAAAAACGGTACTGTTGGATATGGTGTTGGTAAAGCGAAAGAGGTTCCAGATGCAATTCGTAAAGCAGTGGATGAAGCTTTCAAAAACTTAACTACTGTTAAGATTAAAGGTTCAACAATTGCACATGATATTGAGCATAAATATAATGCAAGTCGCATTTTATTAAAGCCAGCATCAGAAGGTACGGGTGTTATCGCCGGTGGAGCTGCTCGTCCAGTTCTTGAACTTTCTGGTATCAAAGATGTACTTACAAAGTCAATCGGTTCAAACAATCCAAATACACTTGTTCGTGCTACTATTGAAGCACTTTCAAGAATCAAAGGATAGAAAATGGGTATTGAAAATTTAACACCTGCAGAGGGTTCAACAGCTAATCGTAAGCGTGTTGGACGTGGACAAGGTTCTGGTACTGGTAAGACTGCTGCTCGTGGTCAAAAAGGTCAGAAATCTCGTACAGGTTACAAAAGAAAAAGAAACTTTGAGGGTGGACAACAACCACTTGCAAAACGTTTACCAAAAATTGGATTTACATCTCGTTATGTAAAACCATATGTAATCAATGTTGAAAAAGTGACTGATATTGCAGGATTGGCTGAAATAACTATGGAAACTATCCGTAGCGTTCATAAAATCTCTGCTACAGTTACTAAAGTTAAGTTAGTTGGTGCTACTGCGAAAGATTTAGTATCAAAAATCAAAGACGAAAACATTACAACTACTGGTAAATAATTGTGAATAAAAATCTAGTTAATAAGATACTTATTACAATCGGGTTTTTATTTATTTATCGCCTACTGGCATACGTGCCAGTTCCTGGCGTTGATACTGCTGTTATAGCATCATTCTTCAACTCACATCAATCGGATGCACTAGGTCTTTTCAACATGTTCAGCGGAAACGCAGTTGAGAGATTATCTATCATTTCACTTGGTATTATGCCTTATATCACTGCTTCTATTATTATGGAACTTTTAGCTGCAACATTCCCTACTCTTGGTCAAATGAAAAAAGAGAGAGATGGTATGGTGAAGTACATGCAAATCATTCGCTATGCGACGATTGTAATTACTATTATACAAGCTGTTGGGGTAAGTGTTGGACTCCAAAGTTTGACAGGTCCAAGTGGAAATAGTGCTATATTAGCGGACCAAAATACGTTTATACTTCTTTCGGTTGTATCTATGTTAGCTGGAACAATGCTTCTAATGTGGATTGGTGAGCAGATTACTCAAAGCGGTATAGGTAATGGTATATCCCTTATTATCTTTGCGGGAATTGTTTCTGCAATACCAAGCGCTATAGGTCAAAGTGTTACAATGGTAAATACAGGTGCTATGAGTTTCTTAACTCTTGTTGCAATACTTGTACTTATATTTGCTACTGTTGCAGTTATCATCTATGTAGAGCTTGGTGAGCGTCGTGTTCCTGTTACTTACGCTAAGAAAACAATGATGCAAAACCAAAACAAAAGAGTGATGAACTACATCCCTATTAAAGTAAATCTTGCTGGTGTTATTCCAGTTATTTTTGCAAGTGCGATATTGATGTTCCCTATGACAGTTTTATCTAGTAGTACAAACCCTAATGTTCAGGCTGTAGCTGATATATTGAACCCTAATGGTTACTTTTTTCAGTTGTTAACTTTTCTTTTTGTTGTTTTCTTTGCATTCTTTTATGCTTCGATTACATTCAATGCAAAAGATATAGCTGACAATTTAAAAAGACAAGGTGGATTTATCCCAGGTATTCGAACCGGTGATGCTACAAAAGAGTTTTTAAATGAAACTGCAAGTAGATTAACAGTTACAGGTTCACTCTATCTAGGTCTTGTTGCTACATTACCATTTATGATTATTCATGGAATGGGTGTAGGTTTCTTCTTTGGCGGTACAGCAGTTTTAATTGTTGTTCAAGTCGCATTAGACACAATGAGAAAAATAGAGGCTCAGATATATATGAGCAAATATGAAACATTAAGTGCAGTTGGTTTATAAAAATGGCCATAGCGCTTAGAAAATCTGACGAAATTGAAAAATTAAGAGCTGCTAACAAGATTGTTGGTGGTGCGTTAGACCTACTTCGAGCAAACACAAAAGTTGGAATTTCTTTAAAAGAGTTAGATGCTATGGCTGAGGATTATATACGCAGCCATGGTGCTAGACCCTCTTTTAAAGGTCTTTATGGCTTTCCAAATGCTGTTTGTACTTCACTCAACAAAGTTATCATTCATGGAATACCAACAGATTACAGGCTCCAAGAGGGTGATGTAATTGGTTATGATATAGGTACAGAGCTAGACGGTTGGTTTGGTGATGCAGCTATTACAGTACCAGTTGGAACAATTACTCCAGAAGATGAAGCCTTGATTGCATGTGCAAAAGAGACACTTTTATATGCAATCAGTGAGATAAAAGAGGGTATGAGATTTAAAGAGCTCTCACTACTGATGGAAGAGTCTATTCTCTCTCGCGGTTTTGTACCTCTTTACAACTTTTGTGGTCATGGCATAGGTAAAAGACCTCATGAAGAGCCTGAGATTCCAAACTATCTCAATGGTCAGAATCCAAAGTCTGGTCCAAAGATTAAGAATGGAATGGTTTTTTGTCTTGAACCTATGATATGTCAAAAAAACTCTAAACCAATTATTTTAGAAAATAAGTGGGATGTTGTTAGTGCCGATGGTTTACGCGGTTCACACTATGAGCATACTGTTGCAGTTATCAACGGTAAAGCTGAAATTTTATCTCTCGCTTAGAGAAGAAGAAGGATTAAAATGGCTAAATCAGATGTTATCGAAGTAGATGGCAAGATTATAGAGGCTTTGCCAAATGCAACATTTCGTGTTGAACTAGAAAATGGACATATTATTTTATGTCATATTGCAGGAAAAATGCGTATGCACTATATCAAAATACTTCCAGGTGATAAAGTTAAACTTGAACTAACACCGTATAGTCTTGATAAGGGACGAATCACTTACCGCTATAAATAAGAAGAGGTCACCCTCTTTTTATCTAGTTTCCCATTTATACTTTACCATAGGAAGCGCTTCTATATTTCCCCACTCAAGCAGTGAAGCTTCATAAAGTTTTGCATTCTTAAAGCCCATTTTTTTATAGAGTATAAACCAATTCATAGATGCGCTCATCGCATTCTCTCCATAAATAACTATCTCATCCTCTTTTTTGAGCTCATGTCCATTGATAAATATAGCTTCAAGTACATCATCGCTTTGTATAGTAAAGTCAGTTAAAAACTTATCTTGATAGAAACTACTTTTGGCATGTGGAATATGTCCAATCTCTTTTATGTTGCCAGAGCGTGCAACTCCATAATACTCGTGTGCAGATCTTGAATCGAGTAGTTTAATCTTAGAGCTATTTGCTTGAATATACTCTAAAGTAGCAAAAAATGCTGGTTGCTTTTCTACTATGAAATTGCCATCACTGCGTGAAGGTTTCTCTGTCGAAGTTAACAGCTCATTTTCAAAAACCCATGCCATATAGCCACCATCTAAGATACTTACATTCTCAAAACCGTGTGAAATCAGGATAAAGGCTAAATAACTACAATAGAGAGTATTGACAGCTCCATTATGAGAGTAAAGAACAACTTGGCTCCCCTTGTTTATGCCAAGGCTTGTGAGTTCATCCTGAATCAACGCAGGAGCATTCATAAGCTTATAGGGGCTCTCTGGGTTAATAAATTTCAAGATATCCACATGCGTAGCTCCCTCAATATGACCTCTCATATAAAGAGCATAGGGACTTACATCTAAAACAAGTGTGTTCTCATTTTTGAGTGAATCTTTGAGTTCTGAGGGCTTTATAAAAGCATCGAGTGCAAAAAGATTCAATGTGAGTGTAATAATAAGTAAAATTTTCTTCATATCAACGCTAAAATGAGTTAGAGTTTCTAAACTCTGAAATCTCTGTCTCAACCATCTCATTTATCATAATAGTGTAAAGCTCCGAAATCATGTTAGGAGATATTCCTAACTTGATAGCTTTGTTGCGTACTCTTTGAAGAATGAAGTTCACTCTTTCATTGGCTTTAACCTCTTCGATGCTATTTTTAAATTTAGCAGCTTGATGGACCAAGTGTGCTCTTTGTGAAATCATATCCACGAGTTGATCGTCTATGAGGTCTATCTCTGTTCTTATCTCTTCTAGGGAGTTACATGTTTTCATTTTTTCTATCCTTACAGTGCTTGTGCTAAAAATGGATTGTCCGCTACTTCAATAGCTTTTCTTCCCTCATTGGAGGCTTTTTCATACTCACTTAAAAGGTAGGCTGCTTCTTGAAGTTTCTCTGCTATCTCTTTGTCTACTTTTTTCAAATTGTAACCGCATTGTACACCAAGTTCCTCTTCGCTGAGTTCAAAAAGCTCTTTTAAGGAGCGGTGGATTGCAACAATCTTCTCCATAAGAGATAAACTTCTATTTCTTGCTTGTAAAAATGCAGGAGATTTTTGTATATACTCTTTCATATCATCTGGAGAGATGGATGCCATTTGGTTGAAGAGGTTTTCATACTCTTCGCACCTCTGTGCAAAATTTTGTGCCAAAATGAAGTTGGCTATTTTAGCTTGAAACTTTACATAATCATTTGAAAATTGCGCTTGCATCTCTTTCCTCTTTTTTTAAAAACATTATACCAACCCTATTTAAAACTTCTGTTAACACTTTTGTAACTAAAGGGGTATATAATCTCATTACGATTCTCCATATATACTCTTCAACCTGACTCGTAAAGAGTATATTTTTTAAATTAAGTCTCATCTTGATGAGGCTTATCTCTCAATATCTTTATTGATATAAGCCAAATATCCAACAACAACTACAAGTATGCCAAACATGACTCCCCAGATTAGCAAATCTCCACCACTTGCGGCTTTTTCAATACTCTCGTTCATCGGGTGCCCTTACTCTTTAGAGTGAAGCAGGAGAAGCTTTTTTGCTATCTCTTTTTTTCTCTTCTCTTCTTCTGTATTTAGTAAAAGTTCGTTTAACCAAAAAAGAACCGCTTTTTTATAGCCGTAAAAAGAGGCGCGCTCTAGTAGCTTCTCTCGAGTTGCATTTGTAAGATTCTCTTTTATCAAAGAGGCAGCAAGAAGTTGTGAAGTAATGGCTTCCATATTTAAAATATCCTCATTTGCACTTTTAAACTCTAAACTTTCCACATGCCAAACAAAGTTTTGATAGATTTTAGGAAGAAGTTGTATTTGAGCGCTTGTAAGCTTAGAGGTGAGTAAACTAAAATACGCATCCAAGGTTATATCATCTACAATATCTTTGATTACTTCATATTTTGGACATTTGCTAGTTTGTCCGACTGAGATATTTAAAGCACACTCTCCCAAGTAGATAGTTGCTAAACTCTTTATATCAGAGCTTACTTTGGCATGCTCTAAGGCTCTGTTTAAGTCCGTTTTAGCGAGTGCATCTTTTGAAGATAAAAAGTTTGTTTTATAGGAGTCAAAACTGCTCGCACTCTCATATTGCCACTTGTTTGGTGCAGTTTTTGTTGCGCATGCACTCAGCAGTAAAGCGAGTGTGAGGTAAAGGAGTGGTTTTATCATGGCAGGGTGACCTCCGACTTTTTATCATCTTGGATAAGCGCATCTATCTTATCTATGAGCTGATTTGATTTTTGCAAACCTGCGGCGATTTGCTCTTTTATCTCTACGACTTCACTATCTAAAGAGCCGACTGCTTTTACAGTTGCATCGAGTGCTTCGAGTTTCTGCTTCACATCTTTGAGAATGAGTTCAAGCTCTTTAACCGCTCCAGAGGAAGGGTGTATGATGTCCGCATCAAGAGTGGAGCTTATCTTACTTATATCTTGAGAGACACTATGAAGCTCTTTCATAAATTGTTTCGTTTCATGCAAGGCATTGATTAAACTTTGCGTAGAGTTTTTATCTCCAGTTATAGTGGTTAAAAGCGCGTTGTCCTTCACTAAGTTAGAACTGAACTTCTCAATATTTTTGAGCGTCATCATAAGCTCAGAATCCTCTTTAGCTATATAGGTCGTAATGGAGTCTATAGAGTTTATAATATTGAGTATCTTGTTTACAGCAGGTTCAAGTTTGGTAATCATATCGTTTATATCATCACTGATAAAAATCTCAAGCGTTGAACCTGATGCAAGCGGTTTGCTTCCTGTTGGAGAGTAAACTTCAATATGCGCAGAACCAATAAGTGGTTTTCTGAGTGTTAAAACACTCTCTTTACTTATCCACTTTTTGTTATCTTGATTGACAGAGAAAGCCATAGTAACTGTTCCATTGTCCTGAAGCGCAATGTTGTCGATAACCCCTATATTGAAACCTGAAAATTTTAAAGGCATGCCAATATTGAAAGATTTCGCACTCTCTGTATTGAAGTAGAAGGTATATCTTTTATCAAAGGTTCCTTTCTCTTTAAGCAGAAAAAACATCGCTGTTGAGATAGCGATAAAAAAGATGACTACAAAGATACCTACTGCAAGTTTCATTTTACTATATGGCATGATTTCTCCTTGTAGTGCAGTTCATTTATGACGCTATCTAGAATAAAAATATTTTTCTCGCTACCCAGTAACTTCAGCGTAGCGATAATGGGTTCAATATCTCTTAGATTACTAATTAAAGAGAATGGAGTAGTGATTATAACATCCGTAGCTTTACTCATAAGCGCTCTTATAAACATAACATAAAAAATTTCCACATCACTGCATTGGTTGAGTCTATAGAGACCTATGTGACTGAGCCCTATCTTTTGGAGATACTCATTTGCCAACGCTTCAGCCTTCTCTCTGCCTAGCAACTCATGCACCTCTTTAATGAGCGCAATATTCTCAAGCATATTGAGGTTTGAGATAAGAGGCGTATCTTTAGAGATGAGCGCGTGACTCTCTAGCGTTTTTATATACTCTGGTATGAATTTGTATCTTTGAAAGAGTTTTATAGTGATTGAATTAGTAATGATAACACCTCAATAAAAAATAGGGCAACAAAGAGTTTCACCATGCCGTTTAAGACCGAAATGGGAATGGCAGTGTATGCATTTTCTGTTTTTAATCCGCTATAAATAGGAATAAGCATTGTAACAAATCCAAAGGCGATACTCTTAAGAAGTAAAATAGCCAAATCTTTTACTTCGATAGCATTTATAAGGAGATATTTATAGGTATGCAAGTCCATATTCATGTAAAAAAGTGTGAAAATATAGCCGCTGTTGAGCATGATAATCGCAAATAAAATAGAGAGCGAAGTGACGCTGATAATACCACTGATGATACGGGGGAGAAAGAGATAATCGATTAAATCAATCTTGTACTCTCTTAGGGTATTGAGCTCTTTATTGACATTCATCACGGCGATTTCTGTATTGATTGCAGTTCCAGAACGTAGTGCAATAAGCAGGGCTGTAAAAAAGGGTGAAAACTCATCAATGACAAAAGTAATGATAATCGAGCCTATCTGCTCTTGGAGATTGTACTCGGTCGCGAGAACGATGACAACACCAATGATAACAGAACCAAAAAGAAAGGCCATCATAACAAACAGAGGTAATATCCCAACTGCCGTAAAGTAAATCTGTTTGGTTAAAACCATTCTCATTGCGGGGTTATAACTAAGGGGATTGAGCATATGGGTCAAACAGATAGAGGTGAATCTAAGTGCTTCATAAACAGATGAGAATGCATGAATTGTTTTCTCACCAACACTCTCTATCAATTTTATAAGCATGAGAAACACCCTTTGAAGTAGTTAAAAATATTATAGTTAGTTTGGCTTTATAATTTTCTTTATCTCTTTTGGAACATGGGCAAATGCTATCTTCTGCATCCCTAACTTTACTCCATCATCATGTACCATAACATCAAGTTCAAGAGAACTTGGATAAAAGCGAATCACTTTGTAGGATACTTTGAGTATGTTAAATGTAATATTTTGGTCTGATAATTCGACACTTTTTTTCTTTTTTGCCATCTTTACTCCTTTATATATATGCCAGTATCTTTTACTAAAATTTGACCTTTGTCTTGGAGGTTTGTAAGTGAGCGTTTAAAATCTTTTTTACTCATTCCAAAAACATCTTTGATAAGTTCCGCATCACTTTTGTAGTTATAAGGCATACTTCCACCATTCTCTGTTAAGAGGTCAAGCACTTTGTCTCCAGTAGATGCACTCTTTTTACTGCCTGGTTTTCGTAAATTGAGGTCGATATTTCCATCTTTTCTTATTGTCTTCACATAAGCAGTTTTTTCATCGCCGAGTTGAATATTTTCAAAAATCTCACTATGATAAATGAGACCTTCATATTTGTCATCCACGATACACTTAAAACCAAGTGGCGTTTTTGCAATTACAATAATTTTTACTTCGCTGTTTGTGCTCAGACCTTTGACACGTTTTTCAAAAAAATCACCAAGCTTTTCTGTGCCTACTAGGCGGTGTGTTCTCTCATCATACACTACACGTAAAAATCTCTTCTCACCAACTTTAAAAGGCTCTTTTTGGAACATGTTAGGGACAAGTAAATCTTTTGCCAAGCCCCAGTTCATAAAAGCACCAAAAGGGGCAACATCTACAACTTCAAAAAGTGCGTATTCGTTGAGCATAGCTGTGGGCTTGAGCGTTGTTGCGATGAGTCTATCTTCTGAGTCTGTGTATAAAAAGACTTCAAGCAGAGAGTCTTCTACCATTTCATCTGTTACATAAGCTTGGGGAAGAAGGACATCTTTGCCATCATAAGCCATTAAAAAGATGCCGTGGGGCGTGTGTCTGTCAACTCTTAAAATATTTAAAAGTCCTAGTTCTAAAAAGTCGTTTTGTCGCATGTTGTTTCCTTGGTATTTCCGTTTTAAGTTCTTGTGCTGTGCAGAAAAAAATTATCTTGACATTATACCCGCTTTGGCATGTGGAAATTTCCACATGCCAATATGTTTACATAATTCTTAACTATTTAGAGATGTCCAAGAAGTAAGAAAAGAAAAAGTCCATTTGGCTACTATTGCAAAAATTAAAATCAAAAGGATTAAAAATGTTTAAAGTAGTAATAGAAAAAGAGTGTGGCTGTTTTCAAAGAAGTGATTTACAAAACAATTTAGCGTTTGCTTCAAAAGATGAGGCACTTATAAAAACGCTTGAGATGAAAGATGATATGAATGATAATTTTTGCGGTAAACATAAGTTTAAAGTTCAAGAAGTAGGCAATGACTTTGTAATTGCTATGATGGATTCAACTAGCAATGGTTGTTGTGGCGGAGGATGTGGTTCTCACTAGTCCCTCTTTTTAAAGTGGCATCTCCAAAAAAGCATTTTCCTCGCTTAAAGCGTGGAGCTTGTTTTGGAGAGTGATTTTTTGGAACCAATAGGGAACCCTATTTATTGTATGCTTGTTATTTTTATATTTCAAATAAGTTTACACGCTTCTATTGAACTGACACCTACAGAAACAAACTTCATCAAAAAGATAAACTAAATCCAAATAGTGCATTTGCGACGTTAACGGATGAAGAGATAGCATTGGTATTTGCATTAAGAGCTAAAAATCATAAGAAGTTTCAAACGACAAAAAAGAAGCGAATCCGATAAATTTTTTTGTTATGATACTCTAGGTTCTCTTCTACTGGTAAAATGGTAGCTTTTCTTAAATTTCTTTCGTATTCTTTATTCATCATCTTCCATTTCACTCGGATAAGTAAAACAGAAGAGTTGCAGAAGAGAAAAAGGGTGTTTTATTATAACTTTTGAATGTAGGTTGTTAATACTCCAAAACTTTTTTGCAGTGTGTTTATATTGTTAAATGCTTTTGCACTGCCTATACTCCCTTCGATGGAGGAGATGATAAAGAGCGCTTGTTCATTTGCTTTGAAGTCCGTTTTTGTTTGTTTTAGTATTTGCGCTTTTGTGAGTGCTTTTTCAATAGAGTCTTGCCAGCGACTATAGACACTTTGCAGATATTGAAAAAATGCTTCATCTTTATCACTCATATCTAACACAAAATTACTAAGTGGACAACCATGTTTAATCTTTAAAATTTTTTTTTCATCTGCGAACATAGCAAGGTAATCGTTGATTTGGTTGATAAGCGTTTCTATTGGCGCATCACTCTCTTCAAATGGTGCTATCCAATGAGCTTCAAGTAGCATCTCTAGGTAGTGTTGCATCGTCGCTAACACCAAACGATTTTTACTATCAAAGTGGTAGTACATTGCACCTTTTGTTACATTGGCTATTTTCAGTATATCCATTAAACTCGTAGCGCAATATCCTTTTTGGTATAAGAGCTCAAAAGTGATATCTACAAGAAGTTTTTCTGTTTTTTTCATTTTTTCATTTTTCTTTATTTTAAGTTATTGCTAATTCTTTCGATTATATCGATTTTATAAAAAGGAGTCAAGAGAGACTCCTCTTTCATGATTTAGGCTGAGAGTTTCGCAATTGCTTGCATTATTGCGGTTTGTGTTTCTACATTTTCAAAGGAACCATGATGATGTAGTTGTTTAAACGCGCCATCCTCTTTGATAAACAGGCGAGATGTTCTAAAACCAACATCCATAATTACTCCATCGATTGACATTGTGCCACGTTCTCGACCAACGGCTGAAAAACCATTTTCCAAATTAGTTATTTCAATATCATAATACTCTACATCTATATCTATTTTTGAATTGAAAAGTGCATCATGCGAAGAAATAATATTCTCAAAAGCACGTGTAATCCCACCTAATGGACTTGTAAATGCTGCTCTCGTATCTCTGCTCCAGTTATTTTTCATTTTTGTAATATTCGCATTGTTGAGAGCATTGTAATACTCACTTAATGCTTTATACTCAGGGGATAACTGACTCATCTCTTTTCCATTTATAACAGATGTTTTAGTATATTTTGAATCACAAATCTTTTCTAGTTCATCCCATATTGTTGCTCGAATACTTAAAGAGTCTTTGACTGCTTCATCTATCTCACTATGTTGATTTTCAGTAGTATTCATACATAAAACTACTGTTGCATCATCACTATGTTCTTGGTCCCGCTCCCCGTGTCTCTCCCAAAAGTCCATATTGATGTTACTGCCAAAAGATTTTTTAATCCCATTTACTAAATATGGAAAGTTATTTGGAATAGTAAGCTCTCCTCCATAACCTAACCATGCGCAACCAATTGCAAAATGTTTATTTGCAACAGCATCATAGATTGTGTTGTTTAAAACTCTAATACTAGAGATAGTAGGTGTCTGTTCAAGCATAGCCTGCGTTATACCTATGGAGTCTAACATTTTTAAATACAAAATTGGATGTGACTCGTTTAAATTGTTGTGTCCCATCTCCTCATATAAATTGTCCATAAGCATAAATCTACTTTTTATGTCTGGAGCGTTACCCATCAGTTTGCATATAGCCGCAGTGAAAGGCATGACAATCTTTCCAAATTGTTTTAGTACAAATATAACACCCTCTTGAGTATAACTACCTGATGCTAGTTTTTTTAAAAATACATGATTAAATACCTCATGATTTAACATTTTTTTTTCAAGCTCTTCTAAAAACTTTTTATTGTTTTTATAGTTGCCACTTGATAGTTCTTCTACACCGTATGGGGTTGTTAAATACTCCATTTCATTCTCCATTTATTTAAAATTCAAAGCGGATTATGACGGATAGCTTTATAATCAACAAGAGTCATTATTGCCATATCTAATGCTGTAAATGACAAAAAAGGGGAAGATATATATGATGAACAGAAAACAAAGTGATGGATGCATTAAGGTTGCAATAGTGAACTATGAACATGCGTTAGCATCCGCAATAATAGGCATAGTAGATATATTGGCGATTGTCAATAACTTTTGTCTAGATAAATCATCTAGCCGTAAATTTGATGTAAAAATATTACATACTCATTTATCTACAAAGAACTTTAACATGTCCATAGATTTTCCAAGTGAGCCACTCAATGACCAAGAATCTTTTGATCTAATCATAGTCCCACCTTTAATCGACTTAGAGCATAAATTTAACACAAGTCAGCAATTACTCAACTGGCTACAACTCATGCATAATAAAGGTAATTGTATTAGTTCTGTCTGTGTGGGTGCATATATACTAGCCCAAGCAGGGTTACTCAATGGTAAAAAAGCAACCTGTCATTGGGTCATAGAACAAAAACTAAAACAGGATTACCCAAAGATTAAGTTAGAAATAGACCAAATTGTAATAGACGATGATAATGTGATTACAGCAGGGGGAGTTACAGCGTATATAGATTTATGTTTATACATCGTTAGAAAGTTCATATCTATAGAAATAGCCTATGTCTGTGCAAATTATTTAGGTGTAGATGCAGGTAGGAGTAGTCAACAGCATTATAAAAATTTATCCAATATAGCAACACATAATGATAAAGATATTGAGCTTTTGAATGTCTGGCTCAAAAAGAACTTTTCAAAGAGCATATCATCAAGTGATATGGCAAAGAGAATGCATACAAGTGAAAGGACATTCATTAGAAAATTTAAAAAAGCTACAGGAGAGTTACCCAATAAGTACATTCAAAAGTTACGCGTTCAAAAAGCAAAACATCTACTCATCACTACGAATGATAGTTTTGAATATATAACATACTTGGTAGGTTATACAAATACTTCTACTTTTAGAAAACTCTTCAAAGAGATGACAGGCTTAAATCCTGGGGTTTACAGGGAATACTTTATGGTGAAATAAAGAGTGATAGTTCACAGCAAAAAAAGTTTCCCATTCGTGGCATGTAAGTGATGCTTAATCGAGATTTGGAAGAGCTTTATGAGGTAGAGACAAAAGTTTTTAATCAAGCACTAAAAAGAAACGAGAACAGATTTCTGCTCATGCTCTGAATAATCCCATGTTCTTTGGGACTGTAAATCTTTGTGTGCATAAGAAGCGTATTGGCTTCCTCTATCTGCATGCCAGATAAGACCTCTTTACTCTTTTACTATGTCTATTAAGCAAATTTTCCAAGTAAAGTAAGAACAACGCCTCCAAACTCTTGCGCGTTTGCGACTATTTTATTTATCTTATCGTTTCTACTTTCAGATGATTTTACTATTTCCATTAATGCTAAGAGTTTTTTTACATCGGCAGATTCAGGAAACAGCTCATTTATCTCCGCTTCACTCATCGTTGTAAGTGAAGTGATTTTAGATGCTAGTTTAGTGTCGGTTGCATCAGCACTACTATCTATGATTACGTCTAGTTGGTCCTTAAATTGGTCCTCTTGTGTTGACATTTTTTATCCTTATTTTATAGTGAATCTTTAAGAGAGTTGATTTGAGAGATAAAAGCTTCGGCTTTATCGACTTTTTGCGAAACATTTTTGCCCTTTTGTAGTAACTCTGAAACAATGTTGTCAGTTGTATCAATTGCCTTTGAAATTTTTATGTCTGTCATCCCAAGCATATCCAAGTATCTATTTCTATTTTGTTCTACCTCAGATGCCGATAGTAAAAAACTGCTTATACTGCTGTTTATCGCTCTTGCTTGAGAATATTCACTTCTTATGGAGTTTGCTATCTTTTGCTCCAAGATAGTAAGAGGCTCCATCAGCTCTACCCTTTTAGAATTTATTTTGTTTTGTAGTTTTTTACCTACAGTTACAAGAAAATCCAACCTTTTTTCTTTATTGTTCCCCTGTACAATACTGTTCCAAGCACTTGAGACTATCTGATTGGAAAAAAATGTTTCAGTAAAGGTTGGCACCCATTCACTCTCTAAAAATGTATCAACATCTTTTCTCTTATGATCAAAAAATCTATGAAGAAGTTTTATGTTTGCATCTTCTATTGCTGATATTCTTTTACCAAGTTCTATAGACAACTCTGGCGCCTCAGGCGGTATAGAAGCACACCCGACAAACAAGAAAGCTATCAACAACATAGCTAGTTTTTTTACCATCATCTTTCACCTCTTTGTTTTGCATAATTGTATCTTAATTGATAAAAAAACAACCAATTGGTATTTTTAAATATTGAATTATTTTATTTAAGCATAGTAAATCACATATAGTAAGTATCTAGCATAAATAAATAGGCTTAAAGTATCAAGTGTTACAATATGTTATAGGTTTTATTATTTAATGTTAATTGGTATGTTAGTGATATTTATGAAACTTTAATTCTGTTAGAATACTGAACAGTTTTTTTGTCTGATGTGTGTTTAAAGTAAATAGTATGTCTAGTTTTAATAATCAAAAAGAAATAGTGAAACTTATTATAAAGGTTGTTATTTATAACTCAAGGAGATTCTTTTGATATGAACAAAAAACAAAGTTTTTTAGAGTTGCCATTTGAGTTTGATACAGCTAGATTAATAGACGATTTAGCTGTAGTTTCATCTGATGATTGGGTTGATCACCAAAACAGAAGTGCTTATGATGGCTCATGGCATGTTACCTCTCTTACTTCAACAAATGGCACTACGAAACAGATTGTGGCATTTGAAAATCAAACCTATTACGATACCCCACTCCTTAAAAAAACCACATACATCAAAAGTGTTCTAGATACATTTCAGACAAAAATAGAGGCTGTTCGATTTATGAAATTAGGTGCAAATTCTACTATTAAAGAACATACTGACAGAGGCTCGTGTTTTGATGAAGGATATGCTCGCATACATATCCCAATAACTACAAACAGTGATGTTGAGTTTATACTAAATGGCATAAAAACAAAAATGGATATAGGCAAATGTTACTACATAGATGCAGATGCTCCACATAGTGTAGTTAACTCTGGAAATAGCGAAAGAGTTCATCTTTTAATCGACTGTCACATAAATAAGTGGATGAAAGATATATTTAAAAAAGCCGGATTTATTGAAAAAACATATAAGTATGATGACAAAAGTATCAATGATGCAAATGTAGATGAAATCATCTCCTCATTAAAAGCACTCAATACTGAAATATCATTAAATATGGCACAAAAACTTGAAGAAAAAAAGGATTATTATGTCTCTTGATCAAATAATTTTTACAGAATGTAATGCAATGGTTAAATATGCATTGGGCAAAGGTTTAAAAATACCGAATGAAATAGTTGAAAATATTCAAAAATGTGAACATGGTATCGTAGCAACTGTTGATTCTACCGAGCAAAAAGACCC
The DNA here is from genome assembly GCA_002781365.1 of Sulfurimonas sp. CG01_land_8_20_14_3_00_36_23. Lineage (GTDB taxonomy): Bacteria > Campylobacterota > Campylobacteria > Campylobacterales > Sulfurimonadaceae > Sulfurimonas. The sequence continues at coordinate 33,903 of PETN01000057.1, forward strand.
AAATATATCTGAGTGTATAGTTTTGTTAAATCAAGTACATTCTCAGCTTAGTAAAATCGTAGCACCTGCTAAACCAAAAACATTAGCGTTATTTGAAAAAGAAGAAAAAGATACTTTTGTAAAATTTTTAGGACCTGTTCCTTTGGTTCGTCGTATGATGCTGATTGCAATATTCTCATTAATTGCATTGGTTGGATTAAGTAGTTCTACTTACGTCAATGGAGATCCTAGCTCATTCGGATTAACCACTAACTCTGGCACATCCTTATTGGTCAATCAACTCTTTTTAATGAGTGCTGCATCTATTGGGACATCCTTTGCAGCTCTTTTTCAAGTAAATGACTATATTAAAAATGCAACATATGATTCAATGTACGAATCAACATATTGGGTACGTTTTGTTTTGGGATTATTAGCCGGAACTATGTTGGCTACACTGATTCCGATAGAAAGCCTTGGAGATGCAAATAGTACAACTAATGGTTTTGGTAGACCACTGTTATCTCTTGTAGGTGGATTTTCTGCATCGGTAGTATTTCGTGTACTGACAAGATTGACTACAGCTATTGAGTCGGTTTTTCAAGGTGATGTTAAAGAGGTCCTCGCATCTCAAGAAATCACAAACAATATGAAGCTTGAACAGCAAAATATTCAAAATAAACTACAGCTTCTCAATCAGCTAAAGACCCTTCAAAGCAGTATGAACGCAGGCAGTGATTCAAAAGCTCTCATCGATGAGCTAAATCAGATACAAAACAGCTTATTAGATAACGATGGAAAATAATCGAATGTCTATATTTAGCTTAAGCCAACAACAAAAAGATGAATACTTTACCAAAGGCTACACATCAATAAAGAATGGAGTATCGCCAGAACTCTTAAAACGTCTTCAAAATATGGCTGATAACTTTGAAAAAAACATTATGAATGCTTATAAAAATAATAAAGAGACTCTTGGAGCATGTATAGCAGAATCTAAAAATACTCAACATCTTATCCGTTATAATGATATTCATGGAGTGGATTGGGATACTACGCTTGATCTGTTAGCATCTCCAGCAATGATGGCAATTTTTAGAGATATTTGTGGAAAAAATGCTGTCCCATTACAAGTAGATCTACTTTATAAACAGCCTCTATCTGACTCCATTGTACTTTGGCATCAAGATGCACCACATAGTAGAGCATACCCTTATATAAATGTTGGGATATATCTTGATGATTCAAATAGAGAAGATGGATGTTTACGTTATGTTCCAAATACACAGCATGAAAAACAAGATATAGAAAAATTGTCACAAAAGTTTGGCTGGGATATTCCAAACTCTGTAGAATTCCCTGCGAAAGCAGGTGATATTAATCTCCATGACATGATGATTTTACATGGCTCAAAACCTAAAAAACACTCAAATGTAAGACGGACTATTTATGTTGAAATTCGCCCATATGATGGGATTATTGGTGATGATTCTCAATCTTCTGAGTGGGCAGAGTTACGTCGTAGATTTATGGGACTTGTTCTAAGACGAGCTAATCCATCAGATTGGCCACAAGAGTGGATGTCTGAGTATCCAACTGATCTTAAAAGTGACAATGAGGAGATAAAAACTATTTTACAAATGTGGGAGCCGCCAGTTGGAGCAAATTATGCGGTATTTCCAGTAATTCATGAAAACTATCCAGTACCTGCAGATATGAGGATTTCCAGTGAGTAATGAACTTTTTCAGAGTGACTACAAAGGCAAACTTGGCATCGCACATCTTCCAAGAGTTTACTCAAAAATAAAACAAGACCTTCATGGGAAAAGAAAAAAGATTGATAAAAATGAGTGGACGCAAGATTTGATAGTGTTAGATACTCTCAACTTAGGTACTTATGAGCCTTTAGAATTTATATGTAGCACGAATGCTTCTTTAGAAGAGTTTGAAAATTGGATATTAGAAAAAAATGGTGGCATGATTGAAAAGAGTGTTATTGACAAAATTAACCGAGCTATTTTATCTGATGTAAGTGAAGATTTTACTCCAATAAAAACAGTTTTAACAGAGCATGATTTAGAGTTTTTTGATGCATATGGCTATGTGATTGTTAAAAATGCCATTAGCAAAGAAGATTGTCAAAATACTATTAGTGCTATAGAGGAGTTTATAGGCTTGGATTTGAGTATTCCAGCTAATTGGTATAAGATAAATAGTGGATTCTGGATAAAGATGTACCATCATGTTGCGCTTAAACAAAACAGAGAAAGTGAAAAAATAAAAATTGCATATCAACAACTTCTACACTCTAGTAACCTTTTTAACTCTCATGATAGAGTAAGCATAAATCCTCCTGAAACAGACTCTTTTAAGTATAGAGGTTCAAAGCTACATTGGGACGTAAGCTTGGATACTCCTATGCATTTTGGTTTACAAGGCTTGTTATATCTAACAGATGTAAAAGAGAATGGCGGTGCTTTTTCTTGTGTACCTGGGTTTCATAAAAAAATAGACCTTTGGTTAGAACAATTTGAAGATAAATCACAAGCTCGTGATTTTGATCTGCATAGCTTAGGTGTTAAACACATTAGTGCCAATGCAGGTGATTTTATTATTTGGGATGACAGATTACCTCACGGTGCAACACCAAATAGAGATACTACCCCAAGAATCGTGCAATATATAAATTTCTATTCACCTAATAAAAACTACAGTGATAACTGGAAATAAAAAAATGGAACATAAACCTATTTATATTCTTGGAACAAACCTATCTCATGATGGTAGCAGTTGTCTTTTAAAAGATGGTGAAATTGTTGCTGCTATAGAAAAAGAGCGAATTACAAGAGTAAAACATGATGGGGGAAATGATTTTTCAACTGTTAAGTATTGTCTTGAAAAGGAAGGAATAACTATAGAAGATATCTCTTTAATAGTTCAAAATGCAAATTTCGAAAAAGATGAAATAGAGATAGATAGATATAAAGGAGATAGGTTTTTTAAAAAAGATATCAAAGTTCCCATTGTAACTATCTCACACCATTTAGCCCATGCTTATAGTGCTCTAGGTAGTTCCAATTTTGAAAGTTGCAATGTCGTAGTTATCGATGGCTGTGGAAGTCCTTTTGCACAATGTGATGATGTTGAATGTGAAACTTTACCAACCAAAGAGCATATCTTGCATACGCCAGAAAACTTTTGGTGTGAAAAAATGAGTATCTATAAATATGATAGTAACAATGGATTAAAACCACAAATAAAAGAGTTTTCTGAGTTTAGTCACACAAGAAGAGAAGAGAACTTTTCTATGCCGACAACCATACACTCAATTGGCGGTGTTTATCAACTTGTGAGCAACTACTGTTTTGGAAATATGGATGATGTAGGAAAACTCATGGGCTTAGCTCCCTATGGTAGGGTAAACCAATTTAATGAAAAGATATTTGAACTTAAAGAAGGAAGAGTTTTTAACGATTTTAGTTGGCAGAGATTTTTAGATAAGCCTTTTAGCTCTTATGATAATTTTAAAAATGATTTTCAGCACTATGCAGATATAGCATATTGTGTACAAGATGAGACCGAAAAAGCATTGGTCTATACTTTTAAATATCTTGAAAAAAAGTTTCCAAATGAGAACTGGGCATATGCTGGCGGTGTAGGACTAAATGCTGTGGCAAATGCAAAGATTCTATCAAAAACAGATATCAAAAATCTATATATTCAGCCAGCTGCAGGAGATAATGGTATAGCTTTAGGATGTGCTTTTTATGGATGGAGAAAGATTTTAAAACAGCCCTTTAAGAAACATGATGGAAGTAGTAATTTTGGTAAAAAATATATAAAGCAAGATATTTATGAAGATGTTCGATTACAGATAGTTCAAGTACAAAACTATATTGAAAAAACGGCAGAACTTCTATCTCAAGGAAAAATTATCGCTTGGTTTGACAATGGAAGCGAATTTGGACCAAGAGCTTTAGGATATAGAAGCATCTTAGCAGATCCTACAAAAAAAGGTGTAAAAGATTTTATCAATAAAGAGATAAAAAAAAGAGAAGATTTTAGACCCTTCGCACCTGCTATTATCAAAGAGGAAGTTAGCAAATACTTTAAAAATGATATGGAGAGTCCCTATATGATTTTAGTCAATCCTATGAGAGAAGAGTATCAAGAGCTTTTGTCAAATGTAGTTCATAAAGATGGAACATCAAGAGTACAAACTGTTGAGAGTCATACAAACCCCAATTTTTACTCTCTTTTAAAAAGTTTTGGAGAAAAAAACTCAATGCCTATATTACTAAATACCTCTTTCAATAAAAAAGGGATGCCTATTGTAGAAACTCTAAAAGAAGCAGTTGCATTTTTCAAAGAGGTTCCCATTGATTATCTTGTCTTGGATGGAGCTATTTTTTCCAAAATAGGGATGAAAATGAATGATTTAAACTTTAACGACAAGGTAACACAAAAAATAGTTGATTTTATTTTACAAATAGGTCTGCCTGTTTTTAAAGAGACAATCAAAGAAGAGACTTTTTTACCTGGAGTTCTTGTTAGAAATGGTGGACTGGCTATAGATGAAGAGAGATTGCTTTATCCGGGGGACTTACTTCATGAAGCAGGACATTTAGCAACTTTAACACCACAAAAAAGAGTAGAAGTTTATAACGATGTAAGTAAAAATGCTGGGGATGAGTTAGTAACACTAGCATGGTCTTATGCTGCTGCTAAATACCTTAATCTTGAGCTCAATATTTTATTTCATGACAACGGTTATAAAGGTGATTCTTCATGGTTAGTTGAACACTATAGAAACGGTGGGGAAATGGGTTTACCTCTTTTGGAATGGATGGGGTTGTCTTATGGTTATAAGCGAGCAGAAAAAGAAAAAGTTCAATCATTTCCTGCAATGCAAAAATGGTTAAGAGATGTAATATGAAAGTATCACTTGAGGAAAAAATAAAAAATGTAAGTGTTAAACCTCAAATAGATGCACATCAAAGCTTTTTATTATCATTATATGGATCAACGAGAGAGGATGAACTTACTATGAGTTCATTAAATGAATTAGAAAAAAGAGCCTTTATAAAACAGCAATTTAGATTAAAAGAGG
>PETN01000057.1:39049-39219 GCA_002781365.1 Sulfurimonas sp. CG01_land_8_20_14_3_00_36_23
TGTATTAGTAAATAATGAAATTTCTACGGCATTGATACTTTTTTCGCGATTAGAAAAAGAGTACGGTATCAACGAAAATCAGCTTAAATTAGGCACGTGGGATGATTGGATTAATGAAACAAAAAAAAGTGAATAAGAATTTGCCACCAAAAATTAGCAATCTTTTGGTT
>PETN01000086.1 GCA_002781365.1 Sulfurimonas sp. CG01_land_8_20_14_3_00_36_23
ACGCATCACTTCTCTCTTTTTTATATTTATTTTACTGAAATCTTGGTTTTAACAAAATTAAGGGTGGTTTTTAGAGGTGCCCATATCTAAATTAATTATAATTAATTACTATTAAATATTAAAAAAACTAATTTACTAACAAATATAAGTGTCATATGTTCCATATATTCCTCCCACTCAATTGTTCAGATACTTTATAGACCACTTTATTAGATTGTTTAAAATGTTGTTTCGTTTTATTTCCACATGCCAAGATTTTTTACTTCGCAATTTGTTTTATCTATCCTCTTCCCATAAAATACTATTTTGTTAATCTACTTCATGTATAGTCTTTTTTTAAATAGTAAAGGATTATATAGTGACAACTTTTCCACTTGAAAATGTAAAAAAACTCAGAAAAGAGCTTGCGATGCATCCAGTTTATGCCGCTGTTAGAGACATGAATGACTTAACAATTTTCATGCAACATCATATCTACTCTGTTTGGGATTTTATGTCTTTGGTAAAATATTTACAAAACCAGATAGCTCCTGCACGAACACCTTGGCTTCCCTCTGGTGATGCGCAAGTGCAACGCTTTATCAACGATATTGTGCTTGAAGAGGAGACAGATGAGGGTATCCAACTTGCAGATGGGACTCCAACCTACACAAGCCATTTTAACCTCTACGCACAAGCGATGGAAGAGGTGAAAGTTGGAAGCAGTCAGCTTATAAGAGAGTTTATCTCTAAAGTTGCATCGGACTCTTTCAAAGAAGCAAAGGAGACGACTCCCATCCCCTCTGCGGCAAAAGAGTTTATGGAGACAACCTTTGGCTTTATTTATAGTGACAAACCTCATGTTGTAGCTGCGGCATTTGCTTTGGGAAGAGAACATATCATCCCAGAAATGTTTCGCGCGCTTCTTGAAAAAATGAATATCACAAAAGAAGAAGCTGCTGTATTTCACTACTATCTAGACCGTCATATACAACTCGATGGAGACTTTCATGGTCCAATGTCTATGCGAATGTTGGAACTCCTATGTGAAAATAATCCAACTAAAATAGCAGAAGCAGAAGAGGCGGCTCTGCTTGCCATAAAAGCTAGAATCAAATTCTGGGATGGAGTCTTAGCAGCTATTCAAAACGGCACGCTCTCTTTCAAATAACGACTCTGCAAGATTGCAGAGTTTCATACCTATTATCTAATGTTCTTTTTTGCTTATTAACCTTCCTTTTTGAATAAAGAATCTATAATGTCGCTTTTATAGATAACCACTTGTTTCAAGGAAAAAATATTGCTTTACTGGATATACGAACTTTTAAATATCAATATACTCGGTTACATCACTATTCGTGCTGGAATCTCATTTTTTTTGGCTCTCTTTTTTACACTTTTTTTAATGCCTCGCTTCATAAAATGGGCAAAAAGAACTTCAAGCGTTCAACCTATCAATGCCTACGCTCCAGATAGACATAAAGAGAAAGCCTCCACTCCAACCATGGGTGGCATCGTGTTTATCGGTGCAACTGTTTTAGCCTCCCTTTTAACCATAAAATTTTCAAATATGTACGCTATTGGCGCACTTTTAACTATTGTATTATTCGCTCTTATAGGCTTTCAAGATGACTATGCAAAGATAAAGAAAAATGCAAATCTCGCAGGTTTAAAAGCAAGAACAAAACTGATGTTTCAAATTTTTTCTGCGCTTCTTATCACCTGTTTTTTATGTATCTTTGCAGATTTTAACACGGAACTTTATGTTCCTTTTCTAAAAACTCCCGTAATGGATATGGGTATATTTGCGATGCTGTTTTGGTCTTTAGTCATCATCTCCTCTTCCAATGCGGTCAACCTTACAGATGGTTTGGATGGTTTAGCGACTGTACCCTCTATCTCTGCGCTTGCCTCTTTTAGTATCATCATCTACATTACAGGCAATGCGACGATTAGTACCTATCTTCTCATTCCTACTTTTGATGTAGGCGAAGTGGCTATTGTCGCGAGTGCTCTTATGGGAGCGCTTACTGGGTTTTTATGGTACAACTGCCACCCTGCCGAAGTTTTTATGGGAGATAGTGGTTCTCTGACTATTGGCGCTTTTTTAGGGTATCTTGCCATCATAAGTAAAAGTGAGATTTTACTCCTGCTGATTGGTTCTATCTTTGTGATTGAAACTTTATCTGTAATTTTACAAGTGGGAAGTTTCAAGCTTCGCAAGAAAAGAGTCTTTTTAATGGCACCTATTCATCATCACTTTGAGATGAAGCAATGGTCTGAAAATAAAATCATTGTCCGATTTTGGATTATTGCAATTTTGTCTAACCTGATTGCACTTATGAGTTTAAAGATTCGTTAATGCAAAGAGTATCTCTATTTGGTTATGGAAAAACGACAAAAGCGATAGCACATAAAATTCCAAACTGCGTATTTTATGATGATAAAGTAAGCAAGCCATTCAAAGATGAGCATGGCTTTAGAGTAAAACCTTCAAGCGAATTTGACCCTAAATATTCAGACTTGGAGATTCCTTCACCTGGAATCCCACCTTCAAACCCTCTTATACAAAAAGCAAAGAACCTTATGAGCGAATATGACTACTTTGCAGCTACACAAGCACTCACTATCTGGATAAGCGGAACCAATGGTAAAACAACTACAACACAGATGATGCAACATCTTTTAAAAGAGAGAGGTTCACAAGAGGGTGGAAACATCGGGATGCCTTTAGCGAGCCTTAATCCACATGCCAATATCTGGATTTTAGAGACAAGCTCATTTACAATGCACTATACCAATATTGCAAAACCGAATATCTATGTTTTACTTCCCCTATCTCCTGACCATCTCACTTGGCATGGGGATATGGATGCGTACATCCAAGCAAAACTCAAACCTCTGAGCATGATGAAAGAGGGAGATATTGCCATCATTCCACATGCCAATAAAGATGTAAAAACAGATGCACATCTCATCACCTACAAAAGTGAAGAGGATATTGCAAATTATTTTGGTATTGATATGCACAAGATAAACTTTAAAGGTGCATTTCTAGCAGATGCGCTCCTTGCAATGGCAGCAGATAAGATACTTTTTGATAGCGTCAATTATGAGCAGATAAACTCTTTCGTACTTGATCCGCACAGACAAGAGGAGATGCGAGACATACATGGAAGACTCTGGGTCAATGATACTAAGGCTACCAATATCGATGCGACTTTTGCAGCGCTCAACAGATATAAGGACTCCTCTATCCACCTGATTTTAGGTGGAGATGATAAGGGTGTAGATTTGAATGAACTTTTTGTCTATCTCCAAGATATAAAAGTTACCATCTACAATATTGGCTCCAACAAAGAGAGACTCTCCTCTTTGGCACTAGAGTATAAAGTGCCTTTTTTAAAGTGCCTCAATCTCCAAGATGCGATAGTTCAGATAAGTGCTGTTCTTCAAAAAGATGAAGTTGCACTTCTCTCTCCTGCGGCGGCTAGTTTAGATGAATTTAGCTCTTACGCACAGCGAGGAGATGAGTTTAAAGAAGCCGTTTCCATCATAAGCTAACTTTCAGTACACAAGAGCTATAATTGCGCTCTTTAAAAGATGGCCAATTAGCTCAGTCGGTAGAGCAAATGACTGAAAATCATTGTGTCCTTGGTTCGATTCCGAGATTGGCCACCACCACTTTTAAAGACTCCTTTTTTTATAATGGCCAATTAGCTCAGTCGGTAGAGCAAATGACTGAAAATCATTGTGTCCTTGGTTCGATTCCGAGATTGGCCACCACCTTTATATCAAATTCATTCTATTTAGATTCAATATTTAAAACCGTGGTATAATACAAACTCATGGGGCTGACCTGGTTTCGACGGGACTAAGTAGCTTCTAATTGCATGTCGGACTGAGCATCTCCGTTACGCGGCTCACCTTGCTTAAACGCAAACAACACAAATTACCGCCCAGCTTACGCAGTAGCATAAGTTTTACCCCTCCGCAAGGAGACGGGCTGCTTCACCTAATGACGCTAGATAGTTAGGATTCGAAGTATAACCCCTATGTAGATATATTTTACGCTTTGTCTCGCGCGTAGAATGAATCCAGAGACTCGTCTTGTGTAGCTTTGCAAGTTGTGTGAAGCAAGATTAAACTTTAACGACTTTTCTAAACATGTAGACGTTAGGAGTAGCGTGGTTTCGGACTGGAGTTCGATTCTCCACAGCTCCACCATCACTCAATATAAACAAATCTAAAGAACTCCATTTAAACCCCATAAACAAGGCATATAATACACCTTACTACTCTAGGTCAGTCTAAGGTACGCTATAATAATCTAAACTTTTTAGGGGCTAGTTAGAGGGCTTAATATAAAAAAAGCCCTTTTAAAGTGCGAATCACTCTTGGGCTTACGCCACACATCACTTATGCACACATAATGATTTACGTATTCTAACACAAATTGAACTATATTTTTTTCTTACTTGTTCTAATTTAATGAAGCAAGCAAATACTTCTTTGTAGGTCGTAAGTGTTCTGAGACATTGAGCTGATAGATAACTCTCATAACACCACCTTAGTTGCGAATTTCAATTTCACAAAACTCTTTAAATCGAACAAGCCCACTAACGATTTCGCCATGATTACTTTTAATCTCTTTTTCTTTATCATCTAAATAGAGAAACCATCTTCGGGGTGGGTTGCTAGAATATGCAACAACACCTAATCTTCCATCTTCATCTGGAACAACAGCAGAAGTTCCCTCGTTAACATCATACCCTGCATCCGCTATCGCTTTTCTCACGAACTTTGCTAATTCTATATATTCACTTGACATAACCTTTCCTTTTTTAATAATACCTCTAGAAACAGCTCTTTAAAGCATCTAAAGTTTCCCCACTTTTTTTTCAAAGCTTAGACATCTCTACCGCTGTTTTTTCTATCCCGTTGAAAAACCTATAATAAATATATTTTTTGATTGTTTTGTATATGTAAAATGGACTTGGAAATCTGCCACTAAGCACAGAACTTATGAATATATCAGTAACAATAATAATATTCATAACCACTAGAAATGAAATTAGTGCACTCATAGTAACTCCTTGTTTTCATTTGTTTTAGTAGGAGAATCCGAAGCGGAAAGAGAAGAGAAATTATCCTCTTTTGCATACACTACCTTCGCTTTAAGCCTCGAAGTATCAAAAGATGTACCCAAACTAGCAAGAGTCTCACTTCGTAACGATTTGACATCCATATAGACTTCATTTGATAGCTTATCATCACTGATGTTATATTTCATAGCTTGGTTTACAGTAAAGTGGTAGGTATTATAATACCCCAAGAAAACAACACAAGAAAAATCAATTTCTAATTCCAAAAGAGTTAAGATACATAG
>PETN01000013.1 GCA_002781365.1 Sulfurimonas sp. CG01_land_8_20_14_3_00_36_23
AGCTGAAGATGTGGCATAAGGTTACAGGTGATGAAGGGAATTAAGATTTAAAAAAAGTTGTCTTGACTTTTTGGGGTAGCATACTTCAAACGTAATACCCACCCAAAGGAAAAAAATGAGAGATTCACTCAAAACAAAAATCATCGAAGTTTGCAACAAAAAGATTGAGGCGAAAGGCTCCAAGGTTGGGTTGTCATTTTATGCTTTTTTTGCAAACAAAAAAGACAACCCTGAGTTGTTGATGGAAGTTGCGCAGTGGTGGATAATGAGACATAAACTAGACCACTTTGAAAAAGCTGTGAAAATCAAAAGCATGGTAGAAGAGGGCAGATAAGATAAAAAAGAACCAAGTCATTTCCACATGCCGATTTTCAAGGTCAAAAAAAATATTTATAAAATATCTAAAAACAAATAATTAATAACAAATTATGTATATAAAAATCTTTAAATAGATAATTAAATAGAATATTTGCAAAAAAGAAAAGCATATGATATAATTATTTAAAAACAAATAATTAAGTATCTATATATACTTTAAATATCTAAAAAGGAATGATAATGATTGAGTTTTTTACAGCATTTGATATCATGGAAAAATTTGTTGATATGATTGAAAAAGAACGAATCAGAAGAAATATGACGCAAAAAGATTTATATAAAGCTTCTGGTTTGTCTGCAAGTGCCTATCGTGCATTTATGGATACAAAAAATACAAAATTTGAAAATATTATAAATCTATTATTTGCATTGGATTTAACTTCAAAACTTGAGGAACTCATAAAAGTTGAAGAGTTCATTTCATTAGATGAAATTAGAAGTGAGAAAGATAAAAAAGTTAACAAAAGAGTAAGAAAGAGTAAAAATGACTGAGATTGATGCGTATATTTACGATAAAAAAATAGGTACTCTTTTGGAGCACAAAGGAAGTATCTTTTTTCAATATGATAAAGATTTTATAGCTGGAGGAGTTCAAATATCACCTATTAAGCTTCCTTTAAAAGATGTTCTTTATACAAACAACGATCACAAATATTTATATCATGGTATGGCTGGTGTATTCTTTGATTCCTTACCTGACAAACATGGTATGACTTTTATTGATAGATATTTTGAAAGACAGGGGTTAAAAACCTATGAGATCACATTACTTCATAAACTTGCTTTTATTGGAGACAGAGGAATGGGTGCAATTGAATATCTACCTAAAGAACATGATGAAAATGTTTTAAGAGCAGATGTAATTAATGCCAAAGATGCCTATGAAAAAATGAAAAAGAACATTGACGATAAAGATTCATCTATAGAAGACTTAATGAATATCCTTGATAGTGTTTCTCCTGTAGGTGGGGGAAGACCTAAAATGCTTGTGCAGTATGATAAGAGTACTAAGGTGATTAAGCTAAACACAAAAAAGTTAGAAAAAGGATGCAAAAGAGCAATCATTAAATTTGATGAAGTCTATGAGGGTGTAGGAAGTATTGGACTTACAAAACTTGAGTTTATTATGATGAGTATGGCTAAAGAAGTAGGAATTAAAACAGCAGAATTTGAACTAATCGAAGAGAATGGCTTTCATCATTTATTAGTAGAGAGATTTGATAGAACTGATTATGATGAAAAAATTCATATGTGCAGTGCATCTGGTCTTATGCATATTGATATCTCAATTTCACAAGTTACAACATATGAGCATTTATTGATGCTAACAAAAAGAGTATGTAAAAGCCAAGAGGATATAGAGGAACTATTTAAGAGAATGGTTTTAAACGTATTGGTGTTTAACTTTGATGATCACGCTAAGAACTTTGCATTTTTAATGGATAAGTCTGGTAAGTGGTCTTTATCACCTGCATACGACATTACATATTCAAAAGGTCTTGCTGCACAGCATATTACAACCATTGGGGGTAAGGCTTTAGAGATTACTAGAGATGATGTTTTAAAAATTGCAACTTCATATTCGATTAAACCTGCATTTGCAAACAAAATTATTGATGAGTGTATTAAAGTTACTGCAACTTTTAAAGAACGGGCAGAGGCTTTAGGGCTTGAAAATTATGATATTGAAGCGTATAAGAGTGACATAGATAGTCAAATTAAATTTTTATCATAAAAGAGGGCAGATAAGATAAAAAAACTCCATACCTACAATAAAGCCAAAACCTACTAAAATACGCACAAACAATATGAGGAAACTCCCTATGCCATTTACTAAACTTGGACTCTCCAAGCAGATACAAACCGCTATAAAAGAGAAAGGCTACAAAGAGCCGACACCTATTCAGGAAAAAGTGATTCCGCTCTTTCTCCAAGGTCACGATATTATGGCGATGGCGCAAACAGGAAGTGGTAAAAGTGCCAGTTTTGTTTTGCCGATTTTAGAACTTTTGTCAAAAAACAAAACGCACACAAAGTCAAGAATCAAGGTTCTCGTTCTCACACCCACAAGAGAGTTGACACTTCAAGTTGCAGAGACTTTTGATATTTTTAGCACTGCATTCTTTGAAAAACCAAAGGTTGTTGCTCTTATTGGTGGAGAAAGTATTGGAAATCAACTTTACGATATTCAGCAGGGTTGTGATATTTTGGTCGCAACATCTGGTCGCTTTTTGGATGTATTGAGTAAAAAACAGATGAACCTCTCGCACCTTGAATACTTCATTCTTGATGAAGCGGACAAGATGTTAAACCTTGGTTTTGCTGAGGAGCTTGAGCTTGTCTTGGCGGCTATTCCTCCAAGACGACAAAACCTTCTTTTTTCTGCCACCTATCCTGAGAAAATCCGAGAGATAGCATCCAAGATTACAAAAAACCCTATAGAAGTGACGATTGAAGAGAAACAGACTGTAGAAAAAATCCACCAAAGAGTCATAGAGGTAAACCGCGAAAATCGTGGACCACTTCTGCGACAACTCCTCAAAGAGAACCAATGGAAACTCGTTCTCGTTTTTATGGCGAACAAACGCGCAACGGACAATATAGCTGAGAAGTTTAGAAAGTATGGGATTCAAGCTGCTTCTTTCAATGGCGACTTGTTGCAAGAGGAGCGAAATAAGACGCTCTCCGCTTTTAAAGAGGCAAAGGTAAATCTGCTCTTTGCAACAGACATCGCCGCGCGTGGTTTAGACATAGAGAACATCGACTGCGTTATCAACTACGACCTTCCACGCTCTCCTTCGGATTATATTCATCGTATTGGAAGAACTGCGCGGGCTGGGAAATCAGGAACAGCTATCTCTTTTATCTCGCATGAGGAGCAGGAGCATTTCAAACTCATCGAAAAACGCTCACAAATCTCTCTCAAAAGAGAGCAAATCCAAGGGTTTGAGCTTATAGGCGAAGCCAAAGCAAAAGAGAAGGGTCCCGCTCCAATCAAAGGAAAAGGCAAAAGTAAGAAAGATAAACTTCGAGAGAAGGCTTTAAAAGAGGCTACTTCTCAGGGATAAAGTACATAACACTCTCAAAGATTCCCTCCATGTAGTGCCTCAAATAGAGTTTGTAACCACTCTCTAAAGCAAGCACTTTTTGAGGAATCTTGTACCAATCCTCGGCTCTGTGGTAGATACAGACAGCAAGGATAGGTTTGTACTTCTGTATTGTCTCCTTAGCTCCATCAATCGCATCTTGTTCCGCACCTTCAATATCAAGCTTGATAAAATCAACGCGCTCTTTTACGAGGGCATCTATGGTGTTGACCTCTATACTTTGCGTCCCAGTGCCATAAAGCGTGGAAAAAGATTTCTCTTCGTTGAAGTGCAGGGTGGCTTGTTTGTTGGAGATTCCACATGCCAAAAACTCTATATTTTCATAATGCCCAAGTTCTCGTTTGGCGATGCGTATATTTTCAGCAATAGGTTCTATGAGATAGATTTTTTCAAAGTCAGGGAAGTTCTTTACAACCTCTGTGCAGGTATCTCCAACATAACCTCCGCCATCGACAAAGCGTATGCCCTCTATCTCACCAATAAGCTCTTTCTCAAAGTATTGCCCAGCGTGGTCATTTGTAAAGCCCTCCATAAAGTTGTAATCAAAACTTATTTTAAAGTTGAGAACTTTTATGAAAACCTCTTTTGACTTTTCATCGCCAAGGAGCTTATAGGTCGCTTCATACTGCGCACGATTGTTTTGAAAATCCTCTTTGAAGTCGAGTATAAAGGGCGGTTCTGCTAAGTCAAGTTTGGAGTATCTGTAGAAGGCGAGGTAACTTATGTTTTTAAGACCCATGGCATCGAGTCTCTTTTTCACTTCTAGCGGACTGCCCGTTGCCACCCAAAGAACGATGGAATCTTTAGGAACATCCTCTATCTGCAATATCTCTTTTTTGCGTGAACGTTGGACTCTGCTGAAATCATCAATAATTCCATCCACTTCCACATGCCGAAGTACACTTTTTGTAAGTTTGTTAATACCTAAAATATATTTTTTAACACTCTTACAAGAGAGGAAGCGTTGTGTTAATGCTTCTTCATTTTGGTTGATATAGTCGAAATCTACCAGTTGCATTTAATTGATATTTTTTAATATCTGCGCGCTTATCTCTTCTCTGCTTTGTGTCGCATCAATCGTTACAAGCTCCAACTTTAGGAGCTTTGCAGCTTCTATAATCGCATCTTGAATTTTTAAAAGATACGCACTGCCACGAAGTTCTATGCCATCGAGCTCTTTTTGAGAAAGTCTAAACTCCAACTCCTCTTTAGTGAGAAAAAGTAGAAAAATTTTCTGAGGATAGATTCCATTGGTTGCAAAATTGTTTAAAGATACAAGCTCCTCTTTTTCAATCTCTCCCTGAATCAGAGCATACGCAACACCACTCACAGCACTTCTGTCTGAGATAATCATCTTCTCTCTGTTTGGCTCGATAACCTCTTTGATATGTTCCGCTCTGTCAGCTAAGAAGAGCAAAAATTCCGCTTTTTTACTCTTAGCGCGCGCGCTAAGAACAAGTTCGCGTATCTCTTTTCCTACCGCAGTCGCACCTGGCTCTTTTGTGATAATGGCATGTGGAAACGCACTGGCAAGCGTAGTAATTTGAGTACTTTTACCAGCTGTATCTATCCCCTCTATTGCGATATACATTATTTTGTGTTCCCTATCATCTCTTGTACCTCTTTTGGAACAAGATGTTCTGTTTTAGCATTGAACTTTAAAAGGTTTCGTACTATGGATGAACTAATAAAGGCATGTTTGAGTTTTGGCATAAGATAGACTGTCTCGATGGAGTCATCAAGGGAGTTGTTGAGATAACCGAGTTGTAGCTCATACTCAAAGTCGCTCACCGCACGAAGCCCACGAATAAGGATAGTCGCACCGTGACTTTTTGCCAACTCTACTGTTAAGTTGTCAAAACCTATAACACTCACATTTTCAAGATGTGCGATAGATTTATTTATCATTTCTATACGTTCTAAAAGGCTAAACATAGGGTTTTTCTCTTCTGAGACAGCAACCGCGATAATCACTTCATCAAAAAGATGTAACGCTCTTTCAATCACATCAAAGTGCCCGTTTGTAATAGGGTCAAATGTCCCTGGATAAAGTGCTATTTTATGACTTGACATGCGTTTGTGCCTCACTCGTTTGTATTTGAACTCTCTTTTTTTTCATATTATTCCCATCTTTTATAAAGGTTGTTTTCAATGCCAAGTAAATCGAACCATTTTCCAATAATGAAATTCTCCATCTCATCCAGTGTCTGTTGCTCGGAGTAGTATGCCATAACAGGCGGCGCGATAATGATACCTAAAGAGGCTAATTTATGCATATTTTCAAGTGCTATTGCCGAAAAAGGCATCTCTCTTGGCGCGATAATAAGCTTTTTTTGCTCTTTTATCATCACTGCCGCACATCTTGTTACCAAGTTGTCTGCGATTCCACATGCTATTTTTGCAAGTGTATTCATGCTACACGGTGCGATAATCATTGCATCCACACCAAAAGAGCCTGAAGCGATACTTGCGGAGATGTCTGCATTGGAGTGAGAGGTTACATTCATCTCTTTTTTCAAAACTATGCTTGAGTTTTCAGACATAATAAAATGCTTTTCTATAGAGTCAGGCAGAAGCTCTAAGCTCTTTAAACCTAAGTTTACTCCGCTCGCGCCACTTGTTGCAACCACTATTTTACGCTTTTTCATTATCGAATCTCCACTCTATTTTTACCTATAACCACCACTTTTAGTCTCTGTAAATTATTTTTTTGAATCATGATTGTATCTCCAAGTTTGCCATCTTGCAAGGCTTTTGCCGAAAAAGAGATGACTACATTGTTTTCTCGTAAACCCACACTCACAACCGTGTTTCTCTTTACTATGCTGAGTTGTTTTACATCTCTCATTGTAACGATATGACCATTATTTAGATGCTGTTTACTCTCATAGGAGATTTTTTGTAGGTCTTGAAGAGGCATCGCTCTTAATCTCTCTAAGATTATACTCTTTCTTGTGGCATTAAAGAGAGAGAGCTCTTCGCCTCTTTTTATCTTCTTTTTCGTCACAATCACATCAATCTGTGCCTCTACGTCATAATCAAAAAAGATTTTTTTATGATCATCCGTCTTCACATAGAGCGTTCCATCTCTTGAGAGATGGGCATCTCTTTCAAGTTTGACACTGTAGTTTTCACTGAGAGACTTTATAAAACCTCTTGGTCGAACAGAGATAGTTTTGATTTTTATATCTGGGTACTTTTTCTCATAAAATTCTCGAACACTTAACTCGATTTTTGAGAGGTCAATAGGGCTTTTTTTTGTAAACTGTACATATCTCGACTCTGCTGTGTAAGAGGGGTATCCGTACTCTTTTAAGATTTCAAGTAACTCTTGTGCCTTGACTCTTTTGATGTATTGACCTCTATCAAATGAAAAGATTTTAAAGTCCTCTTTGGCATGTGGAACTACATGAGAGAGATAAATAGCATCAGAATCTACATAATAGTTACTTTGTACTCTATCGCTTGCAATCAAGCTCAAAGTTAGCAAGAGAAAAAAGAGTACTTTAAAAAACATAGCAGTCACTTCTAAAAAATTTTTGAGATTTTAACATTTTTTTTATTGTTTAAAAAAATCAAGTTCTAAGTTATGGAATTATTTTGATATACTCAAAATTATATTTCATCAAAAAGGTGCTTTTATGGATGGGGAATTTATTTACTCTCTTGTAGGATTTATACTTTTTATGGGGATTGTTGTACTGATTTTTAGAGACACGACTCCTAAAGAAGTTCGAACTAAAGCAAAAAAGAAGGCAGAAATCCTTCAAAAATATAATGAGCAACTGAGTGAAGCTTTGGCTCCGTTCGCAAGAGATAGAGAGGCTTTTGTAGCCAAGAAGAGTGCTCTTTTGAAAAAAATTTCTCAAGAGCTCTCTCAGAACATCTTTTTTGATGAAGATGAGATTAGAAATATTATTTTAGAGCTTTCGCTGGAAAATTAATTTTCCAGCCCGAAAGAGACGACTTTACCATCGACTAATTTCACTTCATAGTTATTCCAACGTAGGCATTTATGATCTACTTTATAGTTACCGATTTCTTCGCATAAATGATATGTGAAAGTTTCAGTGTCGTGAAGTAAGCTGAAACTCTTTGGTTCGCCCATAGCTATTTTGAGTTCTAACTTTGTCATACCTATTTTTGCTTTTTTAATACTTTCAGCCATTTCATTAGGCTTTGGTTGTAAACATCCAGTGAGTAAAAATAGTAGAATCGTTGTAAGTATTGCTTTGTACATGATTTTTTCTCTCTTTTTATAAATTTCTAAGATAAAGTTAGGGTACTGTGATAATAAAAAATGATTTTTTATTTTTGAAGTGTGAAGTACTTTTAAAACTTTAAATTGTGGTACCAGAGAGGGGATTTGAACCCCTAAGCCTTGCGGCGGCGGATTTTGAATCCGCTATGTATACCATTCCATCACTCTGGCGTTTAATAAGAGCAGAATAATAGTAGCATGTTGCTTAAAGCTTTGTAAAATGAATTCTTTTTTAAGGATAACTCTATTTTAGCCGATATTAGAATGTGGAATCAATATTGCTTTTTATAAAGCAACAAATTGTAGATTTTATAACGGAGAATGATTATGAGAGTCACATCAAGCATGTATTACAAAAGCATTAATGCTGAAAATTCTAAAGCTAACGAGAGGCTTTTTGATGTAAACAAACAAATTTCATCTGGTATAAAAATACAATATGCAAGTGATAATATAAGTATATTTACTGAAACTATGAGGCTGGATAATGAATTAGTCTCTTTGGGACAGATCAAAAAAAGCACAGCAAACGGTTATAAAATGTCCAATCAATCCGATGTAACTATGAATGAGTTCTCAACAAGTATAAATCGAACAAGAACACTTCTTTTAAATGCTGCAAATGGAACGAATGATGCGACTTCTCTTAATTCCATAGCTGCAGAGCTAAGAGGAATAGAGAGCAATTTGAAAAGTCTTGCAAATACATCTATAAATGGGCAATATATATTTTCAGGTTCAGCAGTCGATGTGAAACCTATCAATGCAGATGGAACCTATAATGGCAATGCACTCTCTATAAGTGCTTTTGTTGGTGCTGGCGTGCAACAAGCCTATAATTTAAGTGGTGCGAGTCTGTTTTTGGGTGAAGAATCACTTGTTAGACGAGAAATCACAACTAATGTTGTGCAGTTTCCGAATGTTAATACAACACTTAATGGAAATACTACTATGGGTGACTTTATGGGAGTTGTTCCTGCAGGAAATTTACATAATTTCTACATAAGAGGAGCACAAAGTGATGGCACAGCGATTAACAAGCAGATTCAACTAACAAATGTTGATACTGTGGACTCACTACTTAATGCTATTGGACAAGCTTATGGTAATACAGGTACAACCCAAGTTGTAAATGTTTCAATGAATCAAAATGGTCAAATTGTTGTACAAGACAAATTGCAGGGTTCAAGTAAATTGGATTTTCATATGATTGGAGCATCTGATTTTGATGCTACAGATAATGCAGATATTTCAGCTGCTACAAATAATATATCCGATTTAGATATAGGAAGTACGGATTATGCTACGGCGCAAGCTGCTGTAAATAAACTCTACATAAGAGAATTTAATGTCTCATCCTACACAGCTGCAGCAGGTGCTCCAGTAATAGGTGGTTCTCTCTATGATATGACACAATTTTCTGTTTCAGGGAATAAACTTTCATCCAGTATACCTCAAATTGTTAAGGGCTCCAATGCTTTTGCAACTCCATCTACTAAACTTTCTGAAGTAGCGGATTTGTCTCAAGGAACAGCTGGAACTTTAGCTGGAACGCAGCTTACACTCTCTGGGACGGACATCAATGGAAATGCTTTTAATGCACAAATAGATTTTAATAGTAATGTTTTACCTGCTACAGGCTCCACTTTCACTGTAGGTGGAAATACCTATAATATTTTTGATATGGGAAATCCAAGAGCCGCAGTTAATGCCGATGATATGACCTATCAACAACTTATGGATGTTATGAATATGGTTACAACGCTTAGCCTGCCACCAGTTGCTGCTACTGCTACGCAATATGACAATGCTATCCTCACTTCAAATGTAATGGGACAAACTTCATTGAGCTATGATGGTAAACTTCAATTTAATGACTTACAAAATGCAACAACAAAAGCTACTATTGCTCTGCATGACTCAAACAGTGGGGATTTTACTGCAGGGAATGCTTCTGTTTTAACATTTAACAATAATAATGCCCTCACTGTTCGAGACCCAAAAACAGACTTTTTCAAAACTTTCAATGAGATGATAACAGCAGTTGAAGAGTATAAAATATATCCTAACTCTGCAAATGGGAATGCAAGAACTGTAGGGATTGAAAATGCTATCGCTATGATGGATGATTTGCAAAACCATGTTTTAAAATCACACTCTTTAGTAGGAGCACAATCTAACACCCTTGACACCTCTTTGCAAAGAACCACTCTTTTAGAAGTAAGTACAATGACTTTAAGATCTTCTGTAATAGATACTGACATGGCCGAAGCATCTTTACAACTCTCTCAACTTACTCTTAATTTTCAAGCAATGTTATCAACGGTAGGCAAGATTTCTCAACTAAGTTTAGTCAATTACTTATAATATTTTCATTTCAAAATGCCAAAAAATTTCTTTATGGAACATTTTTGGCTATACTCCCTTTACAAAATACATCATCATATTCTTAAGGTCATAATTTGAAAGACACGTTTTTTATCATAGTTTTTGGAGTACTTATTTATCTGGGCGTAGCAACTATTTTAGGGGATAACGGTCTGATTGGGAGCTATGGAGCTATTTTTGCTTCTTATAATTATAAATTTTTTGGCTACATATCTTATGTTTATCTCTTCTTACTCATGGTGCCTATCTTTTATCTACATAAGCATACTGTTTTTAATTTTCGTAAGGCGGAAATCGCTCTTGCTTCTTCTTTACTACTTTTCTCATCTCTCCTTTTTCAAGCTCTGCTTGTTACAAATGCCTCAAGAGGTAAAATTGGTGGAGACTTTGTAGATTTCCTCTCTCCTTATATCGGGAGTTTTGGTCTCTGGATTTTTTTCCTGATTATAACCATGGTCTCTGTCATTATTCTTTTAGACAAAACTGCACATGAAATACTCGACATCATCTCTAACTTTGTAAAAGATATTATTCCACATGCCAAAAAGATTGAGTTTGAAGAGACTCCACTTAGCAAATCTGCGCCTATAAAAACAAAAGAATCAGTAGCCAAAACTATAGTCGAGATAGAAGAAGATGAGTTTGATAAGCCAGCCTATTTAAGAAAAAAAGAGTTCAACTTAGAGATAGAAGAACCTTTTATAGAGAAGAGTGTAGAAACGCCTTTATCTTTTGAATTTCCTTCATTAGTAAAAGAGAAAGAGCCAGAGAAGATGGAGAGCATAGAGAAACCTTTAGAGTTTCCACATGCCAAAAAGAGGTTAGAAGAGATAGAAGATGAAAAGCCACATACGATAGTAGAGCTTGCCTCAAAAGTAAAAGAACAAAAAAATGCTTTGATTGTAGATGAACTCGAAGAGAATACAAAACTTTTAGAGAGCATAGAAAAAGGGGAAGTTGAGAAGCCTAAAAACTTTACACTTCCATCTGTCAATTTTCTACAAAAAGCGAATGTAACTTCACATAGCGTGGATGAGAGCGAAGTAGATGACAAGATACGCTATCTTATAGAGAAGCTTGCACACTTTAAAATAGAAGGGGATGTTGTACGAACATACGCTGGACCTGTGGTTTCAACCTTTGAGTTTAAACCAGCGGCAAATGTAAAAGTATCAAGAATCTTAAACCTTCAAGATGATTTAGCTATGGCACTCTCGGCTGAGAGCATACGTATTCAAGCGCCAATTCCTGGAAAGGATGTTGTAGGGATTGAGATTCCAAATGCAACTGTAGACACTATCTATCTTAGAGATTTACTCGATAGTAAACTTTTTAAAGAGTCCTCTTCTCCTTTGACGATTGTTCTTGGAAAGGATATTGTTGGAAAACCTTTTATTACAGACCTTAAAAAGCTTCCGCATCTCTTAATCGCAGGAACAACAGGAAGTGGAAAGAGTGTTGGTATCAATGCGATGATTTTGAGTCTCTTATACAAGAACTCTCCTGATCAGTTAAGACTTTTGATGATTGACCCAAAAATGTTGGAATTTTCTATCTATAATGATATTCCACATCTCTTGACACCCGTCATCACTAAACCTAAACAGGCTATCGTCGCGTTAAATAACATGGTCTCTGAAATGGAACGTCGTTATGAACTTATGAGCGAAAATAGAACCAAAAACATAGAGAACTACAATGATAAAGTAAAAAAAGAGGGTGGAGAACACTTCCCTTATATCGTTGTCATTATAGATGAGTTGGCAGACTTGATGATGACAAGCGGAAAAGATGTGGAACACTCTATAGCTCGACTTGCACAGATGGCAAGAGCATCTGGAATCCATTTAGTTGTAGCAACACAAAGACCTTCTGTGGATGTTGTAACAGGACTTATTAAAGCCAATTTACCATCTCGTATCTCCTATAGAGTAGGGCAAAAAGTAGATAGTAAGATTATTTTAGATCAGCAAGGGGCAGAGTCTCTTTTAGGTAAAGGAGATATGCTTTTCACACCTCCAGGTGCTACTGGTTTAGTACGTCTTCATGCACCTTGGAGTACAGAAGAGGAGATTGAAAATATTGTAAATTTCATCAAGTCTCAAAGAGAACCAAATTATGACAAAAGCTTTTTACTCGAAGAAAATGAGCTAAGTTCTTCCTCTTCAAAAGATACCTATGAAGAGTTAGACCCACTTTATGATGAAGCAAAAAGTGTAATTTTAACGGATAAAAAAACTTCTATCTCCTACCTTCAAAGAAAACTACAAATAGGTTATAACCGCTCTGCACGAGTTATCGAGCAACTCGAAGGTGAGGGTATTTTATCTGCTCCAAATGCAAAAGGTATTCGTGAAATCCTCTGATGAGTAAAGCAAAATTTCTCTTTAGCACCTCTCGTGAGCATTTTAGTGTTCAAGTTGAAAACCTAGAAGAGCTTTCCGTTGAAGAGATTCAGAAGATAGAGTCTTTTGTAAGTGCAAGAAACGGTATTTTTGATTTTAATACCTACTCCTTTATCATTAAAAAAAGAGTCACTTTTATTGAGTTTCTCACGCTGCTCAAATATAGCGACATCGAACACATCAGTGAAGAGATAGCACGCAAAGCAACTACCACCCTAGCAAGAATAGAGTTTGGAAAATATAAAGGGATGTTTTATAGTGAAGCACCCGACTCCTATCTTCTATGGCTCAAAGGGAACTATAGAGGTAAAGATAGGGATATTATTGATGCAGAGTTGAAGAGTAGGGCTTTATAAGAGACTATTTTAGAGGTATATAGGTAAAGTTCTGAAAACCTGTTGTAAACTCTAGCATTAAACCAGCGGCACTCGAAGTAAAGACTTGAACATCCTCAGCAAAATTTACATCACCTGAGAGTCCAGAGTAGAGTGGAACAACAGACATTTGAGTTGCGTACTGAAACCCATCTTTTTTAAACTTTTCAAAAGCATCTACTGTTTTAAAGAAAATAATCTCACTATACTGCTGCCCTCCCGCTTGAATCCCTACTGTGTATTGATTTAAAATCACATTTGCAACATATCTACCACCAATAAAAGCACGACCTTCACCATAAGCACCGCCAATAAGAGCGCCACCTTTTCCTACCGTTGGAAAAACAACATAGGCATGTGACTTATAAACGAACTCTGTAACTGTTTTATCGTCTTTCATATAAGCTTTAATAGTTTCATTATAGACTCTGTCTAAATCGCTATTTGTTTGAAACTGTGCTTCGGATTGAGCAAAGAGAGAGAGCGTGATAAAAAGTAGCACTATAAATTGTTTAAGCATGAAAATACTCCGATTTTTTTACCCATTATAACAGAGAATATGCGATTTTAAAAATGAAAAAAATAGCTTGTAAAAGAAGCACGAATAAAATATGTTACAAATATTAACATTTTATAAATATGCCTCCTCATTATGTTTACTTTTGTAACATGTGTTACTATGCGTGTTTATCTTTAGCTACAATACTCTGAAATTTAAAGACAGGAATAATTATGGCATTTATTGAAGAATACAAAGCACATGTTATAGAAAGAGAAGCACTTGGTGTACCTCCGCTACCACTATCTGCACAACAAACTGCAGAGCTTATTGAGCTTATCAAAGTAGATTATACAGACGAATTATTAGACTTATTAACAAATCGCGTGTCCCCTGGTGTGGATGACGCTGCTTATGTAAAAGCCGCTTTTTTAAATGATGTTGCATCTCAAAAAGTAACTGTATCTGCTATATCTCCTGCTCATGCAGTGAAGATTATGGGAATGATGCTAGGTGGTTACAATGTGAAGCCTATTATTGATTGTTTAACTTCTGCAGATTCTGAAGTTATCGAAGCTGCAAAAGAGGCGCTTAAACACACTCTCCTTGTATATGATGCATTTAATGATGTTGAAGAGTTGCACAAAGCTGGAAATGCAGCGGCAACTGAAGTTATGACTTCATGGGCAAACGCTGAGTGGTTTACTTCTAAACCAGCACTTGCAGATGAAATCACTGTGACAGTTTACAAAGTTCCAGGTGAGACAAATACAGATGACCTCTCTCCAGCATCTGAAGCGTTTACTCGTTCTGATATTCCTCTTCATGCAAATTCTATGCTTGTGGCTAAAATGCAAGACCCAATCGCTACTATCGCCAAACTTAAAGAGATGGGAAATCCTATCGCTTATGTTGGTGATGTTGTTGGAACTGGTTCAAGTCGTAAGTCAGGTGTAAACTCTGTTCAATGGCACATGGGTGAAGATATTCCAGGCGTACCAAACAAGCGTACTGGCGGTGTGGTTCTTGGTAGTATTATTGCTCCTATTTTCTTTGCTACTTGTGAAGATTCAGGTGCATTACCATTAGAGCTTGATGTTACACAAATGGAGAGTGGTGATGTTGTTACTATCTATCCATATAAAGGGGAAGCACATAAAGATGGTAAATGTATTGCTACTTTTAAACTTAACCCGAACACTATAACTGACGAAGTTCGTGCAGGTGGTCGTATTCCACTTATTATTGGTCGTGGTTTAACTTCTAAAGCACGTGGCGTTCTTGGTCTTGGAACTTCGGATGTTTTCTTAACTGCTGAACAACCAGAAGACAATGGCAAAGGGTACACACTTGCACAAAAAATGGTTGGTAAGGCATGTGGAATCGCAGGCGTTAAGCCAGGTATGTATGTTGAACCTGTTACTTCAACTGTAGGAAGCCAAGATACAACTGGTCCTATGACACGTGATGAGATTAAAGAGCTTGCGGCACTTGGATTTAGTGCTGACTTGGTAATGCAATCCTTTTGTCACACAGCGGCATATCCAAAACCATCTGATGTTACTATGCACCACACGCTTCCAGATTTTATCTCAAACCGTTCTGGTGTTGCGCTTCGTCCAGGGGATGGAGTTATCCACTCATGGTTAAACAGAATGGTTCTTCCAGATACTGTTGGAACGGGTGCAGATAGTCATACACGTTTTCCTATCGGTATCTCTTTCCCTGGTGGATCAGGAATCGTAGCTTTTGCTGGTGTAACTGGTTCAATGCCTCTTACAATGCCAGAGTCAGTTCTTGTTCGTTTCTCAGGTGAGATGCAAGCAGGTATCACACTTCGTGACCTTGTAAATGCGATTCCTCATCAAGCAATCAAAGAGGGTCTTTTGACTGTTGAGAAAAAAGGGAAGAAAAACATCTTTGCTGGTCGTATTTTAGAGATAGAAGGCTTACCAAATCTTAAAGCTGAGCAAGCATTTGAACTTTCAGATGCATCTGCGGAGCGTTCTGCGGCGGCATGTACAGTACTTTTAAACAACGAACCTGTCATCGAATACCTAAAATCAAATGTAACTCTTTTAGAATCTATGATTGAAGCTGGTTATTCAGATGCACGTACGCTTCAACGTCGTATTGACAAGATGAATGCTTGGTTAGCGAATCCTACTTTAATGAAACCAGATGCAGATGCTGAGTATGCGGCTGTTATCGAGATTGATTTAAATAAAATCACTGAACCAATTGTTGCTTGTCCAAATGATCCAGATGATGTTGCAACATTGAGTGAAGTTTTAGCGTCAGATAGACCTACTAAAATTGATGAAGTATTTGTTGGTTCATGTATGACAAATATTGGTCACTACCGTGCACTTGGTGAAGTTTTACAAGGTGAGGGTACAGTGCCAACTACTTTATGGGTTTGCCCTCCAACAAAAATGGATCAAAAACAACTTACTGAAGATGGTTACTATACAATTTTCAATGCTGCTGGTGCACGTACAGAGATTCCTGGATGTTCTTTATGTATGGGAAATCAAGCACGTGTAAATGATGGCTCAACAGTATTTTCAACATCAACGCGTAACTTTGACAACCGTTTAGGTAAAGATACGAAAGTTTATCTAGGTTCTGCGGAACTTGCTGCTGTATGTTCTCTACTTGGTCGTATTCCAACTGCTGCAGAGTATTTAGAAAAAACGAAAAAGATAGTTGGTAAAGAGTCAGAGATTTATAAATATCTTAACTTCAACCTTATTAGAGATTACAAACTCTAAATCATTCTATCAGAAGTGAATCTCTCACTTCTGATACCTCACTTTACTTTATACTTTCCCAGAAAAAATCCACATGCTTCTCAAACTGTGTTGAGAGACTATTCGTAGATAAAGAATCAAACCGCAAAAGAGTCACCTGAAGTCTGATATAGAAGAGGGTGGATAAAAATTCATAAGAGATTATCATCGGGTCGTAAGAGCGGATGAGATTGTTCTGCATCATTACAAAAAAGCCCTCTGACAATACTTTGACATTCTTGTCGTGAAACTCACTCATAAACTGCTCTCTAAGCTCTTTGTTTTGTAGTAGCTCTATCATGAGTAACCTAAACATATTTTCGTTGCTCTTATCAAATGTAATGAGTTTATACTGCATCGCAAACTTATGTAAAAAAGGTTTTCCTTTTAAAGCCAACTCTCTGATATCCTCATTTTCAAAAGAGAAGGGCGATGAAAATATCTCTTTTGAAACCTCTAAAAATATCTCCTCTTTATTTTTGTAGTGATTGTAGATTGCACTCTCTCGAATCCCTACCGTTGAAGCTATTTTTCTGACACTTGCACCCTTGTAACCATACTCACAGAAGAGGGCACGGGATGCTTTTAGTATCTTTTCTTTTGTTCCGCCTTTTTTGTTAGACGTCGTGTTTTCGGGCATAAATCAACCTTTTATTGAAGTGAACGTATGTTAATGTAATCAGAATTATATATGAACAGTTGTTAATTTAAACTTACACAAAAAGAACGAGTGTTCATATTATGAATTAAACAAGTGAACGATTGTTCTTTTTGATATTAGAACCTATTTTAAAGGAACAATTGTGTACTATTTCGCAGGTACAACAGATAGATACTTGGGTCAAACCAAGAGGAAAGTCCGAGCTGCTGTAAGACAGTGTTCCATTTAACTAATGGCCGTAGTAATACGAGGGAAAGTGCAACAGAGATTAGACTTCCGCTTTAGGGCGGTAAAGGTGAAAAGGTGGTGTAAGAGACCACCAGTCTCTATGGCAACATAGAGAGCTTGAAAACCCAACATGGCAGCAAGAAACAAATGGTTAGCGTCTTACATTGCTATTGTTTCGCTAGAGGCATACTGTAAAGTATGCAGTAGATTAATGCTATCAAAACAAAACTCGGCTTATAGTTGTACCTGCTACTTTCCACATGCCAAAATCCACTTCGATATTTATATGTTCAGAATCTAAACATAATTTTACATGTGCTAATAATGCCTCCCTTATTTACTGAATATACTAAACAATATAAATAATTCAATCCATACATTAGCATGTGGATTTACAATATTTCCACATGCCAATACTCCTCCACAAAAGAACATCTTCACAGAGAGCTATCTTCTGTAATATCTTCGTAATAATCTTCTTTTACTATTGCACAAACAAACAAAACGCAAAGGAAGTTAAGATGTTAAATTTCATAAAAGCTATCTCATTTGAGATTTTATCGTTGAGTATATTTATCGGCTCTACTGCATACGCATATACAATGCTGTAACTCAACATGTTCAAAAACATCAACACACTCAACAAAATCCGCATCATTCAAGCGCTTTTTATGGCGGCAATCATTTCCATACTTTACTATAGTTTTTACTTAGCGAACTTTGAAGTAAGAGAGTTTGAATCCATACAAAAAAATGAGCTTAGTATACAGAGCGAAATAATGGCTCTCAAATACGATGTACTCCAATACCACGACATGCTCATGGAAGCTTCCATCTATAAATCTATCAATCCAGAGAAAGAAAAAAAGCGCAATGCATTTTACAATCAGACAAAAGAGAAGATTCAACAGCTCTCTTCAAGCTTGGAGCTTTTCTCTTTTGATAACAAAGAAGAGATTAAAAAGAGTGTTGAAGAACTGATTAAGGCCTATGATGTCTTTTATCTCTTAGCTGGAAGCATGCCCTCTGATTTTTCTGATAGTTATGAAGATGGCATAGACTCTATAAGTGCCGCAAATCAGTACTCCAAAGAGATAAAAACCCTCTTAGATACTTTGAGTAGCAGTATAAACACTATCGTAGAGAAACGATTTGAGTTTGTAACAGAGCGTGCAGTCTCTATCAAAAATCTCATCTATATAACAGCATTTATCTCTATCATTATCACGATGGTGCTTAGCTTCATCTTTGTCAAAACGCTCACAGACACGGTAAATGCTCTTAAATACAGAATGAATGATTTGATTGAGGGCAAAGAGCTTGATGAACATTTTGAGATTGATAGCAAGGATGAGACAGGGCAGTTGTCAAAACTCTTCAATACCTATATTAAAAAAGTCAACGTCGGCATAAGTGATGATGAGCTCTTTATAAACAATGTTGCCCATATAGTGGAAAAAATAAAATATGGTAACTACTCTGTTTTAGTAAAAGATAAAAGTTCCAATGAAAATATAGAACATTTAAAAGATGTTCTCAACGACATGATTCTCTCATCATCTAAAAACCTCAGACTCATTCAAGATGCACTTCAATCCTACCAAAAGGCTGACTTTACCCATAAGATAGATGCAAAATTAGAGGGTCAAATGGGGGAACTCATAGAAAATAGTAACTACTTAGGAACAAATATATCTTCACTTTTAGGTTTAATTGTAAATGCGAACGGTGTATTACAAAACGCTGTAGGCTCCCTTTTCAGTGGCTCAAAAAACCTAAACCACTCCGTAGAGACACAAAATGAGAGCCTTACTAAGATAAACAGTATCACTGAGAAGATGGTTGAGAACTTGGAAAAAAATAGTCAAAATATGTTCTCAATGCAAGATGACTCTGAAAATATGAAAACTATTCTTGATAAGATTGACACGATTGCAAAGCAAACAAACTTACTGGCATTAAATGCGGCTATAGAAGCGGCTCGGGCAGGGGAACACGGAAGAGGGTTTGCAGTAGTCGCGGATGAAGTCCGCAAATTAGCTGAGAGTACACAATATGCGCTTCTTGAGATAAGTGCGAGTATAGATAAATTGGTTTCGAGTGTAGTGAGTGCGGCAGACTCTTTTAAAGTACAAGAGAAACAGATCAATGGAATCAACAGCGCCTTGATTGAGTTTAATGATATATCAAAAGAGAACTCAAAAATAGCAAATGAGATTGATGATTTAACTTCTTCTATCTCTTCCATAAGTAGAGGTCTTATCGAAGCAACTTCTAAAGCGAAGTTTTAAATCGAGTAAACAAACTATCTTATCTTATTCTGTTGTATGTTATCATACTTCTCATAAGGAGAGAAAGATGTCCCATACAGCATGGCTAAGTAAAAAACTCGACAGTGGCAAAGTTTTGTGCCAAGCATGTGCACACGCATGCAAACTCGAAGAGGGTGAATATGGCATCTGCGGTGTCAGAAAAGTTGAAAATGGTGCGATTCAACTCCTTGTTTACGGGCTTGCTGCCGCTGTAAACATTGATCCTGTAGAAAAAAAGCCTATGTTCCACTTTTTACCGCAAAGCAGGGTGTTTTCAGTAGGCACTGTTGGCTGTAATTTCACATGTAAATTCTGCCAAAACTACGAAATATCCCAATATCCAAAAGAGCATGCGCATAAGGTTGTCGGGCGAGAACTTTTACCAGAGCAGATAGTGGAGCTCGCCATAGAAAATGGGTGCAAATCCATTGCTTACACTTATAATGAACCGATAGTATTTTTTGAATACACCTATGATACAGCGAAGTTAGCGCATGAAAAAGGACTTAAAAATATCTATGTAACCAGTGGATATGAAACAAAAAAAGCTATAGATTTACTTGCTCCATATATAGATGGCATGAATATAGATATAAAAAGTTTCAGGGAAGAGTTTTATAGGGATATTTGTGGCTCAAGATTAAAGCCAGTTCTTGAAGCGGTGAAATATGCACATGAAAAAGGGATTTGGATAGAGATTACGACTTTGTTGATTCCAGGAAAGAATGACTCGGATGAAGAGATTCGAAATATTGCCAAGTTTATAGCAGATATCGACAAAGCTATTCCTTGGCATATCTCAGCATTTCACCCAACCTATAAAATGCTCGATGTAGCGCGTACACCAAATGCCACACTTAGAAGAGCCTATAAGATTGGGCAGGATGTTGGATTAAAGTATGTATACGTCGGCAATGTCGATGATGAAGATTATGAGTCAAGCTATTGTCCAAAGTGCCATCAAAGAGTTATTGATCGTCGAGGACATATTGGTCAATATGTTGTTAATGCGCTAAAAGAAGATGGAAAATGCCCACACTGTGGCTATACTCTTGAGGGCGTATGGAGTTAATTATTATTTTCAATAGAATATACATTATGTTAATCATATAAATATAAACTACTTTGTAGTATAGTTTTGCTTATATAAAAGCATTGGACAAATGATGAGCACAAAAGAACAGTTAATAGCAGATATAGAAAACCTTTTAAATAGTTATGACAATATACATAAAACACAAATCAACCCCACTCTACTAGAATTTATGGATGAAGAGACTTTAATAAGTATCATTGACTTACTTCTAAATCAAAAAGAGGATTCCAAAGAGAGCGATATGGAGTGGCTAGAAACTTTCAAAAAGCATGAATCTTAATATCACAAACTAAATAACTAATAAAAATATTCATTTTTTTTAACATATTTTTCGTGCAAAATCCCTATTCTATGGACTTTAACATAATTTGTAAAAATATATTGTTTGTATTTGTTACCAAAAAAACACTATACTTCCGCAAAATATAAATTAAGGACATCCAAATTCATGGGCAATATAGATTTAATACAACTAACACAAGAGACAAAAAAACTTACAGCGATGATTGTAGAAGATGAGAAAGTAACAAATGAGCTTTTAAGCTCTACTTTCAAAAACTTTTTTTCTAAAGTAAATTCATGTTTTAATGCTACTGAAGCACTTGAAACTTATAACAGAGAATTACCAGATATCGTATTTCTAGATATCATTATGGCAGGAATGGATGGTATCGAACTATCTCGTAAAATCAGAGCTATCAACCCTACTCAAATTATCATCGTTATTTCAGCAAGTAATGATATTGAAAGAATCTCTGAGTCTATTGAAGTTGGTGTAAACAGCTTTATTCAAAAACCAATAGATACTAAAAAAATCATAGAGCTTTTAATAAGCGTTGTAGCTATGGTTGCTAAAAAGAAAAAAGTAGAAACAAAAACATTCTCTATCTCTCTTCCATTAGATTTATATGAAGTTGTAAATGACAATGCTAAAGCTGAAAGTATCTCTAAAAATGCTGTTATCATCAGAGCACTTAGAAGCTTTTACGAGTAAATAGATAATTATCCTGAGCTTCTCTTTATTTTATGATTTATTAAGTTATAAATCTATATAATTTCGGCTCAGGAAATAAGTACTGAAAGTGGCCCCGTCGTCTAGCGGTCAGGATCCATGGTTTTCATCCATGTTACAGGAGTTCAATTCTCCTCGGGGTCACCACTTCTCCCTCCTATAAAACAATCAAAAAAGAACTTTATTAGTAAACATTTGTTAGAATTCCATAAAATAATATTTAGGATTTTTAATGTTAAGATTTGCTCCTAGTCCAACTGGTGATATGCACATTGGTAATTTACGCGTTGCCCTATTTAACTACATCGTTTCAAAGCAAAAAAAAGAGGATTTAATTGTCAGAATAGAAGATACTGACAAGGAGAGAAATATAGAGGGTAAAGATAAAGAGATACTCGCTATATTGGACCTATTTGGTATCGAATATTCTCAAGTGCTTTATCAAAGCGAAAACTTCCGTTTTCACGCTGCTATGGCATTGCAACTTCTGCATGAAAAAAAAGCTTTTAGTTGTTTTTGTTCTCCTGATTGGCTTGAAAAAAAGAGAGAAGAGTCTAAAGCAAATAAAAAAGCGTACAGATATGATGATGCCTGTGCGAATCTTCCCGCGGAACTTGTTATAGACAACATGAATCCCTTTACAATTAGAATAAAAAAACCAGAATCTACCATCATGATTCATGACCATATTAAAGGTGACGTTACCTTTGAACCGAATGATGTAGACAGCTTTATTATCATGAGACAAGATAAAACGCCTACCTATAATTTTGCATGTGCAGTAGATGATATGTTAAGCGATATCTCTTTAGTGATTCGCGGTGAAGACCACATGACAAACACCCCTAAACAAGACCTCATTCGAACCTCTCTAAACTATGAGAAAAAAATAGAGTATGCGCATTTACCTATTATTTTGAATGATGATGGTAAAAAGATGAGTAAACGTGATGACGCTTCAAGCGTTAAATGGCTTTTAGAAGAGGGTTTCTTGCCATCAGCTATATCAAATTATTTAGTATTAATGGGAAATAAGCCACCTAAAGAGATTTTTACTCTAAGTGAAGCGATTGAGTGGTTTAGTTTAGAAACTATTTCAAAGTCCCCTGCCCGTTTTGATATGACTATGTTAAGACATATCAATAATGAGCATTTAAAACTGCTTGAGAATAAAGAGCTCTCAAGATATGTCGGTTTTGCTGATGAAGAGATTGGTAAGCTTGCAAAAGTATATCTTGAAGAGGCAAGTACAACAAAAGAGCTACGCGCTAAAATCGAAGCTATATTCGGTGAAAAAGCAACTTCTGAAGAGTTTCAAAAAGAGATAAATACAATGCGTGCAGTTATCAAAGCAGCACCCTACTTTGATGCATACGATGATTTTAAAAATCATATCATGAAAGAGTCAGGACTTAAAGGAAAACTCTTTTTTAAACCTCTTCGTTTAATTTTAACAGGTGCTGAACATGGTCCTGACGTTGCAGAGGTCTATAAATATTTAAAAAATTATATAGGTGAGATTGTAAAATGAGTGCATTAGTGGATATTATTCAAGGCTTAGGTGGAATTTTCTTAACCGTTGTAAATGTATATATTTGGGTGGTTATCATCTCCGCTCTTATCAGTTTTGTAAACCCTGATCCCTACAATCCGATTGTTCAGTTTTTACATAGAGTAACACAACCAGCGTATAAACTTGTAAGAAGATTTATACGGACTGATTTTAACGGCATAGATTTAGCGCCTTTTGTTATCATTGTTTTTTTACAAATAGTGATTGTGCTCATTACTGCGCTTTTAAATTCTCTGTAAGATATGTTTCAATATATAGCCCTCCTCTGTACTATCTTAGCATGTGTAAATGCTGAGATAACACTTCAAGATATAACTTCAAAACCAGCGAGCCGCACTAAAGATTTCATGATTTGGCAATATTTCAAACAAGATATTACACCTGCTCAAGCAGATAAAGCCTTTTATGAAATCAACAACGTGGACAATAAACTTTTTCGTATGTATGCTGAAAAATGCGATAGAGAAGAGATTAAATATACTGTTTCATGTATGAATGAAAAAAATTTATTATCTATTGTAGATGAAGATTGTTTAGAGCTAGCGATGAGTCCTTACAAAACAGTTCATTTAACAAATGAGCAGAGAAAAAAATTATCTAAAAGTCTAAAATCTAAACATTTTCAAGAGTTACTGAGTATTCAGAGTGAGCCCTATACGCAAAAAGCGTATGAAAAATATGATGCAAACACCATACTTTCTCTCTTTGTCCAAACTACTGCTTCACATCGTAGAAATCATTTAAATATAGATTTAGATAAAAAGTTTATGCAAAAACTAACTTCAAACTGGAAAATAGGCTCTTTTATTGAACTCGTTGTAAATGATGACACACTTGATAAACTTCAAAATGCACTCTCTTATCTTGATGGAAAAGAGTTGAGTGCGCAAAGTAACTTTATTTTAGCATTACATCATCTCCAACACTCAAACAAAACCAGAGCAATGGAACACTTAGAACTAACTCGACTCAAATCAACCTATAGAATAGATGTAGATAAGAGTTATTTTTGGATGTATAAAATAAGTAACAATAAAGATTATCTAAACGAACTCCTTCTTAGTATGGATATAAATATATATACGCTCTATGCACATGAAGTTCTCGATAAGGATGTTGACAACTATTTTAGCAGTGTTGAAACAGTAGTTGAAAGGGCCGAAAAGAACCTTCAAGACCCATTCCAATGGAATGAGATTTTAAAGGAGATAAGAGAAACACCAAAAAAGAAACTTTTTGATTTAGCTTCCTCTTATAAAAATGACACGATGAAGCCTGTACAAGCTTTTATTATAGAAAAAGCGTATAACTATAAGATACATAGCTATATCATGCCCTATAACAAATACCTCAAAGATATTTCTATCGATGCCAAAGCTTTAGTCTATGCCATCATGAAACAAGAGAGTCACTTGATTCCATCTGCTTTGTCTCGCTCTTATGCGCTTGGACTCATGCAATTGATGCCATTTTTAGTAGATGCTATGAGTAAAAAAGAGAAAAATGCAGTTCAAAGCTACGAAGAGATGTTTATCCCACAAAATAATCTCAATTACGCAAAAAAGCATTTGGAATGGATTCAAAAATCTCTCTATCACCCTCTATTTATAGCGTATGCCTACAATGGCGGTATGGGTTTCACAAGAAGATACTTAGAGAGTGAAAAATTCACAGATGCCCCTTACGAGCCATTTTTGAGTATGGAACTTATGAAAAACTCTGAAAGTAGAGAGTATGGGAAAAAAGTTTTAGCAAACTATGTGATGTATAAAAAGATATTAGGTGAAGAGGTCTCTATTGTTCACCTTTTTGATATATTAACGCAACCGAAGAAAACTGACCGCTTTCGAGGCTAAGAGAAAGGCTGTTGCTTGTACTCTCCTCAAATGCTACAAGATAGTAGCGATTCCAATCGTTTTGCATTCCAATAAGATGAGAGTAATTATTGGCATGTGGAAGTTGCTTGATTTTTAGAGGTAATTGAGAGTTTAGTTTGAGTGTAAGCTTAATGTCATCGAGAAGATTTGGATTATACATCTCTTGTTTCTCTTTTTGATATAAATAGACTAGAAAATACTCTTGCTTTGTAAAAGTGTTTGGATAGACTTCATTTAAATAGACAGCTGATAAAACACCTTTTACTACAGTTCCCGACATTATCTTGGAGCTTTGCAGGTTAGAGATACTCAACTCCTCTTGCTCTGTCATCTCAAACTTACTAAAAGCATTCTTTGTCGCACAAGCTGTAAACATCACCAAAACGCTCAAGCTAATAATAAAAAATTTCATCCCTATCCTTGCCAAATATAGAAAGAATTATAGCTTATTAAACAACTTTTTAATGACTCTTTTGTATAATAAACTAAATTTTTAACAAAGATATAAATTGAACAAAAGATTAGCAATTGCATTTACCGGTCCTTCAAACAGTGGTAAAACTACTCTCATATTAAAAGTCGCTAGAAAACTTATAAATGAACACTTCAAAGAAGTAGCAATCATCAAACATGACCCTTCGGACAAGGCTCGATTTGATGTTGTTGGAAAAGATAGTTATAAGTTTTCAGACACGGGTGCAGAGGTAATTGTAACATCTCCAAATAGAACCACTTATTTTTCTAAAAGAAACAAAGACTTAGATGAAATCATTAGACTTTTTGATAAGTTTGATATTTTACTAGTTGAGGGTTTAAAGAGCTTGCCTCTGCCTAGAATAAGTGTTTTTAGGGATTCTCTTGATCATGATTATTTTCCTTATATGGATGCTTTAGCAATTGATGATAGCATCAATATAATGGATTATGATATTCCAAAGAATGTTGATATTTTAAATTTAAATGATCCAGATGAAGTAATATCTTGGATACTTAAAAATGCAAAGGAAGTATAAATGCGAGATATATTTAATGCAATTCAAAAGAGTGCTATAAGAATAAAAGAAGCGATAGATGTCAAAGATATAGGCTATTCACAACAAGAGAACTCTTCGGGTGAGACACAGCTTCAACTTGATATTCAATGCGATATGATTATTGAAGAGGAGTTTTCAAACGTCACTTCTGTTCACACCATAGCAAGTGAAGAGAAAGAGCATGCGCAACTGATGCATAATGAGGGTAAATATTTTATAGCCTATGACCCGCTTGATGGTTCTTCTCTAGTCGATGTAAATTTAAGTGTCGGTTCTATCTTTGGAATCTATGAAGGCGATTTCGGCTCTCAAAATATGGTCGCTGCATGTTATGTTGTTTATGGACCTAGAGTTGAAATGGTTTTTGCAGAGAACAAAACAAAACTCTATCTGCTTCAAGCAGGTGCGTTTGAGTTTGTAAAAGAGATTCGTCTCAAAGAGAAAGGAAATCTCAACGCGCCAGGTGGAACACAACAACATTGGGCACCTTACCACAAGGAACTCGTAGATAGCTTTTTTGCTGAGGGGTACCGTCTGAGATATTCTGGGGGAATGGTTCCTGACTTGCATCAGATTCTCCTCAAAGGTGGTGGTCTTTTTAGCTATCCAGGCACTTTGGATAAGCCAAATGGAAAGCTTCGTAAACTCTTTGAAGTTTTTCCTTTTGCTTTTATTTATGAAAAATCAGGTGGTCGTGCTATAGATGGCAAAGGTGATTTAATGAAACTTCCACATGCCAATATCCATGATACTGCCATCTGCTTTTTTGGTTCAAACTATGAGATAGAAAGAGTAAAAGAAGTTTATGCACAACAGGGCTGATATAGAGCTTGACAAGTTTGAACTTTTTCTCGATGAGATGGTTCTCAAAATACACACCTGTCAAGAGGAAAAAAGTGTAAAGAGCTGTAGCGTTTGCGAACACTATCTAGTTTGTGAATTACGAACTGATTATGTCAAAGCAGTCTACAACAGCATGTCTAAGGGTGAAACAGGTGGATTTGAGTTTTAATAGCCTAAGATGCTAGGCATGAAACTCATCTCTTCAAAAGAGCTTTCAAGCGCGATGTCGCTTACAGAATTTAAATTAAGGATAAAAATTTGAGTAAATATATAACAACCCCTATATACTATGTAAACGGCGAAGCTCACATTGGGCATGCTTACACTACTTTTATAGCAGATACGATGACGCGATATGAGAAACTAAAAGGTGAAGATACCTACTTTTTAACTGGAACAGATGAGCATGGGCAAAAGATAGAAGAGTCCGCTCAAAAAAATGCAAAACCGACACAAGAGTTTGCAGATGAAATCAGTAAAACATTTAGAGACCTTTGGGATGAGTTTGAGATAGATTATGATCAATTCATTAGAACTACGGATGAAGATCACAAAAAAGGTGTTCAAAAAGCATTTGAAGTTATGTACGCAAAAGGGGATATTTATAAAGACTTTTACGAAGGTCACTACTGTGTGAGTTGTGAGACTTTTTTCCCTGAAACACAACTTATAGATAGTCAATTTTGCCCTGATTGCGGAAGAGCTACAAGCATCGTAAAAGAGGAGAGTTACTTTTTTAAACTCTCTAAGTATGAAGATGCCCTTCTTAAACATTATGCAGAAAATCCTGACTTTATACTCCCACGCTCTCGTGCGAATGAAGTGATCAACTTTGTAAAGGGTGGATTACGTGACCTCTCTGTCACAAGAACTTCATTTACATGGGGTGTCAAAATGCCAGAGTCTCTCAATGACGACAAACATGTTATGTATGTATGGCTTGACGCACTTTTAAACTACATAACAGCACTTGGATATGGTACAGAGAGTGAAAAAATGAGTTATTGGCCTGCTTCTACACAATTTGTAGGTAAAGATATACTCCGTTTTCATGCTATCTACTGGCCAGCATTTTTAATGAGTCTTGACTTACCTCTTCCTAAGACTATAGGTGCGCATGGATGGTGGACAAGAGATGGTGAAAAAATGTCTAAATCAAAAGGCAATGTTATCTCTCCTAAAGAGGTGGCAGATGCGTATGGCGTTGAAAACCTAAGATACTTCATGCTAAGAGAAGTGCCTTTTGGTCAAGATGGCGACTTTTCACAAAGAGCTTTTATAGATAGAATCAACTCCGAGCTAAGCAATGACTTAGGCAACCTTCTAAACCGTATTATTGGGATGAGTGGAAAATATAGCGAGTACCTCATAGAGAGCACAGATGTAGAAAAGTTTCACTCAAAAGAGTTGGATGCAATGAATGAAGCACTTGGAAACCTTGATGCTTTTATGGAAAACTTACAAACACATCGCTACCTTGAAGAACTTTGGAAACTCTTTGCAATTGGAAACAAAGCGATAGAAGAACACGCTCCATGGGTAAAAATGAAAGAGGGTAAAAAAGAGGAAGCCCTAGCGACTGTTGCGCTTGTTGCAAATATATTAGCAAAAGCAGCGATTATGCTCCACCCTGTTATGCCAAAAACTACGAACATCATTGCAGATGCACTCAACTTTACGATTGATAGCGCAAGCTATAATGAGCTTGTAGTAGCTAAAAAGCTTTTAAAATCATTTACGATAAAAGTAGTTCCGCCTCTTTTCCCTCGTGTTGAAGAGCCTTTGATGGCAGAAGCACCTCTTGCAGAGCCTAATAAACCAGAAAAAGCAGTTTCTGAAAATGTAGAAGTTGTAAAAGAAGAGGATAACCTTATAGAGATAGGTCAATTTTTTGAAACCTCTTTAAAAGTTGGGACAGTTCTTGAAGCTGAAGAAGTTCCAAAAAGTAAAAAGCTGTTAAAACTTCAAGTTGATTTAGGGGATGGAAGAAAGAGACAAGTTTTAGCAGGAATCAAAGAGTTTTATAGCGCAGAGTCTCTTGTAAATACGCAAGTATGTGTCGTAGCAAACCTTAAACCTGCAAAGCTTATGGGTATGATTTCTGAGGGAATGCTTCTTGCTGCTAAGGATGAAGATGGTTTATGTTTAGTAAGACCAGAAAAACCTAAAAAAGCGGGTACACCTATTGGATGAGACTAGAGAATATCCTTGCACTTACACATGGCAAACTTATAAATGAGCCCTTTGTAAATATTTTTGAAAATATTGTTTTTGATGAAAAGAGCGTAAAGAGAGGTGATCTCTTTATAGCCTTTGATGAAGAAGCGATACAAACTGCCGTTTTAAATGGTGCTTATGGTGTTGTGTTTGATAAACCAACGCAAATAAGTGATGCAGAAATAGCTTGGATAAAAGTACAAAATCTAGACGATGCCCTCAAAAGACTCCTTCGCTTTAGACTTATAGAAAAAGAGGTTAGAGTCTATGAATCAAATGAAATCATTTTAAAGCTTGCACTGCAAGTCATCACAGAGTCTACTTTTATTGCGATAAACGGTAGCTTCAAAGAGATATTCAAAGCTCTTTGGCATGTGGAAAGTGGCTCAACACTCCTCTTTAGCCCTACTCTCACCGATAAAGATATTTTTACAGATATTAAGTCACTTCCAAAAACAGCCATTAAACCTATTACAATTATGGAACAGACACTTTTTGAGACCTCTTTTATTTATAACAATACTTTTTATGAGAGACAACTTATCTCTCCCTTTTTTATTCCCTATTTAGAAGAGCTTCTTCATCTCTATAAAAGTTTAAAAATCAACTTTAGACTAAGAAAATTTGCACCTATAGGTCACTTTGAAGCTGTCTTTACAAATAAAAATTTTGAATTAAAAGAGTTTGGTACAAGTGATAAAGTTCTTATCTTTGAAAAGAACACAGACCTTATTGACTCGGAGATAAACTTTTTAGAGAAACATGCAAATTGGGCTAAAATCATCTATATTATCCCTCATACTAAAAAATATGAAGACAATAATACTATTTTTACCTATAAAAATGAGAAAGAGATACTCAACATATTGCAAAATAATAGTTTTCATTTTGCACTTTTAGTGGGTGTTGATAAATCTATGCTTTGTAAACCAATAACAAATCAAACTCAGCTAAGCTTAGAGTTCTAGAACAGAGGGTCAAAATATGAATCGTAGAAATTTTTTAACAACAGCCACAGCAGCTTCCATTGCTGCTGCTTTGAGTGGATGCAATGAATCAAACCGTCAAGCTATTGATGATTCAAAACGCCATGAACTCAAGAGTGCAGATCCAAAAAGAGTTAACATCAACAAAAATAGAAAAACCGTTCTAAAGCTTGCTACAAGTTGGCCTGCGCATTTCCCAATTATGGGTACTGGAGTAGAGAAATTTGTTCAGAGAGTTAAAGATATAAGTTCTGGTTCACTAGAGATAAAACTCTATCCCAAGAACACTTTAGTTCCTGCTTTAGCTGTCTTTGATGCATGTAGTAGCGGTCAGATTGATGCTTTTCACTCTGGTCCCTACTATTGGAAGGGAAAGAACAGTGCTTTTGCTCTTTATAGCGGCACTCCTTTTGGTTTTACAGCAGAAGAGATAAATTCTTGGATGCTTTTTGGCGGAGGACTGGAACTTTGGCGAGAACAGTATGCAAAATATAACCTTTACCCATTTATGGGTGGAAATACCAATATTCAAATGGGTGGCTGGTTTCGAAAACCGATAAACTCTCTAGAAGATATGAAGGGTTTAAAGATGCGTATGCCAGGTTTAGGCGGCGAAGTCTTCTCAAAGATGGGTGTCAACCCTATTCTTCTCCCAGCTGGTGAAATCTACACAGCCTTAGAGCGTGGTGTGATTGATGCAACCGAATGGGTTGGACCTGCTTTAGATATTAAGATGGGGTTCTATAAAGTTGCACCCTACTACTACTCTGGTTGGCATGAACCTGGTTCTATTTTAGAAGTTACTTTTAACAAATACTCTTTTGAGAAACTCTCTTTTGAACATCAAGCGATTATTGAAGTTGCATCCAGTGAAATGAACTCCAATATGACTTCTGAATTTCACGCAGAGAATATATACGCTCTTAAAAAACTCAAAGAGTTAGATATACAAATTCTACAATATCCTAAAGATGTTATAAATGAAGGGAAAAAAGCTTTGAATGAAGTCATACAAGAATTAAGTGCAAAAAATAGTGATTTTGAGAAAGTGTACGCTTCTATGGAGGCACATCTAAAACTATCAAAAGAGTGGAGCGATGTGAGCTTAAACTACTTTTTAAATGAGAGATAACTTTATGTTAAAACTACTCTTGAGTTTCACACTCTTACAATCACTGCTTCTTGCCTCATTTCAGGGTTTTATTATTGATAAAGAGACTCAAAAGCCTATTGCTAAAGCTACTATTAGTGATTCAAAACAGAGTGTAAAAAGTGATGAAAATGGCTCTTTTAGCATACTTAGCCAAGAGAGTCTTTACCATGTAAAAGCTTATGGATACAGACCTTACAAAATTAACCAAGAGAATAATCAGACGCTTATTCAAGTAGAGCCTATTAACGTAAAAGCACTCTATCTAAGTTTTTGGGGTGCAAGTAACAACTCTCAAACTTTAAAAAATATCTTACAAACGATTGAAGAGACAGAAGTGAATGCTATCGTAGTTGATATAAAAAATGAGTATGGTTCAACCTCTTATAAAACATCCTTTGCACAAGCAAATAGTTATGGCGCAGATGAAGAGAGAACAAACCGTAACATTCAAAAGTTCATGGCTCTAATGAAAGAGAAAAACATCTACACTATTGCCAGAATCGTTACCTTTAAAGATGAACTCCAAGCATCCAATAATCCAGAGTATGCAATCAAAAATGCAGATGGAGAGATTTGGAGAAATCATGACAAGATGGCTTGGGTGGACCCTTTTGATAAAAGAGCCCATAAATACACCCTCTCTATTGCAGAGGAAGCCGCGAAAGTTGGATTTGATGAGATAAACTTTGACTACATCCGTTTTCCTGCAAAATCTGGATTAGTTTACTCTAAAGAGAATACTCAGGAAAATCGTATTAAAGCTATTGAGAGCTTCTTGTTACGCGCTCAGAACCAACTTAGAAAGTACGGTGTTTTTATCTCTGTGGATACCTATGGAAATATCTGCTGGAGTGATGATGATAATAATATTGGACAAACAGTTTCCTCTTTAGCCAAGCACGCGGATTATCTCTCCCCTATGTTATATCCATCAGGATTTGCGAGCGGTTCATTCTATTTCGACTATCCCTCAGAACACCCTTATGCCGTTATTTATAGGAGTGTAATCAATGTACACCCTACAATCGGTGCGGTAAGAATTCGACCTTGGTTACAGTACTTTAAAGATTATGCACACAAAAAAAGATACTATAAAAAGTTTGAAGTCAACGAGCAGATAAGGGCAGCGCAAGATGCAAATACAAGTGGCTGGATGATGTGGTCACCCTCTAGTAAGTACCATACAGAGTACTTTCAAGAGAACAATTAGAACTCTATTATAAAAGTGTTTAAGCCCTCCGCATATTGGCAGGAAAAACCAAAGTTATGCTTTTGCAGGACTCTTTTTACTAAACTGAGTCCTAAGCCATAGCCACTTTTTGACCTTGAACTCTCGCCTTGAGTAAAATCCTCACAATAAAATTCAAGTGGTTTTTCAAGCCCCTCCCCTCTGCTTTTAACAAAGATTTTTCTCTCTTTTACAAGGATAAAGACAGGTTTTTCTACTCCATACTTCAAACCGTTATCTATCAAGTTTTTAAGGGCGATAGAGAGGTAGTTTAGGTCTGCATATATATCGAAGTTGCTCTCAATTACAACATCTACACTTGTTTCATCCTCTATAAAAAGCTTTGAGAGAGACTCACTTATAAGTGTCTCACAATTAAATTTTTCAAAATTAAATTTATGCTGATTTGCATTTA
This sequence comes from Sulfurimonas sp. CG01_land_8_20_14_3_00_36_23, assembly GCA_002781365.1. Taxonomy (GTDB): domain Bacteria; phylum Campylobacterota; class Campylobacteria; order Campylobacterales; family Sulfurimonadaceae; genus Sulfurimonas. The sequence continues at coordinate 32,840 of PETN01000013.1, forward strand.
ACTTCTCTATATACAAAAGCTCATTTGTCATCTCATCAATCTGTGAGAGCGCTTTTTTTAGCACTTTTGTATATTTATTCTCCTCAAGCATCTCCACTGCCAATTTTGCTTTTGATATTGGGGTTTTCAACTCATGCCCAACATCTCTTAGCAATCTTTGTCTTGAAGTGATAAGCTCTTCAATATTGAGTGCCATAGAGTTAAAAGTTTTAGAGAGTTTTCCTATCTCGTCATTACTCTGTTTGTTTATCCTTGAAGCGTAGTTTCCCTCTCCAAACTTTTTTATACTGTTTGAAATCTCTTTGAGAGGATAAATCATCTTTAAAATGATTAAAGACAAGATAGTCAAAATCATAATATCTGCCAAAATCATATAGTTTAAAAACTCTTTATCTTGAAAAATTTTATTTTGAGATACATCCATCACTAAAATATCATCATCGAGATAGTTCATATAAAGGAGGTATTTGTTATCTTCATGTTTGAGAATTTTGATGCTTGAGAGATCTGTTTTGTAGTCATAAAGTGTTGTTGACACCGCAAGATAGTGCTTTGTATCTTCTACGATTTGAAAATTGAGTTCTGCCAATTTCTTCTCTATAGCCGCGGCGTCATTGTTAGAGAGATAGGTAAAGAGTTCGTCTGAGACTTGAATATACTTCTCTTTTAGAAGCTTTTCTATGGTTGTCTGTGTCAATTTATTTGTCTCATTGGAGACATAGAGCATAAGTGTACAACTCACTAAAAAGAGGAGGATAACTTTATGGATTATAGACATATTTTCATCCTATAAATTTATACCCGATACCCCAAACAGACTTTATATATCTTGGGTCTTTTGGGTCATCGCCTAACTTTTGTCTTAGGTTGCTTATATGCATATCTATCGTTCTATCTTTTGAGTTATACTCTATGGAGTTGACTGCATTTGCGATAGACTCTCTTGATAAAACCTTGTCAGAGTTGAGTAAAAAGAGCTGCAAGATGTCATACTCCACTTTTGTTAAATCAAGAAGCAAGCCATCCACTTTTATCTCTAGTTTTGCTTCATCTATTTCAAAGTCACCTATTACTTTACTTCTCTTTGTTGTTCTTCGTAAAATGGAGTTGATACGAAGAACCAACTCTCTAGGCTCATAAGGCTTTGCCAAGTAATCATCTGCACCAAAATCAAAGCCTAAGATTTTATCACTCATCTCACTTCGAGCAGAGGAGATAATGATAGGAATATTAGAGATTTCTCTCACGCGTTTACAGACATCAAAACCATCCATCTGCGGGAGCATCAAATCTAAAACAAGCAGAGCGTATCGCTCTTTATTCTCTTGAAGATGAAGAAGTGCCTCTTTTGGTTTATCAAAAGCCTTCACTTCAAAACCATAGTTCAAAAGGTACTCACACAGAAGCATCGAAATATCTGCATCATCTTCAATCAGCATAATCTCTTGCATTATTCCACTTCCCAATCATCAAAATAGTGTATAAACCTTTTTCTTTGCTGTGGAGTTAAAATCATATGTATCTCTTTGAGGAAAACATTCTCTATAGCATGTGCTTTTTCATCTAAAATAGTATTTAATTCATTAAGTTCGTCGGTATCAAAATTCTCTTGTGTAAAGAGTCTTTTTCTTTTTTCTTCAACATCTTCTTTTAAATTTTTAAACTCTTTTGAGTTGTGTCTAAACTCTTTTAAAATTGTTTTTATCTGAATGTTTTGTTCTTTTGAGAGGTTGAGATGGGATAACTCTTTGTTAATATGGTACTCTCTATAATGCTTGTCTCCATCCCCGTAGAGCGTTGTAATCAATAGAAGTATAATAATATATCGCATGATTTTCATCCTTTAGCTATCTCAGGTATTTTAATATCTTTATCATTTAATAGACCTTGCTCTATATTTTGATGGCAAGCTTTACAATTTGAGGCTGCTGCTATCTCTTTAGAGGTGAAGATACTTTTATCAATCTCGCTATGTCTTCTTTTCCAGTAAGGTGTTTTTGTTATCGCTATAATCTCTTCATCTTTGATACTTTTTAAAATTTTAAATGCTGACTCTTTTGTAGAGTTTTCTGCCGCATTTTGAACTAAATAATCTTTTATAAACTCTTTATCACTCGCTTCAAGTGAAGCGTCATCACCAAAATGGTTTTCTAAATTGTCCATCATCTTCACCCAAGATTGTTTTGGTAAAAGGTAGGGAGGATAAAGTGTATGGCAACTTTTACACTCGTTAAAAAAGAGCGTATGCTCTTTTTTATAATCGACTGGAGTATTTGCATCCGCGATTAAAAGGTTCGATGGGTTGGCTAAAAGGTACAAAAAAAAGAAGATAGAAGTACCAATCCACACAACACCGAACACTCTTTGAAAAAATGTTAACTTTAAACTTGTTGCATCACTCTCTTTATAACCGCCTATCATAGACTCTATGGCTTTGGATGAGTGCAAAACCCTATCGAGTAAAACACCTGCAATGTGTATAAATATCACCGCCATAAAACTATTTGCAAAGAGTTCATGTACATCTTCAAAAAAATCCATATCTTTAAAGAGTGAGATATTTAAAAAAGATAAAATCCCCATGCCCTCTTGTGTTCCATAGACAACTATGCCTGTAAAAACGGAACCTAAGCCTAAAGCTATCATGGCGACAATCGCCCAACTTGAGGCTGGGTTATGTCCTACATATTTTTTTTTATCTGTAAAAACATTAAAGATATACTCTTGTAAATCATGAAGATTAAAATTAAAATCCTTAAATTTAGAGTATTTAACATCCATAAATCCCCACAAAATTCTATAAACAAAAAGGAGTCCTATCGTAAAACCAATAGCTGCATGCCAACTTAGGAGTTTGTCAAATTCTGCTAGTATAAATACTAAACCTACAGAAATAACAAGAATGATATGAAAAACTCTTGTAAAAGAGCTCCATATATAACTTTTAATCATCGTCCCATCTTCCAAAATTTGGAATCATAATATCTCTTTCACTATAAGAACCTTTCTCCGCTGTTGTGTGGCATGCGACACAGTTTGCTAAAGATTTTACCTCTTCTTGTTCAATCGCTCTTCTTGGAATCCCTCTATGTTTCTGTTTAAAGTAGCCTGTAGCGGTTACTGCAATAGGTGTTTCGTTTTCTGCGATACTAGCAACAATCTTTCTACTTCGTTTATAGTTTGTAAACTTTTCAGCTGAATTATCAACTAAGTACTCAAGTATAGTTTTGTTATCTACCGCTTCTAATGAAGCATCTGTACCAAAGTGATTACTCAAATCTCCCATCACTTTTGTCCATGATTTAGCGGGAAGAAGTCCAGGCTGATAAGCGAAATGGCAACTTGCGCACTCACTCTTATAAAAAGCGTTCTCAACTGGAGCGACACCTCGTTTTGTGAAAAAATTATAATCGCTATCTGCGAGCAAACTCCCCGCAATTAATATGGATGCTAGTACTATTTTTTTCATGTTGATTCCTTTTTTATTTGTTGAGGATGTACGTTAAAACATCCCCTTTTTCAGTGGCTGTACCCTCTCTGTTGTACACATCTTTAAAGTTTCTTCTTAGCCATTTTGTAACCTCTTTGACATCTGTCAATCTTTGAGGATTTGTCGTTGGAGAGAGTGGCTCAATCACTTTATTTGTGTGTTCATTCATCCCACTTTTTGACAAATCATTTGTATGGCAGGAAACACAAGAGATAAGTTTTCCTTTTTTACCGATGGCTTCTGTGGTAAAAATTTTCTCACCTCTAGCATAATCAAACCCTGTAAAGTTTTGACTCTCTTGCTTTGCCTCAGCTTTGAGGGTGTTCATATACTCTTGCATTTGAGTGTTTAACTCTTTTGCCTCCATAAATGAAACTGCGATAAATAATACAAGTAATGTTTTTCTCATATTTCTACTCCTTTTACAATTTAGATAGGAAAATTATAGAGGAAGAGTGTCAAGAGAACTTTGACTGTGTCTTTACAATTTCTTGACAAGTTGGAGTTTCGTGGAAGAGCGCAAGAGAGTGGAGAAGCCTCTTGGCATGTGGAAATATCTTAGGATCTATTTTGTAGCTACGTTTAACTCTGTCTATCTCTATAATCTTCATAAGAGAAATTTTTGACTCGTTCCAAGCTCCAGTGTTTCAGTTGCTTACATTCATATACGCATTCCCAACGAGTAACGTTTAAGTTGAGAAATAGTTTTGCCCGCAGGGTCAACTATTTCTCTCCAAGGTTTTGTTAGACTACAAAACCACCACCGTGATATGAGTCATAATTTTCTGGAGTGTAATTACTGTCAGTAACATGTGTTTTGCATGATTGACAGTTCCATTCTCCATTCCCCCAATCTTGAAGTCTAATTAATTTTTGATCTTTGTCATAGCATAGTTGACAATACGGTCCTTCTTTTTCTTGTTCAGTTATTTTTTTCCAATAGTATGGTTTTTCATAAAATAAGTTTTCTTTTAAATTTAATTTATCCAATAGCTCTTTTTTTCTCGATCACTTTCAAGTAAAGCTTCTTGAATTTCTGCGATTTGCATTTTTGCATCTGCAAGTGATCCTATCAATTCTGCTAATTGTAATTTTACTTCTGCTTTATCAAATGAGCCAGCACTATCTTTTAATAATTTCGCAATTTCTATTGCTGATTTTACACTTCCTACTGCTACTGCTATGTCAATCATATTAAATTCTCCTATGTGTGTCTAACGGTTGACTTTACCGACAGCTTAGCTGTTCGGTGCTAGGTTTTGTTGTGTTTACTAACCTTCAATATCTAATTCTCCAAGTAATTTGTCAAAATCACTCTTATATGACTTATCTTGAATAACTTTATATTTCTCAAATTCACAAATAGCAAACTCTTTTGCTATTTGTGCTGTAACTTTTCCTGCATTTTCTAAAATATCTCTTTCATTAAATTGTAAAAAAGCATTTAACTTTTGACTCCAATCTTTCATTGTCATTGGAATATTTCTTTCAGCTTGGTCTTCTGCATAATCAAGATACATAGTTACAATTCTATCAAGTGACTTTATCTCATTTTGCGATAGATAGTTTTTAGCAACTGTAACATCTGATTTTAATATTTTTCCATTTGGAGCTTTTTTCCAGTTTGTAAGTCCCATAAACTCTTTTTTATGGTCTGCTCGCTCAACAATCAGTTCAGAAGCTGTATGACCGTGAATAGCCCAATGTAGTTTATTTTGAACTGTTGCAAAAAACTCTTGTGTAGTTGGGGCTTGAAAATCATAATCCATAGCAGTTGCATAAATATCTGTTATTTGTTGATAAAAATTTCGAGACCGTAAAATAAACTGTGTAAACCCACCTCTTATCCTTCAATCAC
>PETN01000008.1 GCA_002781365.1 Sulfurimonas sp. CG01_land_8_20_14_3_00_36_23
ATTAGGTCTGTAAAATGCCATTGGCTAGCATTTTTATGATACAATTTTAAGAGAAATTAGGTGTTGACACAGAATTTATTACACTCCCAAATACTCTATCTTCGTTTGCATTATTGCTAACTACAAGTCATTATTTAGTTAGACTAAGATATAGGTTTTTGTTCTCTTATTCTATAAGTTACTTACTCTTTTACATGACTAAATGCAAGAGGTTCACCTAGTTATTTTAAATTTTGTTTCACTGAAGCTAAGAAAACTATGAATAGTTAATAATAGCTTTTTTAGTTCTTAAAAGTACTGTCTATGCTGTTGTACTTTTTTCTTTTGTATGTTTTCAACTTCATTTTGTGAAGTTATCTAAACTTGCACGAAGTAATTTTAGCATTAAAAAAGTAAATAGTCTAAGGTTTATGTTTTGCAGATTTTATTTTGGGTAGCAATAGGGTAGCAAAGAAAATATATTTATTTCTTAAAAGTCTAGTTTGATTCGTATTATAGGGGTTTGTGTGTATTTTGAAGTGGTGGACCCTCAGAGATTCGAACTCTGGGAGGTATGACCCTCGCCGGTTTTCAAGACCGGTGCATTCGACCAACTCTGCCAAAGATCCACGTTTGTTGTAATGATAATTTATTATAAAATTGGAGGTGCCACCCAGATTTGAACTGGGGATAGCAGCTTTGCAGGCTGCGGCCTTACCACTTGGCGATGGCACCAGTCAATCAATTTTTCCAATGGTGCCCGGGGCCGGACTTGAACCGGCACAGTATTGCTACCGGGGGATTTTAAGTCCCCTGCGTCTACCGATTTCGCCACCCGGGCATTGGGTGTCTATCAACAATTTATAATTTCAAATGGAGCGGGAAACGAGGTTCGAACTCGCGACCCCAACCTTGGCAAGGTTGTGCTCTACCACTGAGCTATTCCCGCAATTTTACACACACTTAGTTTTTGAGTGAGCGGAATTATAGCCACTTATTTTTCATTTGTAAAGAGCTTTTACCCGAAAATTTAAAAAAAATGATATAATCGCATTTATATTAAATATACAATGCATTTTGGGCTTCTTGTTGGGCTTCCTGCCGAAGGAAACTTAGCGTTAGCGCAGATGGCGGAATGAGTTCCGACATTGTTATATAAAGATGGAGGTTTCCTTCATCTATGAAATAGATTAAGGGTTATTTATGAGAAGTGATACTATAAAAAAAGGGTTCGATAAAGCCCCTCATCGTTCTTTGCTTAGAGCAACTGGACTTAAAGATGAAGATTTTGATAAACCATTTATTGGGATAGCAAACAGCTACATTGACATCATTCCTGGACATTTTTTCTTACATGAGTATGGTGAGATTGTTAAAGAAGCTATTCGTGAAGCTGGTGGTGTTCCATTTGTTTTCAACACGATAGGCGTTGATGATGGAATCGCTATGGGGCATGATGGGATGCTTTACTCTTTGCCTTCACGTGAGATTATTGCTGACTCGATTGAAACGGTTATGAATGCGCACAAACTTGATGCAATGATTTGTATTCCTAACTGTGACAAAATCGTTCCAGGTATGATTATGGGAGCTTTGCGTGTTAATGTTCCAACCGTTTTTGTCTCAGGTGGTCCAATGGCTGCTGGGCATAAAAAAGATGGTACTCCTATCGACCTTGCGACTGCATTTGAAGCGGTAGGCAAACATGCAGAAGGGAAGATGACAGACGAAGAGCTTTACGAAATCGAGTGTGAAGCTTGTCCAAGTGGCGGAAGTTGTTCGGGTATGTTTACTGCAAACTCCATGAACACTTTATGTGAAGCTATGGGTATCGCTCTTCCAGGAAATGGAACTATCTTAGCGATGACACCAAAGAGAATAGAGCTTGTCAAACAAGCGGCTCGAAGAGTTGTTGAGATGGCGAAGGCGGACGACGCTAAATATAATATTCGCAATGTACTCAATGAAAAAGCAATTCATAACGCTTTCGTTGTAGATATGGCAATGGGTGGAAGTTCAAATACTGTTCTTCACATGCTCGCTATTGCAAAAGAGGCGGAAGTTGATTTCCCGATTGAAAAAATCAATGAGATTGCGGACAATGTAGCGCACATTGCTAAGATTTCTCCATCGCTTTCTACGGTTCACATGGATGATATTAACCGTGCTGGTGGTGTAAATGCTGTTATGAAAGAGGTAAGCCGTCGTGGTGGTTTGCTTCACCTTGATAACTTAACTGTAACTGGTGAAACCCTTGGCGAGAGAATCGCAGATGCAAGCATCTTAGATGAGAGCGTTATCCATACAAATGAAAATGCTTACTCTAAAGTGGGTGGATTGTCTATCCTTTTTGGAAATCTTGCAACGGAGGGTGCGGTTGTGAAAACTGCAGGTATCACTGGCAATATGAGACAATTTAAAGGTAAGGCAATCTGTTTTAACTCTCAGCAACAAGCACTTGCAGGGATTATGGGACATAAAGTAAAAGCAGGGGATGTTGTAGTCATTCGCTACGAGGGTCCAAAAGGTGGTCCTGGTATGCAAGAGATGCTTGCACCTACTTCACTGATTATGGGAATGGGGCTTGGTGAGAGCGTTGCGCTTATAACGGATGGTCGTTTCTCTGGGGCTACGCGTGGTGCTTCTATTGGGCATGTCTCTCCTGAAGCTGCGGAGGGCGGAGTTATCGCTCTTATAGAAGATGGCGATGAGATAGAACTCAATGTTGATACGCATCTGCTACAACTCAATGTAAGTGAAGATGAACTTGCAAAGAGAAAAGCTAACTGGAAACCTCATAAAAATGAAGTAAAATCTAAGTGGCTCAAGCGTTATGCACTTTTAGTGTCAAACGCTTCAAACGGGGCAGTTTTAAAAACTGAACTCTAAGATAGATTGGCATGTGGAAATATTTCCACATGCCAATGATAAATTAATATAGGAAGATAAACATTGAATGCAATAGCAATAAAACATAACGATGAAATAATTGATTTACAAACAGCAAAAGAGCTTGGATTTGAGGGTGAGCAAATTCATCTTGATAATTCAGTGGATGCTTTAGAAGTTCTTCGTCACTCAACAGCACACCTTATGGCACAAGCTATAAAATCACTCTACCCAGATGCAGAGTTTTATGTAGGACCAACTGTAAAAGAGGGTTTCTACTATGACTTCAAAACAAAAGAGGAGATAGGTGAGGCTGACCTTAAAACTATAGAAAAGCAGATGCTCTCTTTCGCTAAGAAAAAGTATGAGATAGAGAAGTATGAGATTTCTATGGATGAAGCAAAAGAGAAGTTTAAAAACGACCACTTAAAACTTGCTGTAATGGAGAGAATCCCAAGTGATAGGGTATCTATCTATAAGCAAGGTGAGTTTGAAGATTTATGTCGTGGACCGCACTTGCCAAATATTGGACTTATTAGATACTTTAAACTTACTAAGATAGCAGGTGCATATCTTGGTGGAGACTCTAAGAATGAGATGTTAACTCGTATTTACGGGATAGCATTTGCAGATAAAGAGGCACTCAAAGCTTACTTAGACCAGATGGCAGAAGCTGAAAAACGCGACCATAGAAAACTTGGAAATGAACTAAAACTTTTTACATTCCGTGAAGAGGTTGGCGCAGGTTTTCCTATCTGGCTTCCAGCAGGTGGACGTCTTCGTGCAAGATTAGAGTCTCTTCTTTTTAAAGCGCATAGAAAACGTGGTTATGAGCCAGTTCGTGGACCTGAAATGCTTCGCTCAGACCTTTGGAAAACATCAGGGCATTATCAAAATTACGGTGAAAATATGTATTTTACACATATTGATGAACTTGAGTTTGGTGTAAAACCAATGAACTGTGTCGGTCATATCAAAGTTTATGAAGATGAACTCCACTCTTATAGAGATTTACCTATCAAATATTTTGAGTACGGCGTTGTGCATCGTCATGAGATGACAGGTGCGCTTCACGGACTTTTCCGTGTACGTGAGTTTACTCAGGATGATGCACACATCTTCTGTACTACAGAGCAGATAGAAGAGCAAATCATTGAAGTAGTTGATTTTGTTGATAAAATCATGTCCACTTTTGAGTTTGACTATAAAATGATGATTTCTACTCGCCCTGAAAAAGCAGTTGGTAGTGATGAAGTTTGGGAAATCTCAACACAAGCACTTAAAAATGCGATGGATAAAAACGCACTTCCTTATGAAATAGATGAGGGTGGCGGAGCTTTTTACGGTCCAAAGATTGATATTAAGATTACGGATGCAATCGGACGTGAGTGGCAGTGTGGAACCATTCAGTTAGATTTTAATCTGCCTGCGAGATTTGAACTTGAATATAATGGCGAAGATAATGCTAAAATCCAACCAGTTATGATTCATAGAGCAATTCTTGGTTCATTTGAGAGATTTATCGGTATTTTGACTGAACATTATGCGGGAGAATTTCCGATGTTTATCGCTCCTACACAAGTAGCCATTGTCCCTGTTGCTGAAACTCATAAAGATTACGCTAAGCAATTATCAGATAAACTTATCGACATTGGTGCTGATTCTGAAATTTACGCAAAGAATGATTCTTTAAATAAGAGAATTAGAACAGCAGAGAAGACGAGAGTTCCTATGATTGTTGTTATTGGTGATGAAGAGATTCAAAACAAAACAGTTGCAATTAGAGATAGAAGAACAAGAGAACAATACAACCTAAGCGAAGAGGAATTCTTGTCGCTTATACAAACTAAAATAAATGAGGTAAATTTTTGAGCAAAAAAGATCGCGTAATAATGAATGATGACATTCGTGTAGCAGAGTTAAGATGTAATGTAGATGGGGGAGAGTCTTTAGGGATTATCTCTACTGATGAAGCTATGGAAAAAGCAAATGCCTTAGGATTAGATTTAGTTCTTATCGCCCCCGATGCTAAACCGCCTGTTGCAAAGATTATGGATTATGGTAAGTTTAAATACCAAGAAGAGAAAAAACTCAAAGAACAAAGAAAAAATCAGACTAAAATAGATGTTAAAGAGATTAAACTATCTGTTAAAATAGCTGAAAACGATATCGCATATAAAGTAAAACACGCAAGAGAATTTTTATCTGAAGGTAAACATGTGAAATTTCGCGTCTTCCTAAGAGGTCGTGAAATGGCACATCCAGAAGCTGGAAAAGAGGTTCTTTTAAAAGTGTGGCCTATGGTTGAAGACTTAGGAACAATGGACAAACCTCCTCGTTTTGAAGGTCGCTACTTCAATATGTACATTATCCCAAACAAGTAATTATTGTATCTCATCACATTTAAAGATGATCTCTCTTATGATTTCGGGAGTGTAATAAATTCTGTGTCAACACCTAATTTCTCTTAAAATTGTATCATAAAAATGCTAGCCAATGGCATTTTACAGAC
>PETN01000018.1 GCA_002781365.1 Sulfurimonas sp. CG01_land_8_20_14_3_00_36_23
CGTTATGCTCCTGCTTCTACAAATGAAGCTCCCACAAGCACTATAGAAACGCCTTATGTTCCTAAAGTTGGGGTATTGCCTCTAAAGCCTTTAGAGCTTCCTAATGCCACTCCCTTACCTGATACTCTCATAAGTGTACTTAAAGGCTCACAAGAGAATATAGAGGGTGTTGCACGTTCTATTCTATACTCGAATGATTTAGTTACAAAATCTATAAATGATTTATCAAAAATAATTTCTCTAAATAGTGAAATTGATATTGCATATAGAGAAATTGAATTGCAAAACACTCTTGATTCAAATAGCTATTTGATGAATATAAGTAATGTTCTCACAAAGCAACTCGTTGACTATAATGCTGAAAATGAACTTGTTCAGGTATATCGTGATGAGACATTCACAATAGTGTCAGACACGCTTACTGAGTTAAAAGCACTTACCACTTCGATTAAGTTAATCCCTGAGACTTTAAAACAAGGTGTTCAGATTCAAAAAAGCGTTAATGAAGATGCTTTAATAGCTAAAAAGTTACAACATATTAACTATGATACTACGCCAATTCAATTAGACAATATAGGCGATGTTATACCTAAAGTAACTCCACAGGAAATGAGAGCTATTAAAGATGCTGTAATTGCAAAAAAGAATAGTGACGAAAATACTTTTGAACTTAATGACGAAGATTTAGACAATATTTTTGGCATGCCAGACATTAGCTCTATTTTTGATTATGCTTCTAAGTCTCAAAGGATTACTGAACTCTCTCAAGGTACTGTATAAATAAATTCTCAATTTTGATTTTGGACGAATTAAAATAAGGAATTAATATGGCGGGTTTAGGTTCTATAGGTCAAAATGGAGCGGATGAGTTTTTTGAAACAATTATTTATGGTCTTGCATACGATGAAGCACGACTACAGATAAATTCAATGACAAAAGATGTAGATAGTGCGGTCTTGCAAGATGCTATACAAGGCATGATGACTATTATTTCATCAGGTTTGATATTTCTGTTAATTAGAAAACAAGAGGCTTTCATTAATGGCGTTTTTGAAGTCGCAAAAGGTTTAACAGTTATTCTTTTGGGTTCGGGTTATGCTCAAAAGATAGGTAACAAGTTAAAGTCTCTTAAGGGCGTTAAAGCTTTTAAATTTTTATCAACTTTCAAAAGTGCGTATAGCGATAGGGTTGCAACTGCTCAGTTGGTTGTCACACATGCAAACACTCATTTTACTGCTGATAGTACAACTCAAAATGAAACAAACAGTATCAGTTCTGCTATGCAAATGCAGGAACACTTAGTAAGTAAAGAAAAGTTGAATCATGCTGTTGGTAACAGTAAGGCTCAGAGTTATAAAGAAAGTTTGATGTTCAAACTCGTCACAAAATCATTTACTGCAAATGATGAAGTTATGATTAAAAAAATGTTAGGTCGTGATACTGCAACTTCAATAAATATCGCTGATATGAATAAGATTGCAGATTTCATGTTCGTTACTGATACAGACGGCAACGTGTCAGGTTTGACTGAGCAAATGTTTAGTTTTATAAATGGCTTAGGCTATACACACAAATAAGGAAATAAAATGTCTTTACAAATACCAATACCTACAACGTGCGAAGAGAATGCAGCTTTACAAACTAAGCTTTTGATGGCTATGGCTGAAATTTTAGGTTTGACTCCTGAACAGATATTAAGTCAAGGTGTCTAACATGGTTTGTTGTTGTAAAATTTTGCCTAGTTTACATTTCAGTATGACAAGCATTAATATTAGAGAGGTGCATAGTGTATATCTTGTCGCAGGGGAAACATCAGAGATTCGTAACCTCTGTAATCCTATTTTTTCAGGTTATGACATTGCGAATCGTCTTACAATGGTAAATAATTTTTTTACTCAAAATCCACAAATATTGTTAAGTCCTGCTCTCCTAGATGATTTGGTAGTTAACGCTCTGCCTGAATTTCCTATTTATGAATCGAATGCAGGGATTGAAGTAACAGGTGGCGGAGTTACCACATATTTTGGATATGGTCAATATAGTTATCCTGATAATGAACACATCAATAGACACTATGCGAACATAAAAGTTGAGTATGGGGTAGGTATAACCATTTCTTCTGATTTAAAATATGCTTATCCACGTTCCTACAATAATGGTCTGCCTTATTTAACAAATAAATATTTGTATGAACATTTATTAAGTTATGTCAATAACAAGTATAATTTAAATATAGTTTTTGGAGTTTAAAATGCCAAAATATAAAATTCAATTAAAACAGGGTAAACGTACTCTTGTCGCATATGGGGAGTTTAAAAGTGTTGCTAGTGTTCTAGCCTTTTATCAAAGAATATCTACTTTAAAAGTCACTGAGATACTAAAAATTGAGTATGAGGACGAGACTATTCCTCCTATAGATGATTTTAATTATCGTTCTCAGTTTAAGGGAATGATAAAAAATAACACGAATAGAATGACAAAGCAAGTGGTTTTAAATAATATAAAAATGAGTATTAGCGAAAATGATATTTATCAAGCATGCAAAGAACACATGGAAATCAATGCTTTAAATGTAGATTCAATTTTCAGTGTTCTTTTTAAAAAATAGTTATTGTACTGCAAAGTAGTCGAAGTCCTTTAAGGCTTCTTCTCTTGTTCTGTAATCTAATACATCGGATTTTATTCCTGAGTCATAATCAATTGTTAATTGATAGCGAATCAGTCCTGTTTTAAAAATCAGTCTCTGGAGAGTCACACTTGATGACTCCCTTTTTTTAAATTTAATTTGAGTTTCAATCATTTTTTCAACCTTCCTTTTGCTTCGTTATATTGATATTATACCCTATTTGGGTATTATTTGCAATAAAAAGTTACCTATTTGGGTATAAATTTGCAAATTCTTTTAAAATGTGCTATCCTTTTGCTATGATAAAAGATACTCAAATAACCGAACTTTTAGGAATCCCTCGCAACACTATTCAAAATATGAAAAATAGCGATAGCAGTAATTGGCGTTTTAAGGTTTACTCCTTTTTAAAAAATCAAGACATCGAAAATTTAAAAATCGAATTAACAAAAAATGAAACCTTAACAAAAGATTTAAATCCGCCTGACAATGGCTCTGCCATTTCAAAGGCGGAAAAACTTTAGAGCCTGAACCGCACCAGCGGAATTTAAAATTTATGCTTTTTGAGAGTTTATAGGTAGAGAGCGTAGCTCGTTGTGCTAATACGCTACGGATTGGAAGCTTATAATGTCTTTTGAGTTCTTAAAACTTAGCACTAGTCAGAGAATGAAATTCTCCCCTAAATGATTGGAGGCTCTGCCGACCACGATTTCAACGAATTAGAAAAGTTTCCAGCGGAGGCGGATTGAAAGTTCAAAGAGCATACGGTTAATGCGTATTAAAAGTTTGATTGCGGAGGCTTCTTGAAAGTTTATAGAGAGCTTTCTTTAATATACATCATCTTCGATATTTAATTCTTGATATAAATCTTCAAACTTTTTTAAATCATAAATATCATTTTCATTTTTTTCTTCTTCAATACTATTTTGAATCATGCTTAAGTCATAATTCTCATTTTCAATTTTCATATCTTGATTAATATTTTCAAAAATCAATATATAATTGATTTGAATCTCTTCACTATTTTCTTTTTGAATTGTGTTAAAATTTATTGAATTATAAATATCATTTTCAATCTTCATATCATTTAAAATACTTTCTATCATAGATAAGTCAAATACATTTTCTTCAAACTTTTGATACTCTTCTATATCTTCCATAGTATATAAATCATATATATCTGTTTCATCTTCTGAAAATTCTATAATAGATAATTCCTCAGTAGTACAAACAACATTCTCATTATTGAAATCTTGATAATAATCTTCAAAGTTATCTATTGTTTCAATCTTTCCATTTAACAACTTATTTGCTAGTCCATCTTTCATGTTGATATGTAATATTAAGTAGTCAAGCATTTCCATTATGTGAAGTTCTTCTCCACGACATGCCACTTTATAATCATCATCATCATCTTCAATTAATTCAGCTTTAGCCTCACAAAAGAAACATTTTAAACCTGTATCTTCTCCTTTGTAATTAATTTCTAACCCATCTTTTACAATATCTTTAAAATCTGAACTTCTCATTTTTACCCTTTTTGTGCTGTTTTTGAAAAAAATATGATATTAAAATTATTCAATTTAAAAAAGTGTCTAATTACTCTTTAAAAAACTCCCTTTTCATGTTGCTTGTAGCGAATTTCATTAGACACTTTACAATTTATTATTTTTAAATTAAAGTTACCACGTCCAAAATCAAAACACTAGGAGTTTATATGGCAATCATTTCACAAGTCATTAAACAAAAATCAGTAAAATGGTTCGAGGTTAATGCAACTGATGCAGACTTAGTAGGATTGGAAGCAATCTTAGAGGGTTCTGTAACAAAATTCAATCTTAAGTCAACGGGCGGTTCCGTAAGTGCTTATCCACTTGCTCTTAATCGTAAAAAATTTAGTTGTGGTGACAAGACCACTAAAGTTTCATGTTCTTTCACTATTCCACATGCAAAAGAAACGGCTTTTACGCCTGACTTTGAAGCGGTTGTTGTTGGTGCATTTGACGCTAGTTTCGATAGTGCGGTAGCTTCCGACTATATGAATTTACTTTACGATAGAAATTAGGAGTTCACATGGCAAAAAGTATGATTAGAAATAAACTTGGTACAAAAACTTTAACTATGTATGTTCCTGCAAACAATGTGGCGGCTCAGGCTTTCGCAGATGCTGTTCTTGATGGGGAGACTTCTGTTTATGAGGGACTTCCTGCTGTTGGTTCTGACGTTGTAACAACTGCACGTGATGTAAATGTTATGATTCAAGAGACTGCTACAGGTGCAAAAGCTTATCTAAGCTTTATCATCAAAGCTACAAAACATGAAGGCGATGTAACTACAGCGTTACTTGGTAAAACTTTCAATGGCGTCATTGCTGATAAAGTTGTTATCATTGGTATGCGTACAGTTACATATTAATGAACTTAAGCATTGAATCATTAACTGCTATTGTTTCATTCCTTTTTGGTTTTGGAACTAGCTTGGTTGTTGTTTCTATGTTTATCGCTCGTTTAGCCTCTCGAACTACTCAAATCGAGAAACATATAGAGGTCTTGTTCCGTAACGATGAAACGCACAGGCTTGAATTAAAGTCGCTTTCTAAAATCGAGGCACAAATAGAACTCTTAATAAAGCACATTATCCCTACAAAATAGGGGTAGTGTTACTTTATTACACACATTTCCTCTCTTCTTATCAAATTACATATTTCAACTATCTTTTAAATAAAGA
>PETN01000022.1 GCA_002781365.1 Sulfurimonas sp. CG01_land_8_20_14_3_00_36_23
CAAAATATACGAAGTGATTGAAGGATAAGAGGTGGGTTTACACAGTTTATTTTACGGTCTCTTCTCCAAGCCCAAACTCTATTTTAAAATTTGTTGCTTTAACTTCTGGAAAAATCGTGTTTTTAACTTTGGTTAAGTTCACTATCCCATATCTTTGAAGAGTTTTTAGTGTTCTTGATAGATTTGACTTTGCTCTTCCAGTCAGCTCTTCAAGTTCTTTCAATGATTGCGGATTATTAAGCAAAATGATTCTAAGCAATTCTTGATTCTCGCTTGAGAGTATTTGAGCCATTGATTTTAAAGACTCAAACCAGATTTTTGGCTCATCTTTTTTTGGAATATACTCACCTTTTGCAATCGCGATTGTTCTTTTTTTGTACTGTTCTAGTGGCATTATCCCTACTATTAAAGTTTCTAGTTTCATTTTTTCATCCTTTTAATTATTCGCTATATAATAATCCACACTATTCCAAAAATCTTCTATAAGCTGTGCAGAAGACGCAAACTCGTAAGCCACAATATCAATTTTCTTGTGTATGTGGTCTAAAGTCTCTTTTTTGGCAGCATATTTTTTAGAAGATTTAAAGCTATGGGCATTATCATAACCTACAACTCTGTGATTTCTTTTATCGTGTAAAGTCAAAGAGTACTTCACACCATGAGGCACAGCTTGACTTTTTTGAACTTTTTTTGCCTCAAACTTTACCCAGTAACCACTATCCAAAGGATAAACTTCGCTATCAAGATTTAGCAAAAACTCTAAATCATTCATACTGTTTCATTTGTTATCATCAAATGATAACTAAAATTTATTTATAGTAATATTAAATATTTTTAATGGTAACAAATTTCATAGGGCATGTGGAAATATATGACAGATTGAAAAAGAGATGGGGTCAGACCCTATTTAGGGAATAAAACTTAAACTAAACTAAAAATTCTCTTGTTTGGTTCTTATGAAAGAACATCAAATAATCGGTTCTTTGATTATTCTATTTAAAAAATCCACATGCCAATCTGTACCTCGAATTTTAAATGCTAAAGAAGTTTAGATGATGATTTCTTGATTAAAGCCAGCTACATTCCAGCTTCTTTATTCCCTGATTTTCACTCTTTATTTGCTTAAGTTAGTGCCGTTCTTCACAGTAATTACTGGTACGAAAATATATATTTTGCATACCACTTTATGGAACGAAATCTTGATTTTTCACTCCACTTTAGCTATACTCACTCTATGAAAAAACAAAAATGGATATGGGAATATGATGAGTATCCCAATTTTAAGTACGATAAAGAAAACCTAGAACCACTGTTAAGAGATATTGCTTTCGAGCAAGGCAAACTAAAATCCTTTATGCTCTTAATGGATAACGAGAGTACAAAATATTCACTAGCTCAAACTTTAGAAAATGAGATTATTGCAAGTTGTGAAATAGAGGGTGAGATATTAAATAGAGAGAGTGTTCGCTCATCCATCAAACAAAAGTTGGGCTTAGAATCAGATGGACATTACAAAGCTTTGAAAAAAGAGGATAATTATGTAGATATCCTTATCGATGCAAATACAAACTATGATGAAGATTTAACACTTGAAAAACTCTTTGGCTGGCACCATGCAATGTTTGAAAAAGGATATAGTGGATTTTCAAAAATAAAAGTAGCTCAGTTTAGAGGTGATGGTGCTATGCAAATAGTATCAGGTGATTACGGCAAAGAGAAAATCCATTATGAAGCTCCACCGTATGATACTCTAAAACAGCAGATGAACAATTTTATACAATGGTTCAATGATACTCCAACGACATTAGAAAAAGCTGCTATTACACATCTTTGGTTTGTAATAATCCATCCTTTTGATGATGGTAATGGAAGAATCACAAGAGCTTTAACTGATAGAGTGTTATCTAAACTTGAACAATCTACTTTTTCAAAAATATATACTATGTCAAAGAGTATCTACGAAGATAGAAAAGGTTATTATGAAGCTTTGGATAAAACAACAGGAAGATTTGTAAAAGATGATCCGCTAGATATTACTTACTGGATGGAGTGGTTTTTTAAAACTTTGCACCATGCACTATTAGATGCACAGAAACAACTTAATTACGTCGTAGAAAAAACAAAATTTTGGGATGTTCATCGAGAAGATGAACTAAATGCAAGACAAATAAAAGTACTCAATCGACTACTAGATATTGGAAGTGAAAATTTCAAAGGCGACCTTACAAAAGCAAAATATGTAAAAATAGCTAGTACTGCTGAAACAAACGCCTCAAGAGATATTGTAGATCTGCTAGCCAAAGGATGTATAAAAAAAGTAGAGGGTACAACTGGTAGAGGAACTAAATATACAATAAATCATGCAGGTAATGATGGAGGTAATGCAGGTACAGGTACGCCCCAGTGAATGAAGTTTAAGCGCTGAACTAAATACTTTCTCGTTCCACCTCATAAGAGGTAGAACAAGGGATTATAACCCCTCTATCATCTTGACAAGCTCTTCAGGTCTGTTAGAATTTTTAACAGCATTCTCTTTGCTTATGATGTTTTTTTGTAGAAGTGAAACAATCTCTTGCGTTTGTGTGCTCATGTGCGTTTCGTTTTGATTTAACTGCATTTGAGAGTAGAGTTGGTGTACTTTATCTTCACGAATAAGGTTCGCGATTGCAGGATTTGAGATAAGAACCTCTTGCGTAGCAACTTTCCCACCACCAATTCTAGGAATCAGTGATTGAGAGATAACTGCAACGAGAGAAGAGGAGAGTTGTGCTCTTACTTGTCCTTGCTCTTCCCCTGAAAATACATCGATAATACGATTGATTGTCCCTGGTGCAGAGTTTGTATGGAGTGTACCAAAAACCAAGTGACCAGTCTCTGCAGCAGTTAGGGCGGCTCCAATAGTCTCAGCATCTCGCATCTCCCCAATGAGGATAATGTCTGGATCTTGTCTAAGTGCATATTTCAGTGCCGCTGCAAAGGAGTTGGTATTTGTTCCAACATCTCGTTGTGAAAAGAGTGACTTGATGTTTTTATGAATAAACTCCACAGGGTCTTCAACGGTGATGATGTGTCTTCTCTCTGTCATATTGATTTCATGGAGCATAGACGCGAGTGTTGTTGATTTACCACTTCCTGTCGGACCCGTTACGAGGATGAGCCCTTTCTCTTTTTTAACAAGTTGTTTGAAAATAGGGTTGTTGTTATACTCATCAAGTGTAGGAATCTCAATAGGAATCATACGAAAAGAGCAGGCAATACCATGAATCGTACGGTAGTAGTTTGCTCTAAAACGACCAATACCTTCGAGTTGAAAAGAGAAGTCAAGTTCATTGTGCTCTTCAAACTCTTTCTTCTGTTTATCTTCAATAAGCGAGTAAGCCATCTCTTCAACTTCTTTGGCGTTTAAGATAGGGAGATTAAGCGGTCTTAACTCTTTATCTATACGAATCTGTGGCTCACTTCCTACTACAAGGTGTAAGTCAGATGATTTAAATGCTAAAACACTTTTAAGTAACTTTTTAATGTCAATAGGTTTTTTTTCTCTTGTCTCTTCACTCATAAAAATACTCCTTTATAAATATCTTCGTTATAGCCAACAACTACTTTTTTATTAAACTCAACTACAGGTCGTTTAATAAGCAGATTGTTCTTCGCTAGCCACTCTTTTTGTCCCTCTTCATTAAGGTTTAACTCTTTGAGTTTTAAAGTTCTGTAGGTTGTACTTTTAGCGTTAAAGAGACTCTTCATATCAACTTGCGTTAACCAAAATGAAATCTTTTCTTCGGAGACTTTCTCTTCTTTAAAATCTTGCAGAGTGTAAGCTAGGTTATGTTCTTTAAAAAATTTGAGTGCTTTTTTTACACTGTCACAATTTTTAATGCCATAAACTTTGAACATAAATTTATTCTATAATTTTTGGAACTATGAAAAAGTGGTCTGCACTTTGAGGGGCATGTCTTAAGATGTCATCATTGATTTGAGCGTCACAATGCGTTACATCTTCTCTCGTAAAAGTAGATGCATCACTCATCGCAAAACTATCATCAACGCCTTCAGTGTTGAGTTCACTTAAATTATCTACAAAACTTACTATCTCAGAGAGTTGGTTTATTATCTCTTCTCTTTTGTCATCAGAAACTTTGAGAAAAGAGAGCTTTTCTAGCTTCGTTAGTAGCGCGTCATTTACTTGCATGTATTCAATCCTAAATCTTTTTAATATGCAAGATTGTAACAAAAAAAACTTATATTACTGAGAAATTTGATGTAACTTTAACAAACTATGCGATATTATTTTGAACTTTTGAAAAATATATATAAGACAAGGAAGATTTTTGAGTTTAAAGAGCAATATAGAGATGGTAAAAGAGGAGTTAAACTCTGAAGAGAAGTTTTTTGAAAAAGCGGTTATTACTGAAAGATTTGTAAAAAAATATAAAAATGTAATGATAATTTCGGCACTTGTGGTTGTCTCATTTGTGATTGCAAATATTACATACGATGTAAACAAACAAGCTAAAATAGATTCTGCTAACATGGCACTTACAGAGCTTAGCGCAGACAAAAGCAACTCCAAAGCAGTTGAGAGTTTAAAATCTAACAGCCCAGCTCTTTATGATGTATGGAATTTATCAAAGGCGATTGCTGCTAAAGATATGCTGGCTTTGAAAGAACTCAGCACTTCTAGCACTATGATAGTTGGAGATTTAGCAACGTACGAACTCGCTAAAGACTCTGCATCTTTAGACGCGTACGCTTCTAAGCAAGATGCAATATACAGAGATTTAGCTCTACTTCAAAGTGCTGTCTTTCTTATGAATGAGAGTAAAATTGAAGAAGCACATCAAACATTAGCAAAGATTTCAGCACAATCTTCTCTCAATACGATTGCACAAGCACTCTCTCACTACGGAGTAAAGTAAAGTTTTGAGAAAGATACTTTCATTTTCACTTACTCTTTTTATGATTGTTTTTTTTACTGCTTGTAGTAGTAAAAAAGTGTACGAGCCAAAGAGTGTAAAAGCTCATTGGCCGCATTACGGGCAAAGTAACGATACTATCATAGACATATCTACAGAATCAGCACTCTTGGACTCAAGAAAGGTACTTGCAAAAGATAAGTTGATTGAGAACATTACCATTGAAGAGTCCTACCGTTTAGTAGGCAATAGTGATGGCTGGGTTATTAGTGCAAACATTGATGGCAATCTCTCTTTGCAATTTATCGCAGATGCTACGATGCAAGAAAAGTTTGAACTTAAAAAAACAGTTGCAGGTGCGAGTGTAAAAGATGATGTTTTAGCAGTTTTGTTTGCAGATAATGAGATGGCATTGTACTCTATCTCTAGCAAAGAGCTACTTTTAAAAGAGCAAGGAAATCCTGCAATCGCTGTAGATGCAAAAATAGTAAATCCATTCTTTATGAATGACTTGGTTCTCTTTTTGACACTTGATGGAAAAATAGTAATCATCAATGCACAAGAGAAGAAAAAACTTAGAACTGTCATTGTAAGTTCAGAGAGTAATTTTAACAATATTATCTACTTCAATGTTGTAGAGGGAAGACTCATCGCCGCAACTGGGTACAAACTCCTATCTATGGCAAAGCAAGAGCTGCGAGAGAGCTATGAGATTAGAAATGTTGTTTATGATAATAAAAATCTTTATATTGCAACAAGACAGGGTGAGATTATATCTTTAACCTCTGACTTACAAGTCAACGCAAAGCTCAAATTTCCATTTGCACATTTCCTTGGTCTGATTGCGCATAATGATAAAATCTATGCTCTGGAAAAAGAGGGGTATTTGATAGAGATGTCACAAGATTTGCTCACTTATGATATTTATGAAGTCAATGTAAATAAAGGCTACGTTTTTGTAGCAGATAAAAAGTTTTATGTAGATGATGAATACATCACAATCGAGTAATGAACTAGAAGCATTCATAGAGTATATAAGTGTCACAAGAGCACTTGGTAAAAAAAGTGTACAAGCCTATGCAAGTGATTTGCATAGCATCGAAAATGAGTTAAACATTCCCCTTATCCAACTAGACTCACCCTCTCTTTTAAATTATCTATCAAAGTATAAAAATAAAAGAACTCTCAATAGAAAGCTCTCCTGTGTAAACTCCTTTTTTGATTTTTGTTATAAAAGTAATTTTTCTCAGGAACATTCAAAGCTAAAATTTTCTAAAATTCCAAAACTACTTCCCAAGTTCTTATCCTACACAGAGATACAAAACTCTTTAAAGCTTATCGATAGAAGCAGTTGGATTGGCATGCGAGATTATGCATTAATTCTCTTCTTATATGCAACAGGAACTAGAATCAGTGAGTGCCTCTCAATTTGCCTAGAAGATATAGAAGAGGAGTGGCTTCATATAAGACATGCAAAGGGGGACAAAGAGAGAATCGTACCAATTGCAAGTGTAGCGATAGAGGCAATCCACACTTACCTCAATGCGTATGGGCTAGAGAAAGATTTTATTTGGCTCAATTACAAAGGGAATCCGCTTAGCCGAATCTCTGCCTATAAAATAACGCAAAAATATCTTGGAGTCTCTCCTCATGTTCTTCGACACTCCTATGCTACTTCGCTTATCAGTGGTGGAGCTGACTTAAGAGTAGTGCAAGAACTTCTTGGGCACTCTTCACTCTTAACAACACAAATCTATACACACGTTCAAAAACAAGATTTAAAAGAGACAGTAGAAGTCTGTCATCCAATGGCTTAATGTGCAGTTCAAAAAGGAAATTTCATAGAGATGAAGTATAATAGATTTTTTTCTAAAGCGCACTTGATGTCACTTTTTTTTATTCAAAATAAATGGCATCAGCATGGTGTTCTCATGCATACGCTTCGTGTGACATTCCATGTCATAAGAGCAAAAGATTTTAAGTTTCTTCCTGCGGCACTCTTGCATGATATTGGCAAACCTTCCACAGCGCATAAAAAGGATGAAGAAGATAAAATCTATGGAGAGTATAGCTTTACCGATCATGAAGAGAGGAGTTATCAGCTCATTAAAAACTGGGGTTTTGTGAGTGAATATACAAAGTCAATCGTGCGATACCACTATCTCATAAGAGATATAAAAAAAAGTGCTCTTGAAGATAGTGCGAGACATGCACTCAAAAAAAATATCTATGATAACTTAAGTCAAGAGATGAAAAATGATTTAGCGCAGTTTTTAGTTTATGATGATTTAGGAAAGGGTAAGAAAAGAAGATAAAAGAGTTCGGAAACCATCTGAAATACGAAGTTATTATCTATACAAATAAACTCTATTTATAGGTTTTATTTGTATAAATATTCAATTTTTAAAAGAGAATATAAAATTTATACTGAAAAATCAAATTATTGGGAGTTTGTACCATTTATGAAAAAATTCGTTCCATTTCTTATTGTAGTATTATTGGTTCTTGTTATCGTTGCACTTTTTGTCTCCTTGGCATCTTCACAAAAAATGGTAGTGACCACGGAGGGGAACTTCAAAAAAATACCAATTCCTATGGTGGTCAACAAATACCAAGATAGTGATTGTGGTATGGTGATATACAACCTTGATTATATCTCCCAAGTGATTTCAAGTAGCGGAAAAACTTGGTTTTTTCATGATCATGGTGGCTTCGTCAATTGGTTGAAAGATAAAGAGTTTAAAGAGGATGTTACTATCTGGGTCATGAGCAAAGATACAAAAAAATGGATAGATGCTAAAAAAGCTTTTTACTCTTTAACAGATAAGACTCCGATGGGGTATGGGTTTGGAGCCTATGAGAAGCGAATAGATGGGCATGTGGATTATGATACAATGAGCCTTCGAATGTTAAGAGGTGAAACTCTAAGAGACCCACGTATTCAAAAACAGCTTTTAGGAAAAGATTAAAACATTATGGAAACTGTAAATATATTAACAATTATAAGTATCGCTTTTTTAGGCTCTTTTGGTCACTGTATAGGAATGTGCGGAGGAATAGTTTTAGCCTATTCAACCATTAAAATAGAACCTGCTAGTTCTAAAGTATCACAAAGTGTTGCGCATCTTCTCTACTCGTTTGGGCGTATTTTGACCTATAGTACACTCGGTGCCATTTTTGGATACTTAGGTGGAGTTGCTACTTTTAATAACTACTCCAATGGAGTCTTGCTTATTATTGTTGGAGTTGTTATGATTTTAGCGGGGCTCTCTTTGATGGGCAAGATTAAATTTTTGACTATCATCGAGCACTCTTTCTCTTCCTCGTCTATGTATAAAAATGCTTTTAAGCAGGTTTTAAACTCCAAATCCAATTTAAGCTTTTTCATTTTAGGGATGCTCAACGGTCTTTTGCCATGTGGATTTGTATACTTTTTTGCCATAACAGCTGCAAGTACAGCCGACCCTCTTTATGGAGCTATGGTTATGGCAATCTTTGGTCTGAGTACCGTTCCTGCAATGTTTGGACTTGGCTTTTTGACATCACTCACCTCTGCAACAAGTTTTAGAAATATGATGATGAGTCTATCCTCAATAGCGGTTATTTTATATGGGGCATATACTATTTATAATGGCTATGATTATATTACAAAGCCACAAAAAACGCTTACAGATTGTCATTAAAATTTATAAGATAGATAAGTTTTTTTACATTTTTAAAGTGCTATAATCATTCAAAATATTAAGGGTTCATCTTGAAAAGTTCTATCATCGACAGCATTAAGTCACTTCCTCCTCTCTCTAAAACAATTGCAGATGTAAACGCCGTGTTTGCAAATGAAGCGTCTGGTATCGCAGATTTAGCGAAGGCTATTGAAGCTGATCCAATGATTGTAGCCAACCTTTTAAAAGCCGCAAACTCTCCTCTTTATGGATTTTCCAAAGAGATTAGTAATGCCGCACAGGCTGTAAGCTTATTTGGTATGAGTATGACACGCTCCATTGTTATTGGGAACTCTGTGAAAAAACTCTTAAATGTGGATATGCAACCTTATGGCATTACAAGCGAAAAGTTCGCAGAGATTTCCTCTTTGCAAGCTGTCCTAATATTGAAGTGGTATAAGAGTATAGATGTGAAAAAAGCGGATAAACTTTATCTGGCTGCATTCTTACAAGAGACAGGGAAGATACTGATTTCAAGTGACATAATTCAAGAAGAGGAAACAACAAGTTTTTCTTCCGAAATTGACACGTCAAACAACTTGGCAATGGTTGAAAAATCTTATGTAGATGTAACAAGTGCAGATGTGACCGCAGCGGTGTTTGAGCATTGGGAATTTGATAGGGATTTTATAAATATGATTAAATATTCAGATAATCCAGAGCCTGCTCCTGCAGAGTTAAAAGAGTATGCAACTGCACTTAATATTGTGAAATCAATTATCCCAATGAATAAGCCTCTCTCTGAAGTCTCCATAAATATTGGACTTAAAAAAGCAAGAGATGCAGGTTACAATTATGAAGTGTTGGAAGATGCAGTTGATGAAATCCTAGATATATTAAATATTTTGTAAAGAGAGTTTATGGCTAAAACAGTAACAATTATAGATACCTTCGGTTTTTTCTTTCGTAGTTTTTATGCACTTCCCCAACATCTTAAAAATCAAGATGGTTTTCCTACAGGTCTTTTGACAGGCTTTACAAACTTTATAGCAACACTTCAAAAGCAACATGATAGCGACTATATCGTCTTTGCAATCGACTCAAAAGGTCCTACTTTTAGAAATGAGATTGACTGTCACTATAAAGCAAACCGATCCGCTCCACCAGAAGAGCTTACAATGCAACTTCCTATCGCCATAGAGTGGATAGATAAAATGGGTTATAAAACCTTAGGACGCGTTGGGTTTGAAGCGGATGATATTATTGCAACCGTTACAAAGTTTGCAAAAGAGAAAGATTACAATGTGCGCGTGGTCTCTCACGATAAAGACCTCTATCAGCTCATAGATGATGGGAAAATAGTTATTGTAGATGCAATTAAAAGAAAGAGTGTAGATGAAGAGGCTTGTTTTACAAAGTATGGTGTCACTCCTAAGCAGTTTATAGATTATCAATCCATCTTAGGCGACAGTGCAGATAATGTCCCTGGTGTAAAAGGGATAGGCAAAGTTGGAGCTGAAAAACTTTTAGTTGAGTTTGGAACTTTGGATAATATCTATGCAAATATTGAGCAAGTTAAACCAGCGGGCATACAAAAGAAACTTATCGAGTCAAAAGCAAATGCCTACATGTCCAAAGAGCTTGTTACACTCAAAGATAATGTACTAGAAGCATTTGATTTTGAAGAGTATAGAATGGATGTTGAACACCCCTTCTTAAATATCTACGATGAACTTGTAAAGTATGAACAAAATGCTATCTTAAGAGTACTACACGCCAAAAATATGGTGAGTGAAGAGACAAAACAAAACTCAGCAGAAAAAGTAGAAGAGTCTTTTCAGCAAACAAGAAAAATAGAGTTTCAAGCAACTTTAATAACGGATGCTAAACTCTTAACTGCCATTTTAGATAGGCTCGATGCGAACACTCTCATTGCATTTGACACAGAGACTACAGGGCTTGATTATGAAAAAGAGAGTTTAGTTGGTTTTAGTTTTTGTCTAAATGAAGAGGAGGCTTATTATGTTCCTATCGCTCATTTTTATCTTGGAGTGAGTGAGCAGATAAGTAAAGAGGATGCAAAAGGGGCTATACGTAAAATATTTAACTCTCGTGTGATTGGTCATAACATCAAGTTTGATTTACACTTTGTAAGTAAGTTCTTAGAAGATGATAGGTTGGAAGTCTATGCAGATAGTATGATTTTAGCATGGCTTATAAACCCTGAGAGTGCGCTCTCTTTGGATAAGTTAGCAGATAAACTGCTCAATCACACCATGGTCTCGTTTAAAGATACAGTCAAAAAAGGCGATACCTTCGCAAGTGTAGAACTTGAAGATGCCTGTAAGTATGCCGCTGAAGATGCGTTCATTACTCTAAAACTCTTTCATCTCTTAAATGAAAAACTTCGCCTTCAAGATGCAAGCCATCTCATAGAAGAGTCTTGGCATGTGGAAGTTCCTTTTATTACAACACTTTTAAGCATGGAAAAAGCTGGTATAAAGGTGGATAGCTCCTTTTTAGACTCTTTTTTAGTTGAAGTTAAAGAGAGTATTTCTGATTTGACAAGAACTATCTATGAGAAAGCTGGAAGTGAGTTTAACATCAACTCGACGCAACAGCTTGGGGTTGTCCTTTTTGAACATCTTGGATTGCCTGTTGGCAAGAAAACGAAAACAGGCTACTCAACGGATGAGAAAGTGTTAAGTGGACTTAAAGACCAACATGAAATCATTCCTATGCTTTTAGAGTACAGAGAGGTTTATAAACTCTTCTCTACCTATATAGAACCACTTTTAAAACTCAGTAAAGAGAATGAGGATAGTCGTATCCACACCTCTTTTGTTCAAACAGGAACTGCAACAGGGCGTTTGAGTTCAAAAAATCCAAATCTTCAAAATATCCCTGCAAGAAGTAAGCTTGGACTTAAGATAAGAGAGGCTTTTGTTGCAGATACTGGCAATAAACTTATAGGTATTGATTACTCTCAAATAGAACTTCGTCTTCTTGCCCACTTTTCAGAGGACAGAGTTTTAGTGGATGCTTTTAAAAATGATAAAGATATCCACATGCAAACTGCCATTGCACTCTTTGGTGAGGAAGAGGCACCACAAAAAAGAAATGTAGCCAAAACAGTAAACTTTGGACTTCTTTATGGAATGGGGCAGAAGAAACTCTCTGACACTCTAGGCATCACTACAAAAGAGGCAAAAGAGATTATAGAGAAGTACTTTCTAAGCTTTCCTACAGTCAAAAGATACTTTCGCTCGATTGTAGATATTTCTAAGGAGAAAGGGTACGTTGAGACGCTTTTAAAAAGAAGAAGATACTTTGATTATGAAAATGCAACACCAATGTTTAAAGCGGCGTATGAGCGAGAATCTGTCAACAGTGTTTTTCAAGGAAGCGCATCGGATTTGATTAAACTCTCTATGAATAAAATCCATAATGTAATTAAAGAAGAGAGACTTGAGGCAAAAATGCTTCTTCAAATCCATGATGAACTTATCTTTGAAGTTAAGGCAGAAGAGGCAGAACTCTTAGGCAACAGATTTAGAGAGATTATGGAAAATATAATGGAGTTAAATATCCCTCTTAAAGCAAGTGTGAATATTGGCAATAATTGGGGTGAGTTGAAGTGATTTTTTAAATCACTTCTTTTGCATCTTCTAAATGAACTCTTGGCTCAGAGTAGAGATAACCTTGTGAGTACTCAATTCCAAGTTCTTCGATAATTTTCTGCACAGAAGCACTATGAATAAATTCTGCGATACATGGAATCCCAGCATTACGAGCGAAGAAAGCGATAGCCCGTACAATCTCATAGCTTTTTTGATTTGTATTTACATCTTTTATATATTTACCATCTATCTTTAAAAAATCTATTTCCAGGTCTAAAACTCTTTCAAAGTTAGAGTACTCAGTCCCAAAATCATCAATGGCAATCAAAAAACCTCTCTCTTTGAGCTCAATTAACTGCGCAGCATGGTTTTTCTTGCCGCTTGAGCTGATTCCCTCTAAGATTTCCAAAATAACTCTGTTAGGTTTGATAGCATGCTCTTTGGCTTTGGCCTCAAGGTAACTTATGATGTAGTTTTTACTTAAATCCTCTTCTGTGATGTTTATAGAGAATGTAAACTCATTTTCCGACATTTTTTTAAAACTTTTCTCTATCATGATTTTTGTAATCTCTGGAAGCAGTCCTGAAAGACGCGCAGGTTCTAAAAACTCAATTGGCATGATTCTTTTACCGTTATACTCTATTCTAGCAAGCGCTTCAAATTTTATAATCTCTTTTGTTTTATTGTTTCTGATGCCTTGAAAGAATGGAACAATCATATCTTCATGGATTGCATGATGAAGGAGGTTGTTCATAGCTATAAAGGATTCTCTTTGTGAGTGTCCTATATGGTCTTCATCTTGTTTATAGATATAGAAACTGTTTTTACCATTTTCTTTTGCTTGTTTGAGAGCTAAGGCACTATTTCTAAGTAGATTTTTCTCTCCACGAGATGCACCGTATGAGAAGGAGATATTGAGAGTAATATTCTCTATCTTAATCTCTCTGTTGTAAAAATAGTTTTGTAGATGGGAAATCTTATCTTGAATCTTTATCTTTGTATCAAAAAGGAGTGCAAATTCATCAGAGTTTATTCTACAAATATGCGAAAATTTAAAATTCTCTCTTAATATTTCCGCTATTTTTATAAGTAGTTTATCCCCTGTTTCAAATCCATAGGCAGTGTTAATGTAACTGAAATTATTAACATTAAGCATAATGAGTGTCTGCTCATTATCCAAACTGATGAGTTTTTCTAAGTGTGTTTTATTGCAAAGACCTGTAAGTTCATCTTTAAAAGCCATCTCTTCGAGCTTTTGTTGTGTCTCTTTGAGTTCTGTTAAGTCAGTAAAAACGGCAAGATAGTTATGTGTCTCTTGATTTTGCTCATCTTTAAGGGCACTAATACTGACCCATTGTGTGATGAGGGAACCATCAAAGCGTTTGTTAACTATCTCTCCACTCCATTTGTGCTTTGTATTTAAATCTTCCCACATTTTTTTATAAAACTTTTTGTCATTTTTTCCAGAAGACATAACTTTTGGATTGAGACCAATTACATCTTTTTCTTTAAGTCCATAGATAGATTCAAAGGCTTGGTTGACTTCTACAATCTGATTTTTTTCATTCGTGATGAGAATGCCCTCCGCTGCATTATGTAAAGCAGTTGAAAAGAGCTTAATCCTTTTTTCATTGTCTCTATTTTTAAGTACTATATTGACAATATGTGCAGCTGTCTCAAGAAGTTTTTTATGAAAAGGAGCAGGGGAGCGATGTTCAAATGAAGATAAGGCGAATGTACCTATGACCTCTTTGTTTTCATTACGAACAGGCATAGACCAACATGCACAAAGGTTAAAATCAAGTGCCAATTGACGAAGATTACTCCATCTGCCGTCATTGAAAGTATCCTCTACATATTGCGCTTTATTTTCAAAAACAGCATTTCCACATGAGCCACCGCATGGACCTGGTTTTAAGTTTGATAGCGCATCATGCGCGATTTTTGGAGCACTTGGAGCAGAGAGAACACTCATAAATCCACTCTCTTTGTTGAGGAGCATAATGGAAGCCATTGCATTTGGAAGTAGACTCTCTGCTAAGGTACATAAACGAGCTAAGGTCTCTGTAGTACTTCCACCAGAAGCGAGCATACCTAAGATTTCGCTTTGAATATTTAGAATATCGTTATACTCTTTTTCTGTTATTGCTATTTCGTTAAGAGTCGAATTCTCTAATACTCTACAACCCGTACTGTTTTTTTGCATTAAAACTTCCTACTTTGCGACTATATTTTGCTCTTATAATAGCCAAAAGTACCTAAATAGCTGGTTAACAGAGATAACTACATGTATAACTTAAAATTGAAGTGCTTGTAAAATAGAGTATAATTGCCTAAAAGAATAAGAGAGTTTATCATGACTCATAAAAGAGAAAAAGTGCCTAAAAGCTGTAAAAAATACCTTATCACTTCCGATGGTTTTTATACAGATAGCGCAAATACTTTTAGAGAAAAACTACAAAAACAGTTTGAAATCCACATGCCACAATTTGCTCTGTATCGAGATAAAGATAACAAAAACTATGCGGGGTTGGCTTTAGAATTTATAAGCGTTTGCAAACAGTTTTCTTCTGTTCAATCTTTTTTGCATCAGCATGTGGAACTTGCACTAAAACTTCAAGCAACAGGTGTTCATCTCACATCTACACAGTTTGAAGAGATTGAAAATGCTAAGAGTTTAGGTCTTGAAGTTATTATCAGTACACATACACATGAAGAGGTTTTAAAGGCACAAACTTTAGGTGCGGATTATGTAGCCTATAGTCCGATTTTTGCTTCACCCAACAAAGGGGGGCCAAAGGGTGTGGAAGATTTAAAAGCATTGTTACAGAAGTGTGAGATAAAAGTTTTTGCACTTGGAGGTATAGTAGAATCTCGGCATGTGGAAATGGTTGAAGAAGCAGGGGCTTATGGTTTTGCTTCTATTAGGTACTTTTACAGTTAATATTTTTTTTTCTCTTTGGGACTGTAAATAATTCTGTGTCAATTTGGTAAAATTAACACACAGAAGGAAATACAGATGAAAATAGAAATAGACGTTGCGGAT
>PETN01000077.1 GCA_002781365.1 Sulfurimonas sp. CG01_land_8_20_14_3_00_36_23
AAATTAGCTGAAGATGTGGCATAAGGTTACAGGTGATGAAGGGAATTAAGATTTAAAAAAAGTTGTCTTGACTTTTTGGGGTAGCATAACATGCGATGCTCAATCTCATACTCAATGCTAAAAACGCACTAGATAACTTCAAACCTGAAAAACCAACAATCACCGTACAAGTCACAAGTGCCAAGAACAATGCTCTTATAAGAGTCTTAGATAATGCAGGCGGTATCTTAATAGAACCTATAGAAAGTATCTTTGAGTGGCACACAAGTTCAAAAGATGAGAGTTCTGGTGTAGGTCTCTACATGACAAAGAAAATCATCGAACAACGCTTTGGGGGAACGATTGAAGCTGAAAACAGACTCCAAGGAGCATGCTTTACGATTGAACTCCCCTTTGCAGAATATAATGAACAACGTGTTACCGTAGATGAGTCAGATGAGCGACCTAGTTTAGAGCAGATTCAACGCTTGAGTAAAAAAATCATTGAACTCGAAGAACTTGAAAAAACACTTAAAAAATGGGCTGATGTATTTATACATGCTCGATGGGGGATTACTATACGTCTTGCGAACAGTAAAACTTTAGAGATGACTAATCCTGCTTTTAATGCACTCTATGGCTATACATCCCAAGAGTTAAAAACAGTAAGTGTAGCAGACTTGTTTCCACCAGAGAGTTTAGATGTACTGCCTCAAATGCAAAAAGAGGCTTTTGAGAACGGTTATGCTATAGCAGAAGCAATGCAAAAACGAAAAGATGGCTCCTTATTCCCAGCATCTATTGAGCTGATAGTCATTAAAAATGAACGAGGAGATATCTTATATAACATTGCTAATATATGGGATTTAACTGAAAAAAAAGCTACACAAAAAGAGCTTCTTATTCTCAGTCAAGCACTCAGCAATACGAACGAAGCCATTTACATTGTAATGGGTGCAAATATCGTTCAAGTCAACGACGGTGCATGTAAAATGTTAGGGTATAGCAAAGAAGAGTTTGCATCTATGACTCTTTACGATATTGACAAAGATTTAACTCCTGAAACTCTAAAAGAGATTAGGAATCGTAAAGTAAAATCTAACAATCGTTTTGAGCGAAAACATCGTACAAAAGATGGGCGTATTCTTGATGTTGACATAGATACGAGTGCATTTGAATATGATAATGTTCTTTACTCTTTTTCTGCAGTCAGAGATATTACCGAGCAAAAAAAAGAACGCGAAGAGCTTCTTCTTAAAGAGTTTGCACTCAATAAAATCAATGAAGCTGTATTTCTCATTGATGAGCATTCAATGTTTCATTATGTGAATGAAGGAGCTTGCAATGCCTTGGGCTATACCAAAGAGGAGCTTCTGACAAAAGGTGTGGTTCATTTAG
Organism: Sulfurimonas sp. CG01_land_8_20_14_3_00_36_23; assembly: GCA_002781365.1. GTDB lineage: Bacteria > Campylobacterota > Campylobacteria > Campylobacterales > Sulfurimonadaceae > Sulfurimonas. The sequence goes on from PETN01000077.1 coordinate 1,378, forward strand.
ACCCGAATGTCCAAGTTGCGTGGTGGAGAGAGCATTGGAAAGATATTAAAAGACTTGGAACGACACTCGGCGTAACAGAGCATATCAAAAAGGATGGAACAACTTACCCAATAGAAGTAAGTTCAAACTATTTCGAATACAACGGTGTCGGCTACAGTCTCGCTGTTTCACGGGACATTACAGAGCGAATTCGACTCGAAAAACAAAAAGAGAATGAGCGTACACGACTTTTCTTTGAGAGACAAATTATCGGTATGGCTATCACTTCACCTAAGGAGGGATGGGTACAGACAAACGATAAGCTTTGTGAGATACTAGGATATAGCCATGAAGAACTTTCACAGATAAGTTGGGTGGAGATAACTCACCCCGAAGATAGAGAACGAGATCTTAAACTGTTCAATAAAATATTCAGTGGCGAGATTGATGACTATACTTTAGAAAAGCGTGCTATACGCAAAGACAAAGAGATAATTTATATCAATCTAACTGTGAGTTGTGTTCGTCATGAAGATGGTACTGTAGATTATGTGTTGGCTTTAATAGAAGATATAACCGAGCGAAAAGAGTTAGAAGAAGCGCTCAAAACAAGTGAGCAAAAATTCCGTACGCTTATAGAAAATGCAACCGATAATATTATCCGTTACGATAAAGAGGCGCGTATAACCTATATGAATCCGCAATTGGAAAAAGTGTTAGGTATTTCTTATAAAATAGTTCTAGGGAAAACCCCAACTGAACTTGTACCCGATGGCACATATGACCAATATGAAATAGAACTCAAAAAAGTCATCGCCACAGGAGAAAATGCTCAGGTGTATGTCACTCTTCCCGATACAGGAAATGGTAAACAGTATCACTTTATTCAGATTGTAGCTGAGAGAGATATTAATGATAACATTATCGGTACTATAGCATTTGGACGCGATGTTACTGAACTAACAAATAAAACAATTGAACTCCAAAAATCTTTAGAGTTTAACGAGGGCATTATTGCCGCTATTCCTGATTTACTTTTTGAAATTGCACCTGATAGTACCTATTTAGGTGTCTGGGCACAGAATGAAACACTACTTGCGGCTCAAAAAGAGATTCTTTTGGGCAAAAAATTTCAAGATATTCTCCCCCCAGATGCTGTCGCCATATCGTTTGAATCGATGAGGGAAGTAGATGAAAAAGGGTATTCTCTCGGCAAAACTTTCAGTCTCAATCTTCCTGATGGGAAACGATGGTTTGAACTCTCTGTTTCTAAGAAAAAATCAAGCGGAAACTACATCGCCCTCTCACGGGACATCACGGAACGAAAAGAGATGGAAGCGCTTTTAGAAAAAGAGCGAAAATTTTTGACCGATGCACAGAAAGTTGCGCATACAGGTAGCTGGCATCTTGATATAAATCATAATCTTCTCTCTTGGTCCGATGAAACTTATAGAATATTTGAACTTCTCAAAGAAGATGTAGAGGATTTACATAAAACATTTTATGAAACTATCCATCCTGATGATAGAGAGATGGTACAGGCACCCTTTTTAGAATCATTAAAAACAGGAGTTCCTTACCAAGTAGAACACCGAATCGTTATGAAAGACGGCAGAATCAAATATGTTATCGAAAGATGTGAACATACATACGATAGTGATGGAACACCTCTCTACTCAATAGGGACGGTACAGGATATTACCGAGAGAAAACTTATAGAAAAAGAGATTGAAGATTCATACAATTTTCTCAACAATCTTATCAATTCTATACCTGATCCTATATTTGTAAAAGATAGGGAACATCGTTTGATATTAATAAATGATGCCTCCTTAGCAATGGCAGGTACTTCAAGAGAGGAGCTTATCGGTAAGTCTGATTATGATATTTTTCCTAAAGAGCAGGCTGATATTTTTTGGGAAAAAGATGAGGAGGTCTTTGAGTCAAGAGAGATTAATATTAACGAAGAGTATAACTCTCCAGCTGAGGGTACTACTTACTGTTTTCAAACAGTTAAATCTGTCTTTGCCTCTGCAGATGGAAACGACTATCTTGTTGGAGTGATTCGTGATATTACCGAGCGAAAGCAAACCGAAGATGCCATTCGAGCTTTAAATGAAACGCTCGAAATACGAATACAAGAGCGCACTGCCGAACTTCAAGAGAGAGAAGAGAAATTTCACAATCTCTTTCGACTGAGTCCTGCGGCCGTTTCTATCACATCTTTAGAGCGTAATATGTACCTTGAAGTCAATGAGAGTTTTCTTTATCATACAAAATATAGCCGTGAAGAAGTTGAGGGGCATAGTAGTGCTGAACTTGGTGTTTTTGCAAACACAGAAGAGAGAACTGAGTTCTTTGAAAAAGTCATAAAAGAGGGCTTTATTCGTGGTTTTGAATATACATTTCAAGCCAAAGATGGTTCCATAGGTTATGCCGCAGTTTACGCTTCTGTAATCACACTCCAAGGGGAGAGATGTCTTCTAGCCCATAGCTATGACATTACAGGTCGTAAGCAAGCAGAAGCGAAACTTATTGAACTCAATGCCACCTTAGAGCAGCGCGTTATAGAACGCACGGATGCACTTCAAAAAGCGCTTGAGTTCAGCGAAGGCATCATCAATGCCCTCCCTGATTTGCTCTTTGAAATCTCACATGATGGCACGTATATCGGTATATGGACAAGAGATAAAGAACTTCTTGTACTACAAAAGAACTCCTTACTTGGAAGGAATATCCGAGATGTTCTCCCTTCTCAAGCCTTTGAGGTTTCACTTAAAACAATGCAAGAAACAGAACGCTACGGTTCATCAGTGGGAAATGTATATAGACTTGATTTAGCAGATGGAGCACACTGGTTTGAGCTTTCTATGACTAAAAAAGAGTCCGAGGGCACCTATTTGGTATTATCTCGTGATATTACCGAGCGTAAGCAAGCAGAATTAGAAATTATAAAGCTCAATACTACGCTTGAGAAACGAGTTATTGAGAGAACGAAGCAACTAGAAGAGGCAGTTGAAACGCTCCATAAAAAAAGGAATAAATCTCAAGAAGATAACTGAACTTCCTCTTTTAACGAAGCATCTCAATCATTTTTTTAAGCAGTGTCATATCTATCTCGCCTTTCATACTCGTTTTTATCAACAGTAACGCTTCAAATGGAACCATTGGTTCTTTATAGCTTCGTCTACTTGTCAGGGCATCAAAAATATCGCATAGCCCAATTATGCGTGCATAATACGGAATAGCCTCACCTCGCATTCTAAATGGATAGCCCGTACCATCCATCTTTTCATGATGATGCCTTATTCCCTCTAATATTTTTCTATTTTTAATCCCTAACTTCAGTCCAATTGTATAGCCAAGGGAGGGGTGTTTCTTCATCTCTGCATACTCTTGATCTGTAAGTTTTCCGTTTTTGTTGATAATGGCAGCGTCTATTTTACTTTTACCCAAATCATGCAGAAGTGCCGCTTCTCCAAGTTCACTCAACGCATCTGGTTTAAGCTTCATAAAAGAGCCTAAACTGAGTGCATAGATAGCTACATTTATAGAGTGTGTATGCGTGTAATAATCATGCGTTGCAATACTCATCAGAGATTTGATAGCATAATCATCATGTAAAATAGTCCCTACCATCTCATTTACTATCTCTTTAGATGCTTCATAATATGCTACCCCAAAAAGTCAAGACAACTTTTTTTAAATCTTAATTCCCTTCATCACCTGTAACCTTATGCCACAT
>PETN01000069.1 GCA_002781365.1 Sulfurimonas sp. CG01_land_8_20_14_3_00_36_23
TAAAAACTACTAACTTTTCAAACAAAGTTCTGTAAATGGACTTGTTCAGAGGGTTCAATTATCTAAGGAGATAAAATGATTGATGCTGAATTTAGAAGTGAAGAGAAATTTACTCGACTCTCACTAGCGTATGCTGGAGAGGATGAGAAGAGAGAAGTTTGTAGTTGTGTTGAGAGCATTCTCTCAAAATACGAAGTCAAACCTGAACTTCACTCAACTTCTATCTCCGATGGCAGAGAAGTATTGGTTATAGAGTATCATGACGATTTAGATAGAGAGTCAGGAACTATTTTCGAAGAGATTATTCAATCATTAAATATTAAAGTGTGTAACTAAATTTTATATTACTAAAGGTTTTAACTATGAACTTAAAAAAATATGCGAATGGCAATAAACTTTTTAAAACCTACTTTAAAAAAAATAAAGAGTCCCTACTTGAACTAGTAAAAAGTGGACAATCGCCTAAAGCTCTTTTTATAGGTTGTTCAGACTCCAGAGTTATCCCTGACTTAATGGTTCAATCCAACCCTGGAGACCTTTTTGTTATCAGAAATGTTGGTAATTTTGTTCCACCATTTAAGCCAGATGAAGATTTTCATGCTACTGCTTCTGGGATTGAATATGCAGTAAGTGTGCTCAAAGTAAAAGAGGTTATCATTTGCGGTCATTCACATTGCGGGGCATGTCAATACCTTTATGAAGAGATTGAAGACCCCTCTTTAATTCATACAAAAAAATGGCTAGAACTAGGAGTGAGTGCGAAGACATCTGCTGTGCTTAGCTTAGGTAAAGATGCACCTAAAGAAGAGCTTCTAAGATTGACTGAAAAATTATCAGTCCTCAAACAGATAGAAAATATTTTAACATATCCCTATGTGAAAAGCAGATTTGAGAGTGGTGATTTACATATTCATGGGTGGTACTATGATATTGAAACAGGTCAAATTGACTATTATAATGCGGATACTTATGAATTTTTACCTTTAAAAGACTTACTGCAAAAGAGTGATATTTTATAAAAATATTTTATAAATTCCGATATACTAACACAACTATAAAGAAGGAATAAGAATGCCCGACAAAGAAAAACATAATGAAGAGAGCACTCCAGTAGAAAAAAAATCAAATATGTTGATGATAATTATTATAGTAGTTCTGATACTTATAATACTTATAGGGGCTGTAGTCACTATACTATTGATGGGCTCAGAAGAAGAAAAAGCTCCTGCTTCTAGCGCACCTCAAGTAAAAGAAAAATCTGTTTCAAAACAAACAAGAAGTAGTTCATCACAAGATGATGGTGAATCAAGACAACTCAATGATATTGGTATTTTATACCCTCTTGATACTTTTACTGTAAACCTAAAAAGTGATGCTGGACGTCGTTATCTCAAAGTAACCATGTCTTTAGAACTTGAAGGTGCAGAGTTAAGCTTAGAACTAGATAACAAATCTCCTGTTATTAGAGATAGAGTAATTAGAATCTTAACCTCTAAAACATTAGAGGAAATCTCTTCTAAAAAAGGGAAACAAAAAATCTCCGACCAAATCATAGACACACTCAACGCTATGATAAAAGATGGACAGATAAGAGGTATCTATTTTACAGAATTTGTTATTCAGTAAACCTCTTTAACAACCTCTCTCTCGTCAAAGCCCCTTTAACAGGGGTTTTTACACAACTCAAATACATTCCGCTTTAAAATATTTTTTAAGTAAAAAAGGTGGCACTACGGTTGTCACTATAATGACAAATATCAGCATGGCGTAGATATCATTTGGCAAAATTTCATGGACTCTTCCCATCTCTGCAAAAATTAACCCAACCTCTCCTCTTGGTATCATTGAGATTCCTATGAGTATATTGTTTCTGACACATTTTTGTATGATAAAAAAGGCTCCTAAAAACTTGGCTAAAAAAGCTATAAATATAAATGAAATAGACATGACCCAAAAAGAAGAAGATGAAAAATCTATAACAGTTAAATCCATTGAGAGCCCAACCATGACAAAAAAGATAGGTGTAAAAATCTGAATAATGGGTGTCATATCTCTACGCACTTCATCAAGTAACTTTTCATTTGAACTTAAGAGCATTCCAAATGGAAGGAAAAATCTTCTCGAGAGAGCAATACCTGCCGCAAAAGAGCCTAAAATCGCAGGTGCTCCAACGAGATGAGAAAGATAGGAAAAGAACAAAATAAGAGAGACTATAATCGTTGGAATATACCCAGGAACCAAATCTTTTCCATGAAATTTCTCAATTATAAAAGAGATAGATTTTGCAAAAATTGGAGCAAGAACCAAAAACATAAGTACCATAAAGGTTACAGAGAGCGTATGCTGAAAATTTGTTTCATGAGAGATAGAGTAGTCATAAATAAAGACGAGTAAAATGATTCCTATAACATCGTCAATCACAGCTGCACCGACCACAATTTGCGCGATACCAGTGTTTTGCATATGGATATCTTTTAAGACTCTCAGCGTGATACCAATACTTGTAGCAGTGAGTGTCCCTCCGACAAACAGAGAGATATCAAAAGAGAGATGAAAAATATAATAAGCAATAGAGCCACCCAAAACAAAGGGAATGACTACCCCTGAGATAGCTACTACAAAAGATTTCATACCAGCACTTTTGAGACGTTTAAAATCGGTCTCTATGCCCACTTCAAACAGAAGTAAAATAATCCCTATCTCTGCTAAGATTTTTAAAATCTCATTTGGTTGGACGATGTCCAATACAGATGCACCTAAGAGTACTCCTGCAAAGAGTTCGCCAAGAACAGAGGGTATTCCAAACCTTGCAAACAGCTCACCTAAGATTCTAGCTGCTATAAGAATTAAAAAAAGTGTTAAAAAAAAGTCATGTGCTTGCATGGGATATTATACTATTTTTACAAGCATACTTCTAATTTATTTTTTCAACTCTTCTCTTTTATTAAAATGAGGAATATATTTACTTGTTTCAAAAATTCCATAGGTTAAATCTCTCATCTTATTGGCTATCTCTTCATTCTCTTTAGAGTGATCTTTGAGTGGTGTGTCACTATAGATTTCATACAGAGCCGCGTTGGTTCCATCTGCATTTGTTCTATAGTAGTACTTCTCACTTATAAGTCCGATGAGAGGGTTTGGAGAGTGCGTTATACTAAAGGCATAGCGCTTATTATCAAATCTGCTATCAAACATATCACGCCCAAGCGTTGTTGCCGTATAAGAGATATTTGCCAGAGAGGCGATTGTTGGTAAAGCATCTACTTCTGAAACAACTTTATCATAGATTTGTGGGGTTTTAATCAAAGGTGAATAGATAACAAAAGGGACTCTTAGAGCACCCAAATCAAGCTTACTTCTACCCTCCCCTGATGTGACATGCTGACCCGTACTTGCAGAGATTCCATGGTCTCCCCAAAATACAAAGATGGTATTTTTATAGTAATCACTTTGACGAGCAAGCTCCATAAAATGTCCTACAGAATAGTCCATAAATCTAAAAGAGTTGTATTCATCTACAGAATGAAAACCATACTTTAAAACCTCTTTTTCACTCACATCTGTTCTCACTTTAAAACCATAACTCTCATCTGGGATAGTATAAGGTCTGTGATTTCCTGAAGTTTGGATGATACTAAAAAATGGCTCTGTTAATGTTTTGAGTGCTTTATTTGCTTCACGGAAAAGGTCAATATCTGAGATGCCCCATACATCTGTTCTTGGTGACGCATAGGAATCCTCTTCATAAAGATGGAGATTATCCATAGATTGATTAAGCATCCCTCTAATGTTTCCCCATGAAGCTGAACCACCTATAAAATAAGCCTTCGCATACCCTTTGAAGTCCTGAGCAATGGAGTGCTGATTTACTATGAGAGGATTACGGCTTGAAGTCCCTTTGAGTTCCACATCAGGAAGGCTTGTAACTGTGCAATATATAGAGCGAGCTGTACCAGTTGCAGGTGTAAAATAGTTTTTAAAGTAAAGACCACTCTTAGCTAAACTCTCCATATTTGGAGATGGATTAAGAGGATTTCCTGAGAGAGTCGACTTATATGAGGCAAAGGATTCTAAAATAACGATGACGATATTAGGTTTATTTCCTATAGGATTGAGTGGTTTTATCGCTCTTTTAAAATTTAGAGAAGTTGCATTTATATCTTTAACACCAAGATAATCAGCCATAAGTGGATAATACGCTCTAACTTTATCTTCATCATAAGAGACACGACCATTTTTCCAAGTGTCAAAAAAGTAGTGAACGGGGTTGTAGGTTAATTGCGTTGCAAATGGGTGTTTAGAAAAAGCAGCCTCACTCCAGCGAAGCGGATATTGAGAAAACTTAGAATATCCTGCGACTAGAAGAATAACGAAAGAGACAAAACCAAAAAGAAAACCCTTCAAAAGAGTCAAACTTGGTCTGCTTTGATTTAAAATCTTTATTAAGAGTTTATTGGTTAGATAAATAAACGTCCCATTTATCGCTACTATAGCAATACTTATCCAGATAACAGGATAGCTCTCCCAAACCATCTCTCCAGAGATAGAAGCATTTTCAAGAAATCTAAGTGCTGTAAAATCAAGTCTTGTGTTTAGGTAAGAGTAGTGCCCAAAATCAAATACATAAAAAATCACAAAAAAGGCAAATATCAGACTTAAGTAGGTAAGCCAAAAGTAGCGTGCATACGTATAACTAAAGGGACTTAGATATTTTATGCCACCGAGAATATACATCGGTAAAATCATAAGAACAACCATACGTAAATCAAATCTCAATCCAAGCCACATAGATTTTAAAAAATCAGACATTATGAGTGGTGAAGATGGGTCATTAAACACTACATAAAAAATGACCCGTGTAAGGACAAAGAGAAGGGTAAGTGAGACAGTAAAAAGAAGTAAAAATCTTAAAAGTCTTGGAAGTTTTAAAAGTAGTTTCATAGATGCTCGTTTTCAGGATTATTTATGAAATTCTACCTTTTTTTAATTGCTATTAGATTAATAATCAAATTTAGCTCTCGTGCTTACACCTAAATATTGCTTATAGGCATTATTGAGACTTTTGAGTATCTCTGTAATATCTTCCTCTTTTAAAATCATTTCAGTTGCACTCTCATCTAGAGTCTCCAACAAAGCGAGTGCAAATTTATTCATGCCAAGCAAAGGAATATTTTCCTGAGTCCAATTATCTCTTGTGAGCTTTGCATGCTCAATCACTGTGCTGATAAACTCCTCTTTATTTCTGAAATCCTTATCTTTTAAAAGTAGAAGATTGTTATATTGAGCATCATCAAGTCCATAAATTTTTAATTTTTCCAACATATTTTTGCTTACACGATAGATAGAGGGTTTTTTTAGATATTTTTTTGAATCAAAAAGTATCACTTTCTCATCATCAAACATAAAATAGCTCTTTATATGAATGGCATAAAACTCATTGGAGCTTGCTTTTAGGAGAATGTTTTCAATATTTTGTATCTCTTGTGGATTCAAATAAGTGGAGTGCTCAGCTAAAGTGACAGAATAGTCCACTTTAATGCTCAAATGTTTTACCATGGCTAGATTTATTTTTGAGTTTTCTAATTCATAAAAATTGGATGACTTTTTATTTATCTCTATTAAGATGTAAAGAGAGCCTATTAAAAGCACTACAACCATTAATGAGAGCATGTATTCTAAAACTTTCATAATCACTCCTTAAACTTATTACAAATGTTAGCATAAAATGTATTCAGATTACGACCGTATCTTCATCCATAAAATACCTATATACTCATGCATCGCTTTTTGAGAGATTTTAAAATCGTCAATCGTTGGTTCTCTAAGAAATCCTCTAAACTCACTTTTTTGAAAATCTGTAGGCGCTGCAATTGGGCTTAAACCAAGTGATTTAAAAAGTTGTATCGCTCTTGGCATGTGGCTTGCCGAGGTTACCAAGACAAAAGGGGCATCACTCAAAAGATTTTTTGTAAACATTGCCTCCTCTTGTGTATCTTTTGGCATTCCATTTACAATGATATTCTCTTCTTTTACTCCAAGTGCAAGTGCAAGTGAAGCATGCATTTGTGCAGTGGTTCTGTTTGTCTCCCCTTCATAACCTGTGAAAATAAGTTTTGAACCCTCGATTTGCTTATGAAGGATGACCCCTTCCAGCACTCTTTTAACTCCTGCTCCACTAATCTGTGAAGAGATAGGCTGGGCAGAGTCCACATTATGACCGCTTCCTAAAACATGGATATATTCAATCTTATTTGCATACTCATATTTTGGATACTGCTCTTCCAACTGCTTTACAAGGTAGTTTGAAAAGGGTGGGTATGAGAAAAGAAAGAGCGTTCCACATGCCAAACTTAAAAAAAGTTTTGCAGGGTTCTTTTTGTTTATAAACAACAGATAAAGACCCAGACCAAAAAGAGTAAAAACAACACCAAGTGGCTCTACAAAAAAAGTAATAAGCTTTTTAAAAAAAAATCCAAATTCCATTATGACATTACCTCGTTTATCTTATGTATCACTTCATCACTCCAGAGCAGCTCTTTATGGCTTAAGCCCTCATACTCTTTATAAAAAGTTAAATTTTTCACATGATGTTTTAATTTTCTTGCATTTTGTATATAGGTTGTTTCATCATCTTTACTCACAAACATATAGGTATTTGCCTCTATCTGTGAGACTAGTTTTGTATTGTCAAACTTATATCTTAAAATCCAAGCGTACTTTATAGCATATTTTTCTTTTGCCAAACTTGCGATACTATCAAAAGAACCAATCAAAAAAAGCCCAAGCACTCTCTCTTTCATCGCAACATACGAAGCAACACTAGAACCTATAGAAAATCCTAAAACATAAAAATCCCCATAATGTTTTTGAACAAGTTGTGCTATTTTAACCCCATCTTTTAAAATGTTTTTTTCACTTACAACCCCACCACTTTTACCGTAGGAGCGGTAATTGAAGGTAATGATTCTGGCATGTGGAAAACTTTGTGAGAGCTTACGAATAAGCCCCACACTATCATGCGAACGTCCTGCAAAAAAGAGAAGTGTAGAGTCAACGGAAGCCAACTTTCTATAGAGTGCATGCGGTTCATAAACCACACCTTCAAGTTCAACACCATCGTCAGTTTTGATGCTAAGAATTTCAAAGTTTTCATCTAACGCTTCCCCACGAAAATAGGTAGGAGAAAAAATCATAAAGTGCTGCCACTGATGAAAAGCGATTGCCAACACAACAAGCGTAACAATCATAAAAATAAAATAGATCATAATCTTCTCGCCCACCTTGCAAAAAATCTTGCAGGAGATAAAGAGTTATCGATTTTCTTAGCACTTAAAATATGTTCGCTTAGTATCTTTGCCAAGTAGGGTCCAAGTACAAAACCATACCCTGCACTCCCGTTTATCATATAGAGATTTGGATAGTAGGTAAACTCATCATACTCTCTTTTTTTAACATCAAATCTAATATTTTTGCATGCAAGTGTCTCTTTTGACATCACGATATTTCCGACAAGAGGCATATAATCTACAGAACCAGACCTTAGACCTGTATAATCTCTAAGAATTTCAATATCCTCAAGTGCCATGGTTTTTGAAGCCTTTTGCAAAAGCTCTTTTCTTCCATCTTCTATATCGTAAGGCTCACTATTTCTTTGCGGATGGTAGTGAACATTGTGTGTTGCGCCTAGAGCTAAAACGCCCTCTTGGCTTGGTGAGATAGAGAGATACTGATGAATAGAGCAATCATTTTTGGTACTTGTTTTAATATCGATTCGATGTCCCCAAATACCACGTAGATTAATATAAGGCTCCTCTATCACAGCTTCATACGCACCCGTTGCTAAGATAACATCTTTTGCAGAGTAGGTTTCATTAATAATCCACATGCCATTATCATAAACTAAACTCTCTACTTTTTCTCTCTTGAAGTATACATTTTTACTCATCGCTTCACACATTTTTTGGGCATCAACAACTCCAGCATCAAGGGAGATATTTTCATACTCTTTGGCATGTGGAAGGAGTTGATTTAAAAGTTCTTGTGATGGGGTTTGTAGTTTAAGCGTTGTCGTTTTTTTATACTCTTTTAGCATGAGCGACTCTTCTTCATCTTTAGCAATATGCAGGAGTGGAGCTTTCGTTAAAAGTTGAGGAAAATTTTTCTCATAAAACTCCATACTATAGAGAAAGGCATCATGAAGCAACTCTTTAAGTTCACCACTTTTTGAAAATTTTGGAGATATAAAAGCACCAGCAGCTCCACTCCCACCAGATGCGACTCCTTGGCTATCAAATAAGAGGACTTTTTTACCCGCTCGACTGAGTTCATAAGCTACACTGCAACCATTTATTCCAGCACCAATAATCGCTAAATCATACAAAATATCTTCCTGTTTAGAATGGTTTATTTTATCAAAAAGATACTGTTACTCTCTACTATTTTTCTAATATTTCAAAATTAGATTTTTTTTGCATTTTTTCCATTATCAGCCTATTTATTTAACAACTTTAGCTAGAATGTACTACAAAGAAACTTCAGGAGCAATTTTTATGTATGGTCTCATTAACTCGCTCATGTGTCGAGGTGGATTAAAGCTAAAATTAGTCATATTTGTTCTTTTTTCTATACTAACAACTGTTGGCGTTCTCAATTATTTTACAATCCCACTTATAAAGTCGTACATGAAAGATAAGGCTTTTGAGGTCAGTATAACAACTGTAGAGAGAATTGCAGAGTTCTCATCTTTTGCTTTGCTTGAGCGTACATATGAGAACCGACTTAACCTCGATGATTCTATAGAAAAAGTAGAAAAGTCAGATACAAAAGGAATCATCGGGATTTCCATATATCAACGTCAAAAAAATGATAATAATGTCAGCTTTACCTATTTAAGTGGATTTGGACTCAACAACAAAGAGATGCCACTCGATGAAAATCTGCTCAACACGCTCAACAACTCTATGGAAGAAGAAGTCATTTATCATGATTATTCCATTAGAACACCTAGCCAAACTATTGACACATACCGCTTTTCTAAGCCAATAATTTACACGTATCAAAACCATTCAATACTCTTGGGCGTTGCGCTTCTGTATTATGATAAAACTTCTATAAATGGAGTGATTGAAGAGTTGCTTGAAGTTATTCTTTGGATTACTATCTCTATTTTACTTGTTATTACCCTTTTTGTCTATTTCATAGGAGCGAATCTCACTAAACCTCTTTTACAAATCACACAAGCTGCCGCAGAGATTGCTAAAGGGAACTTCGATATTAACCTCTCGATAAAAACAAACGATGAGATAGAGTATCTCGCAAAACAGTTTAATAAAATGATTTTAAGCTTAAGAGAGCATGAAAAAATGCAAAAGTTTGTTTCAAACTCGACCATGCATATGCTCCAAGAAGACGCCTCTTCAAAGCTTACTTTAGCTGGAGAGCACAGAACCTTAACCTTTCTTTTTTGTGATATTCGTAATTTTACAACGATGAGTGAAGAGAAAGAGCCTCTTGAAGTGATTGGGATTGTCAATTTTTATCTCAATCTACAATCTAAAATCATTAAAGCCAATGGTGGGGATATAGACAAATTTATCGGCGATGAAGTTATGGCTTCTTTCTCAGGGCCTGATGCTACAAAAAAAGCGCTCAAAAGTGCTATTGAGATACAAGCCTTAATCAAAAGAGAGAATATTAAAAGAGAAAAAAGTGGAGAGACTGTTTGTGAAGTTGGTATCGGGATTCACAGAGGGGAAGTTATTGCAGGAAATATTGGCTCCGATGACCGCATGAACTTTACATCGATTGGTTCTGTGGTTAATATAGCTTCACGCCTCTGTTCTAATGCGGCTCCCGCTGAGATACTTATAGAAAAAAACACGTATGAACAAGCGGACGCGAAGTATATTGTAGAGCTAAAACCCTCCTTTAGCGCCAAGGGTTTAAAAAACAATATTGAAGTTTATTCTATTATGCACACAGAGAGATAACATGTACAAACAACTTACACTCCTTACAACGACCATTTTTCTTTTTAGCGGATGTTCACTCTATATAAGTACATCTCCAAGTAGCTTACCATCAAATATACAAAAGCTCAATGGTATTCAAAAGCAGATAATCTATAAAACAATACAAGATGAGATAAGCATGCTCTGTGCAAAAGGGGATTTAGCTTATGAAAATGGACATGTTTATGATGCAATTACAGATTATGAAAAAGTAAATCTCTATAAGGGATATAGTTTTATCCCAGCTAAAAAGATAAAAGATTTAAAAAATATTGCGGCTGAAAACTCTATTTTACACTATAAACAAGCTATGAAATATCTTCGTAAAGATAAATACAGAGCCCTTAAAGAGTTCAATTTAGTAATGGTAAATAATCCAAACTATAAAGACACCAAAGAACAACTCCAAGAGCTGAAAAAAAATGAAAAAATCAAAGAGTATATCAGTTCACTTGAGAGTAAATTAAAAGTAGCAATGGATCAAAAGAAATCGACTCCAAAATATTTAAACAACATAGAGAGTGCTTCATCTATTTTAGCCAAATATGAATATAACAACCCACTCATACAAGAGGCAAAAGATATTTTAAAAAGCGAGTATAGCTCTTTAATAGAAGAGGCCATCGCAACCTTTAACAAAGCTGCGTATGATAGAGCTCATGATATGTTCAAAAATATCTTATCTACTTATGCAAATGACAAAACTGCCAACGAATATATAGTGAAGATTGCTAATATAAAAGAAGTTAAAACTCAAATAGCCAACGCAGAGGATGCATTAAATAAAGAGGAGTATGTCTCAGCTTTTGAATTTGCAAATAAGGCTTTGTTACTGGATGAAACGAACCAAAAAGCAAAAAATATTATAGACCAAGCACATGATGGACTAGAGAAGAGAATAGCAATACTTATGGCTCGAGGAAAAAGTAATTATTATAAAAAATACCTCAAAAAAGCAAAACAAAACTTCCAAGAGATACTCTCCATCAGACCAGGAGACAATACAGCTTTAGTCTATATCAAAAAAATCGATAGACAACTCAAAACTCTTTCAAGTTTACAATAGAGAGGAGTATTAAATACTCACCTCTTTAATATCTGCAATCTTTAGGATGCTTTTATAGATAGATGCAACTAAAGCTTTTCTATTGTTTCTTACACCCTCATCTTCAGCGTTGACCATTACATCTTCAAAGAATGCATCTAACTCTGGTTTAAGCCCTAAGAGTGCGTCAAGTTCCTCTTCATAAGAGCTATATCCACATGCCAAAACTTCACTATATCTAGCATATAAAACCTCTTCTGCTTTTTCTTCAAAGAGTTCACTGCTTACAGACATCTCTTGTTCAAGGTCAATATCTTTCGTAATATTTGCCACACGCTTAAAGGTTGAGAATGATTCACTGAAACCTTCACTGTTTACCATAGTCTCAAGTGCTTCGATTTTTTTTGCAAGTTTTAAAAGTTCTCTTTCACCTGAAGCCAAAACAGCTTCTACAATAGAAGGATTGACACGGAAATATTGTTTGATTCTCTCCAAGAAGAAATTCTCTAACTTTTGCATATCCATCGCTTCATATCCTGCAGAGAGCTCTTTTAAACTCTCCACAATATCAAACTCTAACTGATGCTCTTTTGTGATTCTAAGTAAGCCATTGACCGCACGACGAAGTGCAAAAGGGTCTCGAGAACCTGTAGGAATTTGGTTGATACTAAACATAGCCAAAAGCGTGTCTAACTTTATACTCATCGCAACAATCGCACTCAAAAGTGTCGAAGGAAGCGCACTCTCCTCTCCATCGGGAAGATACTGTTCTGTAATCGCGATTGCAACTTCTTCTGCTTCACCCTGCTCTCTTGCATAGTAGCCACCCATAAGACCTTGAAGCTCTGTAAACTCGTAAACCATCTCACTTGTAAGATCTGCTTTAGCGAGTGATATTGCTCTATCAAGATCTTCTCTTTTGGCATGTGGATTGTACTTGTTAAAAAGAGTGTTTGCAATTTTTCGCTCACGTTCAATCTTATCTGCAACAGTTCCAAGACCTTTCATAAAGACAACTTTTTCAAGCCCTTTTGTGCTGAGTCCATTTTTTAAATCGTTGTCATAGAAGAAGAGACCATCCGCCAAACGAGGACGAAGTACTCTCTCATTTCCTTCAACTACTTTAGAAAAATCCTCTGTTAAAGCATTGGAGACAACACAAAACTTGTTAATAAGTTTGCCCTCTTTAAAAACAGGAAAATATCTCTGATGCTCTTTCATAGAAGTGATGATAACCTCAGGAGGAAGTCTTAAAAATGCCTCATCAAAGGAGCCTAAAAGCGCTGTAGGGTTTTCTGTAATCGCCACAACTTCATCAAGTAAATCTTCATCTATCTCGATTTGAACGCCATACTCTTTTTCCAAAGATGCAAAGTTTGCCAATATACTTTCACGGCGTACATCAGGAAAGAGTGTAACTCCACCCGCTTTTAAAACCTCAAAGTACTCTTTTGTTCCACTAATTTGCTTCGCTTCAAAGTTACTGATACGATGCACAAAAGTATGCTTTGCAGAGTGCACACCAAAAAGTTCTACATCTACAAGTTCATCCCCAAAAAGTACATTTATCCAGCGAATAGGTCGAATAAAACTCTCACTTAAACTTCCCCATCGCATAGACTTTCCAAAGTCAAGAGAGTGAATCCATGTCTTGATTATCTCTTCAAGAAGTGCAGTCGTCTCTCTCCCTTTTACATCTTTTTTATAGTAGAGAACCTCTTTGCCACCCTTTTGTGCTTTAGAAATCTCTGCAAGCTCTACGCCGCATTTTTTCGCAAAACCTAGTGCCGCAGGTGTCGCAACACCATCTTTATAGGCTACATCAACAGGAGCTCCAAAAAATTCCTCTACACTGTCAGCCTGATGTGTCTGAAATTCATTATGCCAAATTACTAAACGACGAGGAGTGTAGTAAAATTGGAACTCACCTAAGAGAGAATTTTTCTCTAAGATTTGGGCATATTTTTTTTCAATATTCTTTAACTCTTTTAAAAGTGGAACCGCTGGAAGCTCTTCTACACCTATCTCTATCAGTAATGGTTTTAACATATCATAGTCTCTTTGTTATTTTAATTATCGCGATTTTATCTCTTTTTTGGTTAAAGGGGTATAAATTAAATATATCTTAAATAAGACAAATATACTCCGCTTTATGTTTATCTAAAAGATTTACTCGATACAATGTCGCAACTTAAACTAAAAATAAAGGATTCCACATGCCAAAGATTAACAAATACGTAGATATAGATAGTGTTGAGAGAGAAGCGAAAAAAGATTATATTGACCGTCACTCTCCATTTATTCACTGCGAAGCAACTGCAAAAGATGGTGAGCCATTTCTTGTAACTGTAAAAATGGGTAACGAATATACGCATCCAGATGATTTTGATCACTACATCGAATCAGTTACACTTTTTAACGGTGAAACTAAATTAGCTGGGGCTACTTATGTTCCAGGTACACTAGGAAATATCAAAGCACATAACACTACAACTTTTTCAATTATTCCAACAGGTAAAAAACTTACTCTTGTTGCACATGGTTATTGTACTAAGCATGGTGTTTGGGAATCAACTCCAGTAGAAGTTACAGTAGAAGCGTAGTTTTTAAAGCCCTTATCTTTGGGCTTTAAGACTCTTGTGACTCGATTAACTTTTCTGCAGGAACATCGATATAAAAACCTTGTGAAAAATCGATTCCAAGCTCATTTACTTTATCTATAATCGTGCTCGAATGCACAAACTCTGCAATAGTCTGCACCCCTAACTTTTTCGCAAATGCAACAATAGTCTCTACAATAAGATAAGAGTTTTCATCTACATCAATATTTTCAATCAAACTCCCATCGATTTTTATATAATCGACACTCATTTTCATCAAATAAGAGAAGTTTGAGTATCCGCTTCCAAAATCATCTATCGCTATTTTCGCACCATATCTTTTTACTTCATTGATAAACCTGATGACTTTTTTGAAGTCCTGAATCGCTTCTGATTCAAGTAGCTCAAAGGTAACTCTATGAGCAAGGTTGCTATTTTTTAGTTTATCAATAATGTACTCAAATATCTCACTGCTCATAATATCTTCAAGGGAGATGTTGATACTAAAGTCGTAGCTGTTGCTTTTAAATACCTCAAAGGATTGATCGATAATAAGTTTTGAAACCTTGTTATAGACTTTTATTTTTTTGGCAATTGGTATAAAAACAAGAGGCGAGACAACACGCTCATTTTCATCAATCAATCGCGCTAAACACTCATATCTTGTAATCTTAGAAGCTTTGTTGTCATAGATGGGTTGAAAATAGGGAATGATTCTAGAGTCTTCTACAGCATTTCTTACAATACTTGAAATGCTTAAGTTATTTTTATACTCATTTTCAAACTGCATTCTCTCTTCATAAATCCAAAATGGAGCTGCTCTGTCTTTTGCATATTTGAGTGCCATTGAGACTTTTGAGAAGATATCATCATGGTTGGAGTTTGAACATGAGGCTAAAGTAATATCTACATAGATTTTTGTATCTTGGTACTCAACACTCATATCTTTTAGCTCTTCATAGAGAGTTTTTAAATACTCTTTAAGCTCATAAAAGCCCATATTTTTGTTTACAAGCAAGGCAAACTCAACACCAGAAAATCTATAAATAGAGTGCTTGGAAATATTTTCTACAAGATATTTAGAGACTTGTTCTAAAACATTGTCACCCACCATAAATCCATAAAAGTTGTTGATAGTTTTGAAGTTATCAATATTGATAATAATCAAGCTTGAGTTCTCATCCTCTTCTAAATCTTTTCTGAGTTGATACATATTTGGAAGACTTGTTAAATGGTCTGTAAAATATCTACTTAAGAGCTGTTTTCTATGGATATCTATAATCTTTACTTTCGCACTGTTGTCAAGATGAAGCTCTTTTAAAACTTCATCACGAATATCTGACTCGCCGATCTCTTTGTCTAAAGTATAAATCACTAAAGATGTTTCACTCTTATCTTGATGTTTAAGCAGAGAAATCATGGCATGTGGAAATAATTTTTGTAACTCATTTTTTAAGTTCTGAACAAGAACAGTGTTATGAATAAATGAGACTATATGAATCAAAATTTGCTTACTTTTGTACTCTTGAACATTACGAACAAGCTCGGGAACATCGCTTGAAGAGCTGATGGAAAAACTATTTACTTCTAAAAAACTATAATTATTATCCATACTTTCTCCAAATATTTTTAACGTGCATTCTATCACAAAAATATAAATCCATTTATTTTATAGCAAATATTAACTAGGCTTTGTTTCGATTTGGTATCAGCAAGATTACTCTTTGTAAAAGAAATTTAAAATTTGTAGTAATAAAAAATATGTACGCAAAATTTCATTTCGGATGTCATGTCTGAAAAACTCTTTTGTAGAGATTCTATAGCTTCTGTAGCAGTTAGTTTTTCACAAATACCTTCTAAAACTTTAAGCCGAAATCAACCACTCTTTCAATATACTCACACATATATTTATAAGGTTGGTAGGTGAAATCATTTCAAAACTTAATTTTGCTCCAAAACCTCTACCGTATGAGAGAACTTGGCTTTGAATATAGTGACCCTTTTAGTATAAATGAGAAGAGTTTACAGACCATACCAATGACGATAGAGCAGCTTTCACAAAATATTTCCACATGCCACTTATGCGACTTGAGTAAGTCACGTACGCAAAGTATGAGCGGTTATGGAAATCCACATGCCAATCTTATGATAATTGATTTTAGTGTTTCTGCCAATGAAGATGAGACAAACTCCTACTATGCAGGAAGAAGCGGTGAAACGCTCAAAAATATGGTTCAAAATGTTTTAAAGCTCAGTGTGGATGATGTCTATTTTACCCATGCTATAAAGTGCAAACCTTTAAACTCGAACATGCCATCGGACTCAGAGTGGGAGTCGTGCCAAAGCCACCTCTTCTCACAAATGGAGTTTGTTAAACCTAAAGTAGTTGTTACTCTTGGTGAGTACTCTTATGCTAAAGTTACAGGAGAAAATGAGAATTTTCAAAGTGTACGAGGGCACGTTATAGACTTTAAAAAGTATAAACTTATACCGATTGACCATCCTCAATTTTTACTGAGAAATCCTGAACTAAAAAAAATCGCACTGAATGACCTTAAAACAATAAAGAGTTGCTTATGAAAAAAATCCTATTTTTAATTTTACCTATTTTCCTTTTTGGGCAAAGTTTTTTAATCTCAAATATACCTATTCCGAGAACTTATATACAAAACTTAGACCCATACGAGTGTAACGAAGCTTGTATGCAAGAGTTTATAGACAATGGAATGATTTTCTCATTTTTAGCACATGCAGATTCTAAACTTGAAAACGTAGAGCAAGATGAAATCCGAATGATGAATATTGCCATCCTCAACCTTGGCTCTCACATCATCAGTGACAAACTTAGAATTGCAATGCTTCTGCCGTACAAAACTATAGGCAAATATGCAGCTTCCACTACAAATGCTGCTTTTGCCTATCTCATAGCAAAAAACCGCTCTTTTGAGCTCAAGAGCTATCAGATTGAGAGTGAAAGTGTTGAGGATATTAGAGAGGCTTTAAATCAGATTGCAAAAGATGATTTTTATTATGTCATAGCACCTCTTACACAAAGCGGAAGTGATGCAGTATCTGAAATAAATCCGCAAATGAACATTTACTTTCCTACCATCAACAAAGAAGATGTCCAATCAACCTCCTCTTTTTTATATTATGGAGGGATTGACTACAGAGCACAAAGTAATCTGCTCCTTAAAGAAGCTGTATCGCCTCTTGTTATTTTTTACGACCAGTCCGACATAGGGCATAAACTTGCGATGTATGAAGAGCAGAGATTTACGCATAAAGATGTTGCAGATATGAACTTATCTCTAAGTACTGAAGAAGTAATTCCTCAACTGCTTGAGAGAGTAGATAGTGTTGAGAGTATGGAAGAGAATAGAACTGTTGTCAAGTTTTCTATTCCTAGAAGAACAACAAATCTAGAAGAGCAGCTTAAAGAGAATGAAGAGATAAAAAAAGGCTCCTTTTTCCTCAATACCCCTATCGTAAAAAGTGGAATGATAATGTCACAACTCACACTCTATGACACAAACTCCACAAATGTACTCTCCACACAAATAAACTATGACCCTCTTCTGCTTTCAATGACGCAATATACTGATAGAAAGAATATGATTGTGGCAAACTCCATTACACAAAACAATAATGTCATCATAGAGACAAATTCTCTCTTGGGGAACGATATTGTTTATGATTGGATTAACTACACGACAACCGTAGGAATGGACTACTTTTTCAACAAGATTACGAATGATGAGCGTGAATATAAGATAGATGTTCAAGAGAACCAAATGATGTACCAGATAGAGCTTTTACAGCCCTCTCTTAGCAGGTTTATAAAATACTTCTCAACTCTCGAATAGAGATAAAATAAGTTCCTTGGTATTCGTATCAATCTTTTGAGGTTTTCCCTCAAAAGTCACATAGACTAGCGTAATCTGCATCTCAAATATTTTTATCTCATCTCTGTAGACTCTTTGAACTAAATCAAAAGATGCAGCTTTTATAGAAAGAATCTCATTTCTTACCTCAAGTAAATCCCCAAGTTTAGCACTTTTTAAATACTCAGCGGTCAGTTTTCGAGCGAAAAAATGCCCATTTTCTAAAACAGGAGTCGTCCCCTTTTGAAAAAAAGCATCGCTTCTAGCCCTCTCACAAAAGTTTAAATAGTTTGAGTGATAGACAACCCCACCCATATCTGTATCTTCGTAATAGACTCTTATTTTCACTCTTTTTCTCCTATATTCAGGGTTTAATTATGAAGTGTGCCCATCGTACACTTCTCATTTAAAAATCAACTTAATTTATGACATATCTTTTTTAAGTCTCAATCTTGATGCACCTTTGTAATACTTTTTATTACATCAAATATATTACTATCACATTTTTCATAAGGATTGTAGTAGCGAGTATAGAGAATATAGGCCCCAGCAAAGACCTCTTCTACGGTACGTTTTCTCTCTCTTCTTTGGCATGTGGATTTGTCAGTGGTAATGCCCCAGCCTGCATAAAATGGCATTCCAAAACATACACACTCACACCCAACTAAAAGCGCTTCAAACCCCATTTGTGAGGTTTTTGTATAGACTTTTGAAAAATGTTTTAAAAGCGAAATCGGATTGACATTTTCTTCTATAATGATACATTTTTCTCTTGCAGATTCTATATCTATGTCAGACTTTTTCTTTCCACTTAAAACATCAGGATGCACTTTGAGATAAATCTTGGCATGTGGATTTTCTTCAAGAGCTGCATCTATCATATTGTCTGTAGTGTACTCATCTAACATACCATACTTTAAAGAAGCATCGCCAGCCGTTTGTGCTATAACCAAAACTCTTGGAGCATCCTTTGTAATTATGTACTTGGCAGAAAATGCACTCTCCACTTGAACATAGTTATTATATTTACTCACATTATGTTCCACTATCAATTTCATAGCTCTTCGAGCATCATCCATCAACTTTTCATCTGCAAAAAAATCGTAACTATTTAAGATATTTTCTAGTTTTGATGGAGCAGTAGCATCGTAGTAAATTCCTACATCATCTTCAACAAAACTAAAAGAGGGAGAACCATCTACACCAAGCCCCACGGAACGGATAAAGCCATCTTCGAAAAGTGTAAGTTTACCACCAAACTTTTCATGACACCATAGAGCAAATAAACCTGTTTTTTTTCTGCCCCAGCCTTTAAACGTTCTCTGTCTAAAAATAGATAAAAGATTAATAATATACGATGAGATATTTAACTTTTTAAACTGCATACGTCATTATACTTTGTTGTATCGATTTGTAAAAAGTAATTTTAGCAATAGTTTCATTCTAAACAATAGACTCTTCTTCACAAGAGAAAAATATATTAAATCACAGTACAAAGAAAGTCTATTTTTATTGAACTTTAAATAGTCAATATATGCATTCACTGTTTTTAAGTCCTCTTTTGATGTAATCCTACCAATAAGCTTCGGCAAAAAAAGCTTTCTGTTTGTTTCCATATTTGGTAATTTGATATCTCTCTTTATACTCATCTTATTTTTTTTGATAATACTTTTTGAATTACTGATATTGTCGTTATGAATTCTATACTGCACAAGTTGCTCTTGTATAGTTTTTCTTTTTCCAAACAACTCTGCATGTAAACCTAACCAGTAGTCATGTCTATCAAGTGCATCAGGAAATGGCAAGGTACTATGCTTGAATCGTTTGTTCATTAAGAGTGTATTGCCCATAATTCCAGATGGACCGAGAATATGTCCTAAATCTCTTTTGTCACTTAAAACATAATTTCGAAATTTAAAATAGGATTGATGAGTCATTTGCTCTTTTTCATCAATCATAGATAAATCAGAGTTTACCAAACATGGGAGTGAAATATTTTCACTCTCCAACTCAAGCATTGCATCCATCTGTTTTTTTAATTTATTTACTTGCCAGATATCATCTTGATCCGATAAAGCCATATACTCTTCTTGACAATTAAAGATAAGGTTTTCAAAGTTTTTCACTACACCAACATTACTTTTGTTTAATGTATAAAATATTTTATCTGGAAATTTTTCTTTATAGTTTTCTATGATTTGAACGGTAGTATCAGAGGAGTTATCATCAGATATATAAATTTTAATATTACTGTATGTTTGATTTAAAATAGAGTCCAATTGCTGTTTAAGAAAAGCTTCACCATTGTAAGTTGCAATTAAAACAGCTACAAGTGGACTCTTATGCATTATTTATTATACTTTCCCAAATACCACTCAATTGTCTTCACAATCCCGCTCTCAAAGTTCTCATCAGCCTTCCAGCCAAGTTTTGTTTCAAGTTTTGTTGCATCGATGGCGTAGCGTCTGTCATGCCCTGCTCTATCTTCTACGAAAGTGATTAAATCTTTGTAGCTTGCATCTTTTGGAACTTTCTCATCGAGTATAGAGCAAATGGAATCCACTATCTGAAGATTCGTTCTCTCATTTCTTCCACCGATGTTATAAACATTCCCCTCTTTGCCTGTATGATAAACGATATCTATACCTTTACAGTGGTCAAGCACATAGAGCCAATCTCTAATGTTTTTACCATCTCCGTAGATTGGGATACTCTCACCTGCAAGAGCCTTTCTGATAATAGTCGGAATGAGTTTCTCATCATGCTGTTTAGGTCCATAGTTATTTGAACAGTTTGTGATTACCGTATTCATCCCATAAGTTTCTTGGTAGCTTCTCACTATCATATCACTACTTGCTTTTGAAGCTGAGTATGGAGAGTTTGGAGCGTAGGGAGTCTCTTCTGTAAAAAGGTCTGTCTCATTTAAAGTTCCATAAACTTCATCTGTTGAGATGTGGTGAAATCTACACCCTTTATAGTTTTCTTTATATTCAAATGGTTTATTCATCCAGTAGTGTTTGGCTACATCTAAAAGTGTAAAAGTACCATTTACATTCGTCTCTATAAATACACCAGGATTTTTGATAGAGTTATCTACATGGCTCTCAGCTGCGAAGTGGATCACACCTTGAATGTCATACTCGTTAAATATAAACTCTACAAGTTCACGGTTACAGATATCCCCTTTAATAAATTTATATCTAGGGTTACCCTCACACTCTTTTAAGTTTTCTAAGTCACCCGCGTATGTTAGTAAATCTAAATTGATTAAATTATATGCTGGATACTTTTCTAAAAAGTATGGAACAAAGTTTGAGCCTATAAAGCCTGCCGTTCCTGTTAGTAAGATGCTCTTCATTATTTTTTTTCTCCCATTTTTATTAAACATTCATTCAAGCTATCTTTGTAGTAAGGGATAGTGAGATTAAACGCTTTTTTTATTTTTGACTTATTAAGTAAACTATAGTGTGGTCTCTGTGCAGGAGTCGGATACTCTTTTGTTTCTATTGGATTGATTTCACAATTGAGTTTTGCCATTTGCATAATCTCTTTTGCAAAGTCATACCAGCTCAGTACACCTTCATTTGAGTAGTTATAAATCTCAACTTTATCACTACTTATCTTTGGGATGATTTCTAAAATAGCTTGTGCCAAATCTCTTGCATAGGTTGGAGTTCCAACTTGGTCAAAGATTACACCTAAACTTTCTTTCTCTTTCCCTAGACGAAGCATCGTTTTTACAAAGTTAGCTCCATAAGAAGAGTACACCCATGACGTTCTGATAATGATAGAATTTTTAGGATTTATCTCTATCATTGCTTTTTCACCATCAAGTTTCGTTTTTCCATAAACACCATTTGGGTTTGTTTCATCTGTCTCAATATATGGCATGTGGTTTTTACCATTAAATACATAGTCAGTTGAGATATGGATAAGTTGTATATTTTTCTCTTTTGAGATTTCTGCTAAATGTTTAACGGCTAAGTGATTAATTGTATCAGCCATCTCTGCATCTGACTCTGCTTTATCAACCGCTGTATAAGCTGCACAATTTATGATAGTGTTTATATTGTTAGAAATTATAAACTCTGTTATAGCATGTGGATTTGAGATATCTAAAGTAGTTCTATCTGTAAAGTAAAAATTGTATTTGTACTCTTTAGAGAGTTCTTCTATCTCAGAACCGAGCTGTCCATTACTTCCAGTCACTAAAACATTAAGCATAGTAATCTACTCCATACTTAAATAAGTCATCTGTCTCATGCAGTTTCGGTTGTACTTTATCTTTTGCAGATAAGTTAAGCTCGGCATGTGGAATCTGCCACTCTATGCTCAATGCTTTATCATCAAATGCTATACCTCTGTCATTCTCAGGAGAGTAGTAGTTATCTACTTTATAGGCAAAGATAGTCTCATCTTCAAGCACTACAAATCCATGAGCGAATCCTCTTGGAACTAGAAGTTGTCTTTTATTTTCAGCAGTAAGTTCAACCGCGACATGTTTTCCAAATGTTGGGCTTCCTTCTCTAATATCAACTGCAACATCCAGTACACGACCTTGAATCACTCTTACCAGTTTAGTCTGAGCAGCAGGAGCTAATTGATAGTGAAGACCTCTTAAAACACCACGTGAGCTTTTAGATTCATTGTCTTGGCAAAAGTTTATTTTATAGCCAAGAAATGCTTCTAGTGTATCTGCACGAAAAGTCTCTACAAAGTAGCCACGTTCATCTCCATGAACTTTTGGTTCTACGATGATGATATCAGGAATTTCAGTTCTTATGAAATTCATCTACCCATACCTCTGGGCTGATTAGCTCTTGCTATAAGGTATTGACCATATTGGTTTTTACTTAAGGGTTGTGCAAGTTCTAAAAGTTTCTCTTTTGAGATATAACCCATCTCATAAGCAATCTCTTCTATACAGGCAACTTTGAGTGATTGACGGTTTTCAATTGTCTGAATAAATTGACTTGCTTCTAAAAGAGACTCATGCGTTCCTGTGTCTAACCACGCATAACCTCTCCCCATGAGTTCAACTTTTAATCTATTCTCATTTAAGTACTCTTGATTGAGAGATGTTATCTCTAGTTCACCACGATGTGATGGCTTTACATCTTTTGCTTTTTTAACTACATCGTTTGGATAGAAGTAAAGTCCAACAACGGCATAGTTACTTTTTGGATTGCTTGGTTTTTCTTCTAGGGAAGTCACAATACCGTTTTCATCAAACTCTGCTACTCCATAACGCTCAGGATCACTTACATAGTAACCAAAGACTGTCGCACAGTTCTCTTCTTTTGCATTCTGAACGCTTTTTGCAAGCATTGCTGAGAGACCATGTCCATAAAATATATTATCACCAAGAACTAAACAGACATCACTTTCACCTATAAACTCTTCACCTAACAAAAAAGCTTGTGCAAGTCCATCTGGGGAAGGTTGCACTACATAAGAAAACTTCATCCCAATATCCGAACCATCACCTAAAAGATCTTCAAATCTAGGTAGGTCATGTGGAGTTGAGATGATTAAAACTTCTGTAATTCCAGCTAACATGAGCACTGAAAGTGGATAGTAAATCATTGGTTTATCATAAATAGGCACTAGCTGTTTAGAGACACCTTTTGTGATAGGGTAGAGTCTTGTTCCGCTTCCGCCTGCTAATATTATTCCTTTCATTTTACTCTCCTCTATTTTTTTACAATAAACCATGGATTTAATAAATTTTCTTTATTATAAATCATTGGCTTATCATTTTCATACTGATATGTCATATTTCCACTTTCTCTTACAACTGCATCAGCCGCTGCTGTATCCCATTCCATTGTTGGAGCCAACCTTGGATAGATATCTGCTATGCCCTCAGCAACCATGCAAAGCTTTAACGAGCTTCCTTTAGAGATTTGTTCTATCTCTTTAGAATTAAGAGCATTTATAAACTGTTGCGTTTCCTCAGAGAGGTGTGACTTAGATGCTACAACAAAGAGCTTTTCTTCAGGTTTAGAGTTTATAACTAGAGGCAATTTTTGCCCATTTTTAAACGCTCCATAACCTTTCTTGGCACTGTACATCTCATTTATAGCAGGAGCATAAACAACACCTAAAACAGGAGTCTCTTTATGTATTAAAGCTATATTTATAGTAAATTCATCATTTTTTTTGATGAACTCTTTTGTTCCATCGATTGGGTCTATACACCAGTAGTATTCCCAGTTTTTTCGCACTTCAAAAGGGACTTCTTTATTTTCTTCAGACATCATAGGTATAGTTGGGTAGAGCTCTTCAAGTCTTTTACAAATGATTTCATTTGCTTTTGTATCCGCTTCTGTAAGAGGTGATTTATCATCTTTATACTCTACACTAAAATCTTTCACATATATTTTCATTATAGCATCACTCGCTTCAATAGCTATAGCTTCAATCTCTTTTATATCTATACTTTTAAGCATTTAAGTATCCTCTGTTTTTCAAATAATCAATAACCTCTTCAGCCGCTTCTTCAACACTTTTATCATAGTTAATTATATGTATTTCTGGAGAGAGAGGTGCTTCATAAGGAGACGATATACCAGTAAAATTTGGAATCTCACCATTTCTAGCTTTTTTATAAAGTCCCTTTGGATCACGCTTTTCACATATGTCAAGAGGTGTATCTATAAACACTTCTATAAATTTACCTTCGGCTAAGAGACTTCTCACAATCTCTCTATCTTGTTGGAAAGGAGATATAAAAGCACTTAAGACGATAATTCCAGAATCAACAAAAAGTTTAGAAACTTCTCCAATACGACGAATATTTTCCACTCTATCTTCATCTGAAAAGCTCAGCCCTTTGTTTAGCCCAGTACGAATATTATCACCATCTAAAAGATAGGTATGTTTTTTTAGTTCTAAAAGTCTACTCTCTACCGCGTTTGCTACAGTTGATTTACCACTTCCGCTAAGTCCAGTAAACCACAATACACATGGTATTTGTTCTTTTAAAGCTGAACGTTCCTCCGCACTTACATGATGGTCATGCCACACAATATTTTTATTTAGCATAATGTTCCTTTATTGTTTTTTACTGATTCATCTACATTCAACTTTTTCATATCCTCAGAATTGTTTTTCATTTAAAATGGAAATACTATAGGTATAAGTATTATGGCTATGAGTGAATAGACTATAGATACTAAAATTCCAGATTTTAAAAATATTTTAAAACTATATCCACCTATACTTGATACCATTAGATTTGTTTGATAGCCATAGGGTGTCATAAAACTCGCACTTGCACCATAGGCAACAGCAAAAATAAAAGGAGTAATATCAACTCCAAGATTTGTTGCAGTTACATAAGCGATAGGAAAACTTAGAGCTGCTGCTGCATTGTTTGTAATAATCTCTGTTAAAAGAAAGGTCAAAAGATAAATAGAGATAAAAGAGCCATAGACTCCAAAGCTTCCAAAACTACTGTTCAAAAAGTTTGCCAAAGTATTTGCAACACCACTATCAATCATAACAGAAGCAATCCCTAAAGCAGAACCAATGATAATAACTAAATCATAAGGAAATCGTCTTTTTATCTCTTGGAGATTTAAAAATCCTATTATCAAATAAAAAGCTAAAAGCATAAAAAGCCCTTTTATAAGCGTGAGTATGTTTAGAAGACTTAAAAGCAAGACTAAAAGGAAACTCACTACTACAAGCATACTTTGAAAAAAACTTAATTTTTTTTGAATTCCAATATCTCCTAAGATATAAAAATTTTTTTTCAGATTATCTCTTTTATAAAAAGCTTTTCCTACTGCTAAGATAAGGTTATCCCCCATTTCTAAAACAATATTCCCAATACTTGTAGACAACTTTTCATTTCCTCTTTTAATGGAGACAATTGAAGCATCAAATTTTGTTCTAAAGTTAGACTCTTTTACTCTTTGATTTATTAAGTTTGATTCATGCGAAACTATTACTTCCACAAGATTTTTTGCTTCATGCTTGTTGTGTTCTAAAATCAAACCATCAAAATGATTTAAAATTTCTATCTGCTTTACATCTCCACTAAATATCAAGATGTCGTCAGCTTGAAGTATTTCAGAAGGGTCTACAGGAGAAATATTATAGTTGTCCCTTATCACTTCATTTAAAAAAAGATGTTCAAGATTTCTAAGTTTATTCTCTAAAATTGATTTTCCTATCATTTTTGAAGTTGTAGCCACTTTTGCTTCTATAAAATACTCTCGTTTCTCTGCTTCATTTTTAATTTCAGGTAAAAATCTAGCGACGAAGAGAAGAGTCATCCCTCCAAATATCGCAATAGGAATACCAACATATATAAAATCAAAAAGGTTTAAAGGTTCTAAACCTCTCTCTATCACAAATCCATTTACTATTAAGTTTGTAGAAGTACCAACAAGTGTTATAGTACCTCCAAAAATAGCTGCATAAGAGAGTGGCAATAAAAGTTTAGAGGGTGCATGAAATTTATTTTGTTGAATTACGCTTATCATGGAAGCCACTACTGCCGTATTATTTAAAAAAGCAGAGAAGAAAGAGACAAAGAAGCTCATTTTCAACAAAGATTTATTATAAGATTTTGAGAAAATCTTATTTGATATTGTAGAGATAAAGGTAGTCTTTTCAATTACTATGGATACTATCAAAAGTAGTAAGAGTGTTACTAATGATGTATTAGTAAAATTATTGAGCATACTCTTGATTTCAATAAGATTAAAAACATAATACATTAGAACTAAGCCAAAAAATAGAATCGCTGGATTCACCTTGTTTTGAGCTAGTAATAGAAGTAATACAACAATAGAAAGAGCTACAAATATCTCCATCTATATCTCTTTACATTCCCATTCTGGAAAATTATCTCTAATATATTTATTGAGTGCTTTTTCCGCATCACTATATGTTTTATTGCTCAAATGAGCACTGTCTACATCACGCTTTGTTACACCAACAATCATTCCTGCCCCAACAGTATTGTTACTGATGCGGTCCACAACTATAAAACTGCCCGTTTCTTTGTTCTCTTTATAAGAGTCAGCAGCTATTGGTCTAGTAAGTAGCATTTTACATGAAGCAATATCATTGAGTTCAAGTGAAGTAACTTCTGTTCTTTCATACGTATTTACATCAATCTTGTAGTTAATATGCTCGAAACTTCCAGAGACTACTGATGTAGCACGCTTGATGTCATACGCACGACCTAATGTCATAGGTTTTTCATCCATCCAAACTAGCATCACTTTAAGCGCGTTAGATACTGTTGGCAAGTTTTTAGTATGAACTATCATATCAC
The DNA here is from genome assembly GCA_002781365.1 of Sulfurimonas sp. CG01_land_8_20_14_3_00_36_23. GTDB lineage: Bacteria > Campylobacterota > Campylobacteria > Campylobacterales > Sulfurimonadaceae > Sulfurimonas. Next base: position 26,835 of record PETN01000069.1, read on the forward strand.
CACGAGAGATGTCTACCTCATCTTCTGTAGTGATTGTAACAGCCATAGGGGCATAAGCTTCTCCCGTTGTAGCTGTTCTATTTGCTTCTGTGATATCTCCACCATTGATAATACTTTTTACTTTAGTTGTTTTACCAGAGGGAAGTACTGTAATCTCATCCCCAACTTTTACACTACCCGCAGCAATTGTTCCACAAAAACCTCTAAAGTCTAAGTTTGGACGATTTACATACTGAACTGGAAATCTGAAGTTTTCTGGCTTTATCTCTTTCGAGATATCCATACTATCAAGGAGACCTAGAAGCGGTTTTCCAGTGAACCATGGTGTTTTTGTACTTTTATCTACAACATTATCTCCATCTAAAGCACTTAAAGGGATGTAATATGTATTTTTAATACCTAGCTCATCTGCTAAAGCTCCGTATGCTTTTTTTATCTCCTCATATTTCTCTTCACTAAAATCTACTAAATCCATCTTGTTTATAGCTACGACAACATGCTCTATGCCAAGTAAAGAGACGATAAAACTATGGCGACGTGTTTGTGTTAAGATTCCCTTACGAGCATCTATTAATATGATAGCTACATCTGCCGTAGATGCACCTGTAACCATGTTACGAGTATATTGTTCATGGCCCGGAGTATCTGCAATAATAAATTTTCTGTTTTCTGTAGCAAAAAAGCGGTAAGCCACATCAATAGTAATACCCTGCTCTCTTTCACTTTGTAAACCATCCACAAGAAGAGCCATATCAATCTTCTCACCTGTAGTTCCATACTTTTTGCTTTCACTCTCAGCAGCTGCAAGTTGATCGTCAAATATCATTTTTGAATCATAAAGCATACGACCTATGAGCGTACTTTTACCATCATCAACACTACCACACGTTAAAAAGCGTAGCATATCTTTGTTTTCATGTTTTTTTAAATAATTAATAATATCCATTAAAAATACCCTTCGATTTTTTTGAGTTCCATAGCACCCTCTTGGTCTTTGTCAATGAGACGACCTTCACGTTCACTTGAAGTGGAGAGAAGCATCTCTTTAATAATTTCAGGCAGTGTTGTGGCAGTAGAGTTGATTGCTCCTGTTAAAGGATAACACCCTAATGTTCTAAAGCGCACCATCTCCTTTTTCGCAGTTTTACGAAGTTCCTCTGGCATACGTTCATCATCAACCAAAATTTTAACACCATCCATCTCTACAACTTCTTGTTCTTTTGCAAAGTAGAGAGAAGGAATAGGAATGCCTTCTAAGTAAATATACTGCCAAATATCCAGTTCAGTCCAGTTACTTATTGGAAAAACACGGACACTTTCACCTTTTTGAATAGCAGTATTATAAACATTCCAAAGTTCTGGACGTTGGTTTTTAGGGTCCCATCTATGGTGTTTATCACGGAAAGAAAATATACGCTCTTTTGCACGACTTTTCTCTTCATCACGTCTTGCTCCACCTATAACTGCATCATAAGCTCCAGCATTAAGCGCTTGCTTTAGTGCTTCTGTTTTCATAACATCTGTATGCACTTTACTCCCGTGTTTAAATGGAGAAATATCCATTGCTATACCTTCAGGATTTGAGTGAACAACCAGATCAAAACCAAGATCTTTCACACGCTGGTCACGGAACTCTATCATCTCTTTAAATTTCCAAAGAGTGTCAACATGTAGAAGTGGGAAAGGGAGTTTAGCTGGGGCGAATGCTTTCATAGCAAGATGTAGCATAACAGAAGAGTCTTTACCTACAGAATACATCATCACAGGATTGCTAAACTCTGCGGCAACTTCTCTCAAGATATGAATAGATTCTGCTTCTAACTGTTTTAAGTGGGTTAGTCTTTTTTCGTCAATCATTGTTTCACTCTTTTTATGTTTAAAATTAATGTTTGCAATTGTACTGTTTTTAGCTTTAGGTACTTTAAATGTTCCCTCTTTTTGAAATTATTTTTATAATTAATTTTAAAAAAGTAAACAGTAGGATAAAATCATAAAAAAAAGAATCTAAAATTATGTTCAAACAAATCACCCTTTTTTCCTTTTTAGCCATGAGTCTCTTTGGGAGTGATGTAGAACAATGCACGCATTTACTTCATCGTACTTCTTTTGGTGTTAGCAATCTCTCTTTATCTTCATGTCTAGAAAGTAAAACATACGCTTCATTTGTTCAAAAGATGATTGACGATAGTCACGAGGTAGATTCAAATTTATCTACAACATTTACTACGTCCATCATGAGACCTCCACATAAAATGCAAAAACCAACAGTTCAAGAGAGAAAAATTTTTAGAAAAGAGCTTCAGCAACAAAACTTAGCATTGAAAATATGGTGGTTTGAAAGAATGCTCAAAACAGAAAAACCTTTCCAAGAAAAAATGGTGCTCTTTTGGCACAACCACTTCACAAGCAGCCAACAAAAAGTCAAACAGCCTAAACTCATGTATGATCAAAATCAACTTTTCAGAAAATATGCTTTAGGAAATTTTAGAGAATTTCTACATGCCATGCTAAGAGACCCTGCAATGCTCATTTATCTTGACAACAGAGGTAATAAACAAGCTCACCCTAATGAAAATTTGGCACGTGAGCTTTTAGAACTTTTCACTATGGGTGAAGGTCATTACTTCGAAAAAGATGTAAAAGAGTTAGCAAGAGGATTGACAGGGTATGGCTTAAACAAAAATTTTGAATTTAGATTTCAAAAAAAACAACACGATTTCGGGCAAAAAAGCTTCCTTGGAGTAAAAGGCAAATTAAGTGCTGATGATATAGTAGAGATTATTCTTTCAAAAGAAGAAACATCTTTGTTTATTGTTACTAAACTTTACAAAGAGTTTGTAAGCTATACGCCTAATGCACAAGAAATACAAAAACTGGCCAAGCTATTTCGTGAAAGTGACTATGAGCTCAAGCCTCTTATGCTTGCAATGATTACATCTGATGACTTTACAGACAAAACAAAAGTAGCAAGTATGATAAAGTCTCCAGTAGAGCTAATAGTAGGAAGTTTACGAAGCTTGGAGCACAAAAACTTTGATGCGGCACTGGGCTTAAAGTATATGAACACTCTAGGGCAAAACCTGCTTAACCCTCCAAATGTAAAAGGATGGAGTGGAGGCAAGAGATGGATAGACGCAAACACTCTTTTGATAAGAAAAGAGTTTTTATATAAACTTACTCGTGGTGATGAGATTATGCAAATTCCTTTAGAGCAAAACAGGCTTACTCAGATTTTACTTCCTCTTAAAGTTTATATCACACCCACTGAAGATAAAAAAAAGTATCTAGACCTTATACTCCAACACCCTACCTACCAACTAAAGTGAATTTATCATGAACAGAAGAACACTCCTGAAATACTTAGCATTTAGCACTTTAACTCTACCACTCATTTTAAATGCAAATGAAAATATACAAAAAAATAAAAATGCCAAACTCATTCTCATAGAGCTAAAAGGCGGTAATGATGGCTTAAACACTCTCATCCCTTATGCAGACCCTCTTTACTATAAACATAGACCAAACATTGCCATACAAGAAAAAGATGTTTTGAAACTCAATGCCAATCTCGGGCTCCATCCATCTCTAAAGGAGCTAAAAGAACTTTTTGATTTAGGAGAAATTGCTATATTTCAAGGTGTAGGTTATGAAAATCCAAACCGCTCACACTTTCGTTCTATAGAAATCTGGGATACAGCTTCCAAAAGTAATGAGTATCTTGATGACGGATGGGTAAAAAGTATAAAAATCCAAAATACTTCAAATATAAAAGGAGTCGTCCTAGGTGCAGAGTACGGACCTCTAAGTGGATTTGAAAATGGAATCATAAAAATTGAGAACATAAACTCATTTTTAAATAAGTCAAAAAAGCTACCAAACAACCTCTATCTCTCTTCAAACAACGATGCACTTGAACATATTTTAAGGACAGAGATAGAGATAAAAAATAGTGCTCTTAAACTTGAAGAAAAACTAAAAAATACAAAACCACTTAAACACTCTTTTGAAAAAAATAACTTTGCACAACAGATGCACATAGCAACACAACTCATAAATGCAAAAACAAATATACCATTTTACAAAACAAGTCTAGCAAGTTTTGATACACATCAAAATCAACTAAATCCACATGCCAATTTACTAAAGCAACTCTCTCAAGCTATCTATACTCTACGACAAAATCTTATAGAGAGTGGTGAGTGGGAAAATACAACTATTATGACCTACTCAGAGTTTGGAAGACGAGTAGAAGAAAATGCGAGTAAAGGAACGGACCACGGAACCGCTTCAGTACATTTTGTCATAGGTGGAAATGTACAAGGTGGACTAAAAGGTGTTTACCCTCCCTTATCTCAGCTAGATTCTAATCGAGATTTGATTTATACTACTGACTTTAAAGAGATGTATAGCTTTAGTGATCGGCATGAGACGGCTAAATTAATGTGAAGACGCAGACGTTATTTTAAAAAGTAAAACTCTGACCCTGCTGTTTCTTAAAATAAATGACAATTTGTTTAAAAAGAAACTAAAACTTAAAATACTCCTAGAGGATGCATTGTACAAACCTGTAGATATTGTAGTGTCAACAGACAAAAACAGACTTATAGAAAAAGAGGCAATGATGGGAATACAAATTTAAGTGATTCCACATGCCACTTTGTCGGATGTGATGCTTCAGCTTCACCTTGTTGTCATAAAAATCGCCACTCTGTCGGAAGCGATGGCTTGCCTTCGCCCATGAGAAGTCCTAAAAGTAGCATTTTTTACGCCCTCTCTTCCGAAGCCAAGGCATCGGTTCCTAAATTCATTACAAACATATCATAAGCACATAGTCAAAAATAACGTGAACTCATTCACATTATTTTCGCCGTCTCATGCCGTGTTGATTTTTTAGTTTTTAGCATCTATATAGCTTACTTGTATGTAGTGTAAAGTATTGTGGATAATACGCATCAATGTATCGGTATAGACTAAAACTTCATCAAATACTTCTACGAGTTCATCTTCAATGTATTCATGAGCAATTGTGTTTCTTACATCTTTCATGATTCTGAGCTCGTCAATGTCATCAAATAGTCCTCTTTTATGAGCATTATTTACCACATCTACCAACGTTCCTTGGTTTTCAAATTCGTACTCATCGAGTGTTCTAAAAATTTTTCGTATTAAAAAGTCTATCCCTCTGCTGTACCTGCTGCAAAGTGTTTCAAATTTTCCGAATTCATCAACAGAATATTCTTTTTTTATACCTATTTTTGAGCATTCATTAAAAGATATTTCAATCCAAAAAAGTTGCTTTTCTAAGAGTTTTTTGTCTACTAATAGTTTTTCTTTCATTATAATAAAACTGCTTTTTGAAATATATGTTTAGTAAAAGGATTTTTAAATTCTCCATTATCTAAGATAATATCAATTTTTTGCTCACCAAAATATTTGAAAAATTCTACTCTTAAAAGGCGTAAATCTTTTTTTGTTAATTCATCTGAAATTATAAGCAAATCTATATCTCCACCTTTTTTCGTGTCATCAACTCGACTTCCAAAGAGGTATATTTTTGCATTTGAAGAGAGCGTTTTAAGTTTGTTTTTTAACACTTCAATCTGTTCTTTGTAAAGTCTCATTTTCTCTCTCCCATCTTTTTCAAACACACATCTAGCGAATCTTTCCAACAAAATAATTATATCAAACTCTCTTTTTATTTTAGCTTGCGGCTAAAATAATGTGAAGACGCAGACGTTATTTTGTAAAATAGTGCCTACACCCCTTTCAGGTGATTCCACATGCCGTGTTGACACTCTTGATTGCTAGTATTTTTGTAATCTTTTTTGAAAAAAATCTCTAATCTCTTCCTTTTTTATTTTTTCTATTGGTTCTAAATAATCTATATTATCGTTTTCTATATCATCTATATATACCAGTGCTACGGCAAAAAGTTTAAATGTCACCCCCTCAACAATATGCTCACTTACTTTAAACATATCTTTTAAACCCATACACTGCTTTACTAAAAAATAAATATCATAATAATCTCTATACTTTGCTCGCAAAAATAGAACATTAACTTTCATAGCAGCGATCATTTCTATTGTTGCCAGATTGAAATTTTCACTTGTTTGCGGCTTCAGAAATTCCCAACACGCATTAAAAAATGTAACTTTCACACCATCAAGAAGTACATCTATTTGTTCATCAGTTTGATTAATAATCTCTTTACTTTCAAATTTTTGTATAAAATCTAAAATCTCTCTTTTGTCAAAACTATCATCATAAGTAAAAAAATCTAAATCTTCACTTTTTCTATGACAGATATGCAATGTCAAAGCACTATCACCTACTAATACATACTTATATAAAAAACTACAATTATCTATCATGCCAAGAAGTAACTCTTTGGTCTTAGGAAGCAAGCAGTTTAAGTTTTTCAAGTCTTGCATTTTTAACCTCCTTAAAGTAGCTGCTCTCTACATCCATATCAAAAAATATTCTAGCTAACATAAGATTGGTTTTAATAAAACATTTGTCAGATTTAAGTTTTTCTTCCCAAACCTTTTTCATATATCTCTTACCAAAAAGTTCAAACCCAAGTTTTATATCATCAAAATCACCATACTTTAAAAGATACTCTACAAAAAGCCCTGAACCAATATCTTCATAGTTTACATTCTTGCTATAACTCCAGAATATCCCTTTATTTCGTAATTTTTTAAAAAGGTTTACTTTTTGTTTATATATTTTTACCATTTTGGATATAGCAACATGCGAAAGTCCTAAGTAGTTTCCTACTTCATTTTGCGTATACCCATCACATATAGCTTTATATGTTGCATTTTCTCTTGTGTGGGTCAAGTTTTCAAAATAGCTCCCTATTTCAGGTTTCTCTTTTTTTATTAATGTGTCTTCTTTTATTTCAAGTTTTGCATTTAAAAAAACATCGAGCTTTCCTTGCTCCTCTTCACTCATTGAGTTGGTAAAATCTATCTTTTGGATTATGTCAAAATGCAACATAGATAACAGCACATTTTTACTTGACATAGCCCAAGTATATTGACCAATATTTTGAGTAATATTTGCCTTTATGGGATTAAATTCTATATATCTTACGAGCGTATGCAAGTAAACTTCATCATACACAAACCAGGACTTAAATCGCCCTTGCCAAAGTGGTCCGACTCTTTTATATTTGTTGTTGAAGTAGATGCTGTAACGGGAGTTTATTTTTTGCATAGCTGCTGAGAGATTTTTATCGTAAGTTTTTAAAAGAAGATGGTAATGATTGTTCATCAAACAAAAAGAGTATATCTCAAAGCTATACTCATCTGAAGCATCTTGAACAATCTCTAAAAATTGCAAGTAGTCCTCATTTGACAAATAGATGTTTACTTTAGCTACCCCACGGTTTATGATATGATAAAAGCCTACTTTTTCTACTCTTACTTTTCGAGGCATCAGAATCTCCTTATCTCTTTCGCTAATTCTATCATATTTTAGTTAAAAGTAAAACTCTGACCCTGCTATACTCTAAATTAAGTTTTATTCCCTAAACAGTACCTGACACCATTTTTTAAATATAGCACTCATTTTAAAATCAACCTGCTATTTTCAAGTTCATTTGAAAATAAAGTATGTGAGTGTTTCATCTGTACTAAATCTATTTTTAGATCAAAATCAACTCGTAGAAGTGACACAAAAAACTGAATCTTTTTTTTTCTGAATTCTTCTTTATCAATTTGAGTATCTATTGCAATATCAATATCTCCACCTTTTTTTGTATCATCGGTACGACTTCCAAAAAGGTAGACTTTTACATCACCAAAATTTTCAAAAACTGCTTTCTTTATGATATTTTGTATTCTCTTTGAAAGCCTCATGAGATATACTTTTTTGCAAATTCCAGACTATTATAATAATAACTTTCCAATTTGTAAAAATTATCTATACAAAATTTCAAATCTTTTAGTGCATCAGCTAATTCTTCTGGATAATCATGCTCCAGCTCATTTCTTACTTCTCTAAGCTCAATCCAATTATCCAAACTGTCTATTATCTCTTCTTTTTCTATATAAAACAAAACTTCACTCATTTTACTTATAGGTATTCCTGCTATTTCTAAAATCAATGAAAATATTTTTGCTCCCAAAAAATCTTGAACAGAAGCGAATCTTTTCAAATAAGCATCTAATATTGCTCTTTCTTGTGGCTTCAGTATGTTAAATATAAATGGTTCATAGATATTTTTTTCTTTTAGTAATTTTTGTATAAGCTCTTCATATTCTTTCAGAGCTATATAGTGCTTTTCTAGTTTAAAAAATCGTGATTTTAAGACTGCCATTTTATCTATCATAAAATATCCTCAGTGTTGTAAATTTATCAATTATACTATACTTGTATTTCATTTTACTTTTTCTTGCCATGAGAATTCTAACAAAATAAATATTACTTTAAGTTTTATTCCCTAAATGGTGCCTGACCCTATTTTTGCATGCCGGGTTGATTCCACATGCCGGGTTGATTCCACATGCCGGGTTGATTCCACATGCCGGGTTGATTCCACATGCCGGGTTGATTTTTTCTTTTTTAGCTAGTAAAAAAAGAAAAAAATTGAGTTTTGAAAAATAGTTCTAATTAAAATTAATTTAAGTTTTATTCCCTAAATGGTGCCTGACACTATTTTGGTGACACTATTTTTTTTGACAATTATCGAATAACTTTAGAAATTGTTGTTCGTGATATTTTTAAAAACTCTGCAATTTCGCTTTGTTTATATCCATCAATAACTGCTTTTCTTATCTCTTTATTTCTTTGAATTATGTTATCTATATCTACAAAATAACTATCAAGCGATTTCTGTTTTTCTCTTTTGATGACATTATTTTGTTTTGTGTAGCTAGTTTTTTGGAGTTTTTCTAATTTTTGCATATCCTCTGTAGTTAAATCATTATCAAGTAACTCAAATATATTTTGATTATAAAGTAGCGAGCCGTTCATAAGCTCCTTTTTTATACCTAAAAGCAAAAAAGTAGAACTATTCCACAGATATTTTCCTATGACATCAGTTATTTTTGCTTTTATGGGGTTTCTCTCTACATAGCGAAACAATACATATAAATAACTCTCATCATACACATAATAATTTTTAAATCTACCTTGCCATAAAGGTCCTACTCTTTTATATTCTTTATTGAAATATTGTGCATATTTTGAGTTTATCTGTCTCGCGATAAGGGAAAGATTTTCTTGTTTTGTTTCCAACAATAGATGGTAATGATTACTCATCAGACAAAGAGAATGTACTATAAAGTCATACCTCTCCTTTGCTTCTAAAACTATCTGCAAAAATTTTTCATAATCTTGAGGCTTCAAAAATATATTTGTCTTAGCAACACCTCTGTTAATAAGATGATGAAAGCCTGCTTGTTCTATCCTTGGTCTTCTTGACATGTTATACTATTGTAATTTTCGTTTTTGAATAATCACAGAACTGCTTAAACCCACTATCAAAGGTAATTAATTCTGAACAATTAAAATAGCTGCTAAAAACAATATGATATGTATCAAAGGAGTGTTTATAACTAGAAATTTTACTCATAAGACTTATAGCTCCACTGTGCACATCCGCACTTTTGATATACTTTTAATATCTCTTGAGAAAGCTTTTTTTGCTCTAAATTATCTACATTTTTACAAAACGCATATATTAAAACATTTGTATCAAGATATATCATTTATCATTCCATCTGTATTTATCGCAAGTTCTTTTGTTGCTGTGATTTCATTGTTTGAATTTAAAAAAAGCTTTTCTAATGTTTCTATCTCTTTATTCATCTTATCTGCATAATTATTCACTGGTAAATCATACATCACCACCAAGCGAATATCTTCCCTATTTCCAAGTTCATCCCTATACTCTTGAGGAATAACTATAACACCATCTTTTGAAATTGCATTAAACTCCACTGCATACATAATCAACTTAATAATATTTGATTATTCTATCAAGACAAACTTAAATTAAAGGTTATTCCCAATACCTGACCCCGCTCTCTTTATAAAAATAAATTTAAGTTTTATTCCTTAAATTGGGTCTGACCCCATCTTTTAAAGTTTATTCTATAAATGAGCTCAGACACCATCTTTTCAGCATTTTTTTATTCTTTTAGTTTATATGCTTAAGTTAAAATAAGTGTAGTCATATCAGTATAAGATATAATATAGCATGTATTTTATATAGATAAGTATCTATGAGAAGGAATTATTTTGGTAAATGTAAGATATACTAAAGAATATATTAAAGAGAAAAAGTTGGAGCATATAGTTAGTGTAGGTGATTTTACATACGGTGTTCTAAATATTAATAAGGGCACCTCTAAAAACAACTCTTTTAGCTGTCTAAATTTGCACACTCTATTTTTTTGACTTTCTTTTGAACTTCTATAAAGAA
>PETN01000066.1 GCA_002781365.1 Sulfurimonas sp. CG01_land_8_20_14_3_00_36_23
TCATCATCTACCCCTTAAAATAATCTATGTATCTTAACTCTTTTGGAATTAGAAATTGATTTTTCTTGTGTTGTTTTCTTGGGGTATTATAAGTCTCTATACTTGGCTACGATGTTTACGCAGGCAGTTCTATAGAGATTGACTCTTTACATAGCATAAGGTTTATTCGAACCTCTCCTCGTCCACCACTTGAAAACCTACTTCATATATCTTCAATAATTTACATTTTGATTTCTACTTACCATTGATAGCATCTATATAAACAACAGTTTCAATATAGCAATAATTCGTAGTATGTACCATAGTACAATATAAATATTTTTAAAATTATCATACCATTAGCACAATAAAAATTGTTTTTAAAGGATATACCATGTCAGAGGTAATCGCAAAAATCGTCAATATAGATGGTACATTTTACGCAAAAGATTCAAATAATAACGTTCGTGAATTGTCAGCAAACTCCGAAATATATGAGGGTGAAGTCGTATATGGAGATGAGAATAACGGTGTTGTAGATAGTGCTGTAATATCTTCACTGAATGGTGGTATTGATATTGTGCTTTTAGGAAATGAGACTCAACTTTTTGATGCTTCATTATTCACAAATAGTTTTTCAGCAGATGAAACTATCACGGAAAAAGATTCTATGATGGCAATGCTAGAACAATCTGGTGATGTCACTACAGAAAATATAGATGAATTAGAAACTGCAGCTGGACAAGAGGGTGCAACTGCTGAATCTACAGAAGGTGGAGAAGCAAACTTTGCTGATGCAAACAATGCAAGTGCAGATGTTAGTTCTGACTTACGTGATCGTGCATTTGCTAGTGCTGATTTACCAGCGAATCACTTATTGGATGAAGGTCAAGAAGCTCTTCGTGTTGAAGGTGATACAGACACTGACACTGATACTGACACAGACACAGATACCGACACAGATACAGACACTGACACAGATACTGATACGGATACTGATACAGACACTGACACAGACACAGATACTGACACTGACACAGACACAGACACAGATACTGATACGGACACTGATACGGACACTGATACAGATACTGATACCGACACAGATACAGACACTGACACAGATACAGACACTGATACAGACACTGACACAGATACTGACACAGATACTGACACTGACACTGATACGGACACAGATACGGACACTGATACAGATACTGACACAGACACAGACACAGACACAGATACTG
>PETN01000092.1:0-313 GCA_002781365.1 Sulfurimonas sp. CG01_land_8_20_14_3_00_36_23
CGGCGGAATTCGTTCCTGAGCCTTCCGTAAGGCTGAATGATTTTTAAAATAACAGATATTGCTAACTCTTTACAAAATGCAAAAAACACTCTAAACTATATTAGCGTTAATTTCGCTTTTTTAAATGGAAGAAAATAAAATTATCAGGGACAAAATTATTGTCCGGGGAGCGCGGGTAAACAATCTCAAGAATGTTGACATAGATATCCCCCGGAACAAATTAGTGGTGATTACCGGACTATCCGGTTCGGGAAAATCCTCCCTGGCCTTTGATTTGATTTACGCCGAAGGCAACCGGCGCTATTTGGAAGGA
>PETN01000092.1:381-1260 GCA_002781365.1 Sulfurimonas sp. CG01_land_8_20_14_3_00_36_23
TAATCCTTTAGATTTTGAACAACTCTATAAAATTTTAACTCGTTTGCACACTCATTATAAAGCAAAAAAAACAGATAAATATTTGGTTCGATATGTAGCTAAATTAAAACTAAAAGATACTCTTTTCGTAATAGATGAAGCTCACAATCATTTCGATAAAAAAGATTTAATACTCGTTTGGTGGCTCTCATATCATAGACATCTTTATCACGAAATTATTCTTATTACTCAAAATCTTGCACTTATTGAAAGTAAATATAAATCATTTAGTGAATTTTTTTACGTTGCTAAGCCTCAGAGCCTCACATTAGATAAAAGATTCTTTAAATATAACGTCTTTTGTTCTTCTCGTCTCACTGTTGCTTCTCGTTCTGGTGCTTTCAAGGTTAAAAGAAATAAAAATGTTTTTGCACTATATAAAAGCGGTGATTCAATCAATGCCTCAAATGTAATATTAAAATTTATATTTATAGCATTTCTTTTTCTTCTTTTCATCTTTGGTGTAATGTATTTTTTTATATCTGACAAAGTTCCTTCATCTACTAAAACAATTGAAAAGGTTGAATATAAATCAAGTAACAATACTTCTCAAAACGCAGTTTTGCAAGTTGAAATAAAAAATAGTTATAGCGACGCTGTATTTGTAAAAATCTCATGTTCAAAATCACTATGTACAAACAAAGAAATTTCCATCCCTCCGCAACTGCTTCGTATATTCATAGACAAAAAAGATATGAAAATTCTATATCAAGAGCAAATAAATCTATACAACACAGTTTTTTACTTGTGTAAGCCTCCCCTAAACTAGAACCAGTTTAAACGGAACAATTCTTCTCCTGATTGTACTTATCTAAATATTCAACAGGACTTAATTTACCT
>PETN01000010.1 GCA_002781365.1 Sulfurimonas sp. CG01_land_8_20_14_3_00_36_23
GTGGGCATTACTGGACTCGAACCAGTGACATCTACCTTGTAAGGGTAGCGCTCTACCAACTGAGCTAAACGCCCATTTTTCTAAAAACTTTTTCATGGCGCGGTGGATGGGGCTCGAACCCACGACCCCCTGCGTGACAGGCAGGTATTCTAACCAACTGAACTACCACCGCACAATTTACCTTATTCGTCGTCAAAAACTCACTCACATATCGTTATATGCTTCGTTCCTTTTTTCCTAGACTAAGAAAAATCAAATCTGTTTTTAGTTTTAAAAAATGGTGTCCTGTGATGGATTCGAACCATCGGCCACATCATTAAAAGTGACGTGCTCTACCAGCTGAGCTAACAAGACATTTTCTCCAAATGTTTAGGAGGTCGAAATTATAGGCAAATAGATTTTGTTTGTCAAGATATATTTGCAGATATTAAAAAAACATTTCTTTATCAATTAAAATAAGCATTTTGATAGCAAAAAGCACACTCTGCTCTTGTATATAGTTTCTATCTCCGTTTAGATTTAAACGTATTTCTTTATGTGTTGTTTTACTTCTTACCCCTATGTAAACTGTACCTACGGGTTTGAACTCTGAACCGCCACTATCACCTGCAATGCCACTTATGGAGAGAGCGTAATCAGCATGGCTCACATTCATCGCTCCATCGCTCATTTGGAAGACAACTTCACTGCTTACTGCACCGAACTCTTCAAGTGTTTTCTCTTCAACTGCGAGCCAGTTCTCTTTTAAATTGTTGGAGTATGTGACAAGAGAGCCTTCAACTATTTTAGATGCTCCATTGTTTTTTGTGAAATAGTAACTTAAGAGTCCACCGCTACAGCTCTCTGCAAAGGTGAGTTTTTTGTTGCTTTTTGACAAGGTTTCAATGATGTAGTGAATAATATTAGAAGCGGGTATCAACTTCAAAGGAAGAAGTACCTTTGCTGAACTTATAAAGTTAGAAATGTTGCCATATTTTTTACTTATAATATCGATTCTGAGCCAGCCATCTATCAAATTTACAATGTCTATTTTCACATCATTTGTCTGTGCTATAGGCGTGAGGATTGCGACTGCACTCTCTTTATCCTCTTCAAAGAGGTGTACTGTGGCACGTGAGTCCTGATTTTGCAGGAGTATCTCTGGCATTTTTTGCATCTCATCCACATGCAGAACATTTGTTATGGAATCTTTATACTCTAAGAGATAGGTTCCATCTTCAAAGACTGAGCAGTTCGATGGCATAAGCATGTTGTTGTTTAAAATTTGATTGTCGCTCGTTATGGTGCAGATGAGTTTTCCAACGGTTGAAAATATCTGTTTTGTTGTGATAACGATTAGTTTGACTGAAGCATTCATCTCTTTTTCTAAATCAAGAAAAAGTGTGTTGTCACTCTCTTTAAAATAGGTGATTGCACTTATAAAATGGTTATTTTTTTCAATTTCTCGTACTACATACTCTCTCAAAGAGCTGTTGTATATAAATTTGTTTCCTATAAATATAAGATGAAGTTTCATGGGAGTTATAGCCTTCTTAAGTATGATTTATGTCGCTTATTATAACACCATTATAACTGTTTAAAGAAGCTTTTAAATCCTAAAAAGGTACAATGCAAAACTTTTAACATAATTTTCGAGGTACAGATGGACTATAAAGAAACACTACTTTTACCAACAACAGATTTTGCGATGCGAGGCAATCTTGTTCAAAACGAACCAATAAGATATACAAAATGGTACGAAAACAATATCTACGACAAGATGAAAGCCAACAGAAAAGATGCGCCTAGCTTCACACTTCACGATGGTCCTCCCTATGCAAATGGCAACATTCATATAGGTCATGCACTCAACAAAGTCCTCAAAGATATTATTGTTAAACACAACTATTTTGAAGGTAAATCAGTTCGTTTCACTCCAGGTTGGGATTGTCATGGTCTACCGATTGAGCAACAAGTTGAGAAAAAACTTGGCGGAAAACAGAAAAAAGAGCTTCTTGAAACTGCAAAAGTAAGAGAGCTTTGTCGTGAGCATGCTGCGAAATTTGTTGATATTCAAAGAGGTGAGTTCAAACAGCTTGGAATCTTAGCTGACTGGGAAAATCCTTATGTAACTATGGACTTCAAATTTGAAGCAAACATCTACCGTACTTTATGTTCAGTTGCTAAAAAAGGTCTTTTGATAGAGCGAAGCAAACCTGTATTTTGGTCATGGGCAGAGAGAACTGCTCTTGCAGAAGCGGAAGTTGAGTACGAAGACAAAGAGTCTCACTCTATTTTTATCGCTTTTGAACTAAGTGATGAAGCAAAAGCAAAACTCTCCATCGCAACGAAAGCGGCACTTGTCATCTGGACAACGACACCTTGGACTATTCCTGCAAACACAGGTATCTCACTCAATCCAAATGAGGAGTATGTTCTTACAACAAGCGGCTACATCGTTGCAAAAGAGCTTTTAAACTCTCTCAAAGAGCAAGAGATAGTTGGCGGAGATGTTGCAAAAACTTTTAGTGCCAAAGAGCTTGAAAATCTACTCGCACTCAACCCACTTAATGGGAAAAGTTCACGTATCGTTTTAGGCGAGCATGTTCTTGTTGACAATGGTACAGGTTGTGTTCATACAGCGCCTGGGCATGGTGAAGATGACTACCGCGTAGGTCTTGTATACGGTTTAGATGTTGTAATGCCTGTAGATGAGACTGGTTGTTTTGATGCAACTGTAGTGCGTGATGGTCTGATTCCACATGCTGAAAACTTTGTAGGTAAACATATCTTCAAATCAAATGATGAGATTATTGAACTTATGGGTGAGAGCGTTTTAAAGGTTAGTAAATTTATTCACTCGTATCCGCACTGTTGGAGAAGTCACACGCCACTTATCTTTAGAGCGACTAGACAGTGGTTTATCTCTGTAGATGGTACACCTGAGGGCGAAGATAAGACACTTAGAAACATCGCTTTAGATGAAGTGAAAAAAACTCTTTTTGTTCCTGAGAGTGGAAGAAAAAGACTTAAATCCATGGTTGAAAATCGCCCTGACTGGTGTATCTCTCGTCAACGTGACTGGGGTGTTCCTATCGCGTTTTTCAGAGTCAAAGCGACAGGAGAGGTTCTCCTTGATGAAAAAGTTTTAAACTTTACAGCGATGATTTTTGAGATGAAGGGGAGTGATGCTTGGTACTCCATGAAGACAGAAGAGCTTCTTTATCCAGGCTCTGGCTACAAAGCCGACGAGCTTGAAAAAGTAAGTGACATTTTAGATGTATGGTTTGACTCTGGTTCCACTTGGAACTCTGTTTTAAAATCTCGTAACTACGATGCTGGAGAGTATCAAGCAGACCTTTATCTAGAGGGTTCAGACCAACATCGTGGTTGGTTCCAATCATCTCTGTTTTTATCTGCCGCAGTTGAGCACAAAGCGCCTTATAAAGGTGTTTTGACACACGGTTTCACAGTGGATGAGAAAGGCGAAAAGATGTCTAAATCTAAGGGAAATGTTATTGCTCCTGACAAGGTTTTAAAAGAGTACGGAAGTGAGATTCTTCGTCTATGGGTTGCTTCGAGTGACTATCAAGGCGACTTAAAAATCTCTGAGGGCATCTTAAAACAGACAGCTGAAAGCTACAGAAAACTGAGAAACACTTTTAGAATCATGCTTGCAAACATCAATGATTTAGAGAGTTTGAGTCCTTATAAAGATATGGGTGTATTGGACAAATGGATTTTATGTGTTGCAAAAGATGTTTTTGCTCAAATCCATAAAGAGTTTAGCGAGTACAATTTTGTTCACGGTATGAGTCTGCTCAACAACTTCATTGCCAATGAATTAAGCGGAATGTATATTGACATGACAAAAGATTCTCTTTACTGTAATGCAAAAAAATCAAAAAGAAGAATGGCAAGCCAAAGTGCAATGGCTATCATCACAAAATCACTCCTTCTTTTGATGGCTCCTATCATCACTTATACTGCGGATGAGATTGTAGAGTATGCTCCTGCAATCATCAAAGGCGATGCGGCTGATATTTTTGATCTTGTTTATGAAGAGATACAAGCGGGCGAGTCCAACTTTGATGCAGAGTACATGGTAAAAGCCAGAGAGGGTTTTGGTACGATTGTCGATAGACTCAAAAAAGAGAAAATCATCAAAAGTACTTTGGAGCTAGTGATTCACACGGAGTCTAAAACCGTTCTTGAGATAGATGCAACCGATGCTGAGGATTGGTTTGTTGTCTCTGGTGTGTTTGAGGATAAACCAGACGAAGAGATTATCGGTACGTTTAAAGTCGATGCAGATACCTTTGTTATCTCTAAAGCAGCAGCGCACAAATGTCCAAGATGTTGGAAATTCCAAGCCGAAAAAGAGGACTGCACCTGCCAAAGATGTGAGAGTGTTGTAAATGCCTAACTTCGCAGAACCAGTTTCACTTACATTTATAGCACTAAGTATCGGTGCTATATTTTCCCTCGTAGCAGTTGCTATTTTACTTGTTAAAAAGTTTAAATAGCGACTCAATAATCTAAAAAACTTCTATCACTTTCGTTTAGTTTCTCTCATAGATTCTAGAGTATATCATCGTAGTTCCAACACTTTTATCTCCCAATAACTCCTAAATACTTCTCAAATCTATTCTAGCATGTGGAAAGATTAATATTGGCATGTGGAAATATTGGCATGTGGAACGAGCCGATATAAATCAGCTCGTTAATCTTTGCAAGATTATTTCTCAAGCTTCTCGCTTAAGGAACATTATGTTCTTTCATAAGTTTAAATCGCTGTTTTTCAGTAAAAGCTCATATTTTATCACTTTTTAAAAAGATGTTGCTTATTAACATAACGTTTTTAGTGTCGTTTAATTTTATGATTTAAGTGTGTTGCCTATATAATGTCGTTGAATAAATAGTTATACGAAGGAACAAAATGGATTTTATAGTAATCATTACAATTTTCATATTAATCCTTATGGGGTTATTTCATATTTATTGGGCTTTTGGTGGAAAATTTGGTTTAGATAAAGCTTTACCGACTAAAGATGGTGTATTGTTATTAAATCCAAGCAAATCTTTAACATTCTTTGTTGGTATTGTTTTGATGAGTTTTGCATATATTGCATATGCTTTACAATTTTATGATTTTAGGGTCAATGAAAATCGAAATTTTTATTTATATAGTGGAATATTTTTATCTACTATTTTTACATTAAGGACAATAGGTGAGTTTAATGCTGTTGGATTTTTCAAAAAAATAAAAGATACGGAATTTGCAATTTATGATACAAAATATTTTTCACCATTATGTTTGATATTAGGTGTTATATTTGCTATGTTGGCATACAGGGCATAATAAAATATTGGAGTCTAAATGAGAATTTTACTTTTTGGTGCTAGTGGGATGGTGGGGCAGATTGCTTTGAGAGCGGCACTTCAAGATGCTGATGTAACGGAAATCATCTCTGTTGTAAGAGCACCATCGCATCAAGAGCACCCAAAACTAAAAGAAGTCGTGCATGAAGATTTCAATGATTTTAGTGCTATTGAGAGTGCTTTTAGTGAGATAGATGCTTGTCTGTTTTGTTTGGGTGTCTCTTCTGCTGGGATGGGTGAAGAGGAGTATTATCACATCACCTATGACATCACGATGAGTGCGGCACATATTTTAGAGCATCAAAGTGGTTCTAAGGCTACTTTTATCTACATCACAGGAGCAGGAACAGACAGTAGTGAACAAGGAAGAAGCATGTGGGCACGCGTCAAAGGCAAAACTGAAAACGACTTGCAAAAACTTGATTTTAAAGCTGCTATCATGTTCCGACCTGGGGTGATTTTACCTGATGGAACCATTCGTTCAAAAACGAAAAACTATCAAATCATCTACGACATATTTCGCCCTCTTTTTCCACTTATAAAGCGTTTTATACCAAACTATGTCACAACCGCAGAGCAGTTAGGAGTCGCCATGATGCAAGCGGCAAAAGGTGCTAGTACAAAGTCAATCCTCGAAATTCGTGACATCAATCTACTCAAATAAAAGAAAAAATAATTACATTTGGCTATAATACAAACCATAATTTTTGAAGATAGGAAACCTAGTGATTACATTAAAAGAAGCTCTTTCACTCAGCAAAGAAGAATTAAACAAATTTAAAACAGATTTAAAAGCTAAGATAGCCGCAAGACCTGAACTCAATGCTTACATCGATGTAAACAACATCGGTGAGGGTGTTCCTATTGCCATCAAAGACAACATCCAAGTCAAAGATTGGTCGGTTACTTCAGGCTCAAACATTCTTCAAGGGTATATCTCACCTTACAACGCGACGGTTATTGAAAAGATGCTTGACGCAGGTTTAAGTCCTTTTGGTAGAACAAACATGGATGAGTTCGCGATGGGTTCTACAACTGAGTCGAGCTTCTATGGCAAAACTTTAAATCCACATGCCGAGGATTGTGTTCCAGGTGGAAGCTCTGGTGGGAGTGCGGCGGCTGTTGCGGCAGGTCTTGCAATTGCGGCTCTTGGAAGTGACACGGGTGGAAGTATCCGCCAACCTGCCGCTTTTTGTGGGATTGTAGGGATGAAACCAACTTATGGAAGAGTGAGCCGTTACGGTTTAGGTGCTTATGCCTCTTCACTTGATCAAATCGGACCGATGACACAAAATGTAGAAGATGCGGCGATTTTATATGACATCATCAGTGGAAGTGACGACAAAGACTCTACAAACGCAAAGATGGATGACAAAGTAACTCCAAACCTCAACCCAGAGAGAAAACTTACAATCGCAACACTTCCAAAATATATAGAAAATGCAAGTCAAGATGTAAAAGAGGCGTATGCAAAAGCGATAGAAGCACTCAAAACAGCAGGACATACCATCGTTGAGCGTGAGATGATGGATGCAAAATTTGACATCTCAGCTTACTACATCACAGCAACAGCAGAAGCGACAACTAACTTGGCAAGATATGATGGTATCCGCTATGGAAACCGTGTGGAAGGCAAAAACCTTGAAGATACTTTTATCAAAACGAGAAGCAATGGCTTTGGAGATGAAGTAAAACGTCGTATCTTACTTGGAAACTTTGTACTCTCTAGCGGATATTATGAAGCGTACTATGTCAAAGCACAAAAAACAAGACATATCATCAAAGATGCCTATGCGAAGATATTTGAAGAGGTAGATTTGATTCTTTCTCCTGTTGCACCAACTGTTGCAAACAAATTTGGAGAGCTTGAAAATCCTATGGATATGTACCTAAGTGACATCTACACAATCTCTGTAAATCTTGCAGGTCTGCCTGCACTCTCTCTTCCTATCTCTAAAAATGCAGATGGCATGCCAGTAGGACTTCAACTCATTGCAAAAGCGTATGATGAACAGACACTTTTTGATGGTTCTCTTAGTTTAGAAAAAGAGATTCACTTTAGCAACTGCTAGAGAGATTCATAGAGAAGCGAGGTAAATATGGCTCAATTTATTAGTGATGGCAAAAAACTTCTTAATGTTGAATATGACGAAACACCTGAGATAAATGACATAGTAGATGGTATGCGAGTCCTCTCAAAAACTGAGAGAGGGGATGAATATGCCCTTTTCATGCTAGAACTAAGAGGTACAATTTGCTGTTATGTTTTAGATGAAGTTTTTATCATCGGAAAAGTTAATGGCTTTGAAAATCTTCCAGAGGCGATAGCCTCTTGGAATAAGAATGAGATATAGCTTTCTCACTCTTATTATAACTTTTTAGTAAATCCCGTCTCCTCATTTCTCTATTTCCACATGCCAAATATAAATACTAACAAAACTCTTCCACAACAAAAATGCCTTTACCTTTTTTTAACAACAAAAAAGCTATAATCCAAAGAATTTTTATAGCAAGATAAATAATTTTTACCACCCAAAGGATTATCATGAAAATTCGTAAACGCGCCCTCACATTTGAAGATGTATTATTGGTTCCTCAATACTCTGAAGTATTGCCAAATGAAGTATCTTTAGAGTCTAAATTAACTCGTAACATCAGTTTAAAAATCCCTATGGTTTCTGCCGCTATGGACACTGTTACAGAGTACAGAGCAGCTATTGCTATGGCGAGACTTGGCGGGATTGGGATTATTCATAAAAACATGGATATCGAGACGCAGTGTAAACAAATTACTAAAGTAAAAAAGAGTGAAAGCGGAATCATTATTGACCCGATTATTGTTCAGCCTGATGCTACTTTAGCAGATGCGGATGCACTTATGGAGGAGTTTAAAATCTCAGGTGTTCCAGTTGTGGATTCACACAATAAACTTCTGGGTATTTTAACAAATCGTGATATGAGATTTGAAAAAGATATGAGCAAACTAGCAAGTGAAGTTATGACAAAAATGCCTCTTATCACTGCTACAAAAGGTATTTCGCTTGATGATGCTGCTGATATTATGCATAAAAACAAGATAGAAAAATTACCTATTATTGACAAAGATGGATATTTAAAGGGTCTTGTAACTATCAAAGATATTAAAAAAAGAATCGAACACCCGAACTCAAACAAAGATGCTTTTGGCAGACTTGTAGTTGGTGGAGCTATCGGTGTTGGTCAGTTTGACCGTGCCAAAGCACTTGTAGATGCAGGTTGTGATGTTTTAGTTCTCGACTCCGCACATGGACACTCAAAAGGTATTTTAGATACAGTAAGAAAAATCAAAGAGAGCTTAACAGTAGATATAATCGCTGGAAATATAGCTACGGCTGAAGCGGTAGAAGCACTCATAGAAGCAGGTGCAGATGGCGTTAAAATCGGAATCGGACCTGGTTCAATCTGTACGACTCGTATCGTTGCAGGTGTAGGTGTTCCTCAAATCTCTGCTATTGCTGAGTGTGCAGATGCAGCGAGAAAACATGGAGTACCTGTTATCGCCGATGGCGGTATAAAATACTCTGGAGACATTGCAAAAGCTTTAGCAGTTGGTGCTAGCTGTGTTATGGCGGGTTCACTTTTAGCAGGAACAGAAGAGTCTCCAGGTGAGACAATCATGTTCCAAGGGCGTCAATACAAATCTTACCGTGGTATGGGAAGTATTGGAGCGATGCAAAAAGGTTCTACAGACAGATATTTCCAAGATGGAACTGCATCGGACAAACTTGTACCAGAGGGGATAGAAGGTCGTGTTCCATTCCGTGGAAGTATTGCTGGAATCGTCCATCAAATGATGGGTGGACTTCGTGCATCTATGGGCTACTGTGGAAGTAAAGATATTGAAACTTTCTGGGATAAAGCAGAGTTTGTAGAGATAACAAGTGCAGGACTCAAAGAGTCTCATGTTCACGATGTTATCATTACACAAGAAGCACCAAACTACCATATCTAAAAATCGTAGCGAAGCACTACGCTTCGTGACGATTCAACTTCTCTACTCTACTCCCTCTTAATCACATTATATTTTTTACTTATAAAACTTAATATTTTTAGAATCTTTTGTGCTATATAATAATCGATTAAACTTTAGGAGTGGCAATGCATTGTTTTGATGAAATCAAAAAATACACTTCGAATTTAACACTTTTATATGTTGAAAACGATAAAGCTCTAAGAGATACAACTCTTGATTTATTGAAAGGTTTATTCAGAGAATTAGTTGTTGTAGACAACGCTGAAGATGGATATGCTTTATACACCTCCTACGCTCTAGAAAATAATAATTCCTTCGATATTGTATTAACTGCCATTGATATGCCCAATATGAATGGACTTGAAATGAGTAGAAAGATTAAAGAACATAAAAAAAATCAAATCATTGTCATTTTTACAAAACATATTTCTACTGAGTATCTTCTTGAAGCTATATATATAAAGATTGATAGATTCATTATCAAACCTCTGCTTACCTTGGATGATATTAAGTCCTCTCTCATAGAACTCGCTGAAAAATCTGCTCTACAAGCTAGATTGGAAAATAAAAACTTTCTACTTCAACAACAAAGAGAGATAATAGATGAGTTCGTCTTTCTAACCATATCAGACGAATGTGGCAAAATTACAGATATTTCGCAAGCTTACTTAAACTTTACTGGATACAAAAGAGAAGAGATACTTGGTAAAAACCACAGTGTATTTAGAAATCAGGACATAGATAAAAAGGTTATCAAAAACCTTTGGGATACTATTTTACAAGATAAGATATGGGAAGGGGAACTAAAAAACCATAAAAGTACAGGCGAGGAGTATTGGATACATCTTACAATCAAGCCTTTATACGATATGCATGGCAAAAAAGTTGGCTACACTTCCATCATAAATGATATAACTACTCAAAAAAGGTTAGAAGAACTCTCCACAAAAGACAAACTAACACTCTTACACAACAGAAGACATTTTGAATATTTCATAAAAAAAGAGCTCAACAACTCGACCTCCAAGAAAGAAAACATAGCCCTTCTCCTTTTAGAAATAGACCAATATCAAGAGTATAAAGGGAAATATGGGGAAATGAAAGCCCAGAAACTCCTGATTGACATCGCAACTCTGCTAAAAAAACATGTTGATTTACATACAGATGCAAAAGAAGTATTTAAAAATTCAGAAATAGAATTTGCAATTGTTCTAATGAATAAAGATGATGCGTATGTAGCACGTCTTGCAAATGAGATTTTGCAGTTAGTAACTGATTTAAAAAGAAAAAATTCTGAGAGTATGCTATCTGAGTATATCACAGTATCTATAGGGACTGCCAATCTCGATACTAAAAAATATAAGATTACAAGCAATGATTTTTATAGTTTGTGTGAGTCAAATCTCTTTAAAGCAACTAAAAGTGGAGGGAATAGCATTGTTTCAGGAATGGATAGTAAATATATAAAAAATTTAAAAAATATAGACAATATCACTAAACTTCCAAATAGAGGGGTCTTAGTGCATGATATCTCCCTTTTAAAAGAGGAGGCGATGCTGATACTTTTACATATAAATCAACTCCACGCTTTAAATGATTTGTATGGGTTTGAATTTGCAACGAAGATACTTTTAAAAAAGACAAAGGAGCTAAAACGGGTGCTCAACGAAAGTGAGAGCACCATCTATAGCCTCAACTTACAAGAATTTGCAATACTTATAACAGATAAAAAATTGTTTGATAAATACTTTTTACTTTTGAAACACTCTATTTTAATGTCTCAAAATTCGGATGAGGACAGCACAAACAATTATGCTCTTACCGATTTTACAGCAGGAATATCCTACGGGATTCAAAATATATTTAACCATGCGGACGTAGTGCTTCAAGAGGCAATCATCTCTAAAGTAAGCCATAAAACCTACAGAATAAACCAATCTGCAAAACAATTACAAGAGGATAACCTCAATAGACTCAAAGTCTATAAACATGCGCTTCATACAGGAAATATCATTCCCTACTTTCAGCCAATCGTTGATACACAAACGGCAGACATTGTAAAGTATGAAGCACTAGCGAGAATTGAAACGGATACAGGGGAAATAGTCTCTCCATACTATTTTCTAGACTCTGCTAAAGAGGATAAATCCTTTGAGCATTTCACAAGGCAAATGATGCAAAAAGTATTTAACATCTTTGCCCTGAGTGATGTTCAAATATCTATGAACCTCACTTATGAAAATATCAACTCAAAGACTATGATTGATTATATAAAAAACAGATTGGAGAAGTATGGAGGCGAGGGCATCACTTTTGAAATTTTAGAATCTGAAGATATTCTTGATTACACCGTTATTGAAAGATTTATTTTAATGGTCAAAGAGTATGGTTGTAAGGTCTCTATTGATGATTTTGGTTCAGGATACTCTAACTTTACAAATATCATTAAGCTCAATATCGACTTCATTAAACTCGATGGCTCCCTCATAGAGAAGCTTAACATAGATGAGAATGTAAAACACATGATACGCGGTCTTCTTCTCTATGCAAAAAATGCAAATATAAAAACGATTGCAGAGTTTGTCAGCTCCAAAGAGTTGGCAGATACCGTTAAAGAGTTAGGTATTGACTATATTCAAGGCTACTACTACGGTGAACCGCAACCTCCTGAATATTATGGACTCCTCTAATATGAGAGAGGTCAGATACGCAGGTTTTTGGGTTCGTTTTATCGCATCCTTTGTAGACACACTGACACTTGCACTTCCTGTTGCCATTGTTATCTACTTTATAAGTGATGGAAACTGGTTTGATTTTGCGCAGTATAAACAAAATATAGCCTATGCGATGAGTGGAAATGCCACTAAAGCACTCGCTTCACAACCCCAAACTTCACTCCAATGGGAACTACTTTTTGAAGTAACTGTCTTTCTTGTCACTCTCCTCTTTTGGAGAAGATGGCGCGGTGCGACTCCAGGGAAAAAGTTTGTTCATATCAAAATAGTTGACTTTAAAACCCATAAAGAACTTGACAACAAACAGGCAATAACCCGTGCCTTTGGTTACATTGTATCCACCCTCTTCTTTCTCATCGGCTTTATCATGGTTGCCTTTAGAGAAGATAAAAGAGCTCTTCATGACATGCTCGCAGGAACAGCTGTTATCTATGATGAAACAACTCAAAAAGAGTCCTAATTCTCTTTTTATTTCCACATGCAGTGAGATGGAAAAAACAGATACAGACCTTTTAGATGAGATTAAAAGTATATTTTCCAAAGAAAATCAATAAGATACATCTATCAAAGCTAATCATTTCCACATGCCAAAAACTTCAATAGATTAACCTACTTTAAATATATAAAAAAGTAGCTTTACTTTTGTAAAAAATATAGTTATACTTACATAAATTACATCATTAGGCAAAACAAATGTATAAAAGGTCAGCAGAAAACATTTTAAAAGAAGCTCTTAAAATCTCCCCATCTGTCTTACTCTCTGGTGCGAGACAAGTTGGAAAATCCACTCTATGCCTCTCTTTGGATAATGCATACAGAGTATTTGACAATTTAACACAAAGAGAAGCTGCATTGCATGACCCCATCGGGTATATTGCTTCATTGCCTAAGCCGATAACACTCGATGAGATACAAAAAGTACCTGAGGTTTTAGAGGGCATAAAAATTGATATTGACAAAAACAGAGTCAATGGAAATTTTTTACTTACAGGTTCAGCAAATGTACTCGATATGAAAAAAGCAAAAGATACGCTGGCGGGCAGAATCATAGAGATTCCTATGTGGCCGCTTTCTCAAAAAGAGGTACACAACAAAGCAGAAGAAAATATAATCGACATCTTATTTACTAAGGGGGTTGATGGTTTCAAGAGTAGCAAGATTTCTTATGAAAATATTTTAACTTCTGTTGTAAATGGAGGATATCCTGAGGTTCTTAAGATAGATTCTGCAAGAGGAAAATCTCTTTGGTTCAACTCCTATATCAGCACCTATGTGGAGAGAGATATAAGGGATGTTGGAGAACTCAGGGACATCTCTTCATTCATACGATTTTACAACATTATCGCCCCTAGAAGTTGCGGACTGCTTAACAAATCAGACTTAGCTTCAGATGCAAATTTATCCGAGCCGACAATCAATAACTATCTCAGTATGCTTGAGATGATTTACCAAATATCACTCCTTCAACCCTACAGTTCAAATATATCTAAACGATTTATAAAATCACAAAAACTCTTTATGACAGATAGCGGAATCTATTGCCATCTACTTGGCATAAACAATGCGAACGAGCTAATAAACTCCACTCATAAAGGGGATGTGATTGAAACTTTTGTATACAGTGAATTACTCAAACATGTTGGTTATAGCGAAACTCTTCCCAAGCTCTACCACTACAGAACAAACGATAAAAAAGAGATAGATTTCATAGTTGAAAAGGGTGATAAAATCCTTGCCATAGAGGTAAAATCTTCGCAAACTATAAAGATAGATGCGTTTAAACATATTATAGATTTTCAAAATAAATCATCTCAAAATATACTCGGTATTGTATTTTACGGTGGAGATGACATCCTCTCATTTGGAGATGCACAACAACAAAGATATGCACTTCCTTTAAATCTATTTTTTTAAAGTGCTTCATTTTGTCGTAAAAACAACTATTGTTTATAAAAAAAGAAGTGATAAAAGCCCTAGTTTTCCACTTATTTTTACATTCTAAAGAGAATGCAATTATAAATTATTTTTATATTACTGTAAGTCATTTTAGATAAAATTACAGCATATTTTATCTTGGAGAAAGAAAATGGATTTACAGACAAAAGCACTACATGCTGGCTATGAGAAAGATTCACAGGGGACAATGGCTGTTCCTATCTACATGACAACTGCTTATGAATTTCGTGATGTTGAACATGCTGCAAATTTGTTTGCCCTAAAAGAGTTAGGCAATATCTACACACGTCTGAACAATCCAACTACTGATGTTTTTGAGAAGCGTTTTGCAGAACTAGAGGGCGGAGAAGCGGCACTTGCAACTTCAAGCGGAATGAGTGCAATCTTTTTTGCTATTGCAAATGCTGCTGAAGCAGGTGACAACATCGTATGTGCGAAACAACTTTATGGTGGAAGTTTAACGCAAACTGCACATACACTCAAACGTTTTGGAATCGAAGCGAGATTTTTTGATGTGCATCAACCAGAGCAGATTGAAGCACTTGTAGATGAGAAGACAAAAGTTATCTTTTTTGAGTCTTTAACAAACCCTAGTATTGATGTGGCAGATATTGAAGCTATCACTACTATCGCAAACAAATATGGAATCTTAACAGTTGTAGATAACACAGTTGCTACTCCTGTTTTATGCCGTCCTTTTGAGCATGGAGCGGACATCTCAGTTCACAGTGCATCTAAATATACAACAGGGCAAGGTCTTGCTATCGGCGGGATTTTAGTAGAGAGAAAAGGTCTTCTTGAAAAACTAAAAGGAAATGCACGTTACGCTCATTTTAATGAGCCAGATCACTCTTACCACGGTTTAGTTTATGTGGATGTTCCTCTTCCTCCTTTTACACTTCGCGCACGTCTCTCACTTCTTCGTGATTTAGGTGCAGTTGTATCTCCATTTAACTCTTGGCTTTTTATTCAAGGGATGGAGACACTTTCACTTAGAATGAGAGAACACTCTAAAAATGCTCAAGAGCTTGCAGAATTTTTAGAGTCTCACCCTAAAGTAAAAAAAGTGAACTATCCAGGACTCAAAAGTAACTCAAACTATGCAAACGCACAAAAATATTTTCAAGGCGGAGCATGTTCAGGACTTTTAAGTTTTGAAGTAGAGAGTTTAGAAGAGGCGACTAAAATTGTAGATGCGACTGAGCTTTACTCTTTAGTTGTGAACATAGGTGACTCAAAATCAATCATCACGCACCCTGCTTCTACAACACATCAACAACTAAGCCAAGAAGAACTTTTGGCATGTGGAGTTCCAGCTGGACTTATCAGAATCTCTTGCGGATTAGAGTCTATAAAAGATTTAATCGCAGATATAAAACAAGCTTTAGAAGCGTAACCCACCATAGAAATACTCTAAGGGGCTGGATTTTCAGCCCCTTAGAGACCTTTTTACCCCAATCAAAATTTGCATTAAGTCATTTTCGCTAAAATAACACTACTATTTTATGGAGAAACAAGAATTTGTCACTGAACCTACAAACCTATACAGAACATTTTACAAACCCTCTCTATCTCGATAGTGGTCGTATTTTAGAGCCTTATGATATTACGTATGAGACCTATGGCACTTTAAACGAAGAGAAAAGTAATGTCATTGTAGTTTGTCATGCGCTTACGGGTTCACATCACGCCGCAGGTACCTATGCTGATGATAATAAAACTGGCTGGTGGAATGGGCTGATAGGTCCAAACAAAGCTGTAGATACGGACAAATATTTTGTAATCTGTGCCAATGTCATAGGAAGTTGTTTTGGTTCAACAGGACCTATGAGTCTTATGCACCCACACCATGATCACTATCGCTACAAATTTCCAGTTGTCACCATCAAAGATATGGTAAAAGCACAGAGAATTCTTTTTGACAGACTCGATATTCATCATGTACATGCAATCATCGGTGGCTCTATGGGTGGTATGCAAGCACTTCAGTTCGCGATTCACTACCCAAAATTTGCGACTAAAATCATCGCAATGGCAACAACCCATGCTACGCAACCTTGGGCGATAGCTTTTAACAAAGTGGCCCAAGAAGCAATCCTCAAAGACCCTGATTTCAAACAAGGCTACTATGACCCTGAGGTGATAAAAGAGCAAGGGCTATCGGGTATGGCGATTGGCAGAATGGCAGGACATTTAAGCTTCTTGTCACATGAGTCAATGAAGAGAAAATTTGATCGTGAGTATAAAAGCACCGATGGACTCTATGAGCTTTTTGGTAAATTTCAAGTGGAGTCCTACTTGGAATACAACGGAAATAACTTTGCAAAATGGTTTGACCCGCTGACCTATCTCTATATCATCAAAGCTATCAATATCTTTGACCTCTCACGTGGTTATGATTCTCTCGCTGAGGCACTCCAAAAAGTTCAGACAGAGCTTCATCTTATCAGCTTTAGCAACGACCTCTTGTTTAAAAGCTATGAGATGAAAGAGATAGATAACGTGCTGAGTGAGATAGGAAATACAAACCACACTTACCTCGATATAGAGAGTGACTATGGACACGATGCATTTTTGGTAGAACTAGATAAATTTGATACGCATATAAAGGAGATTCTCCATGGCTAAAGAGAAGTTTGAAACAAAATTAGAGAGTGCAAAACAGATATTAGAGACGCTAATGAATCCTGAAATCACACTCGAAGAGAGTGTAAAAGCGTATGAGAAAGGGATGAGTGAACTTGCACAAGCGAGTAAAATGCTCGAAGAGGCACAGATAAAAATCACTGAGATTAAAAGCAACTAAGGAACGAGATTGAGAGCAGCTGTTTTACAACTAAGTGCACAAGGTTTAAGCAGTACAAAACTCTATAACTATATACGCATCGCCCATAAAAAAGGGGTTCGGGTTTTAGTTCTTGGAGAGTATATTCTCAACCCATTTTTTAAAGAGCTAGAGGCGATGTCTATCTCTATGATTCAAGAGCAGGCGGCACAACAGACAACCATTTTAAAAGAGTTATCTACAACCTACCAGATGACAATCATCGCACCTTTGATAATAGTCAAAAACAAAAAAATCTATAAAACCGTTGCTAAATTTGCTCCAAACTCAACCACCTACTACCAGCAACAGATTCTCATCAACTACCCACACTGGAATGAAGAGAAGTTCTTCGCCAATGAAGTGAAAAAACTTCAATCTCCTATGATTTTTAAAGTGGATGGATTTAAGTTTGCGGTTATGAGTGGGTTTGAGTTGCATTTTGATGAACTCTGGCACTCTGTCTCCGCTAAAAATGTGGATTGTGTTGTAGTTCCAAGTGTCTCGACTTTTGACTCTTACGAGAGATGGAAAGCGCTTATTTTGTCTCGTGCCTTCACACACAACTGCTATATTTTAAGAGCAAACCGTATAGGCGAATACAAAGAGAAAGATTTGAACTGGAGCTTTTACGGAGACTCTATTTTAGCTTCACCCGATGGAGAGCTCCTCTCACATTTGGGCAATAAAGAGGAGCTTATGCTCGTAGATATGAGCCACACAGAAGTCGTCCAGTCTCGCCGTGCATGGGGTTTTAAAGAGATGTTAAACAGAAGAGTTTAACACCAAAACACAAAATTATAAAGGCTTTCTTATGATGCAATATTTTCACAGACAAGTACAACTTTGGGGAGAAGAGACGCAGATGCTCCTTCAAACAAAAAGAGTAGCCATCATAGGTTCTGGAGGTCTTGGAAGCTCCTTAGCTTTTGCTTTGGGAGCGAGCGGAATAGGTGAAATCCACATGGTGGATTTTGATGAAGTAAGCCATCACAACATTCACCGCCAAATCGCTTTTAAGCTCGGGGATGAAAAGAAAAACAAAGCAGTTATCAATGCACAAATTATCCAAGAGAGATCCCCTTTTGTAAAAGCATTTGCACATGAATGCGATTTTAATGCCTTCTCACAAAAAGGGATTGAAGTCGATTTGATTCTCGATGCAACAGATAATCTTCCAAGCCGTGGAGAGATTAACGCCTATGCAAAAACAAAAGCTCTTCCTTGGGTCTATGGGAGTGTAGAGGCTTTTCACGGGCAAGTCGCTTTTATAGAGGAGTCCTCATTTAGTGATGCTTTTAAAATTATAAAAAAAGCACCTGCAGGGATTGCCGCACCTATCGTGATGCATATCGCCTCACTACAAGCAAATCTAGCACTAAGATATTTAGCAGGACTCACTGTTAAGAAAGATTTGCTCTACTATCTCTGCTTTAATGATGAGGGTGAATTGATTACGCAAAAATTTGGACTTCCAAAAGCGTAAGATTTAAAACTCTTTGTGTGTTTGAGAGTTGGCATGTGGAAATATTTCCACATGCCAAAAAAGAGAAGGTTACATTGAAGAGAAGATTAGAAAGAAGCGATATGTCGAGAAACTAAACGAATATCTTCTGCGCTCAATTTAGAGACTTGACCATGCATAATAGCTTTAAACTCGCCACCGTATGTTCCATTTTGATAACCGACTAATGCCGCACTTACACGCTCAGCCGACCAACCATTAATAACTTGCGATTTTCCAAGTGCTGTATTTTTTGCATTGTGTCCGTGACAACTTGCACACGCTCTAAAGATGGTTGCACCATCATTTTGTACCACTTTTTTTGGCTCACTTAGTACAAGTTCTTGGGACTTCTCTTTAAAAATTCCATCTGCTGAAACTTTTTGCAAGATATTTATATCATCACTGCATCCAGTAAATAAAAAAAGTAATATCGTTAAGGTTATGAGTTTCACACTAGCTTCCTTGTTCAAAATTATATTCTTACCTCTTTTTTGTTTAACAAAAGTGTTATCTTATCCATATCTACTTTAATTAAAAATATCCACTTTATTAATAAAACAAAAAACCACAAAAAGAGGAGCGGTAAAAGTATGGTTTGAACAATAAAAACGGTTATGAGCTGAATTATATTTTGTGAAGCCTCTTCTATGTTGTTTTGCACGGCGCTAAGCTGTTTTGAGATATTAAAGCTCCCTGTCAACTCATCATATTTAGAGCGAACGTCTCCAAAAAAACCACTGCTTTTTTTAGACTCTACTAACATTGTGCTTTGATTCTGAATCTCTTCTAATTTTACTTTTGTATTTTCCACCACCGCAGAGGAAGCTGTGTACTCTGGCTGTAAAACAGAGGTGTATAAAAGAGAGGAGCTATAGATAAACAAAATGGCTCCGAAGCGAAGGAGAAAAAGAAGCGCAAACACTTTAAGCGAAAAGATAAAAAATGTGTAGTTGGATGCTTTTTTAAACCAGAGCAGAAGAAGAGAGAGACCGACACTCGCTATGAGGGCAATTTGTAAAAACATCTTTGAGCTCAGCACCAGTAACAACTTTTGAATTCCCAAAGAGACAGAAGAGGCTAACATCACCCATGAAAATCGTTCCACCATGTCATTGAATGGGTCAAGTACCTCTCCGATACTAAAATTAAGCCCCACCCCAACAGGTGTAAAAGAGAGTTCTGTGCCTTGAATAAGGGAGATAATTGCGTTGAGACCTTTTGCCAAACCAAAAGATATCATCGCTCTATTAAAAGTCTCATCGTGGAGCTTTAGAGCCGTTTCGTCAAGATGTATTGTCATACTAAAAAGTAAAAGTAGGAGCAAAACCACACTCACAAAAATTCTCATAAAGACTCCTATCATCATCGCAAAGAGATTTTGGATATAATATCACGATTTTATAAGGACACGACTTAAACTATGAATTTTGAACCCTATCCATTTGAAAAACTAAATATTTTACTTGATGAAATTACGCCAAATCCTAACTATAAGCCATCTGTTTTGACGATTGGTGAGCCTCAGTTTGAGACGCCTGATTTTATACAAAAAGCACTTTGTGACAGCTCTGCTTTGCTTAGAAGATACCCTAAAACTTCTGGCGAGGAGAGTCTCGTTGAAGCTCAATTGGAATTTGTTTCTAAAAGATTTAACACACAACTCAAAACAGAACAAATTATTCCAACTTTTGGAACAAGAGAGGTACTCTTTAACTTTCCACAATTTTTACTTTTTGATGTAAAAGAGCCTGTTATGGCTTTTACAAACCCTTTTTATCAGATTTATGAGGGTGCGGCTATCGCCTCCAAAGCAAAAATGATTCTTTTAAATATGGATGAGAGTAACCAGTTTAAACCCGAGAGAGATGAAGAACTTTTAGCGCAATGTGACCTTGTTATCCTTAACTTTCCAAACAATCCAACTGGTTCTACCCTCACTGTAGAGGAGCTTGGTGTGTGGGTTTCACTCGCCCTAAAACACGATTTTGTGCTTATCAATGATGAGTGCTACAGTGAAATTTATACGGACAAGCCAATTCCCTCTCTTCTTGAGGCTTCCACTTCTGTAGGAAACAGTGATTTTAAAAATGTTTTAGTCATCAACTCTATCTCTAAACGCTCCTCTGCACCAGGACTTCGTTCAGGTTTTATCGCAGGAGATGCGGCTATTTTAAAAGAGTATATGAAGTACAGAACCTACATAGGGTGTGCTTCTCCACTTCCTCTTCAAAGTGCCGCAGCCGCTGCATGGAGAGAAGAGGAGCATGTTGCCCTCTCTCGAGCTGTTTATAAAAAGAACTTTGAGTTAGCAAAAGAGATTTTAGACATAGAGATTCCACATGCCACTTTTTACATCTGGCTCAAAGTCAAAAACCCACTCGAATTTACAAAAAAACTTTATAAAGAGTACAATGTAAAAGTACTCCCTGGAGAGTATCTCGCACGAGAAGATGCAAAGGGAGCAAATCCTGGCAAAGATTTTGTCCGTATTGCTTTAGTTGAAGAGAGTGAAAAGACCAAAGAAGCTTTGCTTAGAATAAAGGAGTGTTTACAATGCGTAAAATAGATGATTTAAAAGCGAAAGTTTTAAAGGCACAAGAAAATTCGGACTTAGCTTCGCTCTATGTTTTAGAACAGCAGGCACATGAGATTTTTGATGAAGAGACACTCCATGGTTTTTATGCAAACATCCTTGATTTGGCACTCGAACGCTTAACAGACATCTTAGAAGCACACAGAGTAATGGATATGAATGAGGTTCAGGATTTTACAACACTTAGAGCACTCTATGAGTACGCAACTGAACACTACAGTGCTGGTCAAATGGCGGATGCAAGTGCTCTTTATGAAGTACTAAGCGGATTGAGCAATGATAAAAAGTTTTCAGACTCTCTCAAGTTTCACTGGATTGCCTCTGCACAAAACATCTCTTTGGATGATTTTATCTCAGAGATTGCAGACCTTGACGCGACAGAAAAAGCAGGCACTTTTTATATAAGTTGCTTCTCTAAAGAGGCACAAAAATTGCTAGACAAACCCCAAATAGAGAGGGAGTAACTATATGAAAATTCACTTTATCGGAATTGGCGGCATCGGTATCTCAGGACTTGCACAATACATGCATTACCAAGGGCATGAGGTAAGCGGTTCAGATATTTCAGACTCCCTTCTTACAAAAAACTTACGAAAACTAGGGATAAAAGTAACAGTTCCACATGCCAAAAGTGCTATAAGTGATCAGGATTTAGTAATCCACTCAGCGATTATCTCTCCCTTAAATCCAGAGATACTCCAAGCAAAAGAGAGAGGTATCGAAGTTTTAGCACGACGTGAAGCACTGCTTAGAATCCTTAACAAATCAAAAGTTTACTCTGTTGCAGGCGCACATGGAAAAAGTACAACGACGGCTATCTTAGCATCTATCATGCAAGGCTCGGCGATTATCGGCGCTGAGTCCAAAGCATTTGGTTCTAATGTAAGATACGATGAGACAACGGATGTAATGCTTTTTGAAGCAGATGAGAGTGATGGAAGTTTTATCAACTCCAATCCACACTGCGCCATAGTGATCAATGCTGAACCTGAGCACATGGAGTATTATGACTACAATTACGATAGATTTTATGACTCCTACACAAAATTTATAAGCTCTGCACCTTGCCGTGTTTTAAATGCAGAAGACCCATTTTTAGGGACACTCGTCGAGAAGATAGATGCGCATTGGCTCTACCCAAGCCGTGATATTGACAATCTAGAGTTCATCCTGATTGAGGATGAACCGCATACACGCTTTACCTTAAAAGATTTGGGCACTTTTAATGTCTGGGGATTTGGAAGACATATCGCAATCGATGCCTCTTTAGCGATTTTAGCGGCACATGAGTCTATGAATATAGAGGAGATTCGAACGAATATTCTTACTTTCAAAGGTATCAAAAAACGCTTTGATATTGTAGGTTCACAAATAGACAATGTCATTATTGATGATTATGGTCACCATCCAACAGAGATTAAAGCAACTTTTCAATCTGTGAGAGAGTATGCGGCACTCAAAGGTTTTGACAAGATTACAGCTATCTGGCAACCGCATAAATACTCTCGCACTATCGATAATCTCGAAGAGTTTATCAAATGTTTCCAAGGTGCAGAGGAGCTCATTATCCTCCCTGTTTGGGCGGCAGGTGAAATACCAAGAGATATAGATTTCAAAGAGAAATTTAAAGGCTACAACCTTACAATGGCAGATACGATAAAAAGAGAGAAAAACAGTATCACTATCATTAAAGACAAAAAAGATTTACAGACTTTAGATAAGGGTCTCATCATTGGCTTTGGAGCTGGAGATTTAACCTATCAAATTAGAGGAATCGCTTAATGGCATATATCGCAGGATTGGTAATTACAGGGCTTTTCTTTTTAAGCCTTCACTACTTTACAGAACTAAAAACTTCTCAAAAAGCAACTGTTACGGCTATTGTTTTGAGCATTATTTTATCAGCAGTCGCTTTTAATGCCTATAGCACTGCCCAAAGAGAGAGCATGATGAAGGCAGTCATAAAATTCAATCAAAATAAAACTATCCGTTGTGATGGGGTGGATGTAAACAACTCTTTATACAGTATCAGTATAGGGACCTACACGTTTATAGGTAAAGAGAACACTCCCAACTACGGACAGATGATTAGTGCATCCACTTGCGAGTAGAGAGTCAACCATCTAAAATTGAGTTGCTTATCGCTCAACTCGATTTAAACGAGCATATCAACGCCTTCAAATACTTCTTTTCAAGAGAACATTCGCTCTATATCGAGGGCGATCAAGAGCTTCACTTTCGCTACATCAAAGCACTCGATGCCATTGAGTTTAAAGCACCTCCAAAAATCTCAGACTTTACTAACATCTTAGGACACCTTAAAAAAAGAGGTGTTTTGAACTTTGAACAAGTTTTTGAGATTGTAAAAATTGTACGCTACTTCAGATACTTTAAAAACCGTGAACTCGATGGTATCATCGGTGAGTGGATGAGTAAGTTTGTCATCGATGAAAGATTTTTAGAGATAGAAAAGTACTTCACGCATGATGGCAAGTTTGAAGAGAATCTCGATGAGACACTTTTCAAACTCTCGCAACGTATCAAAGAGCATAAGAGCAGTATGAATGAGTCACTCAAAAGAGTGATGTCAAGCTCAAAACTTGCAGGATATTTAGTGGATTCCCAAGTCCATTTTATCAATAATGAGGAGTCTCTTTTGGTGCGTGGCGGATTTAACCATGTTCTCAAAGGTGCGGTCATCTCAAGAAGTACAGGCGGATTTTTCTACGTTTCCCCTGACATTATTTTAAAAACAAAAGAGTCTATTCGCTACATTGAGCAAGAGAGAGAGGCAATTTTTTACACCTATGCCAAAGAGTTCTCTTCAAAACTGACAGAACTCCTTAGCTTTATAGCTTTCATAGACAAAGAGTTTACGAAGTTTGACAACTACCAAGCCAGAGTTCTCTTTGCCAGAAGTAAAAACTACCAAATACTCAAATCCAAAAGTGACTCGAGAATCATTTTAGATGGTTTTATGCACCCTGCTCTACACAAACCAAAACCTATCCATGTTGATTTTTCTAAAAATATATTGATGATAACAGGTGTCAATGCAGGTGGAAAGACGATGCTTCTTAAGTCGATTCTCTCTGCTGCTTTTATGGCTAAATATATCATTCCTATGAAGATTAATGAGAACAAATCCCATATAGGCTCCTTTAAAGTTATCTCCGCCATCATCGATGACCCGCAAAATGTCAAAAATGACATCTCTACTTTTGCAGGTCGTATGCAGGAGTTTTCCCGTATCTTTGAAAACAGGGCTGCCTTAGTTGGAGTCGATGAGATTGAGTTAGGTACAGATAGTGACGAAGCAGCGGCTCTCTTTAAAGTAATTCTCGATGATTTAGTCTCCAAGGGTCAAAAAGTAGTTGTAACCACACACCATAAAAGACTCGCAGCACTGATGGCTGACCGTGAAGATGTGGAACTTATGGCAGCTATCTATGATGAAGCGGCTAGACTCCCAACCTACGAATTTATGCAAGGAATCATCGGAAAGAGTTACGCCTTTGAGACAGCAAGCCGCTATGGCATCTCAAACAAGATAGTCAATGAAGCCAAAAGTGTTTATGGCGATAACTCGGAGCGACTCAACCTTCTTATAGAGAGAGGTTCACAGCTTGAACGTGAGCTCAAACAAAAGCACAAACAAGTGGATGAGAAACTCGACGAATTGCACAAAAAAGAGCTCAATCTCCAAGAGGAGCGAGAGAAAATCTTTCTTGAGTTGCAAGAGCAAAAAAATGCCCTTATCAAGAGTTATGAGGTAGCTATTTCTGAGGCGAAGTTAGCCGCAAAAGCGGGGGATACCACAGCAATACATAGAGCCATGAGTAGAGCCAACAAAGAGCTTCCAAAAGAGAAGAAAACCCAAAATGTTCGGCATGTGGAATTTAAAGTGGGAGACACGGTAAAGTACCACAGCAAAAAAGGTGTCATCATCTCTTTAACAGATAAAAAAGATGCGATGATAGAGGTAGAGGGGATGCGACTTCGTGTGCAGACAAGCCAGTTAAAGCATACGCAAATCATTCCACAAAAGCCAAAAACAGACTTCAAACTTAATGTACAAAAAAGAGCTGGACTCAAGTGTGACTTACATGGAATGCGAGCCGAGGAAGCCGAAGAGGTTTTAGATACCTTCCTCTCAGATGCACTTTTAAATGGCTGGGATGAAGTAATTATTTATCACGGCATTGGAACTGGAAAACTCTCTTATGCTGTGAAAAACTTCCTCAAAACACACCCAAAAGTGAAAAAGTTTGAAGACGCGCCTCAACATATGGGTGGCTTCGGTGCAAAAATTGTCACGCTCTAAGATGAAGCGTTAATGCAAATCATATTTGAGAACTCTGATTTTGTTATTTTTGACAAACCCGCAGGGCTTAACTTTCATAGCGAGGATAACGAGGCAGGCTTTGTAGTTTTAGCAACCAAACAGCTCAATCTCCCTCAACTCTACAGTGTCCACCGCCTTGATAAGATGACATCGGGTTTAATCATCCTTGCAAAATCGAGCGAAATTGCCAATACCTTTGCAAAACTCTTTGAAGCCAAAGAGATACAAAAATTTTATCTAGCTCTGAGTCTAAGAAAACCGAAAAAAAAGCAGGGTTGGGTCAAAGCAGATATGGCAAGTTCACGAAGAGGAACCTATAAACTCATAGCAACCAAAGAGAACCCAGCCATCACCCAGTTTATCAGCACCTCTCTTCGTGTGGGAGAACGCCTCTTTTTAGTAAAGCCACACACAGGCAAAACACATCAGATACGCGTCGCCCTCAAAAGTATTGGTGCACCCATCGCAGGCGATATTCGCTATGCAAATGCCGAAGAAGCAAAAATGGAGGAGCGAGGCTATCTACACGCTTTTGCACTCCACTTTAAGATGAGAGAAAAAGAGTTTACTTTTGTCTGTGCACCGCAAAATGGCGAAAGATTTTTATCAGAAGAGGCAAAAGAGCAAATAAAATTGTGGTCTGCGCCTTGGAAGATTATAAATTAAGCAGTTTTTTTATGTTACTTCCATAAAAGTTTGCTATAATTCGCGCAATCAAATATTGCTCTTACAAAAGCAATGTTTTCAAACAAAAAAGGTAGGTAGGGTGAGAGATGCAAAAAATTAGTTTAAGTAAGAAGATTAGTGCTGGATTTATATTCATGCTACTGATTATTTCAATTATGGGTGGAATAGGTTATACAAGTATTGCAGATGCAATAGAAAACTCAGAAAAACTAGCTAAAGAGTATATGCCAGAAGTTGAGATAGCTGGACATATTAAAGAGAATTTCTCAGAAGCTCGTATTGAAGTATCGAAATTTCTCTTCAGTGAAGAGAAAGCATATAAAGAGGATGCAGATAAACATTTTGCACTCACACACAAATATATTGATGAGGCAAAAGAGTTAGTCAAACAATACCCTCATTTAGTAAAACTAAACGAGGCAATTGTTCCAACGCAAGAGAAAATAGAAGCGTACGAAGATGCAGTCGCAGAAGTGGAGAAAGCTTTTAAGACAAAAGATATCGCCCGTGTAAGCTTGGATAAAAATGCAAAAGTCTATATAGAATTATCTGAAGCACTGATTCTCCAACAACAACGACTTCTTAAAGCGGAGCTTAAAAAAGGTGCAAAGCTTGAAGAGCGTATTGAAAAAATCTACTTAGCATACGAATCAGAACTTCACGCTGACGAAGCGATGATTGCGAACTTTAAATCTTCTGCAAGAAGAGACTCTGCTATTTTAGAAGAGGGACTCAAAATCTTTGACCACTTAGATGAGATGTATGCAAAAATTTTAAAAACAACACACAAGAAAGAGGATATTGCAGTAATTCATAAGATTGACGATGCTGGAAAGAACTATAAAAAAGAGCTTATAAAACTTCGCGCTGCTTCTCACAAAATTGAAGAGGCTACAAAAATATTAGTTTCAACGGGTAATGCTGCGGTAGAATCTGTAAATAAGATATATGATGCTGGTTTAAAAGGAGCTGTAGATTTAAGCGAACACTCAATTGATGAGTTAACACAATCAGAGACAATCATGCTAGTCGTATTTTTCCTATCTACTCTTTTAGCTGTTGGTAATGCATACTACATTATCTCTTTTGGACTCAACAGACCTCTTACAAAGTTTAAAGATACACTACTTCAAATAGGTCATAACAATGATTTAACGATTAAAGTAGATGAGAATGCTCCTTTAGAGTTGTCACAGATGGCATCAGCTTTCAATAATCTTCTCTCAAATCTTAAAGTCTTAATCCAAACAGCGAAACAGGGTTCAAGTGAAAATGCTTCAATCTCGCATGAACTCTCCACAACAGCTCTAGGTGTTGGAAACAATGTTGAAAAATCTGTTAGTGTTATAGATAAAGCAACAATGCAAGCAAATAAGATAAAAGATGAAATCATGTCGGCTATTTTAGATGCGCAACGAAGCAAAAAAGATATTATTCTTGCAAATGACAATCTCAATGCTGCAAGGGAAGATATTATTGCGCTTACTTCAAGAGTACAACAAAGTGCTGAGATAGAGATAGAACTTGCACAGAGAATGGATACACTCTCTAATGAAGCAACAGCTGTAAAATCTGTTCTTGAAGTGATTGGCGATATAGCTGACCAAACAAACCTCTTAGCACTCAATGCGGCAATTGAAGCAGCACGTGCAGGAGAGCATGGACGTGGTTTTGCTGTTGTAGCCGATGAAGTTAGAAAACTTGCAGAGAGAACGCAAAAATCTCTTACAGAGATTAATGCAACTATCAATATTATCGTTCAATCTATCGGCGATGTAAGCGGTCAAATGAACTCTAACTCAGAAGAGGTTCAAGCACTTGCAGATGTTTCAAACGATGTTGAAATGAAAATAAACTGTAGTGTTGAAATAGTTAACAAAGCTGTACAGGCAAGTGATAAAACTGTATCTGACTTTGAAAAGACTGGGCAAGATGTTGAGGCGATTGTAAATCAAGTTACAGAAATCAATACTCTCTCTTCTCAAAATGCTCGAAATGTTGAAGAGATTGTAGCTGCAACGGATCATCTAAACTCTATGACTGACGACCTTCATGCGAAACTTGAAACTTTTAGAACATAAGAGAGTAGCCATAATTGGAGCGGGAACTTCTGGACTTTTATGCGCCATTATCTGTGCAAAAAGTTCCTCTTCCGCCAAAAAAATTGACGTTGCAATTTACGAACAGAACCCTAAGCCTGCGAAAAAGATTTTAGTCTCAGGCAACGGGCGATGTAACATCACAAACATTTCCACATGCCAAGAGGATTACTTTAGTGAGAATCCCTCTTTTGTTAAATATGCTCTAGAAAACTTCTCATTTAACGAGTTTGAAAAGTTTACTTCGAGTATTGGTTTAATGCTAGACGTTAAAGAAGATGGAAAGGTTTATCCATTGAGCAATGAAGCCAAAAGTGTTGCTACGCTTTTAGAAAACTATGCAAAAAGTCTAGGCGTTATTTTTCATACAGAGAATAAAGTCACCGATATAAAAAAACTACTCCAAGAGTATGACACTGTTGTTGTGGCAACAGGAAGTGAAGCGGCTTCGCATTTAGGTGGAAACAGTGATGGGCAAGCGTTCGCAAAAGAGTTTGGGCATACCATCATTTCAACCTACCCATCATTAGTTCAACTACACTTAAACTCAAATACACATGCTAAGATGAGTGGTGCGAAAGTCGATGGAGAGGTCACACTTCTTATCAATAATAAAGTAACTTCCACATGCAGAGGCGATATTCTTTTTACAGAGTACGGTGTTTCAGGTTTTGCTGTTTTAGATATTTCGCAACAAGCTTCTGAAGCTTTAATGAACTTTCAGAGCGTTGATATTGTTCTAAATTTACTTCCAAAATATACGCCACAACAACTCTCAGCCCACATCATGAAGATGGCACAGCTCAATCCACATGCCAATATCTTAGATATTTTACATGGTCTCGTAGCACTCAAAATCGCTAAAACAGTTTTGGATGTCTTAGAAATTCCACATGCCAAAGCCTGCTTGGAAGTCGATACAAAACTCTCTAAAAGAATAGCCAACCAAATCCTCAATTGGAAGTTTGAAGTGAGCGATACGCACGGTTTTCGTCATGCAGAAGTGAGTGGCGGCGGTGTAGATACAAGAGAGATAAATCCAAAAACGATGGAGTCTCTTAAACAAAAAAATCTCTATTTCTGTGGAGAAGTTTTAGATGTCGTTGGTCGTCGTGGGGGTTTTAACTTTGCATGGGCATGGGCGAGTGCAGTGTGTGCGGCTGAGGATATAACAAAAGCTTAAACAAAATAGAGATAAACTGAGCCATCATAAAAAAGGATTTCCACATGCCAATCTCTCTCATCGTTTTAGTCATAGTTACTCTTATCTTAGTCCTTATGTACAACTCACTTGTCTCAAAGAAAAATCAAGTAGAAAATATCTTTGCAAGTGTCGATACCACTCTTAAAAAACGCTACGACCTCATCCCAAACCTTGTCGCCTCTGTGAGTAAATATATGGAGCATGAGAAGTCTCTGCTTGAAGAGGTTACAAAACTTCGCGCAGATGCAAACAAGCCAAATATTTCAGATGCACAGAAGATTCAACTCGATGCAAAAGTGAGTTCTGCCCTTGGTTCTATCATGATTGCTGTAGAGAATTATCCAGATTTAAAAGCGAATGAAAATGTAATGCATCTTCAACACTCCCTCACCGAAATCGAAGAGCAAATCTCAGCTGCAAGACGCGCTTACAATCAAGCTGTGACAGACTATAACAATGCCATAGAGATGATTCCAACGAACTTTATGGCTTCTGCTATGAACTACACTCGCAAAGAGGTTTTTGTTATCGTTGAGAGTGAGCGAAAAAATGTAAACGTAAAAGAGCTTTTCAACTAAAGCATGAAAACGCTTAGCCAATTAACAGACTTTTATTACAAAAATCTTTTTCCAACTTTAGAGGCATTGGAGCTACAAAGAAAAAATCTTCGATATAGAGTTATTCTTGTGGGGCTCTTTTTTACTCTCGTCTGTGTGGTGCTCGTCTCACTTCTCCCTTTAGAGACAATGAATATAGAACTTTTCTCTGTTATTATATTTGCTTATTTTGCA
The DNA here is from genome assembly GCA_002781365.1 of Sulfurimonas sp. CG01_land_8_20_14_3_00_36_23. GTDB lineage: Bacteria > Campylobacterota > Campylobacteria > Campylobacterales > Sulfurimonadaceae > Sulfurimonas. The sequence goes on from PETN01000010.1 coordinate 30,115, forward strand.
ATCGGTACACTTTTGTATAAGTTTTTAACACAAGAGTACACCGATGAATTTAAAACAAAAGTCTTAAAACCACTCATCCATGCCATCGATGAAAAACTTATCTATACAACAGAGCTTCATGTCTCCCAGAGAATTTTTGAACGCTCGGAACTTTTTACAAGCAGAGTCGATAAAATCAGTGGAAACGACCATGTAATGGGCTTAATTGATGGAACTAAAATCGAGTTTTCAGATATACATGCCCAGCAAAGGCACAAAAATTCAAAAGGAAAAGAGAGTTGGAGTACGATTTTTAGAGGTCTTTTTATTGTCGCTGATTTTAACAAAAACTTCATAGGAAGAACAGTTGTTCTCCCAGAGAGTGCTCAAAATATTTTTGGTGACCTCATCGGCAATTGGCTCCAATCGAAAAACTTCCTGCGAGAGGAGCTTGTCAAACTTGATGATAGTGCGTTTGAAAAAGAGTTTGTTGTCTACGCAACCGATCAGATTGAAGCGAGGTACATCCTCTCTCACTCTCTTATGCAGAGACTCCTCACCTTTAAAAAAAAGGCGAATCATCCTCTGTATATCTCCTTTATCGGTGGTTCTATCCACATGGCGATTGATTATGGTAAAGACCTCTTTGAACCATCTATCTTTCATTCACTATTAAAGTATAAAATTGCCATGGAGTATGTAAGTACACTTCACCTAGCTCTTGGAATCGTTGAAGAGTTAAAACTCAATCAAAAAATATGGAGTAAAAGATGAAAATAAATATAGCACGAAGAGCCATTAGAGATGGGTATCTCCTATGAAGAGTGAAGTAGAGTTACTCAAACTGAGTATCAAAGATTTTTTCACGGCAAAGATGCTTCGCTACTCCATAGCCCCTTTTATCTTCACAATGCTCATTATGTATCTTCTTTTTTTTACTTTTGCAGGGCTTGGGCTAGATCAACTCGGCACTATGGATGTACAATCGACGCAGACAACCATGGAGAATGGTATCCCCCACACGGAGAGTACAAGCACTCAACTTGAAGGTAGCTCCATTGCGACCTATCTTATGAGTTTTGCAGCCACCTCTTGGCTGGTAGGTTTTTTTGTCTATACCGTTGGCGCTTTTTTCGTGCTCTATCTCTCTATCTTTGTAGCACTACTCGTCATAGGCTTTATGACTCCTATGGTTCTCAAAGAGATACAAGCAAGACACTACCCAGATGTAGAGATGATTGGGCATTCTAATCTTTTAGAGGCACTCTTTCTTACCCTAAAATGGGCGCTTGGAATGCTTTTGCTCTTTTTAGTATTGATTCCTACCTATTTTATACCTCTCCTTAATATTGTCGCGCTCAATCTCCCACTCTACTACTTCTTTCACAAGATGATGAGTTACGATATAGCCTCCACCATCTGCACAAGAGAAGAGAGTAAAAAGATAAAGTTTTTTAGTGCAAACCAAATCAGACTCAAGACTTTAGCCCTCTACTTACTCTCACTCATCCCCTTTGTTATCTTTTTTGCGGCTATCTTTTTTGTTATCTATTTAGGACACACCTACTTTGTACAAACAAGAGCGATGAGAAATGAGAGAGATTAAAAAGAGTTACTACTCCTCATCTTTGTCCATATCTTTTAAGACTAAGGCTCTATAGGCTTCATCTTTTGGGACTAAACCCGCCTCATATAAAAATTGGGAAGGGAGGAAGTTTGTCTTTTTTATCTTGTCATATTTTGCAAAACTGAGATATAAAATATCTTTGGCTCTTGTCACAGCCACATAAAAAAGTCTTCGCTCTTCATCTAAAGAGCCACCACGTTGCATCAGTTTTCTGTTTGGAAATCTTCCATCCATCAAATCCACAACATAGACCTCTTTATATTCCAACCCTTTGGAAGCGTGAACACTCAGGAGATTTACCCCCTCCCCTTGTGTTAAATCTGAAGAGCCTAAAATCATGGCATTTAAAAACCTTTCATGCTCTGAGTAGGGTTTGGAAAGCTCCTCTAAGAGTACCATTTTTCTCGCTATGCGTGATAAGGCTTCTGTTTTTTGCTTCTCATCAATACTCCCATCTTTGAGCATCGCTCTTTTGGATGCTAAAGTATCTGAAATATATTTATATAAGGAGGATTCAGCAATCTTTTTCACTATGGTTCTCGGCTGTTTTACACCCTTTAAATCTCTATAGAGCAGATAAAAATCGTGTAAAAAGATGGCTCCCTCTTTGGTCAGTTTTGGATGTTTCAAGATTTGATTTTTCATGAACTTCTCTTCAAATCCGAGTCTTGCAAACTTTCCTACAGCTCCTAGTTCTAAAAACTCATCAAAGAGACCTAACTGATGTGACACTTTTCGTTTCTCAAAAGGGTTATGTATCGATGCATCAGGGGCATAAAGACCATAAAAGATAGAACTATGCCCTAAAGTTTTCAGTGCGAGGTACATCTCTTTTGCCATCGCACTACTGATACCACGCGCAAACTCAAAAAGATGGATGAACGCCATCATATCCGACTCATTAATCAAGAGCGTATATAAATCAAGAACTGCTTTGACCTCTCTGGAATCAAAAAAGCTGGTTCCCCCTTTTCTTTTACAGGCGATTCCAAGCTCTCTTAAGCCCACTTCGATTCCATCGGCTGAGGAGTTATTTCTAAAAATAACTGCTATCTCTTCCCTTGGCGTTTGCGAATCTCGAATCTGTGCCGCCATTGCATGGTACTGATCAAAGAGCTCATCGTATGTGAGAAGTTTAGGTGACTGTGCTTGGGCATTTCGCGTTACCTCAAGTTTTTTAGGATAGATTCTATCATTATGCTCAATCACTTTAGTAGCGAGTGAGAGTATAGGCATCGTGGAGCGATAATTTTTTGTAAGGGTATGGACTTTGGCATGTGGAAACTTTGTAGAAAATGAGCCAATTATAGAAATATCTGCCCCATTAAAAGCATAAATACTCTGGTCATAATCTCCAACGCAAAAGAGTGAAGGCGGTTTCATCGCGTCTATGAGCGTACCTTGAAGTGCATTTGTATCTTGATATTCATCGACGAGAACTTCTTTGTAGCCTAAATCTTTTGTTTTACAAATCTCTCTAAAATTAAGAAGTAAATCATTAAAGTTGACAAAACCATACTCTTTTTTTAAAGACTCAAACTCATCCACAATATCTGCATAAATCATTGCAAAGAGTTCATGCTCAGGATACTTCTCTATAATCCACGCTTCAAAATCTCTCTGCAACTCCGTATTTTGATAAAAGGAGTAAACATCATAAAGATAGTTGCCCCCATACTGCGTAATCTCTGCGTTTATGTGCATAAAAGAGCGTTTTTCAAAGACAGATCTAAAAAGTGTTTTGAGTTCACGTTGTTGTTTTAAAACAACTTTTTGGTCATGTTTTTTAAGCCATCGGTAACTCACCGCATGGAAAGTTCCCGCATCGATTTTCGTCGCTATCTCTTTTCCAAAGTACTCCGCAACTCTCTCTATCATCTCCGCTGCTGCTTTGTTGGTAAAGGTAAGAAGTAAAATCTCTTCAGGCTTTACACCATTAGCGAGGAGGTGTCCTATTCTACCGACAATTGTGGAGGTTTTTCCTGTACCTGCTGAAGCGATAATAAGGTTTTGAGTATGTGTAGAAGTTGCAGCAGCATATTGCTCAGAATTTAAACGAGACAGTGGCAATAGAGACTCCTTATGAAAGCCGTGATTATACCTTGTATAATTTAATATCCTCTAAGTTACATCTTTGCAATTGAGCAAAAAATTTTCTTTCATATTATAAAAGCAAAGAAATAAATGGTATACTTTATTTCAAATTTATTGAAGGAAGAAGTTGTAATGGAAGTGAATGAAGGTAGCCTAAAGATAGTATCCGATGAAACAAAACATGATTTAAAAAATTTAGACATCGTTACACCTAAAATATATGCAACGCTCTTTCATAACCATGCTCTTTCTCATGACCTTACCCCAGAAGAGAGTGAATCTCTTGCTGATGACTATCTCAACGAAAAACTCTCTCTACTTACAAGCCTCGGAGAAGAGACATCCAAAAATGCACTCCAGTTGAGTGACTCTGCTACTAGAGCAATCTCTGCAATTCAAAAAAAAGATGAAAACCTCTTAAATGAGATTTTAGTAGAGACACAAGAGTTACGCAAAGAGATAGAAAAACTTAAAGAGTCTGTCTATAAAGATACTCTTACGAACACCCTCAATAGAAAATGGCTCTTTGACTCTATGTTAAATACAGATGCAAGAAGCTTTAAAGAGGCTGGAACCATGGTACTCATAGACTTAAACTACTTTAAAATCATTAATGACACCTATGGGCATATCGTAGGAGATAAAGTTCTGGTCTATCTCTCTCACGAACTCAAAAACCTCAGAGGACATGTCATCCGATATGGAGGAGATGAGTTCATTCTAATCTTTCCTAAAGGTGCGTCAGAACAGAAGGTAGATGCAAAAGTAAGTGCCTTAAGGGAACAACTACTCCATAAAAAAATAAAAGTAAAAGACCACCATTTTACACTCAGTTTCTCTTACGGCATAGAAGCCTTTGAAGAAAAAAGTGACTTAAATAAAGTGATAGAAAATAGTGACAAAAAAATGTACGATGATAAATTAAAAATCAAAGAGAGAGTCCAAGGCATTTAAAACTAATCTCTTTTTAGCTATAATCGCGAAAATCAAAAGACTACTTTTACAAGGCGATTCAGATGTCAAACGGCTATAACACACAAGAGACAGAAAACAATTTTTACAAAATTTGGGAGCAGAGAAGATACTTCGAAATAGATGGCAACAAAGCTATCCAAGAAGAGGGAAAAAATTTTTCTATCATGATGCCTCCTCCAAATGTCACTGGTCGTCTGCATATCGGTCACGCACTTACCTTTACACTTCAAGATATTATCACACGTTACAAAAGAATGGATGGCTATAAAACACTTTGGCAACCAGGAACCGATCACGCAGGAATCGCTACACAAAATGTTGTGGAGAAACAACTCCTTGCAGAAGGAACAACCAAAGAGGAAATCGGACGTGAAGCCTTCTTAAAGCGTGCTTGGGAGTGGAAAGCAGAGTCTGCTGGAATCATGACAGAACAACTCCGTAAAATGGGTGTATCTCCTGCTTGGGAGCGAGAGCGTTTTACAATGGATGCTGGGCTTCAAAAATCTGTTAAAGAGGCTTTTGTTCATCTTTACAATGAGGGTCTGATTATTCGTGGAAACTACATGGTGAACTGGTGTACACATGATGGTGCGCTCTCTGACATCGAAGTTGAACACGAAGATCATGATGGAAAATTTTACTACATGAAGTACCCATTTGCTGATGGCAGTGGGCATGTGGAAGTTGCAACAACAAGACCTGAAACATACTTTGGCGATACAGCTGTCATGGTACACCCTGATGATGAGCGCTATAAAGCTTTAATCGGCAAAAAAATCAAACTTCCTCTTCTTGATAGAGAAGTAGCAATCATTGCCGATTCGCATGTGGAAATGGATTTTGGAACAGGTGTGGTAAAAGTAACTCCTGCGCATGACCAAAACGATTATGAAGTTGGAAAACGCCACGATTTAGAGTTTATTACTGTCTTTGATGAGAAAGGGATTTTAAACGACTATGCAGGAGAGTTCAAAGGTTTAGAGCGTCTTGAGGCGCGTGAAATTATTGTAAAACGTCTTGATGAAGAGGGCTTTATGATTAAAATTGAAGATCATAAACACCAAGTTGGACACTGTTACAGATGTAAAAATATTGTAGAGCCTTACATCTCAAAACAGTGGTTTGTTCGTAAAGAGGTAGCCGATAAATCCATCGAAAAAACAAATGCTGGCGAAGCGAAGTTCTTCCCTCCTCACTGGATAAACTCCTACAACTCTTGGATGGGTGATTTACGTGACTGGTGTATCTCTCGTCAACTTTGGTGGGGACATCAGATTCCAGTATTTTACTGTGATGATTGTGAACACGAATTTGCAAGTCAAGAGGAGCGTCCAGAGAGTTGTCCTAAATGTGCCTCTAAAAATCTAACGCAAGACCCTGATGTTCTTGATACTTGGTTTAGCTCTGCTTTATGGCCTTTTTCAACTTTAGGTTGGGGTCAAGGCGATGTGGAGATGGACAAGCTTTTTCAATCCAACGATATGAAAGATTTCTATCCAAATACGCTTCTTATCACAGGTTTTGACATCCTTTTCTTTTGGGTTGCTAGAATGATGATGATGGGTGAGAACTTCAATGGAGAACTTCCATTTAACCACATCTACCTTCATGCACTCGTACGTGATGAGAATGGCGACAAGATGAGTAAATCCAAAGGAAATGTTATTGACCCTTTAGATATGGTCAACAAATATAGTGCTGATATTTTGAGATTTACACTTGCAATCTCTGCAGCACAAGGGCGTGATATTCGTATGAGTACGGAAAAACTTGAACAAAACCGTAACTTTACAAACAAACTTATCAATGCAGCAAAATACCTTCAGATGAATGTAGAGACTTTTCCTGATATGAGCGGTTTTTGTGTTGAGACAGATTTGGGTCGTTACATGATGTCTCGTCTTAATTTTGCAACAAAAGAGGTTCGTGCGTCTCTTGATGAGTACAAATTTAATGATGCGGCACTTGTGATGTATAAATTTCTTTGGAATGAGTTTTGTGACTGGGGAATAGAGCTTAGTAAAGCAGATAAAGGCTCGATTGTAGAACTTGGTGCTATTTTTAAAGAGGCTATGAAACTTCTACATCCGTTTATGCCTTTCATCACAGAGTATCTCTACCATCAACTCTCTGGAACTTCACTTCAAGAGAGTGACTCTATTATGATTCAGAAATTCCCTTTTAAAACAAAGCAGAGAAAAGAGGAGAGAAAATTTGAAATCATTATGGATGCGATTGTCTCTATCAGACGTGCAAAAGTTTTAGTTGACTTGGCAAACCAAAAAATCGAAAAAGCTTTTGTCAAAATCGATGGAGTAAGTGATGAAGACAGAGCGATGATGCTTCCTTTCATCACACGACTTGCAAAAGTTGAAGTTTTAGAGTTTACAGAGATAAAAGTAGAAAATGCAGTAAGCGATATTGCTGATTTTTGTGAGACTTTCATTCCGACAGATTCCATCGACTTAAGCTCTATTATCTCCAAGTTACAAAAACAGGATGAAAAACTGCAAAAAGAGATAGATAAACTCTCTAATATGCTAAGCAATGAGAGATTTGTAGCCAATGCACCTGAAGATGTTCTCGCTAAAAACCGTGAGTTATTGGCGGATGCTTCAACAAAACAGAGTAAAGTCTTAGAACAACTCCACTCCCTTCAAAAATAACTTCTTAGAGTTCCGAGTCTTCTCGGAACAGATACATTTTCCCTTTTTCTCAACGCATTACTCCTACATAGTGTAGATAAGTGTAAGCTTTTATCAAGCATAGAATATGCATAGAGGTTAGTAACTTCTTTTAAGAGCGCAATAGCATGCTCCATTTCCTTACAGTGCTTCAAAACAACCTTAATCGGATACAATCCACAACTCAAGGAAATACGAATGGCAACTCCAATCGACTACATAGAAGAAAATAAACTACAATGGCAACCCTCTTTTAAGGGTTCTCTCAAAACAGCAGGACGCTTTGGATATAGGGGAGACCTTATTATCACTCAGGGAGAATTTTTATCTCCACAAAAACAACTCCCTCCTAAAGTTATATTTAAACAAGCACTTGTAGTTGCAGATGAGAAATCAGCATTTTTATTTGCTGCAAATTTAGAGGACTTTGCGAACTTTGAAAAAGCCTTTGAACTGTACAAAGCTCTCCTAGTCCCTACAACAATAGTAACGCTCTTTGTTGATAATTTAATAAGTGATTGTGTCTTTGAATACGAAGGCATTACTGTGTATGCCTTTGCACTAGATGAGAGCTCTGTTTGGAACGAGCTTATATCTTATGCTGATTTAGACAAAAAAGAGCTTAAACGCATGGATGCGGATGATAAACTAGATGCAATTTATGATGGGCTGAAAGTTAGCACGCTCTATGCTGCCAAAAAAACCTACGAAGAGGCTTGTGCACTCAAAATGGGTTAAACTTTCTAACCTCAAAGTAAACCTTCATTACTCTTTAGATATAATCGCGCAATTTCAAAAACACTCTCTAACTAAGGTTTTTTACAATTGTTTGATTTAAAAAAATATACTGCAACAAATATCAAAAATGATATTTTATCTGGTCTCGTTGTCGCTGTAGCTTTAATTCCTGAAGCAATCGCATTCTCATTTATCGCTGGAGTGAGTCCTATTGTCGGTCTCTATACTGCTTTTATCCTCGGACTTATCACCTCTCTTATCGGTGGTAAACCAGGAATGATTTCTGGAGCAACGGGTGCGGTTGCAATCGTTTTAGTTGGTCTCACGCTTGAGGTAACAACACTTCTCTCTGCACAAGGTTTGGCAACTGAAGCCATTGCAATGGGTGTTTTACACGCAATTCTTTTAGCAACTATACTTGCAGGATTGATTCAAATAAGCATAGGTGTTCTCAAACTTGGTAAGTTTATCCGTCTTGTTCCAACGCCTGCAATCCATGGTTTTGTAAATGGTCTTGCGATTGTGATAGCGACGGCGCAGTTTAAATTTTTTCAAGGGCAAGGTGCGACAATGTACATCTTAGTCGTGGCAACTATGGCTATCATGTATCTTCTTCCTAAATATACAAAAGCTGTACCTGCTGGACTTGTCTCTATTGTTCTGCTTACTGTAGCTGTCTATTTTATGCAAATCGACACTCTTTTACTGAGTGGGTTGGCAGATATGAGCCAATTTGCGGGGCAGCTTCCAAGTTTTGCTATTCCTCACAATATCTTGAGTTTAGATGCTATCTTGATGGTCTTACCTTATGCAGTAATTATCGCTTTAGTTGGAATCATAGAGTCACTTCTTACCCTCTCAGTTTTAGATGAACTAAGCAATACCCGTGGTTCTGCAAACAAAGAGTGTATTGCACAGGGAACTGGAAATGTGGCATGTGGATTTTTTGGTGCAATGGCAGGCTGTGCAATGATTGGGCAGAGTATCATTAACTACACCTCAGGTGGAATTGGACGACTCTCCTCTTTTGTAGCGGCAGTAGGACTTATCCTTCTTGTAGTTTCTATGAGTGGTGTTTTAAATACGATTCCTGTCGCTGTTTTGGTTGGAATCATGTTTATGGTAAGTATAGGCACTTTTGAGTGGTCAAGCTTCTCTCGTCTTAGCCATATTCCTCGAACAGATGCCTTTGTAATGGTTGCGGTTACTGTTATTACAGTTGTTGAAGATTTAGCGATTGCTGTGATTGCAGGTGTTATTATTTCTGCGCTTGCCTTTGCTTGGAAACATGCAAAAATCTGGTCAAAATCTCATGTTGAAGAGGATGGAACGAAAGTGTATGAGCTTGAAGGTCCACTCTTTTTTGGGAGTGCTACAACCTTTGCAGACAACTTTGACATCCTACAAGACCCACCAAAAGTAGTTATAGATTTTAAAGATGCGAGAGTAATGGATTCGAGTGGAGTTGAGGCGATAGATGCGATTACTAAGAAGTATGAGGAGGCAGGTAAAAACCTACTCCTTCGCCACCTCTCAGCAGATTGTAAAGCAATCCTGAGAAAAGCAGGACCTTACTGCTCTTACGAAGAGGATGATCCAACTTATAAAGTTGCCTTTAACTACTAATTTTTTACAAATCTTTTTGAACGACAATAAAGTTCTCAGGTCTTAGAGATTTGTACTGTGGCATACTCTGCCCAATCGTTGCATTGATGTAGGTTGGGTCAGCCACAACAAACTTTCTTGAACCTGCCCTCACAAGGTCTCCCTCCATGGGGACATTGAGCGCTGTTGTCATGTGGTCTTTGTACTTCACTCCGATAACCCCTACGCCAAAAAGTTCTTTTATAAGATAGGAAAACAAAATAGCTCTATCTTCACAGTCGGACTTCTCAAAGTAGAGTGTCTCTTGAGCAAACATCACTTTTTCTCTTCCAAACTGCTGGTCATCTATCTGATATTCAAAAGATTTTTGAACAAAATGGAGTACAAAATTCATAGCGTCACTCGCATGTTTTCCATCCACATACTTTTTTAAAGCTGTTGCTATTTCTTTGTAGGTCAGGGCATCTACAGGTGCATTGAAAAATGTCTCATAATCCGCTTGCGGATAGGTAGCCATAAAATTTATAAGATTTTGATTATAAGAGAGAGGAACCGTGTACTCTTTTCCAAGCTCTTTGAAACTCAAAGTTTTACTCTTTATATCAGAGTTGAAGAGTGGTAGTTTTGGCAAAGCTAAATCAAGTGCTTTGTCTGCCCCAGGATAGCTTTGCTCATAGGAGTAGAGATTTCCTACACTCCCTTTTGCGTAGTTAGAAACCACATAATATTTCTTCCCGCCAAAAGTATAATTTGGGGTAGAATAGATAACCTTTTGAGAGTAATGCATGAGTATTGTATGCTTATTGGCAAGTCCAATTTTCACTGCATAGCCCAATTTGTTAAACAAAAACCAGCTTAAAAGTCTGGAGTCATCCTCATTTTTGAAGATATGATTTGAAACATCTAAAACAAGAAGATAGAGACCCCAATCATTGAGTTGCATCTCTTTACCCACTTTGAGCAATTCAGAGACAAGTACTTCATATTCGCTTGAAGCGGCAGTATCAAAAAAGTTTGAAATCCCTTTTTGATTTTGAGGGTAAAACTTTGCACCTTCCAAGCCGCGTGGCATATCAAATCCAAGAGTTGTACCATAAAAATCTAGCATAATTGCTTTTGTAACTTTTGATTCTTTAGGCTCAGGTTTGAGTTCAACAACAATAATTGGCTTCTCAACTACTTCTTTTTGTGGAGGGACTTTTATCGACGCCACTTCAATACGTACTTTTGGACCTACGCTTTTAACTGGCAGAGGTTTTGCTTGTGCTATCGATTTTGGTTTTGGTTTTTCATATAGAGGAGTACCCTTATAAACATTGTACTCTTTCCATTGCGCTTTTAAGTATTTATTGAAGGCTTCATCTTTTTCATCTTTATACTTTTGAAATGAAGCAACTTCAGTTCTTTTAAAATCTTCAAAACTTTGTGCGCTAAGTGAAGAGACACCGAACAATAAAACTAGACTAAAATGGCCAAACTGCTTGAATAATTTTCGTACCCCAACCCTGTTGTGTTGCATGATCCACCGCTCCTTCTGTCTTGTAAAGTATCTTCGCTTCACTCATTTGTGCAGATGTTATACTGTTAAGTTGATCTATATCGTAAGGGCGGATAACACCACTTATCTGTATAATCTGCTTCTGGTCATCTACTAAGATTTCTCTTTTTCCAGCAATAAAGTAGTTGCCATTTTGAAGAACTTTCACTATTCTAGCAGAAATCGTTGTAGTAAAGGTAGCATTTTTCGTTGCGCTCCCCGAACCACTAAAGGCACTAGTACTGTTACTTGTCAGTCCAATACCTGCAAAACCATTTAAACTTGAAGCTACTGCATCCACGGCTGGATTTGTACCAGCAGAGGTAAAAGTACCACCCCCAAGATTTGAACTATCACTTGAACTCAAACTTTTTGCACCAGTGTTTGTACTAGATGTTATCTCAGAGATTACTACTCTGACGATGTCATTGACATGCATCGCTTTATGGTCTGTGAAGAGTGGGTTATCACCCTGCCCAAAGATACTTCCTACTGAAGCGAAATCAACTTTATCTTCACGGGCTGGCATCTCCTCGACATAAACAGGAGGCTCGAAACTGATTTCTGGGTCTGTTAAGTTTGCTGTACACCCACTCATGAAGAGTATGGCGAAGAAGGGAATGCAGAGTGTTAAAAATCTTTTTATCATGTATATCCCTTGGAGAGTAGTCTATTGTTTAGTTATAATAAAGCAAATTTAGTTCCAAGGAAAAGATTTGAGCTTACGAGAAACAATCAACAACGACGTAAAAGAGGCTATGAAGGCAAAAGAGACAAAAAAGAGAGATGCACTTCGTCTTTTAACAAGCGCTTTTAAACAGATAGAGGTCGATGAGAGAAAAGAGTTAAGTGATGAGGATGTCATCAAAATCATCCAAACGCAAGTCAAAAGACGCAATGATGCGGCAACTCAATATAGAGATGCAGGTCGTGATGATTTATTACAAATAGAACTTGATGAGATTTCATTTTATGAAGTCTATCTCCCTGCGCAAATGAGTGATGAGGAACTCAGCAGTGCGCTTAAAGAGATTATCGCAAAAGTCGGAGCGACAACTGCAAAAGACATGGGAAAAGTGATGGGTGCTGCGAGTAAAGAGTTAGCAGGAAAAGCAGATGGAAAAAGAATCAGTGAGTGTGTTAAGAGTTTGTTGGCATAATTTTAATCTTGGCATGTGGAAGTATAACTTCCACATGCCAAACTCCTTAACCAAACTTCAGTTTTTTAAGCGCCGCTTCTTCATCCTCTTCTCTCATCAAAGACTCTCCAACCAAGAAAGCATCGACACCCGCTTTACTTAAATCTTCAAGTTGCCCATGTTCGTAGATACCACTCTCAGCTACAATGATTTTACCATTTGGTATCAATGGGATGAGTTCATACGAGAGGTTCATATTCATCTCAAAAGTTTGGAGGTTTCTGTGGTTGATGCCTATGATGTCACTTCCTGCGTAGATTGCTTTTACTAAGTCAGTTTTATCATGCACTTCTACCAAAGCTTCCATGCCTAAGTGTCTTGTGTAGGCAAGTAACTCTTTGAGTTCGCTCTTGCTGAGTGCCGCAGCTATAAGAAGGATAAAGTCTGCCCCATGAACGAGTGCTTCTAAAACTTGATACTTGGAGACGATGAAATCTTTTCTTAAAAGTGGGATACCCACATATCTTCTTATTTGACCCAGATAGTCTAGACTTCCTTGAAAAAAGTGAGGTTCTGTCAAGATAGAGATAGCACTCGCCCCTCCTCTCTCGTAACTCTGAGCAATAGCAATCGGGTCAAAATCTTCACGGATAACACCCTTAGAAGGAGAAGCTTTTTTCACCTCTGAGATGATTCTGTAAGGATCCTCTTGCGTCGCTTTTAAGTAGGGAATAACATCTCTTGGAACTCTTGCATTAAAAGCGAGAGAGCGACCAAGCCAATCGAGTGAAAACTCTTTTTCTCTCTTAACTAAATCCTCTTTTGTCTTTTTTATAATCTCATCTAAAATCATTTTTTTTCTTTGCCTTTTTTCTTTGTGGTTTTTTTCTTTTTACTTTTCTTCTTTAGAGACTTTTTCTTCATCTTGTCAAAACACGTTTTGATACTTTTGAGATGAAAGAGTACCTCTTTATCATCTCCACCCTCTAGTTTAGAAACTTTTTTTATCAGTGTATAAGCCCTCTTACAATCTCCAAGCTTATAATAGCCCCATGCCAAGGAGTCCAAATAAAAAGCCGATTTAGGATCAGACTTTAAAGCCATACGAACATACTTGATCCCTTTTTTTACATTGAGTTTATGCTCTATCAGAAGATAACCCAGATAGTTAAGATAGAGCGGACTTTGCTCAATCTTAACTACTTTTTCCAGCTTGTGCATGACACGGCTCAGCATTGCTTTATCTTTTTTCTCAGAACTCTCATACTCATAAATGGCACTCTGCCCAAGATAGGAGACATCCCCTGTTTTTGCATAGAGTTTATCTGCTAAAGGAAATGCTTTTGTGTAGTTTTTTGCATTCATATAGAGTTGAAGAAGCAGAGCATCATCAATCTCTCCGCTCTCTAAAAATTCTGTCAATTTTAAATAATCTTTCTTATAACCATAAATCTGTACTATTTTGCTTGAGACCTCTTCTGTATCTTCTATCTCATAGAGGCGAAGGTAAACAGAAAGGAGTCCATCTATATCGTTTTCATTACTGTAAAATCCTGCTAATCTTAAACAAATCAGCTTTGAACAGCCATGCATTCTTGTATGCGTTTCTAATTGAGCAATGGCATCTTTTTCTCGTTTGAGATTTACATATAAGATAATCGCCATCTTATCGAGCACCACTTCGCTGTAGTCCTGAGTATAAGCGCTCTCAAGATACTTCACAGCCGTGTCAAATTTTTTCTGTTTGATGTAGATGTCGCTTACAAGAATATAGTCATCCACCTCTTTCGTTGCTTCGACTAATCGAATCGCTAACATTTTTGCCTCTTCTAACTTTTCAAGTTGCATCAAGGCGATAACTTTCATGCGAACTAGCACATAATCTTCTAAAGAGTCGCCGATTATCTCATCTACTCTGCTTACGACTTTACTATTTTCAGAAGAGGCTAAATTGTTTTGAAGGGAGCGGTAGAGGTACTCTTTTTTATCTGATTTTACATAAAGTGTGTTGAAGATGCTTGAGGAAGCGTTGTATTCATTGAGTTGTTCAGCTCTAAGGCCATAAAGAATGTAGGTATCTTCATCCTCAAAAACTTTTTCATTTGGTTTTACCTGAGGAGATGAGACACATCCAGAAAAAACAAGTAACAATAGAAACGATAAAACTGTTTTAATCATCTTGAATCCCTGGACACTCTAACTTTAGTTCATCCACTCTTGTTTTAAAATAATCCCAAAACGGGAAGGTCTTACATTGCAGAGGTCTTGCATCATAGATGGAGCAGCCATTAGTCGCTCTACTGTAAAATGCGCACTCATAAGAGTCGCTATATTTCACTTCTTTTATGGAGTACTTGTACCCATTTTTGAAAAGATATTTTGCCATAAAGTCACTAACTTCTAAATTTAAGAGTTTAGATATTTTCTCTATCTCCTCTTGTGTAACATAAATATACCCACTCTCTCCAGTACAGCACTTTCCTTGGCATGTGGAACAGGCAGATGGATTGAACGAGTAACTAAAACCCTCTTCTCTCATCAAATCAGACATTTAATACTCTGTGTTTTAGCTTTTTTGTAAATTGCTTCTGCCTTTTGTGAGACTTCATTGCCCTCAAAACTAATAAATGGCTCCCATACTTTCATAAGTGATTTTGAACCGTTTCTTGCATGTATCATCACTAACGAAGCCTTTTTATCTATTTTTGGATGCACAAACTGAACATCTATCACTCGCAAATTTACTTTATCTAGTTCAGCACATATCAGACCAAACTGAGAGGCATCATAACAGAAGATGAAATGAGATTGTGGTTTTAAAACTCTTGAAACTTTTTTAAAAAAATCTTTTATTGGCAAGTTGATATTATACCTTGCATTAAACAACATCTCATCTTCACTTCTGGATGCCCCATCATGATAAAAGGGAGGATTTGAGATGATATAATCATACTTCACATCTTCAGCAAGTTCTAAAAAATCACCCTCATGCATCTTGTACTCTATCTTGTTAACTCTCGCATTTGTTTGAGCGTAGTGAATAAAGGGTTCTTGCTTTTCCACAGCTTCTAATT
Source organism: Sulfurimonas sp. CG01_land_8_20_14_3_00_36_23 (assembly GCA_002781365.1). Taxonomy (GTDB): domain Bacteria; phylum Campylobacterota; class Campylobacteria; order Campylobacterales; family Sulfurimonadaceae; genus Sulfurimonas. The sequence continues at coordinate 45,567 of PETN01000010.1, forward strand.
TTACTTTTTTATTGTCTCTTGCAACTAAGAGTCCTAAAACCCCACAACCAGCACCTACATCAAGCACTCTTCCCTTAGGTTTAAAAGAGTCTATGAAGTCATATAAGAAGATGGAGTCACTGTTATAACAGTATCCTGACTCTGGCTGATAAAGAAGCATAGAATGAAGTGCCTTGAAAAAATTTTAGATATAATTTTGCAATTATACCAAAGAGGCATTAAACTATGATAATTATTCCCGCGAGATTGGCATCAACGAGGTTTCCACAAAAAGTATTAGCTGATATTGGCGGCTTGCCGATGGTCGTTAGAACTGCAAAAAGAGTAGCACATTTAGATAGAGTTGTTGTTGCGGCAGATGATGAGCTTATCATTTCCACATGCCAAGCTCATGGCATTGAAGCTATGCTCACATCGACAACACATAAGAGCGGAACAGATAGAATCCATGAGTGCGCTACTATTTTGGAACTCGATGAGGATGAAATCATCATTAATGTACAAGCGGATGAACCTTTTATAGAGCCTGATGTTGTACAAGTACTGATGTCAAAACTTCAAACACTTCAAAAAAAGGGCGAACCTTTTATAATGGGAAGTTGCTACAATGCCATCAATGCAGAGTCTGCACAAGACCCTAATCTCGTAAAGGTTGTTCTCGATGATGAAGAGAATGCGATTTACTTTTCTCGCTCTTGCATACCCTACAACCGTAGTGGAAGAGCCTCTTACTTTGGGCATATCGGGATTTATGGATTTAGTAAAAGAAGTTTAAAAGAGTTTTGTAATTTAGCGGATGCACCCATAGAAGATATAGAAGGCTTAGAACAACTCCGTGCAATCTATCATCAAAAGAAAATCACAATGTTAAAAGTATCTAGTACAGGATTTGGTATTGATACGCCTGAAGATTTAAAAAGAGCTATAGAGATTTTTCTTTAGTTTTGGAAAGGTAGATAGAGAATAAAGGAAGATGATTAAACCTTAAAAAGGTTTAATCGAGAGAAGAAAATTAGATATTATCGCGGATACCTAAATCTGCTACTAATTTCAAGTAAGCATCTTTTTGTGTTCTTTTGAAATACTTCATAAGACGACGACGTTGACCAACTAATTTCAATAGACCAAGTCTAGAAGCGTGATCTTTTTTGAATACTTTAAGGTGTTCTGTTAATTCAACAATTCTTGCTGTTAATAATGCAATTTGAACTTCACTTGAACCAGTGTCAGTTGCATTGCGACCATATTTTGTAACTATTTCTTGTTTTTTTGCCGAATCTAAAGCCATAATAGCCTCCTGATGGGTATAATAATCTAACTAGAATGCATTGAGTGCACAATGTTGAGTCGGAATTTTACCCAAATTTTTCTTTATTTTTATTTATCTTATCTCATTTATCTGTTATAAAGCATATTAAATGAGATTGGAAGTGCGTTTATTCGGGTAATTGAATGAAATAATCTACATCGTTATGAGTTACTTTTATTCGTGCATTTTCTGATTGGATTACTCGGTTTTGTTCGTTTAGATCAGCCAATATCTCTGGATTGTTTTTAAAAGTTTCTCTTAGAATCTCTTTTATGATACTAAAATGTAAATACTCTTCTAATTCGTGGTAAAGGGAGTTATCTCCACCACTTTTTTTTCTAGACTCTTCTGTTGAGTTTATTAAATCTGAAAAATCATTTGTTTCTATCATCTTTTGAATATCTAACATCTCTATTTATCCTTTTTACACTTTTTTATCGAAACATCTCAATCATTTTCCTAAGCAGCGTAGCATCTACATGCGCATTCATAGTTGTTTTTATCAGTAACAAGGCTTCAAAAGATGTCATCGGCTCTTTATAGCTTCTCCTACTAGTTAAGGCATCAAAAATATCACACAAGCCTATAATACGAGCATAATATGGAATGGCCTTGCCCTGCATTTTAAATGGGTAGCCCGTGCCATCCATTTTTTCATGGTGATGTCTTATCCCCTCTAAAACTTTTCTATTTTTTATCCCGAGCTTCAGCCCGATTGTATATCCAAATGCAGGATGTTTCTTCATCTCTTCAAACTCTCCATCCGTGAGTTTTCCATTTTTATTGATAATTTTAGAATCTATCTTACTTTTACCTAAATCATGTAAAAGTGCAGCTTCGCCTAATTCTGACAACTCTTGTGATGGAAGTTTCAAAAAAGAGCCTAAACTGAGGGCATAGATAGCCACATTGATGGAGTGTGTATGCGTATAATAATCATGTGTTGCAATACTCAGAAGAGACTTAATTGTGTAGTTGTCATTTAAGATGGCTGCTACCATATCATTTACGACTTCTTTGGATGCTTCATAATGAGCTAAAGTCTCAGGATTACTAAAGAAGTTGTTTAAAATGTCAGAAGCATTACTATAAATAGCCCCAGCCTGTTCTTCAAAACTTATATTTTGGATGACATCTATTTTTTGTGCACCTAAAAGATTTGTCTTCATGTACTCATATTTTGAATGCTCTGATTCAAGAACATAGAGGAGCTCTTCTGTATCTATAATCACTTTTTCAGTCTTAGTTATAGGGAGTCCAGACTCTTTAAAGCAATGCATCTCTGTTTTTGACTTAGAGGGGGTAAAGATGTTAAATTGACATACCATTCCTTCTTCGATAATACTTTTATCTATAGGAATATATTTAGTCGATTTTGTATGCACTTTACACCTTTTTTATAAAATAATTTCACAAACATTATCTAGGAACCACGCCTAAAAATAAAATCTTGAAATTATATTTTGAATCGGTATCAAAAAAGTATCATTTTTTGTTAAAGATGATTACTGTCTTATTTTGAATTTTGTGAATTATTAAAGTGGAAGTGTATAGCTCTTATTTTATCTTAACGTATGGCATTAAAAAATGATTTTATACCCCTCGTTAAAGAGATTTACAATACTACCTTCTGGTAGTTTCTTTCGTAATCTTTTGACCATATTTTTTAGGCCGTTAATGCTATTTGTTTCTTCATATTCACAAATATGTTCAAAAATTTCATCATAAGTAAAGACTCTATTTTTATGGGAGAAGAGAAGGTCCAATAAAATTTTCTCTTTTTTTGTAAGTTTAATGAGTGTATTGTGATGTTTGAGCTCTTTTAATTCCACATGCCAACTATAAATTTTGGGGTAACTCTATTTTTTGTAGAGGCATTACATTGTATTGTAATAACTCCTTGATAGTTAATTCTAACGCTTCATTTAAATCTTTACTACTGACAGGTTTGACTAAATATTGTGTAAGTTTTAATTGTATAGCCTCAAGTAGAAATGATTTATCTGTGTGTGCTGTTAGCATAATTGCTTTGGTTGTATGATCATTTTCTCTGATTTTTTTAAGTAGTTCTAAGCCTGTCAATTTTGGGAGATTTATATCTACTATCATAAGATCTGGTTTTTTTATCTTATAGAGGGCATATGCTTCTTCTCCATCTTTTGCCTCATATACTTCACTAAACATCATTTTTAAATAGGCTACATAATTTTCTCTTATTACTTGGTCATCTTCAACAAATAGTATCTTATAGGGGTAGAGAGTTTTCATACTTATGCTTTTTCCTCTGGTATTTCAATCGTAAAACATGCCCCGCATTCTCTGTTTTGCACACTAAGTTTCCCCTTTAAACCATTATCAATAATCTTTTTCGCCATATAAAGTCCTAGACCTGTTCCTTGTGATTTGTATTTTGTAGTAAAATAGGGTTCAAATATTTTATCTATAATCTTACTATCTATTCCCAGAGCATTGTCCGTTATAGATATGAAGAAAAGATCTTCATCGTTTTTTGCTGCAATAGTAATAGTAGGTGATTTTATTTGCATAGTTGTTAAAGCATCAATGGAGTTATTTAGAAGTATTAAAATAACTTGTTGCAACTCATCTAAATAATTAAAACACTCGAGTGCTTCATCTATATCAAGTTCGATTTTTATGTGATGTTCACGCAGAGTTCCTTTGAGAATATCAAGAGACTTTTCTACTGCTTTACGGAGTTGAAATAGACTTTTTTGTTTATTTGGATGAAAAAAGTTTTTAAAATCATCAATAGTTTTTGACATATATTTTGTAAGAGATTCTATTTCTAAGAGTTTATCTCTTGCGGTGCTATTTTTAAAATCACTTTGAGCTAAAGTTGCATCAATCAGAAGTATAAAAGAGTTTATTTGTGCTAATGGCTGTCTCCATTGATGTGCAATATTTTCTATCATTTCACCCATTTGTGCTAATTTACTTTGATGCATCAGCATGATTTGATTCTCTATATTTTTTTGAATCTCATCTTTTACTCTCTCTTCGAGAGAATTATTCAACTCTTCTAATTGCTGTTTTGCAACTTTAAGTAGCTCTGCTTTTTCTTGAAGCAATGATTTACTTTTTTTCAACTCTCTTTGAGCTAACTCTTTGTTTTTTATCTCCTCTTTAAGTTTTACATTCCAATAGATAAAAATACTTAGCAAGATTATAGAAAGCACTGTTATTTGTGCAACTAGTCGATAGTCTGCTTTTAATTGATACTGAATATTGTTCCATTTATTCATCAAAAGTGCTCGGGTACCATTATCAATAGACAATAGAGCTTTTTCTAAAATTTCATTTAAAATAGGTTCATCGTTTCTTGAAGCTACACTTAGATAGAACTTTTCCGAAAATTGTCCCGTAATACTGATATCTTTCATACTGTTTTTTACTATCTCATAATTAATAACATTAGAATTATCTAAAAAACCAAAAAGTTTTCCCTGTTGCACATAAGCTAATCCTTCTTGGATAGATTCAACTTCAACTAAATTAATATTTGGGTATTTGCTTCTTAATAATTCCTCTTTTGAATAGTTTTTCACAATGCCTAAGCGCTTCTCTTGTATGTAGTTTAAGTTATCTACAAAAGGTATTCCTACTTTTGTTGCCACCACTAAAGGTGGAACGATGTAAGGTGTCGTAAAGTTAAGATATTTCTCTCTCAAAGGTGTTTTTTCTGCAAGAGCCAACATATCACACTCTCTATTTTTTATCTTTTCTATAGAGTCTAACCATCTGTTTGTTTTAACAAGGTGTATAGGAGTATCCATTTTTTCAGAAATCAAATGCATAAATTCAGCCGCTATACCAATATGTTTTTCCCCTTCAATTTTTTCTAAAGGCATCCAGTTTGGATCGACACACATTTTTAATACTTTTTTTTGTTGAAGGTACTTTTGTTGTTGGGCAGTTAGCTCTATGGGATTTTCTTTTGTTTTATAGATGAAAGATACTAGGTTTTCTTTAGATTCTCTTGGTATCGACAAGGATTGTGCAAAAGTATCTGCGATTATCTCTACCCTTTCTAAATCTATACTTCCTATGGGGTAAACATTTGTCAGCATTAGAGCCTCTATTTGCTTTGCTTCAAAAAGAAGGGCCTCTTTTGACTTATGTTGTGTGTTGTACTTTTGCATAATAATTTCAACGAGTTCCTCTTTGTGCTCTAAAGCATACTCCCAACCCCGTATAGATGCTTTTCGGAAATGTTCAACACGCTCAGGATTGTTTTCAAGTTCGCTCTTCGTAGTAAAAAGATTTAAATCATAAAAATTTCTTCCAAAAACTGCAGGGTCTAAAATATTATATTGAATGCCGAGTTGATTTAATGTGTAAAGTTCATTTGTTTTGAAAACACTTATGGCATCCACTTCTTTATTGATAAAACTCTCAATACTAAATTTTCTTGGAATATTTATAAAATCTTTTGTGGCTATATTAAATATATCCAACATTGGTAAAATAGCTTGTTGATGACTACCATCAAGCAGACCCATAATCTTTTTACCCTTTAAATCAGCAGGTGAACTTATATGTGGCTGTGTTACTAGAACTAAAGGAGATTGTTTAAAAAAATTTGCAACAAAAACAAGCGGTTTTCCACTCATATATTCTGAAATCAAACTAGAGTATGTGAGTCCATACTCTGCATTTCCTTTGAAGATTTCATCTACGATATTCATTTGTGAATCATATTCTATCAGCTCTACATCAAGTCCGACTTCTTTATAAAATCCTCTCTCTTTTGCTGCATAAAAGCCTGCAAATTCAAATTGGTGCTTCCATTGGAGTTGAAGTTTTATTTTCTCATTCTCTTTCATTATATGCGTTAGCTTATTCAAAGGCTCTTCTGCCATAAGCGAAACAAAGAGAAACTGAAACAATAAGATAAATTTTAAACTCTGTTTTAGTAGAGTATTAAAAATAACTTTTTTATACATCTGACGTAGATTCCATCCCTTTTGCTATAACATCATCAATCATATACTTAACTTTTTGTATTTTATTATAAAAATTCAAGTAAATATTCTTTTTAAATTCGGATGTAATATTATCATTATGTTTATTCATTGATGATAAGTTGTTCTTTTAAAGAATAACAATCTTTTTCAGCTTCTTTAGATATAATCAACTTACAATTTATAAAATAAATGAAAGAACCTATATGTTAATAACACGTGCCAGCGAATATGCTATTTTATCTCTAATAGTTTTATCAAAATCAGATATTCCTGTTGATAGCGAATCTCTTTCCCGCGAACTCTCCATACCAAAAAGCTTTTTAGCAAAAATACTCCAGGCTCTTGCTAAAAATGGTATTTTATACTCGTATAAAGGTGTAAATGGTGGGTTTAAACTCGCACATGCGCCTAAAGATATCAGTATGTTGCAAGTCATGACTTCGGTTGAGGGAAAGGCTCCTTCTGTTTTTGAATGTGCTCCTGCTATTACAAGTTGCCCTTCAGACAAAGGTTCCATCTGCTCTATCTGGCCATTTTTAAATAAGCTTCAAGGTAAAATAGACTCGTTTTTAGCAGAGTTATCTCTCGCTGATATTATGGAAGAGTAGAACTTTGGCAAAAAAATTCACATTAAGACAACAGGTTGGTACAACACTCAACTTTTTAATCGGTCAAAGAGATATAAGTGTCGTCCTATTTGTAATGGCAATTTTAGCGATAATTATCGTCCCTTTACCCTCTGGAATCTTAGATTTATTACTTACTGTTTCAATGGCTATTGCTGTTCTCATTTTACTCATTTCACTCTATGTTCCTAAACCTACAGACCTAACAACCTTTCCAACACTCATTCTTATCATAACGCTTTTTAGGCTCTCACTCAATATCGCAACGACAAGGATGATTTTAAGCAATGGACATGAAGGCCCTGATGCTGTGAGTGATATTATTACAAGCTTTGGAAACTTTGTTGTTGGTGGAAATTATGTCATCGGTATCATTCTTTTTGCCATCTTAGTACTTATCAACTTTATGGTTGTAACCAAAGGTTCTACGAGAGTTGCAGAAGTTGCTGCACGTTTTGTACTTGATTCTATGCCTGGAAAGCAGATGGCAGTTGATGCAGATTTAAATGCTGGTTTGATTGATGATGCCCAAGCGAAAAAAAGACGTGCAGAGATTCTCCAAGATGCAAACTTTTATGGAGCGATGGATGGATCGAGTAAGTTTGTTAAAGGTGATGCTGTTGCCGGAATCATCATTACACTTATTAACATTATCGGCGGCTTCTTAATCGGTGTCTTTCAACATGATATGAGTGTGGCTGATAGTGCTTCAACATTTACTCTACTAACAATTGGAGATGGTCTTGTTGGACAGATTCCAGCGCTCATTATCTCTACTGCAACGGGTATTATGATAACGCGTTCTTCAAGCGATGGAGACAACTTTGCAGAGGGTACAATCAACCAGATAATGGGAAATGCAAAAATCATGCTGATTGTTGGGTTTATCATGATTTTATTTGCTTTGGTACCAGGTTTACCGACTGCTTCCATGGGCTTTGTTGGGATTATTTTTGCACTTCTTGGTTGGTCCATCTATAAGTATGAAAAAGGTGAACTCAGCATACTCGATGTTGAGGGTATTCTTACTAAAAAGACACCTGCGCAACAAGAGCAAGAGAGAGCCGCTTCAAAACCAAAGAAAACAAATGAAGAGATAGCAAAAGAAGAAGAAGTTGCCCTTGAAGATATTTTAAAAGTTGAGATGCTTGAACTTACCTTGGGATATCAGTTGATTCGTTTGGCAGATAGCTCTCAGGGAGGAGATTTACTTGAGAGAATCCGTTCTATGCGAAGAAAAATAGCAAGCGACTTTGGCTTTTTAATGCCACAAGTGCGTATAAGAGATAACCTACATCTTCTACCAAGTCAATATCAGATTTTACTCAAAGGAATCGCTATTGGTGAGGGGAAAATCATGTCCGATAGGTTTTTGGCAATGGATAGCGGTATGGCAACAGGCGAGCTTGAAGGGGAGCCTACAAAAGAGCCTGCATTTGGACTGGATGCACTTTGGATATATCCCGACCAGAAAGAGGATGCGATTATAAATGGCTACACTGTTGTAGATCCAGCAACCGTTATATCAACACATATGAGTGAGCTTATTAAACGTAATGCTGAAGAGTTATTAACACGCCAAGAGGTACAAACTCTTGTAGATAAGATTAAAGTGGACTTTCCAGTTATTATTGATGATGTTCAAAAAGTTGCAAATATTGGTCTGATTCAAAGAATTTTAAAAGCTCTTTTACATGAAAAAATACCGCTTAAAGATATGCTCACTATCCTTGAAACTATTGCAGATATAGCGGAATATACAAAAAGTGTAGAGCTTATCACAGAGCAAGTAAGAGCAAAACTCTCTCGTGTCATTACGCAGATGTACGCATCAGAAGATGGAGTGATTCGACTCCTCACTTTTGAGACAGCTTCGGAGCAAATGATGCTTGAGAAGTCACAAGAGAAAGATGGCATAAGAAACCTGCTTTTAAATGTAGGTGAGATAAATGCACTCATTCAAGCAACAAGTAAAAAAGCAGCAGAGCTACTTCAAAAAGGAGTTTCTCCTGTTGTCATCATCGTTGACCCAGCACTTCGCAGAGGAATAGCCGAGATATTTGAGAGATTTTCACTTGATGTTATCGTACTTTCACATGCCGAGATAGACTCAAGTGCAACCTTTGAAGTTATGGGTTCCATTTCTATACAAAGCAGTAAAACGTAAATTAAAGTCACTTAGCTTTAGAGCTAGCTGTTCATCACTATTCAACACTACAAAGGAAAATAATGCAAGAGACGATTCACCACTTATCACATATAGATTTAGATGGCTACAGTTGCCAGTTAATTATGAAATACACTCCCTATAAAATTACAAACTATAATGCGAATTACGGTCCTGAGGTTAAATCAAAACTAGACTTAATTTTAGAAAATATAAACAAAAATTCAGAGAGTGCTCTTATCCTCATTACAGACCTTAATCTAACAGCAGATGAGTCAAGATGGCTTCATGGTGAAGTTGCTAAAATGAATGATGCAAACAAAGAAGTAAAAATAACGCTTCTTGACCATCACGGAAGTGGTGAAGAGAGTGCTAAGAAGTTTGAATGGTACTATCTTGATACACAAAGATGTGCAACAAAAATCACTTACGACTACGCAAAAGAGAACTTTAAACTCGATGAACCTACTTGGATGAATGCCTATGTGAACATAGTCAATGCAGTAGATTTATGGAAAATAGAAGAGCATGACAACTTTGAATTTGGAAAAGTCTGCATGCGCCTTGTTACTGAAACGAGAGAATTGAACCGTGTTATGTTTGCGGCTGAAGATGAACACTACAAAATTGCTCTGCTTCTTGAAGCTACTAAATACATAGGCAAAGAGAATGCAAATATATTGCTAGATGAAAATATTCATGCAATCAAAAAAGAGTTTTTCAAAACAGAGAAAAATGACACCTTAGATAATCTTGCCACTGAATATGTTGTGAAATTGCTAGGCGATAAAAAAGATACACATACCATCTATTACAAAGGCTACCGTGGCTTCTTAAGTTATGGTGTTGGAAATACTTCTATCGTAGGCAATGGCTTTCTAGTCGCGTACCCTGAGTATGATTTTATCGTGGATGTGAGTTACAAAGGGACAATGAGCCTTAGAGCAAACAATCAGGTAAGTGTCGCTCAAATCTCTAAGGAGTGGTCAAATGGCGGTGGACATCCAAATGCGGCAGGAGGAAGAATTATAGGCTTTAAAGAGCAGTTTCGTTATGATAAAGTGAAACAACAGATAGAGTCTTTAATCTATGATAAAGAGTCTGTTGCAGGTAAACTAGAGTACAAAACACAAGAAGCTTAAGAGGTCTTTATTTTTCAGATGCTTTGGCATGTGGAAATGTATTAGCATGTGGAAATGTATTAATTATTAGCAAAATATCTCTCTATCCCATCCGCTATACCTAAAGCCAATCTCTTTTGATACTGCGTACTCACTAATCTTTTTGCTTCCATTGGATGAGAGATAAACCCAACTTCAACCAAAACAGAGGGCATTTGTGCACCTACTAAAACCCAAAATGGCCCTTCTCTTACACCACCGTCAGTTATATCAGTATAACTAGAAGTCAATGATGCGAGCATGCCTCTTTGCACATCAATAGCTAATTTATTCGATGCGAGTATTTTATGATGATTCAAAAAGTTAAGAAAGCTCTGTTTTCCATATTTATTCATATCACTCATATCAGCAGAGTTCTCTTTCTCCGCGATTAATTCTGCTTTTTCTGAACGCGAAGGAGATAAAAAATAGCACTCTACTCCTTTGGCTTGTTGTGCTTTACTCTCTTCTACTGCATTTGCATGAATACTAATAAAGATATCTGCATCTTTTTTATTTGCGTGTTCAGTTCTATTGCTAAGTTTTATAAACTTATCGTTCTCTCTGCTCATATAAACTTTATATCCACGAGATTTTAAAATAGTTTTCAATCGCTTTGCAATATCTAAGACAACAATTTTTTCTCTATACTTTCTGTATCCAACAGCACCTGGGTCTTTCCCACCATGCCCTGCATCAATCATAATGGTCTTATCTCTCTTGCTTACCTTTGAAGGAGTTGCTTCGGATTTGATTGCTTCTTTTGGAATAATTGCACTCTCTGGTAGTTCTATGTTGATAATTAACTTATTATGCTCTTGCTTAAAATGAAGATTGAGTTTATCACTATTTTCAAATACAAGCCTCAATGTATTAGGATTGAATTGTGCAAGTTTAATTCTAGAAATACCCTCTTTTCTTAAATTTTCAGACTTTGTAAGCATGGAAGCATGAATATCAAATACATATTTGTACTTATTCTCTTTTTTATCATGAAGCGTAAAATAGTTTATCTGATTGGATGCTAACTTTTTATCAAAAATAAGAATAAGCCTCTCATCCCTCCAACGAATGGATTCTAATTTATGAGAGGATTGTATTTGAATATCTTCATTTGTGGTATCGAAATTTTTGGAGGTAGGTGCATTAAAAGATGTATCTGGTTTCATGTTTAAGAGTTCATCTGAATACTGAGAAACGTCTATGTGAAGTTTATTTCCACTCTTTACAATTCCCTGCAAAGAACTCACTCTAAGATTTGTATCATCTGACATTATCGCACGAAGGTATAAATTTTTGTAGTCATTATATGCACGAAACTGATCACTTTTACTATTCGTTTGCATAAAGGCGTCAGCTCTTTTTAAAATCTCGCTATCACTTAAAGCATGCACAGAGAGAGCTACTAAAAAAAGTGAGAGGAGTAAGCGAATCATTATCTGATTATTCGCCTTGCATTAGTTTGTTTATTAACTCTTTTACAGAAATAATTTCGTTTAATCTATAACCATTTGTACCAGAGAAAAAGAGTCCAAACTCTCTATCTCCTTCATAAGCATCACTCAATCGATCTGCTATACAAAAGCCAACAGCTTTTGCCTCTTCACCACGATGACATGGGGCCACACAGTTAGAGATACATTTAATCGCAGGACCTTCGCGTTCTTCAACTAACTTCGTAAGGTTTGTTCTTACACCACGGGCAGGATAACCAACTGGAGATCCCATAAGTTGAATATCTTCTTCTTTAGCTTGCAGCAATACATCTTTAAAATTATCATGTGCGTCGCACTCATGCGTACCTATGAAACGAGTTCCCATTTGAACACCTGAAGCACCAAGCGCTAACATCTCTTCTATATCTTTTTTATCCCAAACACCACCAGCTGCAATCACTGGAATATCTCCCCATAAAGCAGCCTCTTCCACAACAGGCTTTACAAGATTTTCTAACTGATTTTCAGGTAAAGCACACTGCTCATAAGTAAAACCTTGGTGCCCTCCACTCTTAGGGCCTTCGAGTATAACAGCATCAGGAAGTCTGTCATATCTTTTTTGCCATCTTTTACATATAATTTTCAAAGCTTTTGCAGAGGAGACTATAGGAATAAGTGCTACATCTGGATAATCAGCTGTAAATTCAGGCATATTTGTAGGAAGTCCTGCCCCTGTAATAATCATATCTGCACCAGCTTCACAAGCATCTGTAACCACTCTTCCATAGTCATTAATAGCGTACAAAACATTTACAGCTAAAGGTTTATCTCCACATATCTTTCTTGCATTTTTAATAATGGCATGAAGACCCTCTTTGGAATAAAAATTTAACGCATCGAGTGGTCTATCCGCTACTAACTTTTTAGCATAACTTTTTTTCTCATAATAACCAGTTCCAACACTGCTAATAACACCAAGTCCACCTTCAAGAGAGACTGTACCAGCTAGCTTATCCCAGCTGATACCAACGCCCATTCCACCTTGAACAATAGGCTTTTCTATAATATGTTTACCAATTTTTAACGATTGAAAGCTCATTAAATCACCTTTAATTTTGCGAATTTTCTTTTACCGACTTGAAGTATATAATCGCCACTACCTAATTGTAATTGCTCGTCCGATATCTTTTCTTGGTTTATTTTAACAGCACCTTGCTTAATATCTCTTCTTGCTTGTGAAGTTGAGGGAGAAATATTACATTCAACTAAGGCTTTGGCTATCCATGTTTCACCTTCAAGAGAGAATTCATTCATCTCTGTTGGAATTTGACTTTTTGCATGTACTCTTTCAAACTCTAGTTTTGCATTATAAGCCGCTTCCTCCGAGTGAAAACGCGTCACTATTTCAGAAGCAAGACTCTCTTTTACTTTTTTAGGATGCACAGAACCATCAGCAACACCATTTTTTAAAGCTTCAATCTCATCTAAAGATTTTGTGCTTAGAAGTTCATAATATCTCCACATAAGTTCATCAGAAACACTTAACACTTTTCCAAACATCTCATTTGGCTCATCCGCAACACCAATATAATTTCCTAAGGATTTACTCATCTTTTGAACACCATCAAGACCTTCTAAAATAGGCATCATTAAAACAGCTTGTTGTTTTTTACTATTGTAGGCTTTTTGAAGTTGTCTTCCCATAAGCAGATTAAACTTCTGATCTGTTCCACCTATCTCTATATCTGAGTTTAAATAGACACTGTCATACCCTTGAAGAAGTGGATACATAAACTCACTTGTTGCAATAGGCGTATTTGATTTAAATCTTTTAGAAAAATCATCTCTCTCCAACATTCTAGCAACTGTGAGGTGTGAAGCTAAAGTAATCATATCTGCAGCACTCATCTTTCCTAGCCAATCATCGTTATAAACGATGTCAGTTTTACTCTCATCGAGAATTTTAAAGGCTTGTGTTGTATAACTTTTTATATTCTTTTCAATCTCTTCTTTACTTAATACTTTACGTGTTATATTTTTACCAGTTGGGTCACCGATGGTTGCAGTGAAGCTACCTATAAGAAATTGAACTCTCGCCCCATATTTTTGAAACACCGCTAATTTTTGCAAAAGCACGGTATGTCCAAGGTGTAAATCAGGTGCAGTTGGGTCGAATCCTGCTTTTACTGTATACGTTTGTCCATTTTCAAAATAAGCACCCAATAATTTTTCAACTCTTTGAGTATCTATAACCTCGGCACTGCCTCTGTTTATCTCTTTTAAAGCTTCTACTATCATAATTCTTTATTCTCTTTCTTTTAGTTATTTTTTATACGCATCATCTTTTCGTATAAGATGGATGACTTTTATGTTGTTCTCAATCTTTGAGCGTAAGGAGTTAATATTGCCCTCTTTAGAGTTAAAACCTATCTCACAATATTTTATGTAATCACTACTTCGTTTTCCTAATTCTATAGAACCGATATCTATGTCTAATTTTACCAAATAGGCTAAAAACTCAGCTAAAGCACCTTTTTCATTATGCAGAGAAACAATAAGATTATATTGATAAATAATCTCTTTCTCCCATCGAATGAATACCATAGGCTGATTTTCATCTAACATTTTTGCCGCACTTTTACACATTTTATGATGGACATGCACTTTGCTTTTTTCTAAAAATGCCATTATCTCATCGCCAGCTTTTGGGTGACAACAATAGTCAAATACAACATCCGTTATGTTGGATACGCTAAAGACTTCAAGTCCTGAGACAATTTTAGATTTAAGTTTAAATCTATGTCTTGATAAAAAGCCTTTAAATCTATTGTTTTTACTAATATCTTGCGTGTACATATAAATAACATTACGAAAACTCTCTATATCGTATGCGATAGTAAAACGTGTATCATAATGGTTTGTGTCAAACCACTCTTCAACTCTGGATTTATTTAAGCTCATTGCTGTAGCCACAATGTTTATGCTTGATTTAATGTTAATCTCTTTAATTCTGTTATTACAGTTTAAACGCATGTTTGTTGTAGCTCTAGATGTTTTAACAGCATCTATCCAACTACATCTTGTAATAATGTCATTTGATAGATTTATCTTAACAATGTCGCCATTGTGAACTTCGCTAAGAAGGGATGCTTTACTTTTGTTAATCAAACACGAAGATGCTTTATTCCCGACTTCCGAATGCACTGCATATGCAAAATCAAGTGCAACTGCCCCGCGAGGAAGAGTAAAAGGATCACCTGTAGGAGAAAAAACTGATATATCCTTTGAGTATATGTCATTTTTTACAAGTTCATAAAAATCTTCTACTGACTCATTTTGATATTGTAAGTTACTTAGCCAATCCAGCTTAATACCATTGCCACCACTCTTATATTTCCAATGCGCTGCAACACCTAACTCTGCAGTATTATGCATCTCATACGTTCTAATTTGCACTTCAAAAATAGCTGTACTATAAAAGACTGTTGTATGAATCGTCTGATAACCATTCTCTTTTGGAACGGCTACATAGTCCTTAAACCTTGAAGAGAGTGGCTGAAAATTAAGATGTATAAGACCTAGGATAGTATAACATTTCACTGCATCTTGCGTTAAAATTCTCACTGCCAAGAGATCAAGGACTTCCTCAATTCCAACACCTTTTCTTTGCATTTTTAGGTAAATGGAGTAACGATGTTTTACGCGGCTGAGAACTTCAAAATCATCTTCACAAAAACCATTTGTTACCAAGATTCTATGGATAGATTGTTTGAACTCATTTAATTTTATTTCAAGTGCATGATAGTTACTGTCAAGATAGTTATCTATATGGTGTTTTTCTTCTTTAAAAAGGTAGGAGAAGCTTAAGTCTTCTAATATATTTTTTAAAAAAGAGATACCAAGTCTATGTGCGATAGGAGCATATACTACAAGTGTTTCTTCAGAAATTCTTTTTTGCTTATGCTCTGGCAATGCATTTAAAGTTAGCATGTTATGAAGTCTATCGCACAGCTTAACAACTAAGACACGGACATCCTCTGTACTTGCCAATAACATTTTTCTAAAAGAGAGTGCTGAAATAACAATTCTCTCGTTAGAAGAAGAGGGAATAAGTTCAGAATCTCTTATTCTGTCTATCTTAGTTAATCCATCTACTAAATGCGCAACATCTTTGCCAAATTTAGTTTCAACATCCATACTTGTTATTTCAGTATCTTCAACAATATCGTGAAGTAATCCTGATATTGCCATTGATTCGTCATTAGTAATTGTGGCGACGATACATGCAACTAAAATGGGATGGACAATGTAGGGCTCACCACTTTTTCTAAACTGATTTTCATGTGCTTTTTGAGCATATTTCAGTGCTTCTTCTAAAAGTTCAGAGTGAGGAATGATGGAATAGAGATATTTTGTTGCTGAGTCAACATCATGGAGATGTTTTATTTTCTCAATATCTACTTGACTCAGTGGCAAAACAGACTACTTTTCTATATCTGTAAAGCCTTTAACCACGATAAGACCTTCCGCTATTTCCATCAATGCCAAATCCGCAGCTTTTATACTTTTTGGATCAATATTCAGTTTACTTGTTGCTCCGTTTAAAAGCTCATCCATTCTCTTTGCTACAGCTATAGCCAACTGATAATTATCCATACTTGGATTGTTTTTTAATATCTTTGCTGTTAATTCTTCAACTCTCATTTTCTTACTTCCTTATTTTATTTTAAGATTATCTTACTATTGAGCAAGTTGTCATATTGCCATTCAAAATATCTAAAAGATTCCCTTTGATAGACATATCACAAACAATTATTGGTAATTTATTATCTTTTGCTAGTGCAATAGAAGTATCGTCCATAACTTTAATGTTGTCTGCTAAAGCCTCTTCATAACTTAACTCTAGTAACTTCACTGCATCACTAAATTTTGCAGGGTCTTTATCATACACACCATCTACTTTTGTTGCTTTTATAATCACCTCAGCACCTATCTCAACAGCTCTAAGCGTTGCTGCAGTGTCTGTTGTAAAGTAAGGGTTGCCCGTTCCTGCAGCAAAAATCACAACACGACCTTTTTCTAAGTGTCGTACTGCCTTTCTATTTATATACGGTTCAGCAATTTGCTCCATTTTGATAGCTGTTTGCATTCTCACCTCAAGTCCTGCATGTTCACATGCCTCTTGCATTGCCACACCATTGATTACAGTTGCAAGCATGCCCATATAATCTCCACTTGCTCTTTTTATAATTCCATCTTTTGCAGCTGTAACTCCACGAATAATGTTTCCACCACCAATTACAATGCCAACTTCGATTTTAGCATCTACTAAAGATTTTATCTCTTGAGCAATGTACTTTAATATCTGTGTATCAATCCCATGACCTGCCTCGCCGGCAAGAGCTTCACCCGAAAACTTAACTAATACGCGTTTTTTAGCCATGATTAACCTTATATATAAAATCCGCGAATTATACTTTAATATGTCTTTAATATTGCTTTGAATTTTTAAAGAGTTTTTGCCGTCTATAATAAGATGTCTATCATAGAATTAATTTTCTCATGTTCACGCTAACCCTTGTACTGTTACACTTCTTCATTACTTCAAAATTACTTCTTATATTAAACTAATATTAAATATAGACTATTAATTATTTTATTTCAGATAGGATAAAGTAATCTAGAATGATTTAACTCTTCTAAGATAAGCTAGATTTATAACATTGTCATACTGTTATACATTTCTAGTTGTGAGTTTGACATACTTTCAGAATTTGTATTATTTATCAGAATAGATTTTACATTCATATTATTTACGTTTAAAACGTGTCAAAAGGAAATATCAAATGAAAACATTTAAACAATATTCAAATTCAGCCATCTTCTCTATGCTATTTATGCTGACAATTTTTACAGCGGGTTGTGGAAGCAGTGGAAGTAGTACGGTAGTAACTGAAAATAATTCTACAAATAGTTCTACGCCCACAGTTATATCAACTGTTCCTATTAATGGCGCCACAGGCATAGCCCTTAATACAAATATCACTGCCTTTTCTGATCAAGTATTTGATTCAACAACTGTTAGTGCTACTACTTTTACACTTGCACATGGTTCAACAGCAGTTACAGGTGCTGTCACCTCTGAAGGCAACACTACAATGCTTTTCAACCCTACAACTAACCTTCTAGCTAATACGCTCTATACAGCAACAATCACGACAGCTGTTCTTGATGCAAATAGTACTACTCTTTTAGACGCTAATATGATTTGGAGTTTTACAACAGGAGCGACAGTGGACACTATTGCCCCTACTGTAACGTTAACCTATCCTGACACTAATGCTACAAATGTATCGATTGACAGAAGTGTCACTGCCCTCTTTAGTGAAGCACTTGATCCTTCCACCGTCAGTCCAACTACTTTTACTTTGGCTACGACACTTGGTTCAACTCCTGCATCTGGCACAGTAAGTTATTCTGGCAATACTATGGTTTTAAAACCTACTGTAAATCTTGCTGCAAGTACTCAATATACTGCGACAATTACAACAAGTGTTACAGACTTAGCTGGAAATGCATTAGCAGTTGCTAAGGTTTGGACTTTTACAACAGGGACAACCGTCGCATCAGTGTTAGCTCCAGTAAATCTTGGCACAGCAGGAAATTATGTAATCCTTGCTAAAACAGCCGTATCTACAACTGGTACAACTGCAGTAACTGGGGATATAGGTGTTAGCCCAGCAGCTAGAACTTACGTAACAGGATTTTCTGATACGCTTTTTAGTGATGGTACCTATTCAACATCTCCTCTGGTAACAGGAAAAATATATGCATCTAATATGGCAGTGCCAACTCCATCGAACTTAACAACCTCAGTCAGCAACATGGAAACTGCATATACAGATGCTGCAGGACGTACAACACCTGATTTTACGGAACTCTATGCAGGAGATGTGAGCGGTAAAATTCTTGCTCCAGGTCTTTATAAATGGGGTACAGGGCTTTTAATAACAAATGCGGGTGTAACTATTACAGGGAGTGCAACTGACATCTGGATTTTCCAAATAGCTGGTGACCTGACTGTAAACAATGGTGCTATTGTAACCCTCGCAGGCGGTGCCTTAGCTAAAAATATTTTCTGGCAAGTTGCAGGAGGTACAGGTGTATCTCTTGGAACAACAGCGGATTTCAAAGGTATAGTATTGGCACAAAAAGGTATCGTTGTCAATACAGGGGCAAGAGTTAAGGGAAGACTCTTAGCGCAAACAGCAGTCACTCTAGATGCAAATGCGGTTACACAACCTGCTAATTAACACCAAGACAATATATTCGCTCTGAAGGTTCTTTCCTTCGGAGTGACTCATAATCACATTCTAGTATGCAAAATTCTAAGGCATTTTTTTTCAAAAGGGGAGAAGATTATTACTTTACTCTTTTGCGCTATAAAAGATAATTCTATTTCTCCCAGCCTCTTTAGCCTTATACATTGCTGCATCCGCATGTTTCAGAAGAGTCTCTTCACTCTCTTCGCCTTCTTTAAAAACACACACTCCAATACTCGCGCTACAGTGATGCTCAATTTTTGAAATTTTATCACAATTGGTATCAAAAAAATAAGTAGCAGATAAAGCAAAAAGAATTTTTTTTGCTAAAATATTTACTTCTGCACTCGACTTCTCTTTATTTTCATCTAGTTCATTTACAATCACCACAAACTCATCACCGCCGATACGTGCCACCGTGTCCATTTCTCGCACACAATTTTTTAATCTTCTTGCTACTTCTATCAATAGTAAATCGCCCATAGAATGTCCATGAGTATCATTTAGCGGCTTAAAATTATCCAAATCAAGATAGATAATTGCAGCGTAATTTTTCCTTCGTTTAGAATCTACGATTGTTTGTCTTAGTCTATCTTGAAGAAGACGGCGATTAGGTAATTGGGTAAGTGGGTCATAAAATGCAAGTTCACGTATCTTATCTTGCATCTCTTTACGCTCAGTAACATCTCTACTAATACCGTGATAGCCTATAATATTTCGATTTTCATCAAGCTCCGGCTTTGATATAATTTCTCCCCATATAAGAGAACCATTTTTACATTTATGTTGTATCTCAAGTGTTGAATAAGATTCATAAATTCCGTTTTTTTCATCTTCCTCTCGTTGGCGCATTCTTTCCATGGCTGTAGTAATGCCTTCATCTGTAAATAACTCAAAAATATGGTGCCCAATCAACTCATCCGGCTGAAAGCCTATAATTCGCTTCACCGATGGACTTATATAGGTGAAGTTAAAATGTTTATCTGTTTTCCAGATTACATCTACCATATCTTCAGTAAGATTACGGTAGTGTGCTTCACTCTCTTTGAGCTTCTTTTGCGCTTTTTTACGATAGCTTATTTCAAGTTTTAATCTATATATCCAATAACCTACAATAGAAAAAAGTATTAAAACAGCTAAAGCATATTTGATAAGTGTCTCACTTTTCAACCCTTGTTCAATATTTAACCAAGGGTTAAAAATCATATTCGTTTCATTTTTTGGAATTGTTGCGATGGCTTTTGTTAAAATAGAGGCTAATGGTTCATTGCCTTTTGTAAATGCAAAGCTTTGATGACTTATATATTCTGTTTGACCTGAAAAACGGAGGGTGTCAAAACTGTTTGTCTTGATTGAATAATCTGCAACATTAGCATCTCCGACATAAGCATCTACTACAGCATCAGAAACCATTTTTAAAGCTTCTTTTGTATTTTTTGCAGTCACAATTCTAATCTTAGGATAGTTATTTTTCATAAACTCTTCCATAAAATATCCTTTTTCTACGGATACTCGTTTATTTGAGAGTTGCTTTAAACTACCAATAAAAGTGCCTTTTCCATTATCAATAATAATAGTTGGTGCATCTCTATATGGCTCACTAAAAGTGAGGTATTCAGACCGTTCAGGTGTTTTTACAATACTTGTTAGCATATCCAATTTGTTCTGTTGTGCCATATTTAGTAGTTCAATCCAAGACTTGTCTTTTATAATTTCAAACCGTAGACCAAGACTTTTTTCAAGTCTATGCATGTAATCTACCACCATGCCGATATACTCACCATCTTGATTAGTCCACTCATAAGGTGCGTAATCAGGGTCCATGCCTACTTTTATAATCGGGTGCGCAGAAATCCAGATTTTTTCATTTTGGGTAAATTCTAGTTGTGCTGATTTATCGGTAAGTGGCTCTGCAAAGAGTAATAAAGAAAAGAATATGCAAAAGAAAAAATACAAACGTCCAAATTTATACATGTTTTCTCCTCCTTGTCTTCTAAAAATTATACATTAGATTTCTTGCATACCTATAAAACAACTTAAAACCTCCATCAACGTTCACTCCAATACATATAAGTTTAAATCTCAAACTAAGCCTTTATTCTCTCTTGCTATACTTTTAAGATGTATTCTTGAAAGCATGATTTTAAAACTCATCGTTTTAAAATCATTATTTCTCAACACCATTTTCGCTCTCATATTTCTGGAATAGTCTTCAAAAACTCCACTATTTCTTTCCTTTGGCTATAATTCCATCAATGAAGAAGAAACCAGATTTTAAAGTAGTATCACCTTATAAGCCAGCAGGTGATCAGCCTACAGCTATTAAAGCACTCACAGACTCTATACTCAAAGGGAATCGTTATCAAACACTTGAAGGTGTTACCGGTAGTGGTAAAACCCACACGATGGCACGTATTATAGAGAATGTAAAGATGCCTACCATCATTATGACTCATAACAAAACATTAGCCGCACAGCTCTACTCCGAATTTCGTCAGTTTTTTCCAAACAATCATGTTGAATATTTTGTGTCGTACTATGATTATTATCAGCCAGAAGCGTACATTCCTCGTCAAGATTTATTTATAGAAAAAGATAGTGCTATCAATGATGAACTTGAGCGTATGAGACTCTCTTCTACGGCAAATCTTCTCTCTTATGATGATGTTATCGTTATAGCTTCTGTCTCTGCGAACTATGGTTTGGGAGACCCTGAAGAGTATCTCAATATGGTTCAAGCGTTAGAAGTTGGAGATGAGATTAACCAAAAAACACTTTTACTTCGCCTTGTTGAGATGGGTTACTCTAGAAATGACAGTTATTTTGATAGTGGACATATTCGTGTAAATGGAGAGAGTTTAGATATTTACCCACCCTACTTCGAACAAGAAGCTATTCGTATTGAGTTTTTTGGAGATGAGATTGAGGCTATTTACACCTTTGATACTATTGACAATAAACGACTTGAAGATCACAAAAAATTTACCATCTATGCAACATCACAGTTTAGCGTATCTCAGGAAAAGATGAGTGTTGCGATTAAACGCATAGAAGAGGAGCTTGATGAAAGACTTGCTTACTTTACAAGTCAAGGAAAACTTTTAGAGCATCAAAGACTCAAACAGAGAGTTGAGTTTGATTTAGAGATGCTTCAAACTACTGGCATGTGTAAAGGAGTTGAAAACTACTCACGCTTACTTACAAACAAGAAAACAGGAGAAGCACCTTTTACCCTGCTCGATTATTTTGCACAAAACAACAAAGAGTATCTCGTTATAGTAGATGAATCTCATGTTTCACTGCCGCAATATAGGGGAATGTATGCTGGTGATAGAGCGAGAAAAGAGGTTTTAGTGGAGTATGGGTTTAGACTGCCAAGTGCCCTAGACAACCGCCCACTCAAAGCAGATGAGTATATCAATAAAGCACCACACTATCTTTTTGTATCAGCAACTCCATCCGCGTACGAGCTTGAGATGTCAAGTGTAACTGCATCTCAAATCATCCGTCCAACTGGACTACTTGACCCTATCATAGAGATAAAATCATCAGATAACCAAGTTGAAGATATTCACGATGAGATTAAAAAAATAATTGTAAATGATGAGAGAGTTCTCATTACAGTTTTAACGAAAAAAATGGCTGAGGCCCTTACAAAGTATCTAGCCGACTTAGGTATAAAAGTTCAGTATATGCACTCAGATATTGACACTATTGAGAGAAATCAGATTATTCGCGCTTTACGAGTTGGTGAGTTTGATGTACTTATTGGAATCAATCTTCTTCGAGAGGGGTTAGATTTACCAGAAGTCAGCTTAGTTGCCATTTTAGATGCTGATAAAGAGGGGTTTTTAAGAAGTGAGACGGCTTTGGTACAAACAATCGGTCGAGGAGCTAGAAATTCAAAGGGTAGAGTTATTTTGTATGCAAACAAAATAACAGGTTCGATGCAAAGAGCGATAGATAAAACAACTGCAAGACGAGAGATTCAAGAAGCACATAATAAAGCGCATGGAATCACTCCAACTACAACAAAACGCTCTCTTGATGAAAATTTAAAACTAGAAGAGCATGGCGACCTCTACCAAAAACATAAAAAAATGGATAAAATACCTGCAGCAGAAAAAAAAGCGATAACAAAAGAGCTTATGCTCAAGATGAAACAAGCGGCAAAAGAGTTAAACTTTGAAGAAGCCGCTCGTCTTCGTGATGAAATAATGAAAATTAAACAACTTTAGGATATACATGGAAGAAACATTTAGTAATTTAGCTACTTATGGGTATATAGGGCTTTTCCTTTATTCACTTGGCGGTGGTTTTGTGGCACTGATAGGTGCAGGGGTCTTATCTTTTATGGGAAAAATGGATTTGTCACTCTCAATAATGATAGCTTTTTTTGCAAATGCCTTAGGTGATGTTTTACTTTTTTATATGGCAAGATATCAAAAAAGTATGATGATGGAGGGGCTGAGAAAACACAGAAGAAAACTTGCACTTTCTCACCTCTTAATGAAAAGATATGGTTCATGGATTATCTTATTTCAAAAATTTGTTTACGGGATAAAAACACTGATTCCAATTGCTATTGGTCTTACAAAATATGACTTTAAAAAATTTATAATATTAAATATTCTAAGTGCAGCTGTTTGGGCTTTAACATTTGGGCTTGGAAGTTACTATTCTGGAAGTTTTTTAGTAAAAGTTGCGGAAACCATAGGGGATAAACCTTGGATAGCACCTATTATTTTGTTTGTTTTTGGTGGACTTTTGTGGCTCTATCTCACTCAAGCTACAAAGAGAAAAAAAAGAGTTTAGTTTTTCCACATGCTAAAACAGAAAGTTTTAGTTAACTTTCTATTTTAGGGCCTGCAGCCGAATAATCAAATTCACTGTCTGCGGTTTGATATTTTTTGAAATTATCTATAAACATCTGAGCCAATTTATCTCTCGCTTTATCAAATTCATTTACATCACTCCATGCTTCTCTTGGGGAAAGCACTTTAGGATTAATATCACCAAGAGTTGTCGGAACATTTAATCTAAATGTTGTTGTCGTGATAAATTCACTCTCATTGATTGAACCATCTAAGACTGCGTTTATACAAGCTCTTGTATCTTTAATACTCATACGCTTTCCAATACCATATGGACCACCTGCCCAACCAGTATTTACAAGATACACATTGACACCATGCTTATCTATTTTATCTCCTAAAAGCTTTGCATAGACAGTAGGATGAAGAGGTAAGAAAGCTTCTCCAAAACATGAACTAAATGTTGCAACTGGCTCAGTAATACCACGCTCTGTTCCTGCAACCTTTGCAGTATATCCACTTAAAAAATAGTACATTGCTTGTTCTTTTGTAAGCTTTGAGACGGGAGGGAGGACACCAAAAGCATCCGCAGTTAAGAAAATTATATTTTTAGGATGTCCTGCACTTAAAGATTCTTTGTGATTTTCAATATGTTCAATTGGGTAAGAAGCACGTGTATTTTCTGTTTTTGAACCATCTTCATAATCAACTTCGCCTTCTCCATACATCACAACATTTTCTAAAAGAGCACCAGCTCTAATAGCATTGTATATTTCAGGTTCACTTTTTTCATCAAGATTGATAACTTTAGCATAACATCCACCTTCAAAATTGAAGACACCATGATTATCCCAACCATGCTCATCATCCCCGATTAAAGCACGATGTGGATCTGTTGAAAGTGTCGTTTTACCTGTCCCACTTAAACCAAAGAAGAGCGCTGTATCTCCATCTTTACCAACATTTGCAGAACAGTGCATTGCAAGTTTACCCTCGAGTGGCAACCAGTAGTTCATCATTGAAAAAATTCCTTTTTTCATCTCTCCACCGTACCACGTTCCACCAATAATTGCGATATTGTTTTCAACATCAAATAGAACAAACACTTCAGAGTTCATTCCATGTTCTTCCCACTTTTCATTCACTGCTTTACATGCATTTAAAACTGTAAAATCTGAGTTAAACACTTCTAGTTCTGATTCAGTAGGACGGATAAACATATTTTTCACAAAGTGTGATTGCCATGCTATTTCGGAGATAAAACGGATAGATTTTTTTGAAGCTGCACTTGCACCACAGAAAACGTCTGTTATGTACAAATCTTTGTTTGAGAGTTGTTCTTGCGCGACAGCTAAAAGTTCTGCAAAAACTTCTGCACTAATTTTCTTGTTTACATCACCCCATGCTATATATTTATTTGAAGGGTCTGCATTAACAAAATATTTATCTTTTGGACTACGACCAGTAAAGATACCAGTATCAACAGCGGTTGCGCCTTTTTTTGTAAGCGTACACTCACCATTTTCCAGTTCATGTTTGATTAGTTCATCATAACTTAGATTATGATAAACCTTTCCAACATTTTTTATGCCTATATCTTCTAACTCAGTCAAATTCATATTGTACCTTCTAGTATTTTAAAATGTAAAAACATACATTTTTGATAGCTAGAATTATACACTGAGTAAACATAAAATACATATAAATATTTTGGAGTTTTTCTAAGTTTTAGCAATAAAATTACTTTAAGTATTTTTGGATAAAATCCCATTCTGTATTTGGATATAACATGAAATATAGTAAGCTCGATTAACTCAGCGGTAGAGTGCCTCCATGACATGGAGGTGGTCACTAGTTCGAATCTAGTATCGAGCACCACCAAAAAAAAGCTTCCCCTTTAAACCTATTTGTACAACCGTAGACTCCCTATTTCATACGCTTTAGTCCATTTGATATTTAAAAATTATACTTGCATAGCCGTTTATAAGAGTGCCTAATTTATAAGTATTTGCATTAGTAATTACTTCAGAATTGATATTCATAAGTCTAGCACCCAATTCTAAATCTACTGTATCACCAAGATGGATATTGAGTCCAGCATCTGCACCCACATATTGATTGTAAGCTTGTACACTCTCACTACTTGCTCCTACAAACTTCAAATCTAAAACACCAGCATTTACTCCAAGAAAAAAGTTTGCATACTGACTTACATTGAACAGATATTGTATCTCTGCGCCATATGAACGCATATAATCAAAGTCAGTAGCATAAAACATACGTGTGCTCAAAAAAATTCTATACTCTTCTGTTTCGGCTCCGATTTTGACACCACCATAATTCATAGTTACTTTTTCTTGAACAACAGTAGAAGGTCCTGACTCATAGTCAAAAGTACTTTGTCCACCTTCAAATCCAACTAATGAATTTGTCTTAATTTCAAATTCATCCATCTCCGCTAAAAGAGGTGTAGCCATTAAAGCAGTTGCAATTATCATGTTTTTAAATATATTTTTTATCATCTGTTTTCCTTATTTTTCACTTAAGTAAATTACTTTTCTTCTTGGTACTCATTATACCTTGTAACTTTTAAAGCATAGATTAAACTTCAATTTATCTATATCGGTTTTCTGAGCTAAATGCTTAACCAATTCTAGCAAGCCTACGCTTATCTTTTATTGATTGCTAAGGCAGAGTTTACCCCACTACTAAAAGCCCATTGAAAATTATAACCGCCGAGTTCACCAGTAATATCTACCACTTCACCGATGCAGTATAAATTTTCCACATGCCGTGATTCTAATGTTTTTGGATTTAGATTTTCAGTTAAAATACCACCACGGCTCACCTCTGCTTTAGTAAAACCAAAATTTCCTGCCGGTGCAAATTCATAATTGTGAATCCTTTCGAGTTGTTTTTTGGCATGCCTGCCCTCTTTGGTTGAGGGTTGATTGAGTCTCTTGCATGCTACATCCTCTATATCTAGCGCTATTAAAATTTCTTTTGATAGCCTTTTTGCAAGTGGTATCACAGAACTGAGTAGTTTATTGCTTCCTTTAATGAGTTCAAATATATTCTCATTTGGCAAAAAGTCTATACTTATATTTCCTTTTTTCCAATAAAGTGAAGCGGACAAAACCGCAGGTCCACTGATACCACGATGTGCAAAAAGCATCTCCTCTTTTAAAACTTTATCTTCTACTTTGATATGTACATAAGCACTCAGTCCACTTAAACTTTTCATCCAAAACTGCTCTTTTTGGAGTGTCATTCCGACAAGAGCTGGAGTAAACTCTTTTACACTAAGTCCAAAGCTTTTTGCTATCTCTAAGCCTATTTCACTTGCACCGAGAGTTTTATAACTTTTTCCACCAGTTGCTAAAACAAGTTTTTTTGATTTCAAAACACCGTTTGAAGTTTTTATTTCAAAAATATCATTCGCTTTATGTACCTCTAAAATCTCTCTATTTAAAAGCATTTCCACATGCCGAGAATTTCTTTTAAGAACATCTATCATCTCGTCTGAACTCTCTTTACAAAAGTAGTAACGATTTTTTCTGATTACAGGTTTTACTCCGTTATTATGTAAAAAGTGTAGTAAATCATCTTTGGAAAAAGTCTGAAGAGAGTGAGAAATAAACTCTGCATCTCCGTCATAGTTATCTACACTTACGTTTACATTGGTAATATTACATTTTCCACCACCTGAAATTTTTAATTTACAGGCAACTTTAGA
This sequence comes from Sulfurimonas sp. CG01_land_8_20_14_3_00_36_23, assembly GCA_002781365.1. Taxonomy (GTDB): domain Bacteria; phylum Campylobacterota; class Campylobacteria; order Campylobacterales; family Sulfurimonadaceae; genus Sulfurimonas. The sequence continues at coordinate 73,122 of PETN01000010.1, forward strand.
GTTAACATCCACAGCTCCAACTTTATATTTTTTATCTAAATAAGCAGCGCACATGAGCCCGCTTGCCCCAGCACCGAGAATAATTACATCATATATTTTCATCTTCACATTATACGATATAATACGAAAATAATTTAATATAAAAGTAGCAATATGAGCAATAAACTACACATAGTCTCTCTAGGCTGTACGAAAAATCTTGTAGATACCGAAGTAATGATGGGAAAACTCCAAAATTTCGAACTAACTGATAACTCAGGAGAAGCGGATGTCATCATAGTCAATACTTGTGGATTTATAGATGCGGCTAAAGCAGAATCTGTAAACACGGTACTTAATTTACACGAAGGACGCAAAGAAGATTCAGTTTTAGTTATGGCTGGTTGTTTAAGTGAAAGATATAAAGAAGACCTTATGGCTGATATGCCAGAAGTTGATATATTTACTGGGGTTGGTGACTATGACAGAATTGATGACCTTTTATCTGAAAAAAAGAGCAGATTTTCTGAGAAAGTTTTTTTGATAGATGGAGCGGAGAGAGTTGTTACTGGTTCCACCTATCATGCCTATGTAAAACTCTCTGAGGGTTGTAACCAAACATGTAGTTTTTGTGCGATTCCATCTTTTAAAGGGAAGCTCAACTCTAGAAACTTAGACTCAATTGCCAAAGAAGTGGAAGGTTTGGTCGCTAAAGGCTATTATGACTTCTCTTTTGTTTCACAAGATAGCAGTTCTTACCTTCGTGATCAAAATATTAAAGATGGGCTAAGTCTTCTTATTCAAAGGATTGAACTTATTGAGGGTGTAAAAAGTGCAAGGATTCTTTATCTTTACCCTTCTACTACAACGATACAATTACTAAAAAATATAGCTAAAAGTGAAATTTTTCATAACTATTTCGATATGCCGATTCAGCATATTAATGATGAGATGCTCCATATGATGAGAAGAGGTTTCGGCAAAGATAAAACGCTTGAACTTCTCAACTTTATGCGCTCTTTGCCTAACTCTTTTGTCCGTACAAGTTTTATCGTTGGTCATCCAAATGAAACAGAGGAGATGTTTGAGGAGATGTGTGAATTTGCTTCAAGTTTTGGGTTTGACAGAATCAATGTTTTCTCCTATTCAGATGAAGAAACAACTCCAGCCTACGACATGAGCAATAAAATATCGGCAGAACTTATTGCAAGCAGAGCAGAAATCCTTGGAGAGATAGCTTCAGAGTGCACTGAGCTCTCTCTACGCAAAGAGGTTGGTCAAGATATTGAACTTGTTATTGATGGGGAGAGTGAGGAGCATGAGTATCTTTTAAGTGCGAGAAAACTTCTCTGGGCACCTGAAATTGATGGTGAAATTTATGTAAATGACAGAACAAAAGAAGAGGAACTCGATTTTGGAGTTATTTACAGAGCAAAAGTAACCGATCTGATTGGCAATATTTTAACTGCCACAGTAGACAATGCTTGAAAATTCATCTCTAGAAATTCTAAAAAATAAGAAAAACCTCCTAGCCTTTTCAGCGGGAGTAGATTCAACTGCTCTCTTCTTTTTACTTCTACAGAACAACATTCCATTTGATATTGCAATAGTCAATTACAATGTCAGAGAGCAGAGTCAAGAAGAGCTGCAATACGCGCATGAGTTAGCAAGCACGCACAACCTTAAAATTCACTCTTTGAATGCCCCAAAAATAGATAAAAACTTTGAAGCAAAAGCCAGAGAAATCAGATACAACTTTTTTGAAGAACTTATTAAGAATCATGGCTATGAGAACTTAATTACTGCACACCATCTTGGGGATAGGTTCGAGTGGATGCTTATGCAATTTTGTAAAGGTGCTGGCTGTGCTGAGATTGCAGGTATGCAAAGAGTGCAACACAGAGACTCCTACACACTCGTGCGCCCACTACTGAAGTTAGACAAAAAAGAGTTATTCGCCTATTTAGATGCGAACAAGATTAAATATTTTGAAGATGAGAGTAATCTTGATGAGGATATAAAAAGAAACTCTTTTCGTCACAGTTATGCTTCTCCACTTTTAGAGAAATACCTAGCGGGAATCAAAAAGAGTTTTGACTATTTAGATGAAGATAGAGCCTCTTTAATTCAAGAAGCAGAGATAAACAATATAGATGCGTTTGCGTACTTCAAAATGCAACACAATAGAAGATCTGACATTTTTATAATAGACAAATATTTAAAATCAAAATCTTATATGCTAAGTGCAAGTGAAAGAGAACTGCTTAAAACAGTAAATGTTGCGGTTGTTGGGAGAAAGTTTGTAATCAATATAGAGAGATGTTTTGTATTTATTCTTCCCTATCTACAAAAGAGTTTCCACATGCCAAAAGAGTTTAAAGAGGAGTGCAGAGTATTAAAGATAGAACCAAAACTACGACTCTACCTCTACAAGAATCCAGAGGCTTTTTTAAAGATAAAAGAGCTACTTCGTACTATTTGAGTCTCTGTTTGCGCAGTAAACTTTCATCGTAAAACTAGAACGAATTGTTTGTGCTTCTCTTTTAAAATGTATCGGAAAATTTACACCAATTATCCAATCACTTTTGTTGATTGCATCCAAGAAATCATAAAAACTTTTTGGTGAATTAATCTGTGAACTCGTTTCAACTTCATAAACCAAAAACTCCTCTTCTTTATCTTTAGAATCTTTAATCTGCGCAAGAGAGAGTGAATCAAAGTAAACTTTATGTTGTTTTTCAAATCTTTGAGCATTAAATGTGTTATCAAAAGAGGTAATAATATGCCTATGATCACTTTGAAGTTTTTTCAAAATTTCCAAAGTCTCATCATGGAAGTTTTGATATTTTTTTAGCTCAAAGTTATCATTTCTTAATTCTAGTTTTTGTTCTCTGTACTCTTTCCCTTTAGGTATCAAAACTAAAAATGAAAATAGAAGAACAAAAATAAGTAAAAGTGTTGATAATATCAGTAAATATATATTTTGACGAGCAATATTAATCTTCATTACTTGTCTCCTCAATATTCTTGTTTTGCTTAGCATCCGCATCATTATAGGTACTCAATCCATCATCTTCGATATAGTTCGTGGAAACAAACCTAAGCCATCCATTTTTATCAGGGTAAAAGCTACTATAGCTCTTATGAAAGATAGAACGAAGAGGGGCTTGGAGCATAAAGTTATATACATCCTCGTTTGGAGTGATACCATGAAGTATCAAGCCATTTTCAAGCAATGAAGCTTCTGACAAAGTTATTCTTTGTGGAACCAAATCAAATAGATTCGCGATAGAATCTTTTAGAACAATATTTTGCGTATAAATTCTCTCAGAGAGTAGTGCTTCTTTCTCTATAAAAGTAATTTGTGTATTCATGGAAGATTGTGAGATACTTAAATTTTCTCGCTCTTGATATATCTCTGCTTTATCTTGCGCAAATCTATACTCTTTAAAAAGTAAAAAAGCATATGTCAACAATAACATACAGAGTGTGATTCCAAAAAAGATAAAGAGTAGCTGTAACTCAGGAGTGATAATACTCTTTTTTCTGGCTTTAGTATAACTGTATTTCATTCTAACTCCGCCTTTGCTAAAGCACAAACTTCACTAGGTAAATCAATTCGACGAACAAAAACATTCAAGAACATCTCATCTTCTAAATATCTCTTCAAGTCACTACTTACACCAACACCATCCGCTATAAAGACGGATTCAATAAATTTGCTTTGAAATTTATCATCTTTGTAAAAACGATTTACAGAACTTTTAATGAGTGAAAACCTTTGATAATCTTCATTAAATCCTTCCGAATCATTTCCTGAATACTCATTATCATCTTTTATATAGTCCTCTTCATCTTCCTCTTTTATATCAGAGAAATCATCCATATCATCAAATGAGTCTAAGTCTTCTATATCTCCAAAATCATCTAACTCACCTATATCAGCATCATCTTCAATATTAATATCATCTAGATTTACACTTGACTCTAAGTCAAAATCTTGCATTGAATCATCATCCATTGAAAGGTCATCTTTATCTTTAGCGTGATTCAAATCTAAATGCTCGCTAAAGAGTAACTCAGAGTGATCAAAAACACTTAGACTAATAAAGCTCTCTTCAATCAATAAATACATCGACATATGCGTATCAATTTTATCTTTGAAAAATCTAGCTAAAAGCACAAAAGGGGAAAATACAAAGTCAAGCCCTATTCGTCCATATACTTTTTGTAAGGTGTGCAAATCTATACTTGAAGTATAGTACGTCCATCTATCCGCATAACAGAGATGTTTTGAAGAGCTGACATCAAAAAAATCTACTATCTCTCGACTTTTGCATGTTGCTACCGCACCTTGTGCAAGAGAAGTATCTAAGATTGATATATAAAAGTAAGGGGATTCATTGACATAGGTATGTATAAAATTATACATTTTTGCATTTATTGTAGTGGTATCGAAGGTATCCTCTACGCTTTTTATAACTCTGTTTTTATTGCACAACTCTATATAGACAACGCTTTTTGAACGGAAAACCACTATATTAACAAAGACTTTAAGATAGAGTCCTTCAAAAAGCTTACTTAACACTACTTATTTCCGCCGCAAAGGGGATGTGCTTTGTTATAGTTTTGTTGTTTCAATGCACTGCCTAATTTAGTATATATTTGTGTTGTCGCCATTGAAGAATGACCAAGCAACTCACTAACATCAGCAATAGGAGCACCGTTATTTAAAAGTGCTGTTGCATAAGAATGGCGGAGTTGATGAGGAGAGACTTTAAGAGCCACTCGCTTAAACACTTTAGTAACGATATATCTTAAACTATTTTCGCTTAATTTTTCGCCATTTTTCTCAAAAAGAAATACTTTAGGAAAGTTTAGCTCTAAATAGTGGTTTAATAATAGTTTTGTAGAATGTATAAGAGGAACGTCTCTCTGCTTATTCCCTTTACCCAAAACTCTTATCCATCCTAAGGAGATATCTTCTAGTTTAAGTGCTGTGAGTTCTGAGATTCGTAGCCCTAAAGTATAGAGCAAAGTAACAACTAACTGCTCTTGTAACTCTGCATATTTTAAAGCCTCGACAATATGTTTATGTTGTATTGGCTTGGGTAAAGTTTTTGCTACTTTTACACTCTCATCTGCTTTGAGGTGAACAGGTATATTTTCATCATTTAAATAGTTAACAAAAGAGCGAATTGCAGAGAGTTTTTTTGAGATTGTTTTTGGATTAAGATGTGCTATTTTTATACGATATGGCATTATGTTAAGAATATAAGCCTCATCTTCTCGCACTATATCCACATATAAAAATGCCTCTCTCAGAACATCGTCATAACTTTTGATCGTCAAATCTGAATAACCTCTGAGATTCTCCAGAGAGAGGAGAAACTCACTCTTATACTTATCTATTGACTTTTGCAAGAAGTTTCTCAAAACCATCATTATACTTTGCTGCATCTTCTACTAAAGTAGTATCTGTCACTACACTTGGTGCCAATTTAACATAAGCACTCATCATAATCTGGCATATTAATCTTATCTTTGCTTTATCGGCTTCTAAGATAGCATCATGATTTGCTATCTCATTTATAGTTATCATATATTTTTTAGCATCCGATATATAAGCAGTATATTTTAAAGAGGTTATGGATTGCGCCATAATTGTAGATGCCATTCGGTTATATATATCTATAGAAAAGGCCTCTTTAGCTAAATCCAAGGCCTCTTTATAGTCACCAATTTCATAATAATACTTCGCTCTAATAGATTTTTCATACGATGGATTACTTAAAAAATAGATGCCCATAATTAGAAGCCAAAAGATTGCGACCATTGGAATAAAAAATTTATTTTTCATGTTTTAACAAGCCCTCTCTTATATTGGATTTCGCCTCGTTTAAACTCATCTCACTTACATCTATCAAATCACTTATGTAGTATGTTATTGTACCAAAAGGTTTTGGTATAACAAATCCATCCCAACTTTTCAACTGCCAAAACTTAGAAGCTTTTATCTCAACGAGCACAATATTGACCTTTGCTTTTTGTGCCATCACGACAATACCATCTGCCACCTCATGTCGAGGACCTTTTGGACCATCTGGTGTTATTCCTAAATCATACCCATTTTTTATCTCTTTTATGGAAGCTATTAAAGCTTTTGTTCCACCTCGGCTACTTGAGCCTCGAATGGTTTCAAACTTAAAAAAGTTTAAAGTTTTGGCGATTAAATTTCCATCAAAATGTTCTGAAATGAGGAGTTTAACATGGGGGGGTTTTCTATATTTTGTATAAGCATAAGGAATCATAAGCAGTTCACCATGCCAACAAGCCATGATGAAATTTTTTTCCCCTAAACTAGAGGGTGCGTGAAATTTTTTTTTATTTGTTAAATAGAGAAAGCGAATCAAGAGTGAGCCTAAAAAAGGCACAATCATAATAGCTAAAGAGCGTAAAATCTTTTTAAGCAACAATCTCACCAGTTAAAATAGTTCGACCAATCTCAGTTATCTTTACATCTCTAAATTGACCTAGAAGTTCTTCGGAGCCTTTAACTCTTATAACAATATTATTATCACTTCTTCCAGCGATGTAATTATCTCTGTTGAGCTCTTCAAAATAGACATTATAAACATTACCAAGGTAAGAGCTATGTTTTTCATCTATGATTTCATTGTTAAGTGACTGAAGTTGTGTGAGTCTCTGCGAAGCCACATCTTCATCTACTATATTTGTAAAGTGTTCTGCTTCAGTCTCAGGACGAGGCGAATACTTAAAAGAAAAAATCTGGTCAAATTTTACTTTTCTTAAGACGTCAAGCGTATCTTCAAAATCTTCATCACTCTCACCTGGGAATGCGACAATAATATCTGTACTAATTGTTGCTTCTGGTGCGATACTCTTTAACTTTTCAACACGATTTAAGAACCACTCTTTTGTGTAGCCTCTTTTCATATCTTTTAAAACTTTTGTTGAACCGCTTTGTAGTGGCATGTGCATTGATTTACAGATTTTAGGGTTAGAAGCGAACTCTTCTATAAACTCATCATCCATATGAAATGGATGCGGGGAAGTGAAGCGAATTCTTTGTAGTTTCTCGATTTTACTTAATCTTCTTAGAAGTTCTGTAAAATTTACTTTTTCATGTTCTGCTGAAAATCTACGCCCATAATTGTTCACATTTTGACCCAAAAGAAATATCTCTTTCGCCCCTGAATCCACAAGACGACTTGCCTCTTTTAAAATTAAATCAAGTGGAATAGAGACTTCATCGCCTCTCGTTTTAGGAACGATACAAAATGTGCAGGATTTATCACAGCCAATAGAGATATTTATAAAACCCTTGTAAGGAGAGGAGCGAAAATCTTTAAAAGCAAATGCACTCTCATCATAATTTATATCTACCTCAACAGCCTTGTCTTTATAAAGCACTTGCGTAATTTTAGAAACATTTCGAGCACCAAGAACAAAGCTCACATAAGGAGCGCGCTTTAATATCTCTTCACCCAAATGTGAAGCGGTACATCCGCAGACACCTATTTTAGCACTCGGTTTTTTCTTTTTATTAAATCCACCAAGCTCTGAAAAGAGCTTATGAACTGGTTTTTCTCTTACAGAACAAGTATTTATTAAAATAAGGTCAGCTTTTGTAAAATCATCTATTACTTCATAATTTTCTTTCTCTGTTAGCTCCGCAATCATATGCTCACTATCACGAGAGTTCATAGCACAACCTAAGGTCTCAATAAATAACTTTTGCTTCATCTACGATTATCTTAAAATGTGAACTTGGTACATATACTCATTATCTGCAAGACCATACTTTACTTCACTCATATAAAAACTTTTGCCTTTTGCTTCAAAATAGTCTTGAAGTTCTAACAAATCTTTATGTGAATTTTCTCTGTCAAAATAAAAAATTACACTATCTTCTTTCTCAACAGTAGCCTCAATTTTAGCTAACTCAACTTTTTTTGGTTTTGAACTGATATCAGTTCTTGCGAATTTTAAATCCATATTATCTCCGTTACTTTTTTATCTCTTAGAATTATTGCATTATATATAAACTCTACTAAAAAGTGCATTAAAGCTGATTTTAGTAGAATTTTGCTACAATGTCGCCACATCATAAGAAATCCCCCAATTACAATTATTTTATTTTTTATGAAACGACTCTCACGCAGGAATATTTATGGAAAAAATTCTAGATATAGTTGACGCAATAGCACATGAAAAAGGGCTCAAGCCTGAACAGATAAAACAAGCATTAAAAACAGCTTTTGTGCAAACAGCAAAACGAGTAATAAATAATAAATTTGCTTTTGAAGCTAATATAGACACAGATACGAAAACTATGATTATTGTTCAAACAATTACAGTCGTCGCAGATGACAATGAGATACTTAAAGATGAAGAGAGAGCGCCTGCTTTTATATCTATCAGTGATGCGAGAGAGTATGATGATCAAGTAGAGCTTGAAGACCAACTGCAAATAGAACATAAACTAGAAGATTATGGTAGAACAGCGGCTGCTTCACTGCACAGAGAGATTGAATATCATATCCAGAGATTAGTTGAAGATGATATTTTCAATAAATATAAATCAAAAGTGGGAAGCTTAATCTCAGGTCGTGTAACAAGAGTGGATGATGCCAATACAACCTATGTTGAAGTAGATGAAATCCGTGCTATTTTACCAATGAAAAGCCGTATTAAAGGTGAATATTTTAAAGTTGGCGACCATATTAAAGCCGTTGTAAGACGTGTGAACATGGATAAAGAGCAAGGAATTCAAATTGAACTCTCTCGTACAAGTCCAAAATTTTTAGAAGAGCTTTTATCTCTAGAGGTACCTGAGATTTCTGATGGAACGGTCATCATAGAAAGATCTGCTCGTATCCCTGGAGAGAGAGCAAAAATTGCCCTTGTGAGCATGCACCCTCAAGTAGATGCTGTTGGAGCAACTGTTGGAGTAAAAGGTGTTCGTATAAATGCAGTAAGCAAAGAGTTAATCGGAGAAAATATTGACTGTATTGAATACACATCTATTCCTGAACTTTTTGTCTCTCGAACTATGAGTCCAGCAATTATCTCTCATGTGGAGATTATTAAAAATGAAGCTGGCGAAAATGAGAAGGCTATTGTTACACTTCCAAGTGACCAAAAATCCAAAGCAATTGGTAAAAGCGGAATCAATATTCGCTTAGCTTCTATGCTTACTGGCTTCAACATTGAACTCGTTGAAAATGATACTGCATCAAATCAAGAGAGTGGTCAAATCGAAGAATCAAAAGAGAGTGTGGACGCGCTCAAGGCACTCTTTAGTTAAGTATTTACCTCACCTCTTTGGCATGTGGAAATTTCCACATGCCAAACCTTCTACTCTCTTTTCATATAGGGATTTAACTTCATCAATAGCAAATCTGCAAGCATATTTCCTAAAAGCGTTAAAAATGCCGTTATCATTAACGTGCCCATAATCACTGGATAATCACGGCTAAGTGCACTCATAAAAAAGAGTTGTCCCATCCCTTCAATCCCAAAAATAGACTCTAAAATTACACTTCCTCCAATCAATCCTGGAAGAGACAAACCTAGAAGCGTAATGATAGGAGGGAGTAAATTTGGCAAGATATAGTATCGAAGTAACTTTTTTTTATCTAAGCCACGAGATAAAGCGAAATAGTAATAATCACTTTTTAAAATCTCTAAAGTCAAAGAGCGAATGTAAATAATCATACTTCCAAGTCCTACAAATATCATCACAGATATAGGAAGAACGAGATGCCACGACATATCTAGATAGTTTGAGATACCTGTTTTTGTTTCTATCGAGTGAAGTCCTGCAATAGGAAAAAGCTCTAAATAGAGACTAAAAAAGAGAATAAAAAGAAGTGCCAAATAAAAAGATGGCATAGAAAAGGAGATGAGTGAGATTTGACGAATAAGATAATCCACTTTTTTTCCATAAGAGAGTGCCGCTTTTATTCCAAGATATAAAGAGAGTCCAAACACAGCGATAAGAGCTGTAATATTCATCACTAAGGTCACAGGGAGTCTCGTTAAAATCTCAGTACCCACATCTTGCCCACTCACAAAAGAGACACCAAAGTTCAGTGTTAGTATGTTTACTATCCAATCAAGGTATTGCTCAAACAAAGATTTGTCTAGCCCATAGATAGCTTTAAGTTGTTCTATCGCCTCTTTGGTCATATTTGGATTTAATTCACCTGCTCCAAAGAAACTGTTTGGTGCGGAATGTATTGCTAAAAATGAGATGATTGAAATTAAGAAAATCATGAGAGATAAATATAAAAGTTTATTAAGTAGTTTTGGCATGTGGAAATTATAGCCTAAATGGGTAAAAAAAAGCTCTCCAAAAAGGGAAAAGGAGAGCTGGATATAAAATAATTTTTTAGAACTCTGTACTGATTGAAGCTACAAAGTTATTTTGGTCAGAGTCTGCTGCATCTGCTTGGAATCCAGTATAAGCTACTGATAAAGAAAATTTACCGTATGATCTAGATAATCCTGCTGAGTAGAAAGAACCATAAGTATCATAAGCACCATACGTTGCATCGAAAGTTACTTCTGCAGGTAAAGGAGCAGAAACACTTACTTCCCACTCATCTGTTGCATCTAACTGATTTGTTTTCATACCTAAAGAGTATTTAGCACCAAGAGAAACAACTCCTAAGTCATACCCTAAACCAAGGTAAGCTTCTGCAAAATTATCTCCTTCAGCTTCATTTGGATACATATATTCAATTGCACCAATATCATAGCTAAAAGCACCCATTTCAGCTGAATAACCAACATAAATATCTGCTTCCATTGACGTTGTTGATGTTGCTCCAAAATCTACATTTGAGCCCCAAACACCAGCATAAAAACCTTTATACCCTAAATCAAAGCCACCTTGAATTGCTGGGCTATCATTAGTTTGAGTCATACCTCTCCATACATAATTACTCACTGCTGCTACATTTGCACTGATTGACAAGTCTGATGATTCTTCTGCGTGTACTAAAGTTACAGCTAAAGCTGCCGCTAAACTAAGTTTTAATAATTTCATTTTCTATCCTTCTTATTTTGATAAGAGAAGTATTACATATCTCAGAGAAGAATAGAGCAGATAGTTGATTAATTTTTAGGCAGTTAATGGTCTTTTTTTATTTAGTGTAGATTTAGAAGAGCTAGGGGCTCTTCTAAAGAGGGGCTATTTATTGTTTCTTAAATCCCAAGAGAGAACTGTTTTTCCATCTTCAGTTTTCTCAGCAGCAGCCATACCCATGATGTTATACCCTGAATCGACATAATGAATTTCTCCAGTTACAGCGGAAGAGAGATCACTTAAAAGATACATTGCAGAGTTTCCAACTTCTTCGATAGTTACATTTTTCTTAAGAGGTGCATTCGCTTCATTCCAGTTTAAGATTTGCTTGAAATCACCGATTCCTGCAGCAGCTAAAGTTCTAATAGGTCCAGCTGAAATTGCATTGACTCTTTGACCTTTAGCACCCAAATCCACTGCCATATATCTCACAGTTGATTCAAGAGCAGCTTTTGCAACACCCATTACATTATAGTTTACGATATATTTTGGTCCACCAAGATAAGAGAGTGTTAAGATAGAAGCATCATCACTTAAGACAGATTCAAGTCTATTTGTCAAATCAATAAGAGAGTAGACTGAAACATCCATAGCGATTTGAAATGCTGATTTTGTAGTTTTAATGAATGGTTCACTTAGAGCCTCTTTTGGTGCAAAAGCAACAGAGTGCACTAAAAAGTCAATCTTCCCAAAATCTTTCTCTATTTTTGAAGCTATACTGGCCATATGTTCTTCGTTTCCAACATCAAGCTCATACACATAGCTACTGCCAAAAGATTCAGCTATTGGTTCTACTCTTTTTTTAAGCGCATCATTAAGATATGTAAATGCCATTTCGGCACCTTGTGCTGCACATGCTTTTGCTATTCCATACGCTATCGACTTATCATTTGCAAGACCTACGATGAGACCTTTTTTACCTTTCATTATCATTCTTTTTTGTTCCTTAATTTTATTTATTTATTTCTTGTGCAAAACTTATCATTTTACAAAAGTCATCCACTTTTAAAGCTGCGCTTCCAACAAGTACACCATCTACACCATCAAGAGCAAACACATCTTTTGCATTTTCTACTTTCACACTTCCACCATAAAGAAGTGGTTTTTCTGATTTTTCTTTGAGTCTCATGTGAAGCGATGAAATCTCCTCCATTGTAGGAGTAAGCCCAGTGCCTATTGCCCATACAGGTTCATACGCAATAATTAAGTTTTCATAATTTGTATCTATACCCTCATATTGGACTTCAAGATATTGCATCATTACATCTTCACCCGCTTCTCTTACTTCAAGAGGTTCACCAACACAATAAACTATCTTAAATCCAAGCTCTTTAAAATAGTTAAATTTTTGAGCTATAAAGGCTTGTGTTTCTCCTAAAATATGACGGCGTTCACTATGACCAATCAAAATAGTTTGTATACCAAACTCTTCTAAATGTTCTAATCCTATCTCTCCTGTAAACGCACCACTCTTAGCAGGGTAGCTATTTTGAGCACCAACAGTAACCTGACCTTTATGCGTATCAAGACTTGATGTTGCTGGAAAAACGAAGACATCCTGAGAAATAGCATTTGCAACTAAAAAACTCTCCAACTCGTTTAAATACTCTGCTGTCTCTGTTCTTGTTAGGTTTGTTTTTAGATTTGCAGCGACTATCATCAGACTACTCTTCTGTAGCTATGAGGGGTAGCACACCTGGTAAAACTTTACCTTCTAAAAGTTCAAGAGAAGCACCACCACCAGTAGATATAAATGTCATCTCATCATCAAGCCCTATTCTCTGAACTAAATCTGCGGTGTCTCCACCTCCGACCACAGTGGTTGCATAACTATCTGCAACGAAATGCGCTATTTTACTTGAACCACGAGCAAATTTATCCATCTCATAGACGCCCATCGGTCCATTCCATAAAACTGTTTGCACATCACTAAGTACTTCTCTATAAAGTCTCACAGTTGCTGGTCCAATATCTAAGCCCATCCAACCTTTTGGTATCTCTTGTGCTGAAACGAGTTTACTAATCGAATCTGCCGCAAATTTTTCTGCTGCAACAACATCAATAGGGAGGTAAAATTTAACACCTAGTTTTTTCGCTTCATCCATAATATGTTGTGCATCTGCGAGTAAATCATCTTCAACTAAGGAAGCTCCAACGTCATAACCCATCTGTTTTAAAAATGTAAATGCCATTCCTCCACCGATAAGGACTTTGTCCACCTGTGGAAGTAAGTTTATAAGAGCTTCTAATTTACCTGACACTTTTGAGCCGCCTACAATCGCGGCAAAGGGACGAACAGGATTTTTGATTAATTTTCCAAAAAATAGCATCTCTTTTTGAAGCAGGAAACCTGCTGCCTTGTGTTTTTCATCAAAAAAGTGAGTAATACCTTCAACAGAAGAGTGCGCACGATGACTCACACCAAAAGCGTCATTAATATAAAACTCAGCCATAGAAGCTAACTTTTGTGATAAGTTCTTATCATTTTCTGTTTCACCCGCTTCAAAACGAAGATTTTCCAGAAGTAAAATTTGAGTCGGTTGAAGTGCTTTTGCTTTAGAAATAGCATCTTCACCTACTACATCTTTTGCTAAGACAATCTCTCTTTTTAAAATTTGGTGCAATCTTCTTGCTACTGGAGCGAGTGAATACTTTGTATTCACTTTTCCATCTGGACGACCTAAATGAGAAGCTAAAATAATTGCACAATTTTGGTCTATACAGTAGTTAATCGTTGCTACGGCTGAGCGAATACGACGGTCATCAGAAATATTTTCAAACTCATCCATCGGAATGTTAAAATCACATCTAATAAATACTTTTTTGTTCTCTAAATCTAAATTTTTAATATTTAATAATTCCACATGCTATCCTATTTAGATATATGAAGTGCCATATCTACAAGTCTCATCGAATAGCCCCACTCATTGTCATACCAAGCCATTATTTTTATCATATCTCCACCTATAACCTGTGTTAAATCTTCAGCGACAATAGAGCTATATTCACACCCAACAAAATCTTGAGATACTCGCATCTCTTTATCTATAAGCATAATCCCTTTGAGTGAAGTTTCTGCCATTTTATTAAATACTGCTGTAACTTCTTCTTTAGTTGTTTGCTTTGAAACCACAACATTTAAATCTACCATAGAGACGTCAGGTGTAGGAACGCGAACACTTTGTCCGTGAAGTTTCCCTAAAAGTTGAGGCATAACAAGACTGATTGCCTTTGCTGCTCCCGTTGTTGTAGGTATCATATTGATAGCACCTGCTCTTGCACGGCGCTTATCTGAGGAGTGTTTAACATCTAAAATATTTTGATCATTTGTATAAGAGTGAATCGTTGTCATTAAGCCTTTCTCAATTCCAAAAGCATCATCTAGTACTTTTGCTACTGGACCTAAACAGTTTGTCGTACATGAAGCATTCGAGACAATTTTTTGACCATCATAAAACCCCTCATTCACACCCATAACAAATGTTGGTGTCTCTTTATCTTTTGCAGGCGCAGAAAAAAGAACTTTTTCTATGCCATTGTCAAGATGAACCTGTGCCGATGCTTGTGTTAAAAAAACACCTGTGCACTCTAAGACCATATCTGCACCACAATCAGCAAACTTTAAATTTTTCGGGTCACGATCAGAAAAAACTTTAACTTTTTTACCAGCAATACTGATAGTGTTCTCGTCAATCTGTTCAACTTCGCTTTTAAAAGTTCCATGCACAGAGTCATTTTTGAGTAAATAAACCATCATATCCATACTTGCCATGTCGTTAATTGCTACTAATTCAACATCCTCTCTCGTTGCTGCTATTCGCGCTACGCAGCGACCGATTCTGCCAAATCCATTAATTGCTATTTTAAGGCCCATCATATTTCCTATAATTTTAAAAATTGGCTTATATTACCCAAAGTTTGGTTATAATTCGCTTTAAATATGGAAACTATTGCACTTTTTGGTGGTTCTTTTGACCCACCTCATATCGGTCATGAGGCTATTGTAAGGGCTGCTTTAAAATTGGAAGATGTTGACAAAGTTGTCATTATGCCAACTTTTTTAAACCCCTTTAAATCCAGTTCTCATGCTCCGTCTGAACTAAGACTCAAATGGCTCAAAGAAATTTTTGCCTCTTATGAAGATGTCTTTGTAGATGACTTCGAAGCGCAACAAAAAGAAAAAGTATCAAGCATTACAACTGTAAAGCACTTACTGAAAAAATATAAGAAAATATATTTAATTATAGGTGCTGACAATCTCGCTTTACTTAACAAGTGGGATAGATATGAGGAACTAGAAAAGCTAGTTACTTTTACTGTTGCCCATAGAGATAAAATCGAAATTCCAAAGAATTTCTTAGATTTATATGTGGATGTAAATATCTCATCTACTAAAATTCGAGAGAACTTGGATATATCAAAATTACCAAAAATAAATGCAAATGAAATCAGTCAATATTACAAGGAAAAGAATGCAAACTAGAATAGAAAAAATAACAAAAGTGCTAGACACCAACAAAGCTGAGGCTATAGAAGTATTTGATTTACGTGATAAAAACTACTTTGTAGATTACGCTATTATCGCCTCATCTTTAGGAACAAGACATACTTTAGCACTTTTAGACCATCTGAAAAAAGATTTAAAAGCAACAGAAAAGTTCAACCAAGTAGATGAAAGTGGAGATTGGATTGTTGTTGATTTAGGAGATGTCCTTATTCATATCATGACACCTGAATACAGAGTCAAATATGACATGGAGAGCTTCTTAACAAAACTATCAAACGGTAAAGAAGGCGACGAACTTTAATAAATTTCCACATGCCAAAGCATATGTTTAGCATGTGGAAAATAAAAAGAGAACAACTACTCTTCCTCTGTTATTCTATTCTCTTCAGAAATGTTTTCTAAAATATTTTTAAAATCATAGATGGACTCTACATATCTTACAGGTTCAATCCCTCTTGCGTATCCATATTTTAAAGTTTTGTAATACTTTTTTTGTGCAAGAAGAGGTAATACCTTTTTTAAATCACTCCAAATGTTTTCATTGTATCCCATTTTCTTCGCTAATCTTTGAGCATCCATAACATGTCCTAAACCAATATTATACGCAGCAAGAGCGAACTTAAGGCGGTTTTCCTTCTGCACTTCTTGTGGTACTAACTTCATTAGATTTGTAAGATGTCTTGCACCACCATCTATGCTCTGTTTTGGATCAAGTCTATTTTTAACACCCAATAGTTTCGCTGTATTACGAGTAAGCATCATCATGCCCCGTACCCCTGTAAAACTTTTCGCTTTTGGATTCCAATGAGACTCTTGATAAGATATCGCAGCTAAAAGCGACCATGGAATCTCATAGTGTGCAGATATATCTATAAAGTCTTGTTTATACTTTGGTAATCTTGACTTGATTCTTTTATAAAACATTTTTGTATTGTAGTAATCAAAAAAGAGGACATAACTATAGTAGTGATCTTTAAGCTGTGCCAAACCTCCACTTTGATTAAAAGTGTTGAGCCAAGCGTACATATCTGCTTCTAGTTCTTTAGAGTCAGGGGCTAAAACCCAAGCGAGTTGTTCTCTTTCGCTTATTGTAAAAGCCAATCGCATCTCAGTAAAATATCTCAGATTGAGTGCGTATATATTTGAGTCGGCAATCGTACAATCAATCTCATTAGAAGCAACCTTTTCTAAAAGCTCTTCTGTTGAATATTCAGAAGTAAAAGAGGCATTAATGTCATAGCCATCTAATTGTAAAGACTTTATAGTTTGACTATAACTTGTATCTTCTCCAACCATGATATTGAGACCAGCAAGATGTTCAATATCCCGAGGGAATTTTCCACTGTTTAGCATTCCTCTATGGCATACGACTTGTTCTTGAACTTCAAAATAAGAGGGTCCAAAATTGAAAATTTTGTCTCTCTCAGCTGTTTTAGAAAGAGAAGCAGAAGTAATATGTATATTTGGATTTTTACTCAGTTCTATAGCTTCTTTAATTGTATTGGCATGCGTGATGTTTAAATCAACTCCAAGATGTTTTGCATAATTATGAAGTAAATCATATTCAAAACCTTGAGGTCCCTCCGCTCCTATATAGTAAGTGGAGGGAGCATTTAAAAGAACAACATTTAGTGTTCTATTTGCTTTTATTTTGTCTAAAATCGTGGTTGTTTTTAGTTTATGTATTGGACTGTATGCGCTATGACTAAACCAACCAAATAAGAAGAAGGAGAGTGCAAAAAATGCAACTAAAACATATTTTATATATTTATCCATCCCACTATTTTACTAGTAAAAACTTATGCAAATATAAATCGGTTCATTCCATTTACATACTCATGCGCTAAGGCTTGATCATGTGATTTTAGTATTGAATCCACAAGGTAAAGACCGAGCCCAAAACTATTTTTTTCTGGATTATCCTTTGTAAAAGGTTCAATATAGTAGTGAAGCGGATGTGCGATACATTTGCCCTTACTTTCAAAAGAGAGTTCATTGTTAATAATTTTTATATTGACATGTTTATCAGGAGAATATTTAATCCCATTGTCTATCATATTTTTAATTGCTGTTGTGTAGAGTCTATAGGAAGCCAAAATTTTAATATTTGCATTAATATCAACGCTCACACTGCTTCTTTCCACCATAGCCATATCTATTGCACCGTCAATAATGTCCACTAAACGATACTCTTTAAAATTTCGTTTATCATGTGTGCTTGTAACTTCTTCAATCATAGCAAACTCTGTTACTAAACTCTCTAATCTTCCAAAGATAGAGGAAAATCTATCTTTTTGCTTTTGAGAGTCAAGCATTTGTGTTGCGATGGTCCCTTTAGCAATAGGGGTTTTTAATTCATGCATTATATTGCGTAAAAAGAGTGTTCGTGACTCTAAAACAGTTCCTATTTTGACTCTTGCAGCTTCTAGTTCATTTGAGACAAGAGCTATTTCATCGCATCCATTCATCTTAAATGAGATATTTAAATTTCCATTTCCAAAAAGTGCAATCTTTCTTCTAAGACGAATAAGTGGTCTTAATTTTTGTAAAATTAGAAAAAAGGAGATGGAGATAATAGCAACAATGGTAGTATAAGAGTATAAAATATTCCAAGAACGATAAGGTTTAAGTTGCTCATCCAGAATCATTACAGAGCCATTTTTTGTTTCAAAATAGAAGTAGATGTCATTTTTGAGTTGAATCATTGTCGCTTTCATATCACTTATTGTTTTTTGAGTATAAAAACCTTGTTCATCAAAACTAAAAGATTCATTCACTCTTTGAAAACCCTCTTTTTTTAGAACGATTCCTTTTTTTAGAATAAGCTTCACACTCGCCTCATCTTTTTCGATATGAAAATTATAAACCGCAAGATTTGCTTCAAGCATGATAGATGAACTTTTCATCTGCTCATGCTCTCTAAAAATTTGAGTAATTACTGAGTATTTGGTAAAAATACTATCAATATATTGCTGTTTATTCAGCTTATAAAACTCAAAAAAGATTACACTTACGCTGACTACAGTGACAATTAAAGCAAAAAGTACAGTGATTAAAACGGCATGTTTTGTCATATAAAATGTTACTTAAGTAACTTATACCCCACGCCTCGAACCGATTCTATGAGTGTTTTATCACCTAATTTATTACGGATTCGCCCGACCATGACATCTATACTTTTGTTAGATGAGTCCTCATTGATGGCATTAACATTATGAATCAAATCTTCTCTTGAAACAACAATACCCTGCTTTGTAATCATATAGGAGAGTATTCCAAACTCAGCATTTGTTAAGTCAATGTTTCTGCCCTTATAGGTAATAACCATCGAGGACTTATCACACTTAAAATCGCTCTTAGACTCTTCTTTGGCTTCTATTTTTGCTGCATACCTTCTTAGCACTGAGTGTATTCTAGCTTCGAGCTCTCGTGGATCATAGGGCTTTGGAAGGTAGTCATCTGCTCCAAGTTCTAAAGCCTTTATCTTATCAGTAACATCACTACGCGCTGAGGATATGATAATAGGGATATCTTGACGTTCACGAATTGCTGCACACACTTCTAATCCGTCCATTCCAGGCAGTGTTAAATCTAAAATAACTAAATCAAAAGGCTCAAGTTTTAATATACTCACTGCTTTAAAAGGATCATCTTCGGTTATAACCTCAAACTCAAACTGCTCCAGATATTCTGTGAGTATCTCTGCCAATTCTAAGTCATCTTCAATCATTAATATTTTATTCATAACAAGAGTTTAACAAATATCAACTAATAAGTAGTTAATAAAAGTATTTTAATAATTTAAATCATCATTTTTGTAATATTAAAAGCGATGAATGCAAGAGAATAAGCGACTATAGAGGTAAAAGCCAAAAGATAAAAAAAGTATTTTACACCTCCCGCTTCACGTGTAAAAACAATAGAAGCAGCCAAACATGGAAGATAAACCATGATTACTGTTATAAAAGCTATAGCAGATGGAAAAGAGATGTTTTTACTTATAGCAGAGATTAAAGAGCGGTTCTTCTCATCCACGTCATCGCCTAAAGAGTAAAGAACACCTAAAGTTGAGACGACAACCTCTTTTGCAGCTAAACCCGTTTGAAGTGCTATACTCATTTTCCAGTCAAACCCAAGTGGTGTAAAAAGTGGCTCAGTAAATTTTCCTGCTTGCCCCAAATAGCTCTGTTCTAAGTGTTCTATAGCTAAAGCATTTGCAAGTGCTGATTTTTCACTTTTTGTTTGTGCATTTTCTATCTTCGTTGCATACTCTTTACTTAACTCCATATTGTGTGGATAATTGCTTAAAAACCAGACAAGTAAGGAAGCTGCTGCTATATAGGTTCCAGCTTTTTTTAAATAGAGCCAAGTCTTTGTTAAAACGGTATGCCAAATAAGTTTAAAAGAGGGAAGTCGATATTTTGGCATCTCCATAACAAACGGTTCATCCACTCCTTTAAAAGCTGTGACTTTCAGGACTTTAGCAGCTAGCAATCCAAATAAAGCTCCTGAGATATAAATAATAAAGAGAACATTTCCCGCCATATCTGCAGAGAAAAAAGCACCTGCAAAAAGAACATAAACAGGAAGTCTGGCACCACAACTCATAAAACCAATGATAAAGAGCGTCAAAAGTCTATCTCTATCGTTTTTAAGAATTCTAGCACTCATATATGCAGGAATAGAACAACCAAAACCTGTAACTAAGGGGATAAAAGATTGTCCATGAAGCCCAAATTTATGAAAAAATCCATCGAGCAAAAAGGCAACTCTAGACATATACCCTGTGCTTTCTAAAAGAGCAATTCCAATAAAAAGAATGATAATATTTGGTACAAAAAGAACAACTGCCCCTACTCCTGAAATAACTCCATCAACTACAAGCGAGCGAATATCCTCATTTGCTATGGTTGCACCAATTGTATCTCCAAGCCATGTAAAAAATCCATCAATCCACTCCATAGGAATAGAACCAATTTCAAAAGTTATTTGAAAAAGGCTCCACATAAAAAACAAAAAGATTGGAATCCCAAAAACAGTATGAATTAAGTACTCATCTATTTTTTCTGTTAATGTTTTTTTCTCGTCAGTTGATTCCTGTTGTAAAACTTCAGCGACAATTCCTCTATTAAAAGATGCATACTCCTGAGCAAAAGCCTCTTTGATATCATCACTGTCATGGTGTAGTTCCACATGCCCAACCGACTCTATAAGTATTGGCTGAAGTTCTGTCCATATTGGGTCTGCATGTACTTTTGCATAAGTCTGTTTATTGTTCTTTAAAAGATTAATAGCAACATTTCTGTATCTGCTTGTCGTCTCATATTTATACTTAACGAGTTGCTTCACAACCTGTCGAATCTCTTCCTCAACTGGCTCAGAAAAGATAAGTTTTGGTTTTTGTATTTTTGCTTCAAATTGTTCTATTAGAGTATCTATGAGTTTGTTGACTCCATCTTTTGTAACAGCTGACACTTTTATACATGGGATTGCAAGTAGTTGAGACATATACTCAGAGTTTATCTCTATACCCTCTTTTTTAGCTTCATCACTCATATTGAGAGCAATGACCATATTTTTACTCATACTCATAAGTTCGGAAGAGAGTTGAAGGTTTTTTTCTAGATTGGTAGAGTCAACAACATTTAAAATGAGGTCATAATCTCTTTGGCATAGGTAGTCATGCGTTACTCTCTCTTCAATAGTATAATCTGTAAAGGCATAGGTTCCAGGTAAATCTACTACTGTAAAATGGTACTCTTTATAGTCAAAAAGAACCTCTGTCTTTTCAACTGTCACTCCAGTAAAGTTTCCAACATGAAGATGTGCATTAGATATAGAGTTGATAAGCATACTCTTGCCAACATTTGGTTGACCTACAAGAGCCACCTTTATATGTTTAGCTGTAATTGGGCAACTCTTTTTTAAAGCATCGCTCATATTTCCTCAACTTCTATCATATCCGCTTCTTTAGCTCTTAGGGCAATTCTCATTTTCCCAACTTTAATTTCAAGTGTGCTTTTATTTGGAGAGTATTCTAAAACTTCTATTATCGCCTCTTTCATTATTCCAAAAGAGATAAGTCTCTGTTTGAGTCCAGAGTCAGCATTCAATTTTAAAACTTTTAGTTTTTCGCCTCTTTTAGAGTTTGACAACTGTTTCATAGAGAAAATTTTAAGGCTACGATATACATACTAAAAATTATAGTTAAGCATAGCTTGTAAACGGTTCCAATCATTTCCTGTTTTAACGGAACTCTCTTTATCCTCTTGCATCACATAAAAAAGTGAAAAAAGAAGGTTTTCACTTGCGGTGAATTCTACTCCAACATCTTGTTCAACAATATTAGCTTTGTTTCCAGAGCCATCTGCATCTCCAACAAAATTTCCATATGCATATACAAAACCAAGAGTATCAAATGCGTAAGAGAGTCCACCTACAATTGCTCTAGCATCTCTATCATTTGCTATCTCGTCAATAATCATAGTGTCCATACTTGTAAACATAGTTCCGCCTCCAAAACCGCTAAAACTCGCTTTACCACTCTTTTTATCTGCTTGATTATATGCGATACTTACACCTAAATCACCTAAAAAAAACTCAACTAATGCACCATAAATATTTGCTTCAGTGCCGCTCAGTTCTAACTCTGTTTCATTAAGGTATTGTGCATTTAAAGAGAGTTCTATCCCCTCTGCCATCCCTATTGTGTATCCAGCTTCTGCATAGATTGCATTTGTGAGTTGTGCGATATTGTAGTACCAAAGCTGAAGATTAATCTCTTCACCATAAGCAACGCCTGCAAACCATGTCCCTTTTTCACCTGCATTTACCCAAGCATCATCAAGCCCTGCATCTGTTCCTTGCCAAGTTTGTAAATTACCCGCCATTACAGTAAGATTCTCAACTTCATAAGTCGCTATGTAAGCTTCAAATGTATTTAAAACAATGCGTATATCATCACTATCTGCCAGAGGGGTGTCAATAAGCTGTCGCCCTGCACGAAAATTAAATGCACCAGACACATAATTGATATAGGCTTCACTTAACTGCGTATAGTTTCCTGCAGCAGATGAAATCTCATCGTTATTTTTGCTTGTTTGACTATCTCCCGTTGCAAAAGAGAGATCCTGCGCAGTAGAAAAAGCTATGCCAGCATTGAAACCTTTATAAGATGCCAATTCATACTTTAATTGACCACCTACTGCTGTTGTAAATGTATCGACAGCTCCACTCTCTTTGTAGGCATAGTCAGCATATACAGCTCTAAGATTTCCACTCGACTTAGCTTCTAAGAACATCCCATTAAAACTCTCTACAGTTGCAAGTTTTTCTTGCGCATAAACTGTACCTATAAGTAAACTCGCCAATAAACTTACCTTTAATACTCGATTCATCATGTTCTTCCTTAAATTTTAAATCTATTCATTTTTTCATTTAAGCCATCAGTCATATTATTTAAATGTTCTGCGGCGGCGGCTATCTCTTCAACACTTCTTGCGTTGGATGCAACAATCTCATTTGCACCTGTTATATCTGCAGTGATTTCATGCACTAATCTACCAGTTTCCTCAAAATCTAAAACTGTTTTATTACTCGCGGTTGTCGCAAAGAGCATTATTTCCAAAGTGTCATTTATTTTTTGTTCTACCCCTGTAGATATCTCTGCCAATCTTTGTATGTTTGCAGAGTTTTTGTTCATCTGCTCACTTGAATCATTGATAGACTGAACCATTATATTTATATTAGATTGTATCTCCACTAACCCTTTTTGTGTTCTCTCTGCAAGTTTACGTACCTCATCGGCGACAACGGCAAATCCTCTGCCATGCTCCCCTGCACGAGCTGCTTCTATGGCTGCATTAAGTGCCAAAAGATTTGTTTGGTCTGCGATATCCCCTATCACTGTTAAGACCTCTTTTACTGCCGATGCTTCACTACTTAAATGGCTAATTCTTTCCGCCAATTCTGACTCTATATTTGCTGTTTCTTGAACATCTGAGGTTAGCTTAACAATATCTGTTGTTGCATCTTGAAGGTTATTGTTTGCCTTAGTTGTATTTTCTCTGCTCTTTTGTGCATCAAAGATAGAATGCTCTATCTCTGAAACTATTTTATTTGCTTTATCTGTTGCTTGATTTACAATCTGCATGACATTTTCAACTTTTTCTCCAACTATAGTAGAAGTTGTTGATAACTCATGAGAGATAGAGGAGTTTTCAGTAGATGAAGACTTTGCCTCAATTAGAAAATCTTTTAGAGTAGAAACAACTTTAGCCAAATTTTGAGCAATTTGTGCAATTTCATTTGTTCCATGTAAAGTCATCTTTTCCGTAAAATCAAGAGTCGATAATTTGTTCAGGTATTTGTCAATTGTAGCTACTTGACTAAGAACGCGTTCAATAATAAAGAAGGCAATCAAAAGGATTAAACTCAACAGAAGATAAAGAGAGATACTTTGAACTGTAAATTTTTTAATACTGCCATCTATATTTGTTGAAGAGTCAGATGTTTGTTGCTTATGAACAACAATCCATTCATCTAACGCTAAAGATAGTTTTTCTGCAAAAGGATCAAGCTCTAGCATAAGCTTATTTCCCTCTACTGGTCCACCTTTAATATATGCATGTGCCATTTTCACACCTATTGCATAATAATCCTGAACACTTTTCTTAAACTCTTGCAACTCTAAAACCATATCTTTTTCGCCTAAACTTTCATGCATACGAATCAATTTGTCTAAATTTGCGTTTGCTTTGTTAAAATATTTTTCTGCTTCAGCAAAGCCATCATCAAAACCTTCAGCCGCTCTTGTTGCTGAAATATCACTCAGCCATTGCTGAATTTGAATAATGTTGAGTTGCAAATCTAAGAAATCAAATAAATTTGGCAATACTTCATTTTTTTGTTGGTGTGTGTCTTCTGCAATGGAATTCATACTTGCATTGTTTAATACACCACTCACAAGTAGTACCAATAAGACCATAGATGCGGAAGCAAACAAAATCTTTTTAATCTTAAAGTTATTGATAACTTTCATCATAAAGCAACCTTTTTTTATCGTCATTATATTCTATTCTAGTTAAGTTTTGCTGAAGTAGTTTCAATTAGAATTATTTATGATTATTAAGCTACAATTGCGCATAATTTTTAGAAGGAAATTTATGAAATTTTTATGGTCGGCAGATTCACACTTCAACTTTGCAAACATGTTTACCTTTGTAAATATCACAGCTGGATTAGCGGCTACCTACTGTATCACTCAAAATAATTTTTTCGTAGCTATTATATTGGCTTGGATAGGAGGTGCCTTTGATATTTTTGATGGTAAAATTGCAAGGAAATATAAACTCTCTAATGAGTTTGGAGTGCAGCTGGACAGCTTTGCTGACTTTTTAAGTTTTGTTCTTGTCCCAGTCTTTTTAATCTTTCAAGCAGTCTATATCAGTTCTCTCTCTGGCATGTGGATTATTCTTGCTTCAATTATCAGTATCTATTATGTTATATCTGGATTAAGAAGACTTATCCATTTCAACATCCATACAGATGCTGGAGAGGTTGCGAAGTTTTTTACAGGAGTGCCTACACCTCTTGGTGCGATACTCTTATGGTTTGTTTACCTTGGTCACGCCTATGAAGTTTTACCAGCATTTGGGGCTATAGCTTGTATGCTAATCATTGGATGGAGCTTAAATTCTACTTTAAAAGTCCCACATCCTTAGAGTAAATCTTCTGAATACTCTACAACTAAATTACGTCCTTTAGCTTTGGCTGTATAAAGAGCTTTGTCTGCTTCTTTAAGTAACTCTTCAAATGATTGATGTGTACTCTTAAATTCTGCCACTCCAAAGCTTGAAGTGATTGCTATGCCCTTTGGATTTAATTGTTCGATACTTTTTCTGAGATTCTCTGCTTTTTCTTTGGCATCAGCAACACCGCAATTATCTAGCACAATAACAAACTCTTCGCCACCGTATCTTATCACAACATCTTCATTTCTTTTAAATTTCATAAGTAGCCTAGAGGTTAAAACAAGGACATCATCTCCAATGATATGACCGTAGGTATCATTCACGCTCTTAAAATGATCTATATCAAGTATGATAACACTCAATTTCTCTTGGGTACGTTGTGCTCTTGAAAATTTGCGTCCACCCTCTTCACTCAGATGGTATCTATTATATAGTCCAGTGAGTTGATCATGCAAAGAGGTATAGACAAGCGCATCCCTCTGGCTCTTAATTTCAAGATGTGTTTTAATACGTGCCTTTACAATAGAAGGCCGTATAGGCTTAGCAATATAATCAACTGCTCCCCTGAGAAGTCCTTTTTCTTCCTCTTCGGTTGTATCATAACTCGTAATAAATATGACAGGTATATACTGCGTCGCTTTACTGTTTTTTAACTGCTTTAAAACTTCAAAGCCATCCATATCAGGCATCTCAACATCTAACAAAATAATGTCTGGAATAGGGTAAGTCAGGGCAAGTTCAAGAGCTTTTGCACCACTTTGGGCGACTTTGATTTGATAATCATCTTTTAAGACATTCGCTAATACTTCGATATTTGAAGCGACATCATCAACAATCAATATTACACTTTCTTTTTTCATGTATTGCCTTTGTGACATATTTTAACTACATAATATTTAATCACAACAAACCATATCTTTTTTTGACTTTTATCTCCATTAATAAAAGAGAAAAATATGTTACTTATTATTTACTGCGTACTTTCCACTGCCAAGTAAAAATATAGCGATAGAGATTACCAAATAAAAGAACGGAAGTTCCATAGCTGGAGCGCCATGCTTTGCTAAAGTAAAAAGTGAACTTCCATACGCTAAAAAGATTGCCATAATCATATTAAAAGATAAAAAGAGAGATGCTACTCTTGCATAGAGACCGAGAATGATAAAAATTGGAACAACTATTTCCCCTACATAAACACCATAAGCAAAAAATTCAGGAAGTCCTGCGCTGACTGTTAAGTGTTTAATCCCACTAATACCATTGATAATTTTCTCCGCTCCATGAAAAAGCATCATAATCCCAACACTCATTCTAAGGAGTAACTTCGCTATATCTGCACTTAAAAACATCTATTCATTCCCTTTCTTTCTGAACTTACAACTTCCAACACTAATCATTTTATCTTTAGAAAGAGACTCTTTAATGTAAAGGAAAACACCTTTTGTGTCATCCTTACCAATCTCATCTTCTATTATTTTTAGGAGTTCCACTTCACTTGTATCGCGCCATATTTTTTCATAATTGTATAGTGTTTGTATAATCATGATAGAATAGTATCTAAAAAATAGTTATGGACTCAATAGATGAAAGATATGTTGAAAAATTTTACAATACTTTATGTCGAAGACGAAGAGCAAATAAGAAAAAGTGCTGTTGAATTTCTACGAAGAGTGGCTAAAGAAGTCCTTGAAGCGAAGGATGGCAAAGAGGCTATTGGCATGTGGAAAGAGCATAAACCTGATATTATTATTACGGATATTAGTATGCCTAAATTAAATGGGCTTGATATGGCTAGCTATATTCGTGCTCATGACCAAAATGTTCAAATCATTGTAGCTACGGCGCACTCTGACACAGAGTATCTTCTTAAAGCTGTTGAGTTACAGCTTGTAAAATACATCATTAAGCCTATAACAAAAGACAAGCTTATTGACGCTCTAGAAAAATCGATGCAGCTTATAGAAGATAAGAGCAAGTTCAATCTAAGTCTTTCGTGTACATGCCAATACAATGCGTATGAAAAGGTTATCTACCAAGATAACCAAGAGATAAAACTTACAAAAAATGAACTCCTCTTCTTAGACCTTTTAGCACACCATCACACAAGGGTCGTAAAATATGAGGAGATAGAGAATGCAATCTGGGCATACGAAGGGATGAGCCAAGATGCAATCCGCTCACTTGTTCGCGGTATTAGGAAGAAAGTACCTGAAAATACGATTGAGAATATCTCTGGTATAGGGTATAAACTACATATCTACTCCCAAGACTCAGAGTAAGTTTTTAGGAGGATTTTTTCTTTAATTAAAATCCTCTTGAGCTTTTTCTCTAGCTCCCTCAAAGTTCATAATTTCCCCGCCATTTTCAGCTTGAAATTTTTTCGCATCAGACTCTTTGAGAAAAGCATACTTGCTAACTCTACTCATGGTTGCACTTTTTTTACTGCCAACAACATAATAAGCTTCTTCAACATTAATCAATTTTAAACTCGAAACATCTACCACTTTTAGACTTTTGAGATGAACTCCCTTGCCTAAGTGCTCTTCAAGACAATGAAGAGAACAGTATTGATGTTGCGTCCCTTTTTGCTGTGAAGCATGACTTGTTTTATAAAACTGAACCAGATTCATTCCACATCTTGAACAAGAATCTTTATCTTCTCCCTCTTGCACTAAAGTAGCCTCTTTAGCGCTTACTGTTTGAAACATTTGATGGGAATTATGCATCTCATGTTCTGCTGCATTTACCAATAAAAATATAGTAGCCAACGTACTTAAAATTTTCAACATCTTATTTTCCTTCTTTTATTTTATAAAATAGTATCCTAATACCATTACATAACTGTTAAGTAGAGACCCTCTATTTGAAAATATTTCTAATATTTACATTATAATGAAGCAATATACTTTGGAGTACCCATGAAATCTAAAATAACAAACTATCTCAAAGAGATTGCCCTATTCTTTATTGTTATGGCAATCTTTGCAAACCTAGTAAGTTTTTATAAGAGTAGCGATATAAACCAAGAGCCTTTAAAAAACATCACTTTTACGCTTATGAATGGCTCAATATACAATGTTCAAAAAGGTGAACCAATCTTAATTCATTTTTGGGCACCATGGTGTCCTATTTGTAAAATCGAGGCTTCAAACATAGATTTTATTTCACAAAAGTACAATGTTATTACAGTTGCAGTTCAAGCAAAAAATGAGGATGCAATCCATAACTTTTTGGCAGAACATGATGTAGAATTCAAAGTTTTCAATGACAAAGATGGATTCTTAGCAAGAGAGTTTAAGATAGCAGGCTATCCTACAACTTTAATCTATGATAGAGAGAAAAAGTTACTCTTTAGTGAGGTTGGCTATACAACTACTCTTGGCTTATGGGTAAGAATGTGGTGGGCTGGATTTTAAAAGGGGAAGTTGATTGATTCATTCTCAAAATTTAGAGAATGAATCGGTAAAAATCTATTTTGTAATATTTACAGCATACGCTTTATCAGAGAGTGGTACCCAAGGACGTTTAATGTGTTGAGGACGGCGAAGCTTGTCATTCTCATTGAGAGGACGCGTTAAGTCATCTCTCCACCCTTGGTATATTTTGAAGTTATTCTCATAATTTACAAAAATATCACCTATTTTATCACCAGCCTGTGCCGCTTCTAAAATAACTTTTTGGTGCCAGCAGTGCATACCAGAGATTGGGTCTGGATGTGCAGCAGCTACTGCATTTTGCCATGAGCCACTGAGTCCATCCCACCAAATATTTCCACTATCTCTGTTGTAATCAGCAAATCTCTCTGTATGGAAAGGCTTAATCCCCTCAACATATTTGAGTTTACCCTCTTTTCCATCCATTTGAATTTCAGCTGTTGGAACACCAAAACTGTTAATACCAGAAGTTCCAGAGTAATCTTCAATCTTGATTTGAGAACCTTCTTGACCAACATTTGCAGGAGAGTGTGCAATAAATTTAGGGTCATTCATATTTCTAACTACAGGTTGTGAGTCCACTTTACCATCTGTTACTCCATTTGGTACAGAGACAGAGTTTACAAGTTTCCAACGACCTCCATGGTGAGAACATGCTAGCGTACCAGGAAGAACTCCCTCTGTTGGAACAGCCATAGCAACAAAGTATCCTGAAGCTAAACCAGTAAGACTATCCACAATATTTACACGAATAGCATCTCCACGCTTAAAGCCTTGACGCGCTGCATCGGGAGTTGATATCCAGATAGGGTCATGATTTTGTGAAATCTCCATAAGGTGCTTGCTATTCGCAGAACGTGTATGAATATTATATGGCAAGCGGAAAACAGTATTGAGTGCATACGAATTTTTCTCTGTCATGAAAGAGTGATCTACATGAGAAACGATATGCGCCATCTCTTTTTTCTCTTTAGCTGTTCTTGGATAAAATGGAATCGCATACTCTGGCCACTTCCAATCGTCTGCCAACCACTCACAAAAGAAGTCTAGTTTCTTATCTAAAGTTGCAAAACCTTCCATTTTCTTACCATCTATCTCGATACCGATAGATTTCTTTTTACCATGATGTTCAACAGACATAACACCTGTTCTTTTGTCTGTTGTAACCTCTTTCTTGTCATATTCATGACCATGAGAAATATAGTGCG
Organism: Sulfurimonas sp. CG01_land_8_20_14_3_00_36_23; assembly: GCA_002781365.1. Classification (GTDB taxonomy): domain Bacteria; phylum Campylobacterota; class Campylobacteria; order Campylobacterales; family Sulfurimonadaceae; genus Sulfurimonas. The sequence goes on from PETN01000010.1 coordinate 103,118, forward strand.
TACCATTATCTTTAATCTCTTTTTCCTGAGCAGAATAGATTTTATTCTCTTCCATCCATGCACCATGATCTCTCATATACTCATAAACTGGGAACTCTAAATTTTTATATCTTGCATCAGCTGTTGCTGTTGCCTTTAAGTTTGGTAAGTTGTCGCCAAAGGCAGCATCATACCACTCTGCGATAGTAACTGGAGTGCCTGGTGTTTTCTTAGATTCCCACATTTTTCTGATGCCAAGTTTACCAGTTGGATCGATGTAGTTTACACACATATCAAACCAGAACTCATTCTCTTCCCAAACTTCACCAAGACCTGCTTTTATATGTGCTTCAAGTGTAGCACGTGCAGGATTTTTAGGCTTCCATCCTGCTTTTTCTAAAGCAACTCTCATAACTGGCTGACGGAAAGAGGTCCATCTTGCTGGCATTGTTGCCTCAGAATGTTGATCATGTCTCTCCCCTGCCAAACCAACAGGTAAGATATAATCCACATACCAGTTTGTCTCAGACCAAGTTGGAGACAAGTTAAAAGTAAGTTCCATTTTGGACTCGTCTTTAATCGTCTCAATCCATCTAAAACCATCTGGATTAATCCAAACTGGGTTATACATACGAGGAATCCAAACAGCAAGTTTTGTAGGAACATTCAAGCCCTTCGCTTGCCATTTTTTCTGCCATGCAGTATCTGAAAGAAGATGAGGAAGTAAAAATGACATCTCATACGTAGAGAGAGGCCATTCAGGTGGCCAAGTGAGTTCATTGTAAACATCAACTTTAGGAATATTTGCACCACGCTTACCTTGACCAATCGTTGCACTACCACCTTTACCAGCGACAGAAATAACATGGAAATGGTGAAAAAATGTACCACCCTCAGGTCCAATAGCACCTCGAAGAGCAAGTGGTAGAAAACCAGTTCTTCCACTCATCCATCCACCTCGGTTACCAGCAGCAGTTGCTCTCCAAAAATAAGTTGAGACAGAAGTTCCAGCCCAGATAAACATGTCATACAGTTTTTCAAGTCTATCAGCAGGAACATGAGTCTCTTTTGAAACATGTGCAAGTGTATATGGAGTATAAAGCTCTTTGATAGTATCTAAAAATGTATCAAAATCATTTTTAGTAGGGACTTTAGCAATATACCCCTTTTCTACCATATACTCTAAATATTTTTTATTATCTAAAAATACTTCCCAGTTCATCCATTTCTTTACAAAATCTCTATCTACTTTGCCTTCATTTAAAATTCTTTGCGTTAAGTAAAGATAGATAAGAGGTTCTGTTCCAGGCCATGCTGCTATCCATAAATCAGCCATACCTGCAGAATTTGACATACGAGGATCCATAACCACAAGTTTTGCACCCTTCGCTCTCGCATCTGCAATAAACGAAGCTGATTGTTGAAAATAGTGACCAGCATCTGCAGCATGAGACGAGTTAAGGAATATTAACTTTGCATTCGCCCAATCTGGAGATGATCTATCATCATTTGCCCATTGAATCGTTGGTGTACGTCCACCTGATGAACATATATTAGTATGTGAATTAAATGCATCCGTACCAAGAGTGTGCCATACTTTACCAGTAAAACCATTCTCATTTGGACGACCAACATGAAACATAATTGATTTTTTAGATAACTCATCCCCTTTTTCAAGCGTATCTCCCATCTTTTTACCGATAGTAGTCATCGCTTCATTCCAAGTAGTACGAACCCATTTCCCCTCACCACGAGCAGAACCAGGCGCACGCTTAAGTGGGAATGCTATTCTGTCTGGATCATACATTTGAGATTGTGTCGCATACCCTTTCGCACAGTTACGACCACGAGATGCTGGATGAAGAGGATTCCCCATATATTTCTTCACTGTGAAACTTTTTTTATCAATCCAAGCGGTTAAACCACAAGAAGCCTCACAATTTGAACAGGCTGTAGGAACAATCATATAATCATTCACTTCTATACCATCAGGGTTTGATTCACTTCTCACACCTTTACGGTCTATACCACCTCTTTTCCAATCATCACCATCTAACTCTTTAAAGTCAGCCCACTCTTCCATAGGAGGATAAAATGATAAGGAGTCTGGAGTATTTGTAAACTTGCTCTCTGCAACAGATTCTGCGAGAGCATCTGTTGTAAACACGCCTTTTGCAATAGCTGCCCCTGCAACACTAAAGGCAGCGCCTTTTAAAAATGTTCTTCTACTTTGTAAATACATTTATATTTCTCCTTAGCTCATTGGTAATAATTGTGGGATAATTAGCCAAACATGTTTAACCAACCACAGACCTGCTAGTGCAAAAATAGCAGCAAGTTTTAAAAGATTTTCACTTTGACTCGTACGACTGAGTGCTATAAATAACATTGGCAAGAGGTATGCTATCCACTGACCTAACCAAAACATTACTGTATAAGGGCCATCCCCTTTTATATATTCTAATACTGCAGCGACCTCTTCTGCTTTCATAGGCCCAAAAATATATTCAGACATATAAAGTAAAAAGGACATAAATGCACTTAAAGCTAAGATATTCGATAAACTACTCTTCGCTTCATAATTGAGTTTCTTTCCACCCAAAAGAATCATAAACGCAGAACCAGCAAGAAGTGCAGCAAAAATCATCTGTGCAGACTCTGTTGGCATTTGCCACAGTTCACGTGCTGTTGCTTGAGACATAAGAGCAGCAGTGTAAAGCGTAACAGGAATAGCTAAAAGCACAGTCCAGAGCAATGTCTTATCAAACAGTACATTATCTTTTTTGAAAAAGCTAAGATATGCAAGTAAAAAGAGCAAGCCTACAAATAACGTAGCCATCCATGCACCGACAGTAATTGCTGATGTCCAGTTAGGATAGAAAAATATATGCCACATTCTAAATGGCTGATGTAAATCTGCCAAAGTAAAAAGTAAAAAGATATGAATAAAAATGATAGAGACAACTGTTGTCTGAAATCGTAAACTACCAACTTGTTCCGGATACTTTCTAATCAATAAAAAGAGCATAAAGATAACACCTGTACCAATACTTTTTGCCCACATATTTACAGTAACCAACCAAGGCCAAACAATGCCAGGTAAAGCTACATCTAAAGTCACTACAGCATTTGTAGCTGCTAATATCTCATGTGCCGCCATTAGTGGTGTCCTCCTACAGGAAGTGTCGTAATTTTGTTAAATAAGGAATACCCATCAACTCTTTTTGAAGCAAGTGGGTTAAGGGTTGAATTACCAGCATTGACATAGAAATGATGAGGATTTGTCCCTTTTTCAGGCTTGCGAACTTGTATGTTGCCTTGATTGACTTGAATATATTTTGAGATATTCGATGTTGCATCGTCTAAATCACCAAAGATATTTGCTTGAACTGGACAGGCAACCACACATGCTGGCATCATACTTGAAGCTACACGGTGTGCACAGTAGGTACATTTGTCAGCTGTTTGCGTCTGAGGGTCGATATAGATTGCACCATAAGGGCAAGCCATAACACATCCTGCACAGCCTATACAGCGCTCTTTATCAATATTTACTATTCCATTTTCAAGATAATGTAGTGCAGAAACTGGACAGATTCTCTCGCACGGTGCATTCTCACAATGGTTACATCGTAGTGGCGTAAAAGTTCTTTTTGTATCTGGAAATGTCCCCACATCTACATATTTTACCCGAAGTCTCCACGTGCTTAAAGGCACTTCATTCTCCACTTTACATGCTATTTCACACCCTTTACATCCCATGCAAAGATGCAAATCAACTAGGAAACCTAATTGCATATATTCTCCTTTGGCCCCTATTTCGGGCAAATTTAAAGTTTATTTTTAATGCTAAATATACTCTAAAAGAAGCTTTTCTTATAAAAAACAGCTTCCTTCAATCTTTAAATAGTATCAAAGTAATCTTAAAATATTTGTAAAAAAGTGATAAGTTTTTGATAACTTTAGAGAGTTGGGTAAATATGAGATTTTAAATTATAAATATAAGGAAGGAAATTTCCACATGCCATATTTTTAGCTTTGGCATGTGGAAATATTTTTACTCTTTCTCTTCTAAAAACTCAGAAGGGTCTTCTAAACAATCTAATCCATCCGAGTGATTTTTAACATTTGTTCCATAAGTATAGGTAAGTTCACCACCCATTTTACCTTGATACATTACACCACCAGAGATAATCGCGACTATTACAATTGCAAAAATCTCTGCTTTTAAAACTTTTTTAAAACAGCCAAAGAACTTAAAGAGAGTCGCTATAACCATAGCTATAAGCAGATACAAGCCAAATGCTTTATGCTCTTTTAGTAACTCTTGGCCTTCAGTAGGAAGAAGGATGTAGGCTTCCCCTCCATCACTTTTACCCGTAAAAAAGGCAAACACTAAAAAGAGCGTAGCAAAAACCATAAAACGTGTTGAAATTTTTGACATAAGTTCACTTGGCTTAATTAAATAAGCCACGCCAAGGACAAAAGAGAGGATTGGAAGAGAGACTGCGAAATGAGATACTACTGGATGTAACATGTATAAAACCCTTATTTTAAAATTGAATAAGGGTATTTTACATTTTAATTCGTAGTTATTCCTTAGGGATTAAAATTAAAATAGTTTTAACTACTTACTTTTGGAAGTTAATCTTACTCTTACAGATTGTTCATGCGCTGTTAAACCCTCTGTATTTGCGATGAGAGCGCACTCTTCACCAATCTCATTGATAGCTTTTGAACTAAAAGAGATAATCGATGTCTTTTTCATAAAATTTTCAACTCCAAGAGGAGAGTAGAATTTTGCAGTTCCTCCTGTTGGAAGGGTATGATTTGGACCTGCGACATAATCACCGATTGCTTCTGGTGTATTATGTCCTAAAAATATTGCTCCCGCATGTTTGATGAAAGGAAGCATTTCAAAAGAGTTGTTTGTAGCGACTTCAAGGTGTTCAGGTGCCACTCTATTCATCAATGCTATCGCTTCATCCATATCTGCTGTAACGATAATCGCACCTCTCTCCTCTATAGATTTTCTAGCAATCTCTTGACGGGGAAGCTTTACAAGCCAATTTTCTATCTCAACTTTGACCTCATCCGCTAATTTTTGTGATGGAGTAATCAAAATAGAACTAGCCATCTCATCGTGTTCCGCTTGAGAGAGCATATCGATTGCCAAATGAGAAGCTTTTGCACTCTCATCTGCTAAAATCCCTATCTCGCTTGGTCCTGCAATCATATCAATGTTTACTTCGCCAAAAACCATTTTTTTTGCAGTCGCAACAAAAATATTACCTGGTCCTGTAATGACATCCACTTTAGGAATGGTCTCCGTTCCATAAGCCATAGCAGCGATTGCGCTTGCTCCACCAACTTTAAAGACTTCTGTGACTCCACAAAGATGGCAAGCTGCAAGAAGAAGCTCATTGGGTTCATTATCTGGAGTTGGAGTACAAACAACTATATTCTCAACACCTGCAACCTGCGCTGGGATAACATTCATAAGCAAAGAAGATGGGTACGCCGCTTTTCCACCAGGGATATAAAGCCCTGCACTATCCACTGCAGTTACTTTTTGTCCCAATATTGTTCCATTTTCTTCTGTATCAAACCAAGATTTTGGCTTCTGCTTTTCATGGTATGCTTTGATTCTATCATACGACAGATGGAGTGCATCTTTTAATCTCTTATCGATATTATTGTACGCTCTTTGCATAGATTCTACGGAGATTTTCAAATCTTCATCACTCTGTGGTGTCCAGTTGTCAAATTTTGTAATATGCCCTTTCAGTGCCTTGTTTTTGTCACTTTTTATCTCATTGATAATATTTCCAACGATAGCACTTACATTTGAAATATCCATCTTTCCTCTTTGAAGTAAGCCTTCAAACTCAGAACTAAAACCAGGAGCTGTAGTAGTAGTAAATATCATTGTTTTTCACCCTTTTGAATATTGTGTAACTCTTCTTTTACAATTTCTAGTGCCGCTAAGAAGTTCTTTGCGCTAACTGCACCAACCAGCGGTGCGAACATCGGCTCTCCATCAGGTTTTAAAAACCAGATGGTTGGAGTCCCAGAGGACAAAAGCGCTCGTGGCGTATAATCATTTTCATCTGTATAAGAAATTATAGAGATAAAATCTTTGTTGAGTGTCTCTATCACTTGTTTATCTTGAAATGTAGTCTCTTCTAAGATAACACAATATTTACATGTATGACGAGAGTAAACAAAGAGAACAGGTTTATTTTGCGCTTTAGACTCTTTGATTCCTGAGTCAAACTCTTTAGCCCACGTTATCTCATTTGCAAAAAGAGTTGCACAGAGCAGGAATATAGATAGTATTGATTTTTTTAGCATTTTTATTTTACCTTTTTTAGAAGTTCTTTTGCACACTCAAGTGCACTCTTATCTGTAACATCAATGACTACATCCGCCAATGTCAAGTACTCTGGTCTTCTTTCATCATATAACTCTTGCGCTTTTTTGAGATCACTCAAAAGAGGTCTCTTTTTTAACTTTTTAGAAGAGTTTGGATGGCTTTTTATTCTTTTTATTATCTTTTCAAAAGGGGAATCCAAAAAAACAATTTTACCAATCTTTTTTAAATTCTTCACTTTATAAAAACCACCGCCTGTAGATATTAAAGTGTTTTTCACACTCTTTTCAAGCCAAGAGGAGATCTCTTTTTCAAGCGCTCTAAAATATTTTTCACCCTCATCATCAAATATATCTTTGACTCTTCTGTTTTCCATGCTCTCTATCAAGTCGTCTGTGTCAATGGCTATATAGTTTGAGTTTTTAATTACTTCTCTTGCTACACTTCCTTTACCAACACCCATAAACCCAATCAATATTATATTATTAGAACCTGCCACTTATTCCTCTCTCTTGTGTTATTCTTTTCACTTATTGCTTTAATGAACTCATATCAAAATCTGGTTTTGTTTTTTTAACTCTTCTGTAAATGAGTACAGGAGAGACGATATTGTATTCTAAAAGAGCCATGCTAATAATAAAACTCACTGCAGAATAGTTCAAAACCGCAGGCATATAAAATGCAAAAACAAAGCCAATAAGGGCTGCTATAAAAAATAAAAACTGTGTTCTTGCTAAATTTTTATTTATCATCTCATTTATATTAGGAATGTTCATATAACCCGATGCATTTAAATGAAACCATACAAGAAAAGGAACGATTTTATAGACCATTCCTATCATAATGGAGAGAATAAAGCCTCCAATGAGTATTGCAACCATCACAATATACTCATGTTTAAAATACTCATCAAAAATCCACAGAAATGTACCTAAAATCAAAAAGAGACTCGCACTTCTCCAGTACCAGACTGTCACATCGCTTACAGGACGACGACGGCGATTAAGTTTGAGCCAAACCGCTGTTGCAAAAGCCAAAAAGAAAATAGCAATCCAAATCTTTGCCACGATAGAGTACTCTTCATAAAAAAAGCTTAGAAAAAGCCATAAGAGCAAGCCTGCAGAGATAAGCCAGATTACCTTTTGCTTGCAGAAACTCTTAAATTTCGGTGCAACATAAAACATAGGTAAAACCTGAAAAGAGACACCTATAATCAAAGTACCAACAAAACCAAAAATAGCCCAGACACTATGAACATTTGCGACAATAGTATGTGCGATGGATATATCTTTAATCATGTGAGACAAAAGAAGGTAGAGCCCCATAAAAACTATAAAAAAAGCGAAGAAAACACTTGTTGCTATTCCTCTTACAGTGGGAGTATAATTTACAACACCTTTAAGAGCTATGACAAGTGCAGTTAAAATAATCATAAAACCAATGCCTAAACAGAAAAAGGCAACATACTCTAAAAAATAGTTCCCTCTCACAAGTCCGATAAGCATAAATAGAGTCCCCACAGTGAGTAAAGCATGTGAAGTTGTCGCAACGAAATGAACTTTTGGAATCTTTGCACCAGCTAAAACAGGAAGCATTTGAGTGATAGAACCAAGCATCATAAATGCTAAAAATCCTATAGTCATAGCATGTGTAACCACGATAGAGTCTATAGAGTATCTGCTCATAAGTATTGTAGAGTCACTCAATAAAACAAATACACCTGCCAAAACCCCAAAAAGAGGGGCAGTTAAAAAAAATCTAAACGGTGCTGATATGGGTGGTGCTTGATCTGTTGAGAGTCCAGTAAATTCCAATCATTACTCCTTAGCAGCTATTGAGAAATCATTGAGTGCATCATCTCAACTATTTTTTGTGAATCTTCACTTAAATGTTGTTGTGCCATTGGATACAACATCTGTTCCTCTTTCATGTTATGCTGTTGAATCAACATCATCAGCGTCTCGGAAAAACCAAAAAACTTATCTTTATTTTCGGCCGCTAATGCTTCTTGCATCTGCTGCATTAAAGTTCGCATTTGAGTATGTTCATGTCGCATCATGGCTGTTGGTCCCTGCGTCATGCCAGTTTTATTTTCAAACGCGACAAACATGACTCTCTCTTCCATTTGAAAGTGTCTTTCTGTCTCTGCAATAAACTCTGCACAGACCTCTTTTGCACTTTGCAGAGAGGTAGAAGCCCTCTCCTCCGTCATTGCGAAAAGTTCATCGCATTTATCATGGCTTTGTGTTAGATACTCTTGAATGCTATTCATAGGAATGTGCCTTATATAATAATTTTTGTATTATATAGAAATAATATAAATTTTGGATTGCTCGGTCTTGATTCTTGATTGCATTCATTTGGAATAAAAAGTTGAAGGAAGGCTCCACAAACAATTTTGTGGAGTTTGAAGTAAAAGATTAACCGCTTAATCTTTACTCATTATAATGTTTTTTATGTGGAAATTTTACTACGGTTTCATATTCATCATCGTCAGAATAGTCATCCATCATGTCATAATCAACAGTGAAAATTTTATCATAGCCTTTTTTAACAAGCTCTTCATCAAGTATTTCACTTTCAAAGCCTCTCGCTTTACAAAGCTCCAAGATGAGAGCGATATCTGCTCCATCAACTCCATTTATTTCCATTTCAAATTTAATATCAGAAATTTTCATCGTATCCTCAGAAATACAAATCATCTATTTTACTAGAGACAATTGTTTGAAAAAAATCAAACACAGACAAAAAAACATAAAGCACATCCGAGTGCTTCGATTACCTTCAACATAAAAAAGAAATTATACTAAATTTTTATCTAACTTGCAGTAAATATTTCAAGCACCCTATATTAATAATAATTCTTTTTTTCATATTTATCTCTACTTTGCTATAATCTCTTAACTAATATAAGGCTTATCTCAATGAATCATTTTGAAAAATATTGTACTACTTTTGTTCAGTCTGTTGGCTCCAAAGAGGGAGCTGTGAGTCCTGCTATAATAAACTCCGCTTCTTTTGCTTACGCAACACCAGAAACTGCTGAAGGTATTTTTGACGGCAGTGTTAAAAAACCGCTCTACTCTCGCATGGGAAATCCTACTTCTGCAAAACTTGAAAATATCCTCGCAGAGATGGATGGAGGAGTCGGGGCAGTTGCAACAAGCTCTGGAATGGCTGCGACAACACTTGCAACCACTTCCCTTTTGGCATGTGGAAATGAAATCATCTCCATCGGTGGTCTCTTTGGTGGCACCTATGCCCTTTTTACAGAAACGCTTACTCGCTTTGGAGTTAAAACACACTTTTTTGATGTTGACGAGTTTGAGGCAATTGAAAATGCAATCAATGAAAATACAAAAATTATATTTTTAGAGAGTGTAGGAAATCCAAATATGAGACTTCCAGATATCAAAAGAGTTGCACAAATCGCAAATAGTGCAGGTGTAGTTTTTATGGTGGACAACACCATCACACCTATGAGTATAGCACCCCTCAAGCTTGGTGCAGATATAGTGGTTTACTCTACAACAAAAATCATCTCTGGGAATGCTTCTGCTCTTGGAGGTTGCGCTGTTTTTAGAGCTATTAACGATGGCGAAGATAAATTTAAAACTCCTCGTTATAAATGGATGGAAAATTTCATCAAAGGTGCTGGGAAAATGGCACTTATTGCAAATACCAAAAAAAGAGCAATGAGAGATTTTGGAATGAGCGCAAATGCAAATGCAAGTTACCTCACTATGCTTGGACTTGAAACACTCCCTCTTAGGATGGATAGAGTGATTAAGAGCATAGAGATTATTGCAAAAGAGCTCGATGCAAATGGACTCAACATAAACCATCCATGCCTCACAAAGCACCCGCATCATGAGAGATATTTAAATGATTTTAAAGATGGATGTGGAACTCTGTTTACTATCGATATGGAAACAAAAGAGAGAGCCTATGCATTTTTAAGTAAGAGTAAATTAGCTACACTCACTGCGAATATTGGCGATAGCAGAACCTTGGCTCTTCACATGGGCTCCACAATTTATAGAGATTTCGATGAAGAGACAAAGAAATTTCTTGGAATTACAGATGGATTGATTCGTGTGTCTATTGGACTTGAGAATCCACAAGATATTATTGAAGATTTTTTAGCTGCAGCAAAGTAGGAATAGCATGCAAACGCATACAGACTTAGAACTTATAGAAGAGATTGCACTTAAATATCCAAAAAAATATAAAGTCTATCTTCTTAATGATGATTATACTTCTATGGATTTTGTTGTAGATATACTTATGAGTATTTTTCATAAAAGTTATGAAGAGTCTGAGGCGATAATGCTTGAAGTTCACAAAAATGATAAAGGCTTATGTGGAGTCTATACGCATGAAATTGCAGAGACGAAAGTGATGCAAGTCCATAAAAAAGCTCGAGATAATGATTTTCCATTAAAATCCATCATGGAGGAAGAGTAATGATTAGTCCAGCACTCAATGAAATTTTTCAAAAATCCATTCTTTATGCAAAGACATTAAGACATGAATATATAACTATTGAGCATATCTTTTATCTCTTACTCAGCTCAAAAGATGGTGCAGCCATCATAAGCAGCTGTGGAGGGGATGTACCAAAGATGAAAGAGGCTCTGCAAGAGTACATCATAAGCAATATCTATGTACTTCCTGAAAATGTAAAGCAAGACCCTTATGAGAGTATTGCACTCTCTCGTCTCATAGAGAATATGATAAAGCACATTCAAAGTGCAGGCGAAGTCAATGCAGATATTGGCGATTTAATCGCTGCTCTCTATGATGAGAAGAATACCTTTAGTTATATGCTTTTAAATGAGTACAACATCTCAAGACTCGATATTTTAGAGATTATATCTCACAGTGACCTAGAAATACCCTCTGATGAGACAGAATCTTACCTAGATAAATACTCTATTAACCTCCTTCAAAAAGCGAAAGAGGGAAAAATAGACCCCGTGATAGGCAGAGATAAAGAGATACAAAGAGTAGTTCAAATCTTATGCAGAAGAAAAAAGAACAATCCGATACTCGTTGGGGAAGCAGGTGTTGGTAAAACTGCAATAGCAGAAGGGTTGGCACTCAATATTATTGCAGGAGAAGTTCCACTTATCATTCAAGATGCAGAGTTATATGCTCTAGATTTAAGTGCACTTCTTGCAGGTGCAAAATATAGAGGTGACTTTGAAAAGCGCTTAAAAGGTGTTATGAATGAGCTTAAAGGACATCCCAATGCCATTCTTTTTATAGATGAAATCCATACTCTCATAGGTGCTGGTTCAACAAGTGGAACCATGGATGCAGCAAATCAATTAAAACCAGCCTTAGCTTCTGGAGAGTTAAAATGCATGGGTGCTACAACCTTTGCTGAGTATAGAAATAGTTTTGAAAAAGATAAAGCACTCAGTAGAAGATTTTCTAAAATAAACATTGAAGAACCCTCTGCAAAGAATAGTTATCTCATTTTAAAAGGGTTAAAAAGTAGCTACGAGAAACATCATAAAGTCCAATATACAGATGGAGCACTCAAAAGTGCTGTTAAACTGTCTAAGCGCTATATTATAGATAGATTTTTACCTGATAAAGCTATAGATTTAATAGATGAAACAGCAGCCTCTTTTCACCTCAAAAAAGTGAAAAAAAATAAAATTACTTCAAAAGATATTGAAAAAACCATAGCTTCTATTCTTGGTATTTCTAACGCAAAAGTAACTAAAAATGAAACACAATCTCTTATGAACCTAGAAGAAGATTTAAAACTCAAAGTGATTGGTCAAGATGCAGCAATTATGGAGGTCAGTAAAGCTATCAAAATTTCAAAAGCAGGCTTAACTCCTGACAATAAGCCTATCGCATCTTTTCTTTTTTCAGGTCCTACAGGAGTCGGAAAAACTGAACTTGCTATTGCCCTGAGTCAAACACTTGGTATCAACTTTGAGAGATTTGATATGAGTGAATATATGGAAAAACATGCACTAAGCAGACTGGTAGGAGCACCTCCAGGCTATGTTGGATATGAACAAGGAGGATTACTTACAGAAGTAATAAAAAAACATCCTTACACTCTTTTACTTTTAGATGAAATTGAAAAAGCACACCCAGAGTTAGTCAATATTCTTTTACAGATAATGGATAACGCTACCTTGACAGATAACAACGGCTATAAAGCAAACTTTAAGAATGTAATATTAATTATGACCTCCAATATCGGAGCCAATGCAAGAAATGTGATGGGCTTTAATAAAGATGATTCTCTCTCAAAAGGAGAAGAGTTAAAGTCATTTTTTACTCCAGAGTTTAGAAATAGACTCGATGCAATTATAGAGTTTAAACAATTAAGCATAGAAACAGTGCGAGGAATTGCAGCTAAATTTATCAATGAGTTAAACATAGAACTTAAAAAGAAAAAGATTGATGTATCTGCCTCTGCTGAAGCAATTCATTTTATTGCAGATAAAGGCTACTCTACAGAGATGGGAGCAAGACCATTAAAAAAATATATTCAAGCCAATATTACAAATAAATTAAGCGAAGAGATACTCTTTGGCAAATTAAAAAATGGTGGGCATGTTAAAGTTGATTTAGATGAGACGTTACTTCTAGAGTTCTCTGAACTCTAAATTTAGTTGTTAAACAATGCATATACCTCAATTAAACACAAACTCCCTAATATTTCCACATGCCAATGAAGCGAACGAAGATGGCATAGTAGCATGGGGTGGAGACTTAAATCCAACGAGACTTATGTATGCTTATCAAAATGGCATATTCCCTTGGTACTCTAAGAATGACCCAATTATTTGGTGGTCTCCAGATCCAAGATTAATCATGGAACTAGATGGATTTAAACTAAGTCACTCCTTAAAAAAAAGTATGAAAAAATTTGAATATAAATTTGATACAAACTTTACACAAGTGATGCAAAACTGTGCTTCAATTCCAAGAATAAATCAAGATGGAACTTGGATACAAGAAGAGATAATAGAAGCCTATGAAGTACTACATGGAATGGGGAAAGCACACTCTGTAGAGAGCTATTTAAATGGTGATTTAGTTGGAGGTCTATACGGAATTGTAATAGGAAAACTCTTTTGTGGTGAATCAATGTTTGCATATAAAGACGATGCCTCAAAATCAGCCTATGCTGTTTTAATAAAACATCTTAAAAAATGGGGATATGATTTTATAGATTGCCAAGTTCCAACAGAACATTTAAAAAGTTTAGGAGCCAAAGAGGTTTCTAGAGAGTATTTTTTAAAAAGACTAGAAAAAGTCAAGATGGATTATATAGAACATTCGTGGGAAATAGATAAATCATTATTAGTATAGAAATATTTCTATAGACATCTTAAAGCAAAACTACAGATATAGTAAGTAAAGATAAAGTGATGATTGTTAAAGGGGTGATGAATAAACGATATAACTAGGCAGCGACCTACATTTCCACACCTGAAAGATGCAGTATTATCAGCGATGAGAGGCTTAGCTTCTGGGTTCGGAATGGAG
>PETN01000043.1 GCA_002781365.1 Sulfurimonas sp. CG01_land_8_20_14_3_00_36_23
TGCTTCTTGCCCTTTTGCTTTGGCAATAATACGGTTTGGCAATCCTGTAAGTGAGTCATGGTGTGCCATATGTTTCATTTTATTTTCTATTGTCTTGCGTTGAGTAATATCTTGAACAGTACCTACGGAGCGGAGTATATTCCCCTGTGCATCGTAAAAAGTTTGCCCTTTTTCATGGACATATTTTATACGTTTATCAGGCATAAGAAGGCGATGAGTGAATGAATAAGCAGTTTTATCTTGAAGAGATTGTGCAAAAACTTTATCTAGCATCACTCTGTCTTCTGGATGAATAAGATTAAGAAAACTGTCGTAAGAAGGCTCATATTCATCATGGCTTATTTCAAAAATTCGATAAACCTCTTCACTCCAAAAAAGTTGTAAACTTGGAAACTCTAACTCCCAATTTCCAACTTTTGCCATTTTTTGAGCTTCGTTGAGTCTGTTTTCTTGCTCTTTCATACTTGTAATGTCACGTCCTATTGAGAGTACGCTTAAGATAGAGCCATACGCATCTATTTCTGGAACAATGCGTATATGACTTGTAATAAAGTGCCCCCTTTTGTCAGTCCATATTAACTCCATTTCATCTTCCAATCTGGTTTCAAATACTTTTTTTATTTTTTCTTCGTATTTTAGAGCATTTTGAGAACGATTATGTGAAGTCGGTTTTAGCCCTATAAGCTCTTGGTCACTCATTCCAGAAATATTAGCAAACGCAGGATTTGCATAGGTTCTGATACAATCTTTGTTATATCTTGCAATAGTGTCAGGTGTTTGCTCAGCCAATGCACGGAATTCTTGCTCTTTTTGTGCTAAAGCTTCTTCTTGAGCTTTGCGCTCTGTAATGTCCAAAATAGTGCCTATTTGACCGATAACCGTTCCTGATTTGTTGAAATAAACTGCTTTATGGAATATTACATCATGATGGTTTCCTCGAGTATCGTGCAATTTCGCCTCATATGTCTGAGTACCGCCATGGCGAAAGAGATCCGCATCCGCATCAAAAAATACTTGTGCTTGTTCAGGGGGGAAAAGGTCAAAAACCCCTTTTCCTATCATCTCCTCTTTTTTCTTGCCATAAAACTCTTCAAAGGCTTTGTTAAAGCCTCTGTATCTGGTCTCTGTATCCTTATAAAAGACTGGTACAGGTAAGGCATCTAGTAGTGAATCAAGGAACTTATTTTGTTCAAGCAACTGCTCTTGCATCTTTTTGCGCTCTGTTACATTATGGACAATAGCAAGAGTGTAGAGTTTGTCATTGTATCGGAAGTAGTTTGAACGTACTTCTATAGGGAAAACAGTTCCATCTTTTCGCTTATGTTCACTTGCTATAGTATTTTTATTATTTCGCAGATTATTGTAGAGTTCTATCCACAACTCTTTTGAAATATTTGGATTAATATCTATGACTCCCATCGTAAGAAGCTCTTCTTTAGTGTAGCCTAAATCACAACATGCTGCTTCATTTACATAATGGAACATGGCGTTTTCATCTATAAGAAAGGCAGCTTCATTCATATTATCAAGGGCGAATTGCTTGAGATGTAGTTGCTCCTCTTGCTCTTTTTGCTCAGTAACATTGATTGCTAAAATAGTGAGTCCTATAATTTCTTTATTGCTATTATAAATAGGAGAACCGTAAACATCCCAATAGAGAGTAGGCTCTCCCTCCTGTTTAGACTCCTCTTCCGATTGTACGAAAAAGTTTTGACCTCCCAGTGCCAAATCAAACTCATGCTTACAAAAGTCACAAAATGCGACATCCGCTTTGATAGATTCAAAGAAATCCATACCGATGGCAATCTCAGTGTTGTACTGTTTGTTGTAATACTCTTCATGTGTCTTGTTAAAAGAGAGATAACGATACTCTCTATCGAGTGCAAAGATTGCTACCTCGTCGGTACTCTCAATGATGGATTCCATTAAACTGTTTTTATATTGAAGCTCTTCTTTTGCCTCCGATACCGCTTGAAGCATCTTCTCTTGTTGTTTCACTGCGGTAATGTCGTGGGCGATAGTTAGAACCCCCATAATTGTACCATCAGGGGAAAATTCTGGAACATTTGTATTTTCAAACCACATATCTTTGCCATCAACACTGATAAAATGATACTCTTCGATGACAGTTTTTCCTGTATTTAGAACACTCTGAATTGACTGATTGACTCTGGTATCGTCTGCGCTGTTAGGAAGAATACTTTTCTCCGTAGGACGCTTCATAGTCAGCTCAGCTGCATTAACACCACTCAATCGTTCCACTACATGGTTGACATAGGTACGTCGTCCTTCTCTATCGTAGCGGAAGATAGGAACAGGCAGATTTTCAGACAAGGTGCGGAACTCAATCTCTCTTTTTGCCAAGTTTTCTTCCATCTGTTTTCGCTCAGTAATATCTAAGCAGGTACCAATAAAGCGTATCGGATTCCCTGTTGCATCGCAATGTGGCTCACCTCTTTCTTGTATATACTTAACGCGTCCATCAGAAAATAGCAAACGATGTTCTACTTCATAGTGTGTTTGATGAATGAGTGAGTCATTGTATGTTTTTGCAACTAATTCTCTATCTTCTGGGTGTACGGTTTCAAGAAATGCCTCAAAGGTTGCATCAAATTTTTCTTTGTCTATTTCCCATATACGGTAGGTTTCATCCGACCAAGTGAGCACATTGTTTACAACATCTACATCCCAACTGCCGACATGGGCGATACGCTGGGCTTCATTTAATGCTTGTTCTCTATTTTTGAGAGCTTCTGCTTGATTTTTTCTCTCTGTTATATCGTAATTTTCTCCAAGAATACAGCACTCTCCGTTGAGTTCTATTATTGTTCCGTATGCAGTGGCGGTTCTAATTGTGCCATCTTTTCTGCGATATTGGAATTCGAAATCTTCTATCTTCCCCGTTATTTGTATCTCTTCTATAAAACGCTCACTCGCTTCTTTGTCTACCCAAAAGGTAACTCCTGCACACTCAATAATTTCTTCTCTGTCATAGCCTATCTGGCGGAAAAAACTGTTGTTTCCGCCAATGTACATAAAACGCTCAAGAGAAAAAATTGCCAGAGCAACCTGACTCTCTTGAAATACTAGAGAGTGTTTTGCTTCAACTTCGTGCAGTGCAAACTCGGTTTCTTTGCGTTGTGTTATATCTATATTAAAACATGTGACGCCAGTAATTTCTCCCTCGGTGGAGTAAATAGGAGAATAAAAGATATGCCAATGTTTTCGAGAGACTCCAACCATCCCATAAGTGCTCTCTACACTAAAGCTCTCACCAGATAACGCTCTGTCAAAGTCAGCTTTTGCTGTTTCTCTATCGGTGTGAAGTTGGATGGTCTCAAGCATATTTGACCCAACACTAATCTCTTTACCCCAAAGATATGCCATAACTTCTTTATGTTTGGTATTGAAAGCGAGATAGTTATAGGCAGTATCAAGTGCAAAGACTACAACATCAGGTGAACTCTCAAGAACAGAGTCGAGAAGGTCGTTACTCGATTGGAGTTTTTGCTTATTTTTTCGTATACGTTCTTCTTGCTCTTTCCGCTCTGTAATGTCAAGCATTACACCATGCCAAACAATTACTCCATCTTTTTCATCCTCTTTTTTAGGGATAGATTTGGCCTCAATCCATCTCTCCCCATATTCGAGTGTTTGAACACGAAACTCTATGCATAGGGGCGTTAATTCTGAGGTAGAAATATGAAGTGCTTCTTCTGTTCTTCGCAGATCATCAGGATGGATTCGCTTGAAAATAGGAAATGCATCTTCTATCACATCTTGTGGTTCAACTCCAAAAATGTCAAAAATACCAGAACTAGCATATGGCATACTATAGTGACCATCCTTCGACTTATGGTATGTATAAACAAAGCCTGGAAGGTTTGAGAGCATTTTTGACATTCTCTTTTCTAGGAGAGAACTTTTTTGAAGCATAGATTCATATTCCTTAGACTGCGTTATATCGTGGGCTACAGAGAGTACACTTATAAATGCTCCCTCTTCATCAAACTCAGGTCTTAAGGAAACCATATACCAACCGAGTTCTCCTGTTTGTGTATAGGATGCAGCTTCAAACTCTGACGAAGATTGCGTTTCGATACATTTGTGTAGTTTGGACATGTAATATTTTGGGGCAATAAGAGGAGAACTATCCAAGGGTGTTTTCCCAAGAAGTTCATCTGCTTTATGCTTAGCCATCTTCTCAAAAGTAGGATTTACATAGATACGTCGGCATGTGGAATCGTAACGGATAACGACATCAGGATAGTTTTGCGCCAAGGAACGAAATTCCTCTTCATTTTTATGGATGCGCACTTCCTCTTTTTTCTGTTCGGTAATATCTCTTGCAATACCTATAATCTGATGAATACGTCCGCTGTCATCTCGTATGGGAGAGAGCGTAGAGTGAAAGGTTCTGCGACCTGAGGGGAAATGATATTCATTTATGTAGTCAGTTTTTTCTCCTGCTTTGACACATGCAGAGTATTTTTCTAAAAGTATCTCTCGAAACTCTCTGTTCTCAAATTCATCTACATATAAACTGAGTATTTCCTCTCTTGAGAGAGCTGTAACTTTACAATATGCATTATTCACATCTTTATGAATAAAGCGACCCTCTGGTGTTACCTCTACAAGATAGATAACATCTGAGCTATTTTCAAAGATTTGATTGTAATAATGACTCTTTTGCATGAATTCATTTTCATTATGTTGTTCTATTTTCGACATGTTGAACTTCTCATTTTATATTTTCATTTATTTGTAATTGTTGCGACATAAATTTGTTGTGATATTGTTCAAATTCGCTAGAGTCCATAGGTTTAGCAAAGAAATATCCCTGAACTTCATCACACCCTAAACCATGAACAATCTCAAGTACTACCTGATTTTCAACCCCTTCTGCAATCGTTTTGAGATTGAGATTCTTAGCCATTTGAATGATTGTTTTTACAATGGCTTTATCGTCATCATCTATGAGAATATCCCGAACAAAAGATTGGTCTATTTTGAGTTTATCGACTGCAAATCTTTTAAGATA
>PETN01000028.1 GCA_002781365.1 Sulfurimonas sp. CG01_land_8_20_14_3_00_36_23
AAAATGTAGGATAAAGTAGCAGTTGCTTATGAAATTAAATCTTTAGAAAAGTTGTCTTGATTTTTAGGGGCATTATATCTTCTTGCCGAAGATGAGAACACAATGCGAGAACAGACAGTACAAGTGTTAGAGATGATATGTAAAAAAGTTTTTTCTGCAAAAGATGGAAAAAAAGCTTATGAAATCTATGAAGATGAATCTCCTGATTTTATTATTAGTGATATCAAAATGCCCATTATAGATGGTCTTAAATTGATTGAGAAAATCCGTTTGAACGATTACCATATACCTATAGTGCTTATGTCAAGTTTTTCCGAACATAATATGTTAGTTCAAGCTGTAAATTTATCCGTAGACGGTTATTTAATTAAGCCATTTGAACTTGATATATTTGTAGATACCATAACAAAATCTATGCAAAGAATTCAAATAATCAACGGAATTATAATTCTTGCAAAAGATATTTATTACAATTCAGGAACGCAAGAAGTTTATAAAAATGGTTCTGTTGTTTCTCTTGGTTCAAAAGAGTTTGAACTGTTACAACTACTTATGAAAAATTTTTTAAAAACAGTTACAAAAGAGGAGATTTCTCAAGCGTTATGGCCATTAGAGAGTAGTTGTGAATCAGCAATTAAAACTTTAGTTCTTCGAATGCGCAAAAAAATAGATACTAATCTTATCGTCTCAGTTCGAGGTATCGGCTATCGACTCAATCATGTTTAGTTACAAAAATCGTAGAAAATATTTGGGCTTACGCTTTCATATCTTTTGCGTCAACCTCGATAGGGGATTGGTGTTAAAGTTAGCTTCTGTAAGAGCTCTAATAGCAAACAAATATAACATTTTGCTATGTTCATGCTATGCAGCTATTTTATAATAAGCGTAATAAATACATAAAGGGGTTATATATATGAAAGCAATTTCTATTAAGCTGAAGTTACAGCTAATTTTAATGGTTACGATTGTTGTTGTTACAGCAACAATTATGATGCAGTCAGTTGCAGGTATTAACAATATGAGTGAGCAACATATTGAGCAGTACAGAGAAGAAGCGTATAAAAATAAAGAGATAGAGTTGAAGAACTATGTTTCAGTTGCAAAAAAATCAATAGATTGAACCCTCTGAACAAGTCCATTTACAGAACTTTGTTTGAAAAGTTAGTAGTTTTTAATATTTGACTTTTTCTTTTTAGCAGTTTT
>PETN01000050.1 GCA_002781365.1 Sulfurimonas sp. CG01_land_8_20_14_3_00_36_23
ACTATATAAAATTAGCTGAAGATGTGGCATAAGGTTACAGGTGATGAAGGGAATTAAGATTTAAAAAAAGTTGTCTTGACTTTTTGGGGTAGCATAAGCTATTCGCTTAAGATATGGATTTTCTTTAGATTTTTTCTTAAATGTTTGGCATGTGGAATATACTGCTCAACCAAAGAGTGAAACTTTGCAGAGTGGTTCATATGTACCAAGTGTGCGAGCTCATGCACAATAACATAATCTATAAGCTCCTCTTCTATTTTGATGAGTTCGGTGTTAAATGTAAGTATCTTTGTAGAAC
Source organism: Sulfurimonas sp. CG01_land_8_20_14_3_00_36_23 (assembly GCA_002781365.1). Classification (GTDB taxonomy): domain Bacteria; phylum Campylobacterota; class Campylobacteria; order Campylobacterales; family Sulfurimonadaceae; genus Sulfurimonas. Next base: position 299 of record PETN01000050.1, read on the forward strand.
TACAACTTCCCCATCTACTTTTCATCTTTCGAAATTTAATCTCTTGATACTCAAGATCCATACACTTCGCAAAATACTCAACTCGTGGAACAATATGATTTTGAGCGAACTGCTTGTAAAAATCATCATAACATCTTAAAATGTTTTTCTCATTGTTCACTCTCATCTTTTGTAAGAGTTCTCGTAAATGCGTTGCCTCTTCTAAATCAATACTGCATATCTCTCCAAAGAGTAAAACTTCATCTTCAAGATTGACTCGTTTTGCTCCATTTTGCTCTAATTTTCTGAGTTGTTCTCGTATCCACGCCTCTTTTTCAACTAAAAGATTATTGAGAAATCCTTGTGAGACTCTAGGCGTTTTTACAATTATCTTGGCATGTGGAAATTCTGCACTACTCGATGCTTTTATACTTATATAACTGTTTTTTAGATTTCTTTTACATATATAAGAGATATTTAAACCATTAAAGTTTATTTCACGCGTAGTGGATTGGATCTGTTTCTCCTGCGAGTTTAAAACCGTTTAAACGAAGTCTGCAACTATCGCAAACGCCACAAGCCTTCTCATCCTCTTTATAACAACTCCAAGTGAGTGAAAGTGGAACATCTAATTCTAAGGATTTTGCTACGATTTGGGATTTTTTCAAATGCACCAAAGGCATTTTAATCTCTATCTTCGTCTCATCTTTCGTGCCTAAATTGATGCTCTCTTGCATACTTTTTATATAAGACTCTCTACAATCTGGATAACCACTGCTATCCTCTTCGACTACACCGATACAGATAACCTCTGCACCCTCTTTTTCTGCTATGGCGGCCGCCATACTTAAAAAGATACCGTTTCTAAAAGGAACATAGGTCACTGGAACGCCCTCTTCTATGCCACCAGTTGGCACCTCTATACTTTTATCTGTAAGTGCAGAAGCACCCAAATGTTTAAAAAAGTCCAAATCTAAAACATATTTCGATACCACATCTAAGGCATCACATATTTTATAAAAACACTCTAACTCTTTTTTCTCTGTTCTTTGGTCATAGTTAAAATGGACTGCAATGACCTCGTATCCATCTTTTTTCATCATATAAGCGCCCAGTGTAGAGTCCATTCCACCACTCATTACACAGAGCGCTTTTTTATTTTTAGTATCTAAATTCATAAATATATTTTATCATAAATTGCTCAGAGGGGCTCAAAGTTTTTGTTATATACTTTTTAAACAAGAAAAAGTATATAATACGGTTATTATAAATCAAAGGAGACCATTATGAATGTATCATCTTCAACAAGCACTACGCAAAGCTCTACTCCAGTAGGTCCAGTAGATGCAATGAAAAAAGCTATGGATGTTCAAGCACAATCTGTGTTAAGTATACTTGACAGCGCGAGTGAACAATCAAAACAAATGACTGCACAAAAAACAGGAATGGGTAATAACCTTAACCTTACTGCATAAAAGATTATCAAAAAAATCATAAGTATAATTGGGTACAATTCCACTTATGATTGAACTTGATAACAGAACTTCCCTTCAAATAAATGAGAGCCTTTTAAATACAATCGCATCTGCGCTTAGTGCAAAAGAGATTGAGCTTATTATCACTTCCAATGAAGAGATAAGAGAGATTAACAACGCACATAGAAATATTGATAAAGATACCGATGTGCTCAGTTTTCCTTTTGAAGATATGCCAATGGCTCCATTAGGAAGCATTGTCATCTCCTCTTGGCATGTACAAATAAAAGCACAAGAGCTCGGACATACGACAGATGATGAGCTCACCCTGCTCTTTATTCATGGAATCCTTCATCTCCTTGGATTTGACCATGAAGTTGATAATGGTGAGATGAGAGAAGAAGAAGCTAAACTCATTAAGAAGTTTAATTTACCTCAAAGTTTAATAATCAGAACAGAAGGATAAAAATGGATTTTGGAATATTTATAGTTGCAATGGCAGCTTTAATTTATGGTGCAGATTTTATAATCAAAGAGTCTGAGAGAATAGCACTTCATTATAATATCTCTCACTTTGTCATCGGTGCAACACTTGTTGCTTTTGGTACATCTTTACCTGAAATGGCGGCTTCCATGATGGCTTCTTCTCAAGGTAAAAGTGATATGGCAGTGGCAAATGTTGTTGGGAGCGTCATCTTTAATATTACACTTGTTTTAGGGGTTGTATTTTTTATCTCCAAAAAGATGGTTCCAAACAGAGACCTCTTTTCACTCGATAGTGCCTGGATTATTGTTCCTTTAGTACTTTTCTTTGTAATGGTACAAGATGGAGTCATTAGCAGAGTAGATGGAAGCCTTTACCTTTTACTTATGGTTGCCTATCTTCTCTTTTTATTTACAAACTCCAGAGAAGATTTAGAGGGTGATATCGATGAGAGTTTAACAAAAGAAAAGTTCAAATGGGGTAAGACGATTGTACTTTTATCTATTGGATTTGTACTCACTATTGGAGGTGCTAATTTTGTTGTAGAGAGTGGTACTGCTATCGCTAGAACCTTTGGTGTAAGTGAGTGGATTATAGGTATCTTTCTTATCGCGCTTGGTACTTCTTTACCTGAGCTTGTTGTCTCTTTGGTTGCTATCAAAAAAGGAAATGCGGAGATGAGCATTGGAAATATTATCGGCTCCAATGTCGCAAACTTCTCTATGGTTCTTGGTGCGGCTTCTTTAATCAATCCATTAACAGTTGATTTAGTTGCTACAAAATTTGATATGTTTATACTTGTGGCGGCTTCGATTACACTTCTCTTTATCCTTGCAAACAAACTTTACAATAAAACAGGTTCTATTTTTCTCTTAGTAATACTTGCTCTTTTTCTTCAAAACTCTTTTGCATAAACCTACCGTTTAATATATTCAAGCTCTAAGAGCTTGTTATATATCTTTGAAACAATTTCCCCCGCTGCCGCTCCACCATGCCCACCATGTTCAACCATTACTAAAACAACATATTGAGGATTTTTATAGGGTCCATAAGATGTAAACCAAGCATGTGAGCGATTATAATATGCCATATCATGCTCCAAGATTCTTTTATCAATACCTTGTTTAATTGTTACAACCTGTGCCGTTCCTGTTTTACCTGCAATCACAACTTTTGAACTTAGGTAATTTGTCGCCGTACCTGATGGGTAATTACATACTTCATACATTGCTTTTTGTATGATTGGAAGTTTTTTTAGTTCCTCTTCATTGAGAACATCCTCTGCTTTTGGTTCATAAAGAGTCTCTCCAATAGAGTGTGCTAAATGTGGTGTTGGTAGTTTTGATGTGGCCATAAGTGCTGTAAACTGGGCAATTTGAAGAGGAGTTACTAAAAAATCCCCTTGACCAATAGAGGTATTTACCGTTTCGCCTGTGTACCAAGATTTATTGAATTTTTGATATTTCCACTCTTTAGAAGGTACAACACCAATAAATTCATTTGGTAGATCCACTCCAGTCTTTTTACCTAAACCATAACGTGTAAGACCTTCACTCATTTTTGTTATCCCAACTTTGAGACTTCCTTTATAGAAATAATCATCACAGCTTTCGCGTATAGCTTTTCTAATCTCTGTTTTACCATGACCATCTGTTTTCCAACATCTAAAGACTCTATTTCCAAGAGGCATAACCGCTGTACAATTCACAGAGGAAGATGCATCAAGTTCAGTTGTAATATAGATGAGTCCAAGACCTATTTTAATGGTAGAACCAGGAGGGTAAAGACCATTGACGAGTTTATTCGTAAAGGGTTTATCCAAACTTCCGATAAGTTTATTCCAGACTGTATGAGAGACACCAGATACAAAAGAGTTTAAATCATACTCAGGAAAACTACTAGCAGCAAGGATAGAACCATCTACATTCATAACAACAACAGCGCCGACCTTATCAGCAAAGAGTGTAGATATATATTTCTGAAACTCAATATCTATATTGAGGGTTAATTTTCTATCCTCTTTAGCACTTTCATAAGAGAGCTCTTCTATCTCTTGGTTGTTAGCGTTCACCTTTATTTGACGTTCACCAGATTCACCTTGAAGAAATTCATTGTAATAGTTTTCAATACCTGTTTTTCCTGTATAGCCTATGAGTTCTAAGAGCTTGTCATCTTCTATATCTTTTTTATTTGCACGTGAGACATACCCAATTGTATGAGAAGCTATCTGCGAATAGGGATAAAATCTTTTTGGAGCAGGAATAATATTGATATTTTCTCGTATATTAAGCATAGAATAGACAGGAATAATATCTTCATAAGATATAAACTCAACAATATCAATAAAATCATGAAAATAATAAGAGTCTTTCTTATCATAGTTTTTAACAAGCTCCTCTCTGCTTAGCTGGGGGAGAAGCTTCATGAGAACATCTAACTCTTCATTAAACATAGCAATATATTTTTTTGTTCTCAAATGAGGTTTGAGTTGTATCTTAAATCCGAGTTTATTAATTGCTATAGGCTTGTTGTTTCTATCTACTATTTCCCCTCTTACTGGTGCTATCTTGTCTATTTTGATTGTGTTGTTATGGGAGAGCTTTGTGTAGTAGTTGTTGGACTCTACTGAAAGAAAGAAGACTCTAACAATTAAAGCAAGCCAAATAGACACAAAGATAGCTAAAATAAATTTAATTTTCATAAGATGCTCACAATTAAAAATTCTATAACCATATAATAGATTATGTAGTAGTTGAGGCTAGGGGTAGAGAGTAAAAAGATATTTGCTAACACTAAATAAAAGATAAAGAAACCTACATAAGAGAGCAGGACATAGGAGACTTTGATACAAGAGACACAACTGAAATTTTTTGTTATCTTGGGCATAATAAATTTATGAACAAGTGTAAAATAGATGATAGAACTAAATAGCAAAAAACCTTTTTCAGCCTCAAAAACAAGTAGACAGAAGGATACAAGCGATATTAAAATCGCATCTTCTTTCTTGATTGCACGGCTAAAAAGTACAAATAAGACGGCAAACAGAGGTGGCAAGAAAAGATAGATGCTACTTAAACCCTCATATATTATAAATAATAATAGATATATAAAAGGGGCTAAATATTTTTGATGAGTGATACTTCGTTGCATACTGGAAAATGTTTACACTTAATACAATCGGCCCAGATTTTATGTTCTGGAAGGGACTCTTTTGGTATCTCTATAAAACCAAGTCTTTCAAAAAAAGATTGTCTATAGGTTAAGACAAGAACTTTTTGAAGACCTAAATCTTTTGCTTCATCAAGGCATTTCATTATAAGGTTTTCACCTGTTTTTTTTCCTCTAAACTCCTCTTTTATAATAAGCGAGCGGATTTCAGCCAAGGATGGAGCATGGATATGCAGGGCACAAAATCCAACTAACTCACCCTCTTGTACCGCTAAAGTATAAGATCTAATATTGGTCGCGATTTCATCATCCGTTCTATTTAATATAATACCTGTTTCAACTTCGTGTTGTACTAAGGTTTGCATACTAGGAATGTCGCTCAATTTAGCTTTGATAAACTCAATCTTCATCTAGAGGCTCATGTAAAATATCGTAAATAATTTGTATCGCTTTTGAGGTTCCCTTCTTTTTTGAACTAGAGAGCATTATGGCATGTGGGAACTCTTGCTTGAGTGCATTTTGTTCTTTTTGATTGAGCTTATCTATTTTAGTAAAAATCTGAAGTATTTGCTGGTTTTCTCGACAATTTGCAAATAAAAAATCACTTACATACGTATCTATATCCAAGTGAGGATGTCTACAATCAACTAAGTGTATAAAGAGTTTAATCTGCTCTCGTTGTGCTATATAATCAGTAAGATTTTTTTCCCACTCATGCTTCATAGATTTTGAAACCTTTGCATATCCAAAACCTGGTAAATCCACAAATTTTGCGACACTTTTCTGCGCTGTATCTCTATTTATAAAAGTGATATCAAAGTAGTTAATAAGTCTTGTCTTTCCAGGTGTTGATGAGACTTTTGCTAAACCTTTGTGGTTTGTAAGTGCGTTCAACAAAGAGCTTTTTCCAACATTACTTCTCGCCATAAATACAACTTCATTTTGTTCTAAAGAGTCTGGTGCTCTCTCTATATTTGGAGCCGATGTAATAAACTTTGCTTCAACAATCTCTATCATTTTTTACCCTCTTTTTCAGGCATAGTAAAAGTCATAATAACGGGTTCTTTATGTGCACCCTTTGCATATGCTTTTCCTTCTATGCTTTTTAAAACTACTTCATCTCCAGTAATCTCTTTCTTTTCATCAATTTGACGTAAATATACATTTGTAAAAAAATGATACTCTTTGATAAGTGGGTAATAGATCACTTTTTGTGATTTACCTCTATAAGAAGCACCTTTCTCAGTTTCTATGCGAAAAGAGGCATTGCCCTCTGCAACAAACTTCGTCGGTTGATGCTGAGCATCTGTGTAGATAGTCACTTTAGAAGCATTAAGTTCATCTTTTGCTTTGATGATGTTTACATCCCCTCTAAAGATAGTAATCCCTGCTTTTTCATCTGAATCAAACTGATTTGCTTTTACTTTTAAATCCTCTGATAATAGAGAGGAAACGAAAAAAATTGTTAAAATTGTTAGATACTTCACTCTTATTTCTCCATAATCTTATAGTTTGCTACTACATTTGTTGAATTGGTTTTGTTTAAAAGATTGTTATAGTCGAGGGATTCTCCTCTGACAATATTTTCACCTTTATAGGCAACATACGCTTTATCCGTATGAGCGACGGATGTTTTTTTATTATATTCTATCTCTTGCGTAGTAAAGACAAGTCCATCTTCTCTGCTATAAACGACATCACCATTTAAATGCACAATCTCATCTTGATATATGCCGTGCTTTGCTTTCATATTAGCAATATACTGTTTTGAATTATCCGTGTAATCTATATCTTTAATTTGATAACGATTAGCATACCTGATTCCTTCTGTGCCAATCATTAAGGTTGCTAATCCTTGTGTGTTTAATTCATAAAGAATAAATGTTTCTAACTCAAACAAGGGAATATCTGTAAAATTTTGCTCTTTAATATTTAAGGGTTTAAATAAGAAAAAAATCATTAATAAACCGCTTGCTACTACAGCAAAGAAAATATTTATATTAATTTTATCTTCCTTATGCGTTTTTTATCCAAAGAGAGTGAAACTGCTCTCTTTGCTTATTTTCATCCACTAAAATATCTATCATCTCTCGAACGGCAGCATCGCCTCCATTACGGGAGAGAACCGTTTGAACAATGGCTTGTACCTCTTTTACACCATCCTTTGGAGTAAAGCTTTTACCCACACTCTTTAGCATATCATAATCGTTCAAATCATCTCCAATTGCGGCTACATTCTCAAAACCTAAACCCAGAGACGCAACAAGTTCTTTTAGAACTTTTTCCTTATCTTTGACACCTTGGTAAAGATGCTGTATGCCAAGTTCTTTAGCTCTGTTATGCACGATGGTGGAGCTTCTTCCTGTAATGATAGCTACCTGATGTCCCAGTTTAATCCAAGAGACGATACCAAAGCCATCTTTTACATGAAACTCTTTACTCTCTACAGCGTCTTGTGTATAGATTATCTTTCCATCTGTAAGACAGCCGTCCACATCCAAAATGATGAGTTTAATCATAAAACATCTTTAGTGCTAGGTATTCCAACTCTCTCATTCTTAGCAGTTGCTCTTCGGATTGCTACGGCAAGAGATTTAAATGCAGCTTCAATAATATGATGTCTATTTTTACCTCTTAAGACGATAACATGTGCACTGATTCTTGCATTAAATATAAAAGCTTTAAAAAACTCTTCTACCAACTCAGTATCAAAGTTTCCTACTTTTCCATGTACATCTACTTCATAAACAAGAAAAGGTCTATTGCTCAAATCAAGGTCACAACTCACACAAGCTTCATCCATAACAATATTTGCACTGCCAAATCTTTCCATCTGTCTTACAGGATAAATAGACTCAGCGAGTAACGAACCAAGAACGATTCCTATATCTTCCACACTATGATGATCATCAATGTGGATATCGCCTCTACACTCAACATTTAAATCAATCAAAGAGTGCTTAGAAAAGCTCTCAAGCATGTGGTCTAGAAAACCTACACCCGTACTTATGTTGCTTATCCCTGTGCCATTTAATTCCAAAGCAATTGTAATATCTGTCTCTTTTGTTTTTCTGCTCTTCGTAATCATGTTTAATCCTCTTTTACAATAAATGCATCTTTAAAGACACTATTTTCTTTATAGTCTCTTGCCTCATCTTCGCTCTTAAAGCCTTTGAGCCAGACTTTAAAACTTCTTCCTGCGTCACTCTCAACATCTTTGATGATTGTTCTGTATCCATTTGTATTGTCATATAACTTTTGAACTTTTAGGGCTCCTTCAATCTTTGAAAAAGAGGCTATCTGTATAGCAAAATTTGCCATCTCTTGTTCTTGAGGGTTCTCTTTGAGTTCTTTATTTGTAGGAATATTTTTTGTACCTTTAGTTTTAAAGCCTAAGACTTCAAGAGTTACAGGTGCAGTTCCAATGCCTATCATATCTATCTCTTTTGCAGCTGACTTGGATAAATCTATGATTCTCGTAGCAATAAACGGTCCTCTGTCATTAATACGCACAACGGTAGATAAACCATTTGTAAGGTTCGTTACTTTTACAATCGTATTCATAGGAAGTGTCTTATGTGCAGCTGTCATCTGGTACATATTGTATATCTCACCATTGGAAGTCAGTTTTCCATGAAAATCAGGACCATACCAACTCGCATTTCCCTTAAAAACATTCCCTACACTCACAACTGTCGGATGGTACCTAATCCCTCGCACAACATAGGGTCTCATCGTAGGATGAGAATATTTTTTATTATCTATTTCTTGAGTCTCATTTTGTACTTCAGGAGAGTAAACGCCCTTGCCTCTTGTACTACAAGCATTAAATAAAAAAGCGATTACAAAGAGTGAAACTATAACAAATCTACTCATTTATTTTAAGCCTATCCCCAATTCTAATCATATTGTTACTGAGATGATTTTGTAATTTAATATTATGTACACTTACTTTATGGGACTTCGATATAGAGTCTAAAGTATCCCCTTTTTTAACCATATAATAAAATTGACTATCTACTCTGTTTTTCACTTTGCTATCTATAGGAATAACAAGCTTCTGTTTTAATCTCAAAATCCCATTTTTCAAATGATTGAAATCCATAATCACTTTATAAGAAACACCATATTTTCTACCAATTTGCGATAGGTTATCACCTTTGCTTACAACATGGACTTTATAGATATTTTGCATCTTTTCTTCATGGTATTTTTGTTTAAACTCTGTAAGTTTTATGTATGGAATGTAAACATCATAATTGTTTGAATAAGGAGGCACAAAATCATATTTAAGATGTCGATTTAATTTTTTCAAATCTTCCAGTGGTATTCCGACCATTTTAGATAATCTTTTCAAAGATGCACCGCTAGACAATTTTACAGTAGAGATAGAGTAAGCATTGGCTCTGTTGAGAAGATAATCATATTCACTTTTGAGCAGTAGTTGTTCGTCATAACCAACTAAAGCCAGAGCAACAATTTTTCTGATATAAAATCTACTCTCTCTTGGAATATATCTCTTTTTTGGATCAAGTAAAACGCGTAAATCATCTGTTCCAGCTTTTCGGATAGCCTGATTAAGCTTTCCACCGCCACAATTATATGCGATTGCTGCAAGGTACCACTTTCCAAATCTTTGATGCAAACTTGAGAGGTATTTGGCTGCGGCTCTTGTTGATTTAACTAAATCTCTTCTCTCATCTACATATTCATCAACTTTTAAACCGTAGAGTTTTGCAGTCTGTGGCATAAATTGCCAAAGTCCAGAGGCTCTTTTTTTTGAATAAGCTCTGTTTGAGAAGTTGGATTCTGCCATTGCAAGATATAAAAATTCAGCAGGAACACCATACTCTGCTAAAATATTTTTAATAGCAGGGATAAAAAGATAAGCCTCATCCATAGCTTTAAAAAAGTGTGTATCTCGATATTTCGAGCTATTTTTAGCCTTCATATCATTCATAATTGGGTCATAAAGAAAAGAGGAGTCTATATCAAAAGACTCTAGCAAAGCTATCTCTTTGTTATGGTTATTTGCATAAGATAAATTTGCACTAAGAAAAATCGGCAAGAGTAAAAGTAAAATATATTTCAACATCAAAGCCCTATATGTTAAATTTAAAAGTGATATTTTAGCTAAATAAAATGAAATACGCTAAAAAAAGCTATTTCCACATGCCAAAGTCGAAGCAAATCACTCAATATTAAAGAGTTTTTTGGCATTAGAAGTCGTAAGTAGATGGATTTCCTTTTCACTCATACTTAATAGTTCCGCCATTTTTTGTGCTACAAATGTTGTGTAGAGTGGCTCATTTCTCTCTCCACGATGAGGCATTGGAGTCAAGTAAGGTCCATCTGTTTCTATAACGAGTTTGGCATGTGGAATTTTTGGCAAAACATTTACAAGTTTTTTTGCATTTTTAAATGTCAGAACACCCCCTATGCCAAAGTAAAACCCCTCTTTAGCTAAACTTAACAGCTCTTCATCTGCATTGTAACAGTGTAAAACACCCCCTACTTCGCTAGCATTATGTGCCAAAAGCAACTCTTTTGAATCTCTTGAAGCATCACGAACATGTACTATGAGCGGTTTTTTGTAGAGTTTTGCAAGCTCTATCTGAGCAGTAAAAACTTTTTTTTGTTTCTCTTTTTCTAACGCTTTCTCTTCATCACTCCCTTCAAGTCTAAAGTAATCAAGCCCACACTCTCCGATGGCAACACATTTGTTATGAGAGAGATACTTTTTAAAATCCAAGGCTTCAAATAACTCCATATCATAAGGGTGCACACCTACTGAAAAAAAGACATCTTCATACCTCTCAGATATAGCTACAGCTTTCTCTAGCGTTCTTGGGTCTGCTCCTGGAATAATGAACTTTACTACGCCCTTTTCTCTTGCTCTGTTTAGAACTTCATCCAAATCTTCATCATACCTTTCATGGTCTAAGTGGATATGTGTGTCAATTATCATCTTTTTTCTCTCTTTTCATCTTTTTTACATAAAGTATATTTCTAACCATGAGTCCAATAAATAGCGCGGCAAATAGAAATGAACCAAGCGCTAAAGGTATATTTCCTGCATTATAAAAGTTAATGCCAAGAACGACAAGTATAATGGAGGCTACGAAACACATCTATTTGCTTCTAAAAGTTCTTTTGCAAAGATTTTAGCTTCCTTTGAAACTTTATCACCACTAATAATTCTCGCTACTTCATCTACTTTATCGTTAAATTCAAGTTCTCTTACAAAAGATTCATCACCCTCTTTATAAACTAGAAAGTGTTGGTCGCCCATGGAGGTCAACTGAGGCTGATGTGAGATAACAAAGATTTGAAAATGACGTGAGAGCTGTCGTAAAACTTTAGCAACACTCATCGACTCCTCGCCACTTAGATTTGCATCAATCTCATCCAGCATTAAAACACCACCATTTTTACTCATATACTCTGACTTAAGGGCCAAAATAGAGAGTCGAAGTCTGTTAAACTCCCCTGTACTTATCTTTTGGAGTTCTGTAGAGTTCAGACGAAGTGAAATGGTATCTTTTCCAGAGAGTGTGTAGTCCGACTCTTCTATTTTCACTTCTGCCTCTCGTAAATAGAGCTCTTTTAAGTATCTGTTTAAATCTATTTTAAAAGAGTCTATTTCCACATGCCGAAGTTCTGTGAGTGTCGCCGCCAAATCTTTTAGCTTTGTAGCAACTACCTTATAACGCTCTTGCAAATCGCTTTTGGTAATCTCTATGTTTTCATACTCAGCTAACTCTTTTTTCTTCTGCTCTTTATATAAAAGTGCTTCTTCTATGCTTCCATATCTTCTTTTAAGCCCTGAAAGCTCCTCTATACGATTTAAAACTTCTTCTATATCGACATCATCAAGCGCACTCAATCGCTCCTGAGCAGCATCTAAAACAACGCGCAGTTCATTCATCGCATCATCAAAAAATGCGCTATTGACATCGAGCGTGTCTAATGCCGCAAAAACTTTATGTTCATGTTCAAAAATCGCGTTTGCTGCGCCAATATGTTCAAGAACTTTCTCTTTTCTTGAGAGCTCTTTTTTTATCTCTAAAAGCTCTTCATCTTCTGCAGGCAGAGGAGATATATCTTCGATTTTTTTTATCTCAAAAGAGGCAAACTCTTTTAACTCAACGATTCTTTTCTCTTCTTCTTCTATCTTGTCGAGCTCTTGTTTCAGTCTCTTATGCTCTGCAAATATTGCTTTATACTCTGAGGTGATAGCATGAATATCTTTTGATTTGTTTTGAATTCTCTCATCTAAAATAGAGATAAGGTTTTCATTTTCAAAATCACTAAAATCTTTTAGGCTCAAATGTCGAAGGTACCTTGAACCTAACTCTGCCATAGCTTTTTTTGAGACTGTCTGGTTGTTTATGAAGTATCTTGATTTATCTTTTTTTATATGTTTAAAGACATTGATATCATCATTTTCAATGCCGATAGATTCACTATCAAGTTCCCAAGTAACGCTCGATTCACAGAGAGATGCTTCACAACTACTTGCTCCCAGTGAGGCAAGTAAAGAGTTCATAAGAATCGACTTTCCACTTCCACTTGGTCCTGTAAACACAACCAATCCACATGCCAAATTCAGCTCTACTTCTTTAAAACTAAGATACTCTTTTAAATAAAATCTCTCTATCATTTTTTTAACCTCTTTTCTCGTTTGTTATTATACTTTTTCAACATTAAAAATCTAAAGGACTCATTACTTTAGCCTTGTTCATCTCAGATACTACATGCGTATATATCATCGTAGTTTCAACAGATTTGTGACCAAGCAACTCCTGTATGCTTCGTAAATCGATTCCTGCTTGAAGTAAATGAGTGGCATACGAATGTCTAAATATATGAGAAGTTACGCGTTTATTTATATCTGTCTTTTTTGTAGCATTTTTTATATTTCGTCCAAGCGTTGCAGGATGTATGTGATGTCTTCTTATCGTCTCACTTCGTGGGTCTTTTGATACATTTGTCATAGGAAATAAATATTGCCATTTTGTATCACACTTAGCACTAGGAGTTTTCTTTTCGAAAGCAAATGGTAAAAATACTGAGCCATAGCCATCTTTTAAATCTTTTTTATGAATATTTTGAACATAATCAACCTGAGCTTGTAATCTATTTTTCAACTTTATAGGTAGAGGTAAAGTCCTATCTTTAAGAGATTTGCTATCCCAAATATATATTTTATCAAATCCAAAGTCTATATCTTTTATTCTAAGATTTAATGCCTCATTCATTCGTAATCCACATCCATACATAAGTGATACAAGAAGCTGATATACACCAGAAATATTCTCTATAATCTTATAAACTTCATCTTTTGTAAGAACAACAGGTATGTGCTTTCTTTCTTGTGCACGAAGAGCTTGAATGTTTAGGCTAGTCATATCTATGCCAAGTACCTCTTTATATAAAAACAACACAGCACTAAAAGCCTGATTTTGTGTAGTTGGTGAAACTTTTCTCTCAACAGCGAGATATGTCAAGAACTGTTCTATTTCTGCCTTGCCCATTTCTATAGGATGCTTTTTATTATGAAAGAAAATATACTGCTTAATCCAAGCAACATAAGTTTTTTCAGTTGAATAACTGTAATGTTTAAATCTTATCTTATCTCTTACAATATCCAATAGTTTTTTCTTTCCACTCATTTTATTCTCTCCCTATAATTATCTAAACACAATGCAAAAATAATGGATTTTCAAACAATTATCTGAACACTATGTTCAAATAACGCCATAAATCTTGGTAAAAGTTTTTCTTAACTTTTAAAGATTGTAGTTATTTTTACCAAGAGAGTTCATTTTTATGACAAAATGCCATATTATTTTGAATAAAATGAAATAATTAATTATTATTTTTACATTTTTAGTGTTAAATAATAATGTCTACTAGTCTATATGTGATATAGTGTTCATAGAATAAATAGTTAAATACACATACTTCCTAATTTTTCAAAATTCTTTTTTAGTAATTTATTCCAAAGTCTAAAATTTATATGAGCAATCAAATTATGAATTTTTAAAACATATTATACGTTTTAAGGTAACTTTTTCTAACTTTTTAGTACAATACATGCAATATAAATACGTATAATACGTTTTAAAAGGAATTTTGACTATGAGAATATTAAAAATAAAAGCAAATGGTCTTAAATTGTTTCCTAATGGTTTAGAAGTCGATTTTACTACTACACAGCGTGTTAGGAATGACAAAAGTGAAATGTTACATAAAATATCCCCACAAATTTACCAAAATAATGCAATTGCATTTGTTGGAATTAATGCATCAGGAAAAACAACAACATTAAAAGTGATTTCTTTCGTAATTGAAATGCTCAACAATGAACCGATAAGTAAAATAAAAAACAATACTATATTAAATGGTTTAATAGGAAAAGATAAAATTGTGTTTGATATTTACTTTAGTGTATTATCGGACTCTGTATATAAGTTAACGACAACGATAATAAAAAGTGAATTTAGTGATGAACTTGAAAATAAATTTGTTATTAAAAGTGAGCAATTGTGGAGAAGAGATATTACGAGTATTAAAACAAAAAAAAGTATATTTGACTTTGCAAATTTAAAGCCTATTCAAATTAGGAAAGGTGATGAAGAGTACTTACCTGATGATGTTAGTATCATGATATCTCTAAATAAAAAGAACAACCTTAAAATCAATTTTGAGGATTTAATTAATTGGACAAATATAAATTTAATTAGGATGTTTGGAGAAGTTCCACAAGAGTTAATAACATTTTTAGATTCAAGTATTGAATATTTGAAATTTAATCTTAGAAAAGAAGAGAAAGATGTTGAGATTAGGTTGAGATTTAAAGGTAAAGAAGAAATTTTAATGAACTCACCACTTGAATTGCAAAAATATTTATCTTCTGGAACAATAAAAGGAATTAATGTTTTTATTAGTGCAATGATTGTGTTATCCAAAGGCGGGTATTTGATTATTGACGAGCTTGAAAATCATTTTAATAAAGAACTTGCAGCTACATTAGTTAGGTTTTTTATGAATCATCAAGTGAACAAAAAAGGTGCTGTTATTTTATTGTCCACACACTATCCTGAATTATTGGATGAATTTGAAAGAAGTGACAATATTTATATTACAAGGAATAATGGTGGAATTAGTGTTGAAAATCTTTCTAATATATTAAAACGTAATGATATCAAAAAAAGTGAAGTGTAGAGACCGTAAAATAAACTGTGTAAACCCACCTCTTATCCTTCAATCACTTCGTATATTTTGACATAATTTCACTG
>PETN01000100.1 GCA_002781365.1 Sulfurimonas sp. CG01_land_8_20_14_3_00_36_23
TTTAGGATTAGGTCTGTAAAATGCCATTGGCTAGCATTTTTATGATACAATTTTAAGAGAAATTAGGTGTTGACACAGAATTTATTACACTCCCTAGTTATTTAAAAAAAGTAATTCATCAAGCCTTAATTGGCTTTAGAAAAGAGTATGAACTGCAACTCAAAGAGAAAGATGGCAAAGAATATCCAATTATTTCAATTCCTCAGAAGGAACTTGGCTTTACAGATGATTTTGAAGAGTTAGATGTTTCAAAAAATGTTTACGATAAATTTTATAATCGTAAAAAATATCTTGGTAAAGATAATGAAGAACTTTTTATAAATTTTTTGGAAAAACATCAAAATATATCTTGGTGGCATAAGCAAAATGACAGCGGTAAAGATAATTTTGCAGTAGAGTATTTTGACACGCAAGAGAAAAAAGAGAGACTTTTTTATCCTGATTTTATCATCAAAACAGTTGATAATAAAATTTATTTAGTGGATACAAAAAAAGATGCAACTGCAAAATCAACTGAGACAAAAGATAAAGCAGAAGCTTTGCAAAAGTGGATAAAAGAGAATCAGGATAAATATGAGTTGGAGATTATTGGAGGTATTGTTATATCTAAATATCCGAATTGGTTAATTCATTTTAGTGATGTGTATATTTATGAAAATAGTGATGATTGGAATATCTTTTTAAATTAAAATCATCTTGGCATGTGGAAATTCCCACATGACGTAGAGTTAAAAAACTAAAACTTTTAAAACAGAGTTTGCAACTATGTTAGCCCACCAATCTTGAAATATCATTATAGAGTCCTAATCCCATAAGTGAGAAAAGAATTACCCAGCCTGCAATGGTGAGTTTAATCACGATTGCTTCGCTTGCCTCACGTCTTGCAATAAGCTCATACAAATTAAACATGATATGTCCTCCATCAAGTGCAGGAATAGGGAGTAGGTTGAGCACACCCAAGTTCACAGAAATTAGGCCTGCAAAAAAGAGTACACTCATCCAGCCTGCATCTGTAGCATCTGAGGTGAGTTTCACTATACTAATCACTCCCCCCAGCTCTTTTGCAGGTACTTCTCCGAGTATAAGCTTCTGTAAACCAGTGAAGATAACCGTTGAAGCAAAAAGAGTCTGCTCGGTTGCATAGGAGAGTGTTTCACTTGGAGAGAGTTCTAACTTGTGTGAAACACCAGCACTTCCAATCCCAATCATCTTTTTATTTATAACTTCATTGTACATATTTGTAGTCTGCGTGATTTTAGGAGTGAGTATTTTATACTCTAAAAATCCCTCTCTTTGTATCTCAAAATTTAATGCGCCTTGGGAAGTTGCAATGGTCTCAGCCATCTCTTTCCATGTAGTGATTTTTATGTTGTTGATTGAGATAACTCTGTCATTTGTTTGAAGTCCTGCAATCTCTGCAGGTGACTCTTTTACAATATCTCCGATAACTGGAGAGAGAATATTTGGTCCACCAAGGGCAATAGTAAAGTATAAAACAAAGGCTAAAATAAAGTTCGCAACAGGACCTGCTAGAAGAATAAAAATCTTTTGAATCGGAGTTTTTACATTATAGCTATCTTCATCATAACTTTTTTTCGTCGGGTCACTGTCATCTTGTCCCTTCATCTTTACATAGCCACCAAGTGGAATCGCTGAGATACTCCATTGTGTATTATAAGCATGAAATGAAAAAAGTTTTTTCCCAAAACCTATACTAAAAACCTCTACACAAACACCCATAAGTCGAGCGGCAAGATAGTGACCTAGTTCGTGAAAAAAGATAAGAGCAGATAAAACTAAAAGAGAGACTAACCAACTCATTATTTAGCATCCTTTAAAAGAGTGTTTTTAAATGCATAGAGATACTCCATCCCTGAGTAAACTGTGAGAACAACGGCAATCCAAAGAAGCTCACTTCCAAAGGGCCAGTGCATCAGTAAAAAACCAATCGCAATCATCTGTGCAACTGTTTTTATTTTTCCTGCCCATGAAGCTTTTACACTAATGCCCTCATTGACTGCAATCGTTCTGATACCTGTAATAAAAAGTTCACGAACGATGATGATATAGATAGCCCAAGCACTTGCTTCTCCCATCATCATAAGTCCTAAAAAAGCTGCGAGTGTAAGCATCTTATCTGCAAGTGGATCCAAAATCGCACCTAACATTGTTGACTGGTTCCACTCTCTAGCTATGTAGCCATCAAAAAAATCTGTTGCTGAAGCGAGCACAAAAAGAAGTGATGAAGCATAATAGTTCCAACTGATATGAAAACCATTTTCTGTAAAGAGTTCTGGATTTAAGATAATCCAAAACATAAGAGGTGCTAAGAGTATGCGAAGTGAAGCTAATATGTTTGGTAAATTTAGCACAAAAATCCTTATTAAATAAAGTGTGAGAGTTTAGCTATTTATTGCTTACTTAGGGTTGATATAGCTTAATATAGCAAGTGAAAAGTTCATTTTATCGACTCTCTTATATATCAATAAAGAAGTTTATGAATTAGAACTTATATTAAAAAATTATAATATTTATTAAATTATATATTTATTTCTAAAAAATTATTGTATAATTATTCATTCAAATCAGGAGAATAATATGAAAAGAATCGTTGTTTTATTAGCAGTTTTAGGTTTAAGTACATCGGCTATGGCAGATGCTTATGCAAAATGTGTTGCTTGTCATGGTGCAGCTGGTGAGACTACAGCACTTGGTAAAAGTAAAGTAATTGCTGAGTTTACTAAAGCAGAGATTGTGACTGCATTAAATGGTTACAAAGATGGCACTTATGGTGGTGCAATGAAAGGTTTGATGAAAGCTCAAGCTACTCCATTAACTGAAGCAGACATTCAAGCAATTGCTGAAAAAATAGGTAAATAATTTTTTTGTTTCCAAGGTAATCTTGGAAACAAATCAAAATCTTCTCTAAAAATCCCCAACTTACTGAAAAGTAGTTCCACCATCTATAACAATAGTTTGACCTGTTAACCAAGAAGACTCATTTCCACATAAGAAGAGACAAGCACCTGTCAGGTCTGTTGCTTCACCCATTCTTGAAAGTGGTGAGCGTTTTACGACTTCGCTTTTTACCTCTTCATAGTTAGGAAATGCTTTAAGAGCATCTGTATCAATTGGACCGCCACTTACTGCATTGACTCTGATACCTTTTTCTCCAAGTTCAGCCGCCGCATAGCGAACCATAGCCTCAACTGCTGCTTTGTTTGTTCCATGACCTGCATAGTTTGGAGTATAGACTAAGTTTCCAGTCGAACTCATACTTATGATACTACCACCACCCACTTTCTCAATTCTCTTCGCCGCTTCTTGTGCACCAACAACAAAAGCATCTACAGTTGCAGTATAGATGTTGTTTAAACCTTTTGGTTTAAGTCTCATAAAAGGACCAAAGCCACCGACAACAGCACGACCAGAGATAATTGCATTGGAGATAAAGAAATCAAGTCTATCAAAATCTTCATCAAAGAGTTTATAAACATCTTGATACATTAAAGGCTCTAAAATATCTAGCTTATAAGCTCTACACTTTACACCAAACTGAGCCTCAACATCTGCAATAATTTCATTCGCAGTATCAGCACTTGAGGCATATGTAAATGCTACATCGCACCCTTTTTGTGCAAAAGCATACACTATCGCTTTACCAATTCCTCGAGTTCCACCGCTTACAAATAGAGTTTTACCTTTCATTTAGAGTCCTTTAATTTCATAGTTTTTCATTACTTCTTCGATACGCTTCATATTTTCTAAGCTTGGAGCCAGAAGTGGAAGGCGGTACTCGAGAGTATCAATAAGCCCAGCGATATACATTGCCGCTTTAATTGGCATAGGGTTCGCTTCACAAAACATCACTTTGTTAAGTGGAAAGAGCTTGTCATTGATAGCTTTTGCAGCAGCAAAATCTCCGCTGAGTGCCAATCGAACCAATTCTGACTTCAAATCAGGCACAAGGTTTGCAGTCACAGACGTGATACCTGCTCCACCGTTTGCTAATATAGGAAAGTCTATCGCATCATCTCCTGAAAATACTTTAAGATCAGGGCGACGTGATAAAAGTTCAACTGTACGCTCTAAACTCCCAGTTGCTTCTTTGATACCATAGATGTTTTTGACATCATCAAAAAGTCTGATAACAGTATCTGCACTTATATCAACAACAGTACGACCTGGAACATTGTAGAGCATAAAAGGGAGGTCAGGTACAGATTCGGCAATGGCTTTGTAGTGCTGATAGAGTCCCTCTTGGGATGGCTTTACATAGTAAGGTGCAACAGAGAAAATAGCATCTACACCACACTCTTGTGCGACTTTAGCTGCATTGATTGCCTCAGATGTTGAGTTACTTCCTGCACCTGCGAGAACTTTTGTAGCTGTTCCTTTACAAACTTCTACTGCTATCTCCATACATCTTCTATCTTCATCGTAAGAGAGGGTTGCGCTCTCGCCTGTAGTCCCAACGGGACAGACTGCATTGATGCCATTGTTAATCTGTCTTTTTATAAGTGCAGCAAAAGTTTGCTCATCGAGTTTTCCATTTTTAAATGGAGTAATTACTGCTGTGGTTGAACCTGTGACTCTATTCATTTAATTACCTTTTTTTAAAATTACAGTTGTTGATTTGTCAAAGTTAAAATATTTTTTTGCAGATTCTTGAACATCTTTTGCTGTTACTTTGTTAATATTTTCTTCATACGTTAAAAGAGGTCTGATGTCGCCTCGCACGAGATAACTTCCATAAAGATTTGCAACAGAAGTTGAGCTCTCAAGTGAGTAGATAAAATCTGCTTTGGAGTTGAGTTTGACTTTCTCTAACTCCTCTTTTGTGACCTCTTCATTTTTCATACGTTCTATCTGCAAAAGAAGCTCTTTTTCTACATCTTCAGCTTTTACACCTGGGTTACAAACTGCAAGGAAGATGAAAAGACTTGGGTCAATATTTTCCATATTGTAAGCATAGATTTGATTGACAAGCTGTTTTTTAACCACTAACTCTTTGTAAAGTCTTGAGCTTTTTCCAGAGTAGAGTATTTCAGAAATGACACTGAGGTTTATCTGGTCTGGATCTTGAAAGTTAGGAATATGGAAGTTTATAGAGAGCATTTCCACTTCACTCTCTTTGTGAATGATAACTCTTTTTGCTCCATCTTGCTCTGGTTCTATAAACTTGAACTCAGGGATTTTTACACTGTTTTTTATATGTGAAAACTCTTTTTTAGCTTTTTTAAAAACTTCTTTAGGCTCAATATCGCCTGTTACTACAAGAATCGCATTGTTTGGTTGATAATAGGTTTTATGAAAATCTTTTATATCTTTGATAGTCCAAGTTTTTATATCGTTTTTAAAGCCGATTGGTGTCCAGTGGTAAGGGTGATATACATAAGCATTGTTGAACATTTTAAAGTACATATAACCCATTGGAGAGTTGTCTGTTCTCCATTTTCTCTCTTCCATTACAACATCACGCTCTGGTTGAAACTCTTTATCTTTTAGATTGAGATTTTGCATCAACTCTGCATAGAGTTCTATTGATTTTGAAAAGTTTTGTGTGCTTGATTTGATATAGTAATGCGTGTAGTCAAAACTAGTCGAAGCGTTGTTCACTCCTCCTATACTCTTAACCTCTTTATCAAACTCACCTGCATTGAGGTTTTTTGTTGATTTGAAGTTCATGTGTTCAAGCATGTGAGCAATTCCAGTTTTACCCATAATCTCATTTCTACTTCCAACTTTGTAGAAGATATCAGTGCTGATAACATTTGTGTTATTATGGAGTGGAATGACAACTATTTGTAGTCCATTCTCGAGTGTTTGTGTTTCATATTTTGGTAGCGATGATGCCATGAGTGTTCCTAAAAAAAGTGTAAGTAGTAGCAGAAAATTCATATTATTTCCTGTCTATACCGATTGCTTGGGTTATATTTGTATATCCATCTGCACGTAGAAGCTCGATGAGCGCTTTATTGATGTCCATAATCATATCAGGACCATGAAAAACAAGTCCGCTATAGATTTGAACAAGAGATGCACCCGCTTTGATACGTCTGTAAACTTCCTCTGCAGAATCAATTCCACCAACAGAGATGAGTACTGTTTTTCCATAAAGCTCTTTTGCAATTGCTTCAAAAATCTCAAAACTTTTCTCTTTTAAAACAGCTCCGCTTAATCCACCTATATCTTTTGGCTCTTCTACAAGCGAATAATCAATTGTAGTATTTGTAGCGATGATCCCATCGGCTCCTTTTTCCACAGCCATTTTTGTAAGTGCTACCGCATCCTCTTTACTCATATCGGGAGCGATTTTTAATAAAATAGGCTTTTTTGTTAGAGCTTTTGCCTCTGCAAAAAGTCTTGTAATAAACTCCTCATTTTGTAAATCTCTGAGTCCTGGAGTGTTGGGTGAAGAGATATTTATAACAAGATAATCGCCTAAGTCATGAAGTGCTTTGATAAGCGTCGTGTAATCATTTATGGCTTCACTCTCAGAAGTGAGTTTATTTTTACCAATATTGATACCGACTGGAGTTGTGTAGGGATAGAGTTGTTTAAGTCTCTTTTGTACTTTGAGCAGTCCATCGTTGTTGAAGCCCATAGCATTTTGGATACTCCTCTCTTTGACATGTCGAAACATTCTAGGTTTAGGGTTTCCCTCTTGTGGCTTAGGCGTCACTGTTCCTATCTCCGTGAAACCAAACCCTAAAGTTTGTATGCCTCGAATCATAGTAGCATTTTTATCAAAGCCAGCACCAAGACCAACAGGATTTAAAAAGGTGCGTCCAAAAATCTCTTGCGTTAAGAGTGGGTCACTTATAAAGTGAGAACCCAAGAAAGGGTTAAATGGAATTTGACAAAGATTAGGAGCTCTTAAAATGCACTCAACAAGGTGATGCGCTGATTCTGGCTGAAGCTTGAAAAGCCAAGGTTTTATGTTTTCATAATTAATCATTTATTATATTTCCACGTTTAAAAATTAAGTGATTATACTAAAATAAAGGTAAAATTAGGATAAACAAGGAATTTGCTATGAAGAACATAACTGTATTAGTGCCTTTGGCATGTGGATTTGAAGAGATTGAAGCTGTGACGATTATCGATGTATTAAGACGTGCAAAAATAGAAGTTTTAGTGGCTTCTTTAGATGGGGAATCATTCGTCAAAGGGGTGCATGGAATCACTATCCAAACAGATGTACAACTCAAAGATGTAAATGCCGACATGCTCGATATGATAGCACTTCCAGGCGGGTGGATAGGAACAAAAACACTCGCAGCAGATGAAAATATAAAGACTCTTTTAAAAGAGATGGATGCCAAAGGCAAAGAGATTGGTGCAATCTGTGCGGCACCTTATGTACTTGAAAAAGCGGGTGTTTTAAAAGATAAATATACATGTTACCCCTCTGTTGAAGAGGATATAAAAAGAGCAGGGTATCAAGATGCGCCGATGGTTGTTGAAGATGCAAATATCATGACCTCTCGCGGACCAGCAACGGCTATCTGTTTTGCACTTGCTATAGTAAAAAAACTTCAAGGCAAAGAGAAGTATGAAGCTATAAAAGCAGGGCTTTTGGCAGAACACTGCTAAGAGTGTTGTGCTTCTCCCGTTAGAGCACTCTTTGAAACACTAGATTTTTCAAACTTCGCTCTTCCTCTGCACTTGCAAACTCTGCCACATTCTCGAGACGTTTTATAAACTTAAAACTTGGTGCAAGCTCTTCTATCATGTTAATGATAAAAGTGCTGTCTAACTCTGGTGCATTGAGGCAGGCCAAAACTATCGCATCTTCTGAGGCGATTTGCTCAAGTCTGCTGATGATTTTTTGATAATCTTTCGTCGCTTCAAAACTTCCACGCTGAAAGGTCGGAGGATCTATGATGATTAAATCATAAGGAGCTTTTTTCTTGATGTTTGAGAAGGATTTTAAGATGTTATAGGGTAAGAAACTGACACCTCTTGGGTCGAGATTATTGATAGAATGGTTTGTTTTTCCGCTAGAGAGCGCGCTTTTACTCATGTCAATATTGACAACACTATTCGCACCTCCAAACTTCGCCGCTACACTAAAGGCACATGTGTAGGAGAAGAGGTTGAGTACACGTCTGTTCTTTGCATTTTCTCTGACAAACTCCCGACCATTTTTCATATCTGGAAAGTAACCACTGTTACGGTTCGAGAGGAGGTTGAGTTTTATTTTCATTCCATTTTCAACAACAAAAACAGAATCACTCAGCTCCCCGATAATCACTTCACTCGGACTTCCTTGGAGGTATCTTCTTTGAACAATGAGCGTTGTATATCTTGAACCCTGTACAAAATCTTGAAGCATTTTTATAAGCTCAGCTTCACTCTCTTCCTCAAAGTAGAGCGCCACGCTTAAAATGGTGTCAATACTATCAACAGTGAGATGTTTGAAACCCTCATAAAGTCCGCCACGACCATGAAAGAGCCGTTTAAACTCATCTGTTAAATCTTTTGAATTTTCTTGTAAAATATTTTGAATATCTAGGAGTTGCATGGTTCTACTTTTTTAAATCTGTTATCTTTTCTATCTCATAAAGAGATTGTGTTATGTTGTCAAATTGAGTTGATACTACGGCTTGCGCGTCGCGTACACCCTCATTGTAAAAATGGTTTCCAATCTCTTTTGCAAAAAAATCTAAAAGAAACTCCGCTTCAAACTGACCAATATCACTCTGAAGCTCATTTTGAAAATATTGTTTTATTTTATAGACAATATTCTCTGTTTCCTCTTTTGAAAATTTTATATCTGCCATTTTAAACCCTCTCCCAAAATGTGCCTTGTGGTGTATCCATTATGCTCACTCCACATGCCAAAATCTCATCACGAAGTTTGTCTGAGCTTGCAAAATCTTTTACTTTTTTAGCTTCATCTCTTTGTCTTATAAGTGCGTCAATTTTTGCTTTTGTAGCTTCATCCAAACCAAACTGAAAATACTCAAATGGATTTTTAACACCAAAACCTAAAACTTCTTCTATGTAAGCAAGGTTTGCCATAGTCTCACGTTTAAGCTCTTTATGTTTACCTGCTGTGTCTAAAGTTTCGTTCGCACTGCTAATCATTTCATCGATGAGCGCTAAGGCGGTGGATACATTCATGTCATCACTAAGAGCTTCTAAAAGCTTCTCTTTAAATGCTGTACTATCATTTCCACATGCCAAACCAAAGAGGCGTTTTTTGAGTCTGTAAATCTTGTCTAAGCGTTTTTTAGAAGCAGTTAAATCCTCTTCGTTGAAGTTAAAGTTACTTCTGTAGTGCGTACTCAAAAGGTAAAAGCGTAAAACCTCTCCATCGTACACTTTGAGGGCATCTTTTAAGAAAAAGCTGTTACCTAAAGATTTGCTCATTTTTTCGCCGTCTATGTTTACAAAACCGTTATGCATCCAGTAGTTCGCCAGCGCGTGGTTTGTGCCACATCTTGTTTGTGCCGCTTCGTTTTCATGGTGAGGAAAGAGCAGGTCGGCTCCTCCACCGTGGATATCTACTGCATATTTATTACTTCCACATGCCAAATGTTTTTCAATCATCGCCGAACATTCCAGATGCCAACCTGGACGACCCGCACCAAAAGGAGAATCAAAAGTCAGACTGTTATCTTTTACACTTTTCCACATGGCAAAGTCAGCAGAGTTTTTCTTTGCAGAGGAACTCTCCACTCTGTTTTGTTTCTCATCTTCCTCTTGCACTCTTTTGGAGAGAGTGAGGTACTCGCTGTCGCTCGCAGTATCAAAATAGACATCGCCATCAGCAGTTCTATACGCATGCTTCGAGTCTATAAGTTTTTGAACAAGCTCAAACATAGCTTCAAGTGATTCGGTTGCTTTTGGCTCAATATCTGGACGGGCTACACCGATGGCCTCCATCTCTTTATGAAAAGCCTCTGTATAGAAGTCTGTAATCTCTTTTATATCTTTTTTTTGTTCCATCGCTTTTTTAATGATTTTGTCATCAATATCGGTGATGTTTCTAGCGTAGGTTACATCGAGTCCATTTGCTTTTAAAACACGAGTGAGCAAATCAAACACCAAAGCACTCTTGGCGTGCCCTAAATGCGCATCATCATAAACAGTCGGACCACAAACATAAAGAGTGGCTTTGCCTTCTTCTTGGGGGATAAATTCTCTTTTTTCTTTTTTTACGGAGTCGTAAATAGTCATATAATTGTTCTCATTCGTATGTAATATAGGTGCGATTATAGCACATTACAAATATAGCTTTATTTGTATGGGCTTGGAGAGAAGTCTTGGCATGTGGAAATATCAATAGTAAAAATTTAAAATGCTCAGTAAGAATAAAAGTCTCTTGATGTAGAATAAAATCGATAAGTCGGTTCTGAAAAGATTAGCAAAAGAGATAAAGGACGAAGTATGAATACAAATTTAGTGAGTCTAAGCGGTGAATTGGAGAGTAAATGGTTTAAGATAGATGATAAAAAAATGTCTCTCAAAAAGAAAAAACGAGCTTTATCGAAGCTATCTGATTATGAGTTTACGCAAGAGAAGACCTTTTTAGGCTATCAAATGACGGAATATTTAAATTATAAGAAGAACTATTCCAAGTATTTAAATATCGCTATGAATAATGTCGGTGACCCTTTTGTCGGCGGGAATCTTACTTTAAATACAAAAGCTGTCGAAGTTGAAGTATTAAGATATTTTGCAAATCTTTGGAACAACAAAGATAGAGGCAATCCTCTAAAAAAAGATGATTTTTGGGGATATATAGTCTCTATGGGATGTACTGAAGCAAATATTTTTGCACTCCTTAGCGGAAGAGATTATTTGGAAGGAAAATACCTTTTAATAGATGATGAAAAGGCGCAAAAAGCCAAAAGATTAAGCGAAACATTGAAAGATGCGGAGTGCAGAATTAATCAACAACTAGCATCAAGTTACGGTACGATGAAAAGTACAAATGAAAATAAATTTAAACCCGTAGCATTTTACTCTCAAGATGCACACTACTCTATAGTAAAAGCTATGGAAGTGCTAAAAATAGCCACATTCAATAGTGAAGCAGCTACTCACGGATACACATGTCCCCTTACAAAAGAGGATTATCCGCAAGGCTTCTCAAAGGAGTATTTGGATGAGAATGGCTGGCCAAAAGAGGTGCCTTCAAAGGATGACGGTTCTATTTACATACCTGCACTTGTGAAACTGGTGGAGTTTTTTGCCAAAAAAGGGCATCCAATTTTGGTGAGTTTTAATTACGGAAGTACTTTTAAAGGTGCCTACGATAATGTAAAAGAGGCAATAGATGCGTTGGTGCCAATCTTAAAAAAATATGATTTATACACAAGAGAGATAGAGTATGCTGATGGCAAAACAGATATAAGAAACGGTTTTTGGTTTCATGTTGATGGAGCATTGGGCGCTGCATACATGCCTTATATAGAAGAGGCATTAAAGCAAAAGCTTATTAAAAAACCTACCAAAGATTATACATTTCCCGTGTTTGATTTTAGAATACCCGAAATTCATTCCATCGCAATGAGCGGACACAAATGGATAGGCTCTCCTTGGCCTACTGGTATCTATATGTCAAGGGTTAAGTATCAACTCAAGCCAGTTGATGACCCAATGTATATAGGTTCGCCTGATACAACATTCGCAGGTTCAAGAAATGCTTTTTCTCCTCTGATTCTTTGGGAATATCTTTCCAATAAATCTTTTCAAGACCATGTACAAGAAACCGTCAAAGTTGAAGAGATGACACAATATGCCTATGAAAAGTTAAAATCCTTAGATAAAGATGACAAATGTTGGGTACAAAGAACACCTTTTTCTCTGACTATACGGATGAAAAAGCCAACTCAAGATATGATTTTTAAATATTCACTATCCACGGAAGAGCTTTATGTAAATGGTAAAAAAAGAGAATATGCTCATATTTACATCATGAGGCACACTACAAAAAAATTGATAAATAAATATATTTCAGAGTTGAAAAAATCTCATTATTTTAAGGATTAAAATAGATATGGGCAAAGTACATAAGACGCTACTTCAGTTATTAAATAAAAATATTACGCTTGCTACACTGATTCCGATACTGAGTATATCTGTTTTACTGCTGGGTATCTACTATTTTATGGTGAACTATATTTCCGCGGAAAACGAAAAAAATATTATAAAAAATGCCAGAGAATCTTTACAGTATTCCGTAAATAGAGAATCAGCCATCATCAAAAACAAGATGAAGAGTATGGCTGATAGTCATCAAGCTCTTTTCTCCCAGATAGAATACTTTTACAACCATAGGGATAAATATCAAGTCATAGACCCAAATGTAAAATATGCAAAAGATAAATATGGATTGTTCTACCAAACAAAAGATAGAGGCGGTGCAGATGCAATGTCTTTTCTATTTACAAAATTATCCCAAGAAGAGATTACAAGCTATTTAAATGAAACACAATGGTTTGATATTGCGTTAAAAAATGCACAAGAAGCACATGAAGCAGTTGTTGCTTCTTGGATTATAGATAGCGATGCGCTGATAAGATATTATCCATTTATAGAGCTACACAATTATATGTCGGATGTATCCAATTTTTTTGATTGGACTTTTTATTATGAAGCAGATTTAAATCACAACCCGACAAAAAAACCATTATGGAGTTCTATCTACTTAGACCCCGCTATGAATGGATGGATGACTTCGTATATCAGACCTATTTATGATAACAAAAATAATTTTAGAGGAGTTGTCGGGATTGATGTGCCTATTAAAAAATTAGCGCAAGAGGTATTATCAGAAAACATACCTTTTGGCGGTGAAGTCTTTTTGAGTGATGACAAGGGCATGATTATCGCTATTTCCGATAAATTAAATCTTTTTTTAGATTTGGTAGAGCTTAAAAAGAATGATAAAAATGAGTTGGTAATACACGAGATTTTACAACCAAAAGAGCATAATCTTTTAACACAGCAAAATAAAAAAATATCTGAACAGTTTAAAAATTATTTTTTACATGATATAAAAAGCGGAGAGTTCTCATTTAAACAAAAGAACTTCTTAGTTGAAAATAGAGATATAAAAGATACTAATTGGAAAGTGTTTTTCCTAATTGACAAAGACTCTATTATAAAAGACAGCCTTAGCATACAGAGGTTTTCAAAGAAAGTAGCATTATATGTATTTATTATTTTGGTATTTGCACTTGTACTGATACTCTATACCTTGTATAAAAACTCTATAAAATTATCAAAGTTTTTATCAAAGCCAATTGTTGAGTTGTCTGAAAACACTAAAAATATTGATATTTATGTAAAGCAAGAAAAAACTAATATCGAAGAGATAGATAATTTGCTTGAAAATTTTGACAACATGATAAATGAGGTTAAAAGCAATAGGGAGAACCTGGAAAGAACCGTACAAGAAAGAACACAAGAGTTGGAATCAGCCAAATTAAAGGCCGAAGAAACTACAAAAATCAAGTCAGAATTTTTAGCAAATATGAGCCATGAAATAAGAACTCCGATGAACGGAATCATTGGAATGTCTCATTTGGCACTACAAACACAGCTGAGTGAACAACAAAAAAACTACATTCAAAAGATAGATATAAGTGCTAAAAATTTATTGAATATTATCAATGATATTTTAGATTTTAGCAAAATAGAAGCTGGAAAACTAGAGATAGAAACGATAGAGTTTGACCTTTTTAAAATGATAGACAATGCTATAAATTTGATAGAATTGAAAGCTCATGAGAAAAAATTGGAGATCATAGTAAGTTACGGTTCCAACATGGGAAAAAACTTTTTAGGAGACCCTCTGCGCTTATCTCAGGTGATTATAAATCTTTTGACTAACGCAGTAAAGTTCACCCAAGAGGGTGAAGTTGGGATTTATATCAAAAAGAGTTCACAAGATAGATTGCAATTTACAATCAAAGATACAGGGATTGGATTGACGCAAGAGGAGCAAGCAAAACTTTTTCAATCATTTTCACAAGCCGATGGAAGCACTACGCGAAAATATGGTGGAACAGGTTTAGGACTCTCTATATCAAAACAGTTAATCGAACTAATGGACGGCAAAATTTGGGTAGAGAGTGAAAAAGGTAAAGGAAGCAGTTTTAGTTTTGAGATATCTCTCAAAGAGTTAGATACGGCGAAAAAAGAGTATATACAATTTAGCAATAAGAGAGCATTGGTGGTGGATGACAACCAAAGTTGGCATGAAATATTAAAGACATTACTTTCAAATTTTGGATTAAGCGTAGATGTTGTTTTTAGCGGTCATGAAGCCTTAGTAAAGGTAGATGAATGCAATAACAAATACGATATTATCTTTATGGATTGGCACATGCCGAATTTAGACGGTATAGAAACTACAAAGCTGATAAAACAAAAGTGTAAGTCGAAAGTCACTCCGCCTACGGTTATAATGGTCAGTGCATTCAGGCAAGATTCAATTATTCCTTTAGCAAAAGATGTTGGAATTAATATATTTTTACAAAAACCTATTAATCCCTCAACTGTCAACGACATACTGTGTGATGTATTTCAAGGGGAACTAAAGAGCAGTTATTTAAACATGCAGACGCAAACGGCGCTACAACTCGATAAAAATGCATTGAAAAACAGTAGCATACTTTTGGTAGAAGACAACCAGACAAATCAAGAGATAGTTCTGGGACTTTTAGAAAATAGCGGTGCAGAGATAGAGATAGCTTCAAACGGGAAAGAAGCGGTTGATATGTTTAAGCAAAATCAAAATAAATACAACCTCATTCTTATGGATATTCAGATGCCGATTATGGATGGATATGAAGCTTCAAAACTTATAAGAGAGATAGATAAAGATATCCCGATTATTGCACTCACTGCAAATGCTATGAAAGAGGATATTCAAAAAACAAAAAAAGCGGGTATGTGTGCGCACCTCAATAAACCGATAGAGATAGAGAAACTTTACGAACTGTTACATAAATATCTAAACAAAAAAGTAGAGCTAAGCGGCGATACAGCGACCGCTACTATCCCCAATTTTATAAACATAGACACCTCTTTGGGACTCCATTACATGGTAAATAATGAAAAACTCTACTTAAAGATTTTAAATAGTTTTTATAACAGTTACAAAGAGTTAAATCTTGAAAATTTGAATGCTAAGGAGTTCAAAAATGTCATCCATACGCTCAAAGGACTCAGTGCAAATATAGGTGCTACAAATTTAAGCAACATAGCCAAAGAGATAGAAACTACACAAAATAAAAATCTATTTCCAAAATTTTATGAAGAGTTGCATAAAGTTTGTGATGAATTATCCAATGTACAAATTGTCGGTTCGGCGATTGAGACAGCAGATATTACAAAAGAAAAAAGAGATGAATTATTTGGTAGATTGGAAGATGCGATATCTTCAAAAAGGCTAAGAAATATTCTTGTCGTTTTTGAAGAGTTAGAGGGTTATAATTTGGCTGATATTGATAAAGAGTTGGTTGTTACTGCAAAACAATTCATAGAGAAGAGAAAATATAAAGATGCTTTGGAGAGTTTAAATAAATGAACACTAAAACAATATTGATAGTGGATGATACAGTTGCAAATCTGGATATTTTAGCGGAATTACTTGCCGAATATGACCTTATTGATACTACAAGCGGTGTCGATGCACTAGAGATTGTAAATGAAGAAAAAGTAGATTTGATTTTGCTTGATATTATGATGCCAGAAATAGGTGGTTTTAAGGTGTGCGAGAGACTGAAATCAAACCCTTACACAAAAAATATACCCGTTATATTTCTTACGGCAAAAACAGATGAAGAGAGTATTGAAAAAGCATATGAAATCGGCGGCAGCGACTATATCACAAAACCTTTTAAACCAAAAGAGTTGTTAGCCAGAGTAAAAATGCAACTTGATTTACAAAGTTTAATCCAAAATTTAGAGTACATGTCATCGTATGACTCTATGACAAATATTTATAACAGACGAAAGTTTTTTGAATTGGCAGAATATAGATTTATAAATGCGCGAGATGACTTGTTCGCTGTAATGATTGATATTGATACTTTTAAAAATATCAATGATACTTATGGTCACGATACAGGAGATGAAGTTATCAAAACCATCACAAAAATTATCCAAGAGATGTTGCCTCCAAAAAGCATATTTGGACGACTTGGAGGCGAAGAGTTCGCAATTGTGTGTAACCATAAAAATCAAACAGAACTCTTGAGCTTTATTGAATCGATACGAAAAAAGATAAATGAGATTTCGCTGGACTTTAACAATAAAACCATCCATTTTACAATAAGTATCGGTGTTGCAAAGTATCAAGAAGAGTTTATGATGATAGATGACTTACTCAAAGAGGCAGATAAGTTACTCTATCAAGCAAAAGAGACAGGAAGAAATAAGACGATATTTAGAAAATAGAGGCGTATCTTGGCATGTGGAAATCTCTTTTTAAAAACCAGTTATCATAAAATCAACTGCCGAGATGATTTCGTCTCTTTTATCTCCCACCGAACAAACAGTAGAACCTAAGTTGTTTACGGATATACCTGCAAGTTCGGCTGTAGACATAGTTACTATTAACCCATTTATTTCAAATTGAGGATTTAGTATTTTTGCAGGTTTCATGTTTAAAACTAAAGGTACAACAACTCTGGTTGACAAGTTATTGAGTATGTCGTTTTGAATGTCTAACAAAAAGGGAATCCCTTGCTTTGTTCTTATATTGAGATTTTCGTAAATATCAAATTGCGCCATTAAAAACTTCTTATCTCATCGCTAAATGTACCGCTTTTGGCAACTCTTTCGTTATAGCTATTAATGGAAGTTTTGTTTTGAGATGTCCATTTTTTTGCCTCTTGCTCTTTTATAAGTTCTATGAGTGTTTTTTCCAAAGAGTTAGAAATATTGATGTGAAGCTCTTTCGCTTTTTTAAGTAGGTCTGAATTTATACTAAGGTTGGTTGCTTTTTTCTTGGCATGTGGATTATAAAGTGCTGTCATTGGTATCTCCTATGCGTATAAAGTATGTGTATGATTATAACACATAAAAATAGAAGAAATAGTTAATTGAACTCTCTGATTAAACAACAAAATTTCAGAGCCAATTAGATAAAATAAAAGAACTAAAAAAAGAGTGAGAAATATTATGCAACCAAGTTTTTTCGATTATGAGATGGAGTATCAAGGCGGTAAGAAGAGTACAAAGTTTCTAAGTGAGATGAAAGAACTTAGCATGTGGAAACTTTCATGACATCAAGGTGAAGCTCGTGTGTCAAAGCATAGTTTACGTGTGAAAATACAATAGCCATCTATTTTAGAAGCATCACATCCGACAGAGAGTCTTTAAATATAAGCACCGATAAAATCTTTGAAAATTAATAGTAAAATACTCAGTAAAACGGAAGCTATCACGAGATAAATCGCTTTTTTGTTCAGAAGTATATCAAAAAACTTTTTCACTCCAAAAGCTCTAATAGTTAAACTAAAACTCACAAAACCGCTTACGGTGCTTGCAAGGGCTAAACCGCTTACTCCCATGGGTGCGATGAGTGAAAGTGCAAAAAGTATGTATGCGGCTAGTGAAAAGGTGGCTATTTTTGCCGCTCTCATTTGCATCTCTTTTGAGTAGAGCCAGAGTAAAAAAAGTTTTTGCAGACCAAAAGGGAGAAGTCCTATCATGTACATTTGTAAAACTGCTGTCGTGTTTGCGGTGTCTTGAACGGTAAATGCGCCTCTTTCAAAGAGAAGCCAAGTAATCTCTTGTGATAATATAAATCCACCGATTGTACTCGCTGTCAGTAAAAATGTTAAAAACCAAAATGCCTTTTCTAAAAATGCCAAGGCTTTTTCTTCATCTTTGTTTTTTATGTATCTTGCAACTCTTGGAAAAAGAGCGATGGATGTTGCAATGGCAAAGAGTGCTAAAGGAAGCTGAAATATGCGGTTTGCATAGTAGAGATAACTTATAGACCCAGTGACAAGAAACGAGGCTAAAAAGGTGTCTAAAAATGCACTCACTTGAGCAGTTGAGTTTCCCCACATTGCAGGAAAAAACTGTTGTCTAAACTTTCTTGTGTCTTTTTTTATAATGTATGACTTTACTCTTACATATTTAAAACCGCCATACAAGAGCTTTATAAATCCTAGTTTATATATAGCCAATATGTGAACAGCCAGCTGTAAAATACCGCCGATAACTACACCCCAGCTAAGATAATAAACTATCTCAGCCTGGCTTTTGTCCTGTGCGAAATAAAGAGCTAATATAAGTGAAATATTTAGCAGTGCAGTAGAGAATGCAGAAGTTGCAAAATGGTGTTTATATTGGAGCAGGGTGCTTAAAAAAGTAACAGCAAATATAAGCGGTAAGTACCAAAAGTTTATGGCTACAAAGGGAGCCGCCAACTCTATGGTTTTCTCATCAAAACCGATGGCTATGGCTTGCGTTGCCAGAGCAGGTAAAATGTTTACAAGCAGAGTGATTAAGAGGATAATAGATAAAAATATGACAAAAATATTTGCCGAAAAAACTCCCTTGTGCGAAGAGCGAGCAAAAGCGGGGATGAAAACTTGTGTAAAAGCCCCCTCTGCAAAGATACGGCGAAAGAGATTTGGGAGTTTAAAGGCTATGAAAAATATGTCACTGTAGATGTTTGCACCAAGGGCTGATGCAGTTAATAAATCTCTTAAAAATCCTAAAATTCTTGAGACTAAGATTCCAAAACTGTTAGTGAAGATGGCTTTAAACATGGGCTTCTTTTTAGTATGTATTGTCGATTTACATAATTTTAACAAATATTCCGTTAAAATGTAGACTTAAAAAAAATAATATCTAATTTGGTTGTATAAATGGCACTATTTGGTTCTAAGAAATCTAATCCATCTTTTATGAAAAAAGTTCGTCCAACAGTCGTAAAAACGCAAAATGTTGCAAAAGAGCTTGTAACTCTTGCAAAATCTTACGACGTACGAGTTGATTCTCTTGATTTTTCTATTTTGGAAGCTCAAACATTTGTAAGAGAAAATAGTGAAACCGCAGAGGGAGAGTGGGAAGAGGTCTCTAGCGAAGAGTTATACGGGCTCGATAAAGAAAAAACACTTTTGAACCCAAACTTTCAAATAAAACAAGTCTATGAAATTGAAATATTTTCAAAAAATGGTGTAGAGGATTTTTATAAAGATTTTAATGTAGAGGTTGGAGTTAACGCGACAAAATGTAAGGCATACTTGAGCATCAAACAGGGTTCCGTCGTTAATTACAGCAATAGTTTTGAAAAAGATTTGTTAGTGATTATCAACAAAAGCAAGATTCGTGCAGGAATTTTAATCAATATCTTTGATGAGATGTTAGACGTTACAATCTCTCAAATAGTAGCACGAGTCCGTGTGGATGAAACAGTGAAGTATGAAAAAAATGAGATGATTCTAATAGCTCAAAGCTTAGAGCCAACAGCAACGACAGATGATAAAATAATTTTTCATTATGCGAAAGAAGAAAAAGTCAAAGAGAATGCAAAAGTTGATTACGCTTCAAGAGGCTTTATTCATAGTGTTGTCCAAGATGAACTTATCATTGAATATGTAAAACCTAAAGAGGGAAAACCAGGACGCAATTGTCGTGGTGAGTTTATCGCACCTAAAGAGGCCGAAGTAAATCATTTACCTACTTTTAAAATAGATGAGACTATCAAAGAGATTGATACGCCCAACAGCATAGAATACAGAGCCGTGGATAAGGGTTATGTGATGCATGAAGGGGAAAACTATTCTATTCAAAAAGAGCTTGATATTGGTGAGATAAGTTTTAAAACAACGGGTTCTATCTCTTCTGGTCTTGACTCAGACATTACCATAAGCGTGAAAGAGACAGACTTTATGAAAGATGCCATTGGAAGCGGTATGAGTATTGAAGTGAGTGAGATTGATATTGAAGGGAATATAGGACCAAACTCTAATGTAAATGCTATAAAAGCAATTATTGGCGGGCAGACACATAAAACTTCACAAATCAGGGCACACACACTAAAAATAAATACTCACAGAGGGAGTGCCTTTGGTAAAGATATCCATATTGTTCGATTAGAACACGGCATAGTGGATGGGGATAAAGTTGAGATAGAGCAAGCGGTAGGTGGTGATGTTAGAGCTAAAGAGATAAGAGTTGACTTGTGTGGTTCTTACCTTAAAGCAACTGCTTCAAGGCTAATCGAAATCAAAAAGCTTAAAGGGAGTGAAAATATTTTTACAATAGACCCTTTGATAAAAAGAACTGCACAAGAGGATTTGGAAGAGTCTGAAAGTAAAATCAAAGAGATTAATTATGCTATTCGTGATTTACACAAAGAGATAGAAAAATATGAAATCCTCATTAAAAATAATGTAGATACTTTTAATGAAGTGAAGAAAAGATTGATTCATTATAAGAAAAATGGTGTAAAGATGCCGTCTTCGTTTATAAGACAATACAATCAGTTTAAGAAAGCTGAAGAGCATCTAGGAAACATTAGAAAAGAGTTAAGTGAAAAGAACGAACAACTTTTACTCTTTACAAATCATACGACTTCTCTTCAAGATAACATAATGGATGCAAGAGTCATCAACAGAGACCATTGGAGTGGGCATAATGAGATAAGGTTTAAGTTGGTTAACCCAGACAAAGAACTTGTCTATAAACCAGAACCAGGCTCACCAGACAAAGTGTTTGGTCTTGTTGAACTTGAAGATGGTGAATTCTCCATACAAGCTGTATCAGAGTGATTGTAGGTTTAAAAGGTGCCATTACCTATAAAGAGCCGAGTTTTGTTCATGTCGAAGTGAGCGGAGTTGTTTATGAAGTCTATATCTCTTTGCATACCTTCTCTGCACTTCCAAAAGAGCAGGTCAATCTCTTCACGAC
This sequence comes from Sulfurimonas sp. CG01_land_8_20_14_3_00_36_23, assembly GCA_002781365.1. Lineage (GTDB taxonomy): Bacteria > Campylobacterota > Campylobacteria > Campylobacterales > Sulfurimonadaceae > Sulfurimonas. The sequence goes on from PETN01000100.1 coordinate 20,905, forward strand.
ACATATAATTCGTGAAGATGCACAGTTGTTATATGGTTTTTTAGAGCTGAGTGAGAAAAAGATGTTTGAGAGACTTATCAAAATAAGTGGAGTAGGACCTAAGGTTGCCATGGCAATCTGTTCTACTTATTCTCCCTCTCAGTTTGCGACGGTTCTTAACAACAAAGATATAAACGGTGTCAAAAAAGTTCCAGGGATTGGTCCAAAAAGTGCAGGAAGAATTTTGGTGGAGCTTAATGGCTTTGATGCTGAAATCTTATCTGCAGGAACACCTCAAAACAAAGCGTATAACGAAGCGAGTGAAGCTCTTGAATCTTTAGGATTTACAAAAGCAAAAATATCTAAAGCGCTCAACGCATGTCAAGGCACAGACACAGCCTCACTTGTCAAAGAGTCTTTAAGACTATTACAAACAATTTAACCAAGGAAGTATATATTGAGATTAACTATTTTATTCGGCGGTGCTAGTTTTGAGCATGAAATTAGCATAGTAAGTGCGATTACCCTAAAAGAGAAGCTCTCTGGCTTTGATTTAACTTTTGTTTTTTGTGACCAAGACCACAAGTTTTACCTCATAAATCCATCTAAGATGCGAGCAAACACTTTCTCTAAAGGTGAACATAAAAAGATGCCTGAGTTGCATCTCTCTCTTGGCAGTTTTGTGCAAAAAGGTCTCTTTGGTGCTACGGAGCATAAGGGTGTCGTTTTAAACCTTATCCATGGTGCGGACGGAGAGGATGGAACTATCGCTGCACTTTTAGACTTTTTCTCCATAGACTACATAGGACCAAGAGTCGATGCAAGTGTGTTCTCTTACGACAAGAGATATACAAAGTGGTTATGTGATGCACGAAAAATCAAAAGTGTAAAGTATGAGATATTATCTGCAAAAGAGCAAAAAGATATAACGATTCCCTATCCGATTATTATCAAACCTGCGCGTCTTGGAAGCTCTATTGGTGTAAGTATTGTTAAAGAGGAGAGCGAGCTTGATTATGCTTTAGATACAGCATTTGAGTTTGATAACGCTCTTCTAGTAGAACCTTTTTTAACGGGTGTGAAAGAGTATAACCTTGCAGGTTATATGGCAGATGGAAAGATGCATTACTCTATCGTTGAAGAGCCTCAGAAAAATGAATTTTTAGATTTTGAAAAAAAATATATGGATTTTTCTCGTAGTGAACAGGTTCTAAAAGCAGATATCGATATAAAACTAGAGAACAAACTAAGAGCTAATTTTGAAAAAATTTATAAAAATTTATTTGAAGGTGCATTGATTCGATGTGATTTCTTTGTGGTGGATGGAGAGGTCTATTTAAATGAGATAAATCCTATTCCAGGCTCTATGGCAAACTACCTTTTTGAAGATTTTAAAGCTTCGGTTACATCACTTTCAAACTCACTTCCACATGCCAAAAGAGTGAAAGTCTCGTATGATTATATTCACTCTATTAGTAGCGCAAAAGGGAAGTAATGGCTATAAAATCGATTCAGTATAATCAACACACAATCAACGTTAGTTATGAGATTGTAAATCCAGATGCCAAAATAGATTTAATAGTTCTGCATGGTTGGGGAAGCAACAAGAATTTGATGAAGAGTACATTTGCACCCTACATGGATAGTTTTCGACATATATACATAGATTTACCTGGCTTTGGTAAAAGTACATGCAGTTTAACGCTTAAAACCTCTGATTATACAAGGATTGTAGAACTTTTGATGATTCATATGAATGCATCCAAAGATATTATACTAGGGCACTCCTTTGGTGGTAAAGTTGCACTCTTGCTTGACCCAAAAGTTCTGGTTTTAGTTGCAAGTGCTGGTATCTATATAGAAAAGAGTTTTAAAATCAAAGCTAAAATAGCACTCTTTAAAGCCCTTAAAATCTTTGGTTTTGCAAAACTGCGTTCTCTGTTTGCCGCTGAAGATGCAAAAACTTTAAGTGAGCCGATGTACAAAACTTTTAAAAATGTAGTTAATGAGGATTTCTCTTATGAGTTTTCAGACTACTCTGGAAAAGCACTTCTTTGCTGGGGTAAAGAGGACACTGCAACCCCTCTAAGTTCAGCAGAAAAAATCCACGCTCTTATCAAAGACTCGACACTTAAAGTCTATGAAGGTGACCACTACTTCTTTATGAAGCATGCAGAGGATGTCTCTAAAGAGATAGAAGCTGTTTTTTTGAAAACTTTGGAGCATTAATATGGAAAACTACGAGATTTTAGTTGCTTTTGTAACCAATGTACTCTTCGTAACTGTTTTGGGCTGGTATCTGATTACCAATCTTCAGTGGTATGATTATAGACTCTCCCGTGTTGTTTTAAAGCACCATAAACCTCAATGGCATGCCATCTACTTTATCATTCCTTTTATCGCATACCACACAACGGGACATTTTTTCGCTATTTTCTTCTACTTTGCTATCTTACCTGCGATGTTTGTTTGGTACAAAAGGTTAGATAAGAAGCTCATCTTAACATGGCGTGTCAAAAGATTTCTCATTCTTCTTGTCTCTTTAGTTCTCTTTCAAGATGTACTTTGTACCTTAAAGTCGGCATGTGAAACGTATGGTGTATTTATGCCTTTGGCAATCGCTTACATCGGCAGTTTTATAATAGAGAAGTTTCTCTTCGCAGTTTATAAAAAAGAGGCAAAGAAAAAACTTCGTGAGATGTCTGAGTTACAGATAGTCTGTATCACAGGGAGTTACGGAAAAACGAGCATTAAAAACTTTGTAGCGCAGATTTTGAGTAAAAAGTTTAATGTCTATGCAACTCCAAGAAGTGTCAATACACTCGGTGGAATCATGGGAGATATTAACAACTCTCTGCCTCAAGATACAGAGATTTATGTTTGTGAAGCAGGAGCAAGAGAGGCGGGGGATATCTACGAGATAACTACATTTATTGAACCTCAAACTGTGGTTGTTGGAAAAGTTGGGGAAGCGCACATAGAGTACTTCAAATCTTTGAAAAATATCATAGCGACAAAACTCGAAATCATGCAGTCACCAAGATTAGAGCGAGCATTTATACACACTTCTGTAACAAACGAACCACATGAAAAAGTAACCTTTTTCGGGGATGAAGTTGTAAATCCACATGCCACACTAGAGGGGACAAGGTTTGATCTGAAAATCGATGATGAAACACTCTCTTTACAAACGGAAATCTTAGGCGAGTTCCAAACGATGAATATTGCAGTTGCAGTGCGCATTGCCAAGAGTTTTGGAATGAGTGATGAAGAGATAGTCAAAGCAGTTAAAGCACTCAAACCAGTAGAACACAGACTTCAAATGATAAAAGCAGGCGGAAAACTCATCCTTGATGATGGATACAACGGCAATATTGATGGCATGCTCGAGGGGGTGAGACTCTGCTCCCTTCATGAAGGCAGAAAAGTGATAGTCACCCCAGGACTCGTTGAAAGCAGTGATGAACTTAACCTAAAACTCATCCATGCAATCAATGAGGTTTTTAACATAGTTATCGTAACAGGCTCCCTCAACGCAGACCTTTTCAACGATAATCTTAAAGTTAAAAATAAGATTATGCTACTCGACAAATCCGCACTAACGGATGTGCTAGCAAGTCAAACAAGAGCGGGTGATATTATTTTGTTTGCTAATGACGCTCCGAATTTCATTTAAGTTTGGCATGTGGAAAAATAGATGAAAACAATTAGTGAACTAAATGATTTTGATAAACCAAGAGAAAAACTCACTAAAAAAGGTGTGCAATCTTTAAAAGATTATGAGCTTTTGGCTATTCTTTTAGGTAGTGGCACAAAAGATAAAGATGTTTTAAAACTCTCCCGTGAAATCGTAAAACTTTTTGAAGATGATTTTGAAACTATCAACTTAGATAAGCTTACATCTATTCATGGTTTAGGCATAGCAAAAGCCTCACAAATATTATCTGCAATTGAACTCTCAAAAAGATATTTAATTAAACAAAATAAAAAAGTAACTTCCTCTCAAGATATATATGATGAACTTCAAGAGTATAAAACAAAGCAACAAGAGTATTTCCTAACCATAACTCTTGATGGGGCTAATCATATAATACAAACAAGAATCATCTCCATCGGTACACTCAATCGTTCTCTTGTTCACCCTAGAGAGGTATTTGCAGATGCTATATCAGATAGGGCAGCTTCTATCATTATTGCTCATAATCATCCAAGTGGATTGCTTGAAGCAAGCCAAGAAGATATACACGTAACAAAAAGATTGCAAGAGAGTGCAAAACTTTTAGGTATAGAATTGCTTGACCATCTTATTATCAGTAAAAATGGATATTTAAGTATGCGGGATTTGGAGCTTTTATGATAAAACATAATGAAGACACAAGAGTTAAAATACCCTCTATTTTACATCTGACAAGATTAGGCTATGAATATCTTTCGTTAAGAGATGCTACTTGGGATTTAGACACAAATATTTTTACGGATGTTTTCAAAAAAAGTATCACTAAAATAAATCATGATTTGAAAGAAGATGCTATAAACCGTCTTTATGATGACATCTCTCACTTATTAGATTATGAAGATTTTGGAAAAGCATTTTATGAAAAACTTACAGAACAATCTGGTGTAAAACTCATAGACTTTGAAAACTTTCACAACAACACTTTCAATGTTGTTACAGAACTCACATATAAAAATGGCGATGATGAGTTTAGACCTGATATTATTTTACTTATAAATGGCATGCCTTTAGTTTTTATAGAGGTTAAAAAGCCAAACAATCAAGACGGTGTATTAGCCGAGAGAAAGAGGATAAACACAAGATTTTCAAACAAAAAATTTAGAAAGTTTGTAAATATTACGCAGTTGATGGTTTTCTCAAACAATATGGAATACGATGATGACTTATCCGAGCCGATTGAAGGCGCATTTTATGCGACACCTTCCCATACTCCGAAGTTTAACTATTTTAGAGAAGAAGAGAAGTTAAATTTAGCAAAGCTTTTAAATGATTTAGATGAAGATACAGAAAATTTTATTTTAAAAGATAACAACTTAGAATCTATCAAGAAGCAAAATGAATTTTTAACAAACAAAGACCCAAGCACTCCGACAAATCGTTTAAGTACCTCTCTATTTTGTAAAGATAGATTAGCATTTGTTTTAAAGTATGCCATCGCTTATGTTAAAGTAAGTGGCGGTGTTGAAAAACATATCATGCGTTATCCTCAGATTTTTGCTACAAAAGCGATAGAGAAAAAACTTAGTGAGGGTATTACAAAAGGCATAATCTGGCACACTCAGGGGAGTGGTAAAACCGCACTTGCATTTTATAATATCAAGCATCTGACAGATTATTTTCAAAAAAAATCTATCATTCCAAAATTTTACTTTATAGTTGATAGGCTCGATTTATTAACGCAAGCAAAAAAAGAGTTTATTAGTCGTGGGCTTGTTGTGCATGAAATCTCCAGTCGTGAAGCATTTGCAAAAGATATAAAAGCAACAACGGCGATTCATAACGAAAGAGGACATCAAGAGATAACAGTTGTAAATATTCACAAGTTTAAAGATGACCCAGATGTTATTGCGGTGCAGGATTATGACATCAACATTCAAAGAGTCTATTTTTTAGATGAAGTTCACAGAAGTTACAATCCAAAGGGTAGCTTTTTAGCGAACCTCACTACCTCAGATCCACATGCCATAAAGATTGGGTTGACTGGAACACCGCTTATTGGTGCGGATGCTTCATCAAAAGCCATTTTCGGAGATTATATACATAAGTATTATTATAATGCTTCCATAGCAGATGGATACACGCTCAGACTTATCCGTGAAGAGATACAGACAGAGTACAAGATACAACTGCAAAAAGTCCTTGAAGAGATAGAAATACTCAAAGGTACTTTAAAAAAAGAGCAGATATATGCGCATCACAGTTTTGTAGAGCCTATGCTTGATTATATTGTAAAAGATTTTGAGAAAAGTCGTTTGCTTTTTGATGAAAACTCAATAGGCGGTATGGTGATTTGTGACTCTTCAGATCAAGCTAAAATGATGTTTGAAATATTTGAGTCAAAGTATGCGCAACAAATATTTCCACATGCCAACAATGATTATTACGATGCCGAGATGGTAGCTGAACTTATGCCAACCTATGGAGAAAAAAGAAAAGACGCTTCCAAAGTAAAAAGTGCAGCGTTAATACTTCATGACATCGGAAACAAAGAAGAGCGAAAGCAGAAGGTTGAAGATTTCAAAGACGGAAAAATCGATTTTTTATTTGTTTATAACATGCTTTTAACAGGCTTTGATTCTCCGAGGCTCAAAAAACTCTATCTCGGTAGAATCATCAGAGACCATAACCTTCTTCAAGCACTTACGAGAGTGAACCGAACCTACAAAAAGTTTAAGTACGGATTTGTAGTCGATTTTGCAGATATAAGTAAAGAGTTTGATGATACTAATAAAGCCTATTTTGAAGAGCTTCAAGCAGAACTCGGTGATGAGATGGAACATTACTCATCACTCTTTAAATCCCGTGAGGAGATAGAAGAGGAGATTCAAGCTATAAAAGAGCTTCTGTTTAGTTTTGATACAACGAACGCAGAGATTTTTTCACAACAGATAAACCAAATCCAAGATGTTAAAAAAATGCAAGAGATTAAAAAAGCGTTGGGTGATGCAAAGAGTCTGTACAATCTTATAAGACTGTTTGGACATAATGAACTACTTGAAAAGATAGATTTTGCAAAGTTAAATCTACTCTACCGTGAAGCATCAAACCACCTCAATCTATTGAACCAAAAAAGTGCACTTGAAAGCGGAGACGACAATGCAAATATTTTAAACTATGCACTTGAAGATATATTGTTTAAGTTTACAAAGATTGGGGAAGAAGAGCTTGTTCTAGCAGATAAACTCAAAAATACTCTAAAACGAACTAGAGAAGCATTAGCAGGCAACTTTGACAAAAAAGACCCTGAGTTTATCTCACTAAAAGAGGAGCTTCAAAGACTCTTTAAAAACAAAAACTTAAACGAAGTAACACAAGACGAGATGAACAAAAATATAGCAACACTTGAAAAAATACATGAAAAGATAAAAGAAATAAATAGAGAAAATGAGCTTTTAAAACATAAATATCAAAATGATGCAAAATATGCAAGAATACATAAACGACTGATGCAAAATGACGACTTGTCTAAAATGAAGAGTGAGGTTTATGCTGCTCTTTGTGATGTAAAAAAAGAGACGGATGAGCAAGTTCTCCATAATAACTCTATTTTAGAAAATGAGGATTATTTCAATAGAGTGATGCTAACTACAGTTTTCAATCAGTTTAAAAAAGAACATCACATAGACTTAAATCCACATGCTACTAGAGAGATAAGTGCTTTAGTACTCAATGAATACATGAATGAGTATAATGGAAGTATAAATTGGTAAAATATAGTTTAAATTTTGAAAGGTTATTGAAATGAGTAAAAATCCAATAGATAGCAAAGAACTTGAAAAAGTAATTTTTACAACACAAATTATAGAAGGCTATAAAGAAGCGGATGCAGAGGTTATTAAAAAGGTTCGCGAACTAAGGGAAAAATATGGCATCAAAGTACAAAGTTCAAAGTAGCGATGTCTATATTAACGATACTGATGTACCTATAAATAAGCTCAATATAGATGATAGTGTAGAAATTCATGAGCTAGAAAAAGAGCTTATAACAGAAGCCTACAAGATTTTTTATGATGAGCTTAATGAAAATACACTTTTTAATGAGACTTATTTCATAGAACTCCATAGACGAACTTTTGAAGCCTTATATGCTTGGGCAGGAATATATAGAGATCTTAATATGGCAAAAGGTGAGTCTAGATTTTGCCAAGGAATGTATGTACAAAGTGAATCAAAAAAAATATTTGAAGCATTGAAAAAAGATAATTATCTGAAAGATTACGAAAATAAACCAAAAGAAGAGTTTGCTAAAAAACTAGCATACTACAAATGTGAACTCATAGCTTTACACCCATTTTATGAGTTAAATGGTCGAATCACAAGGCTTTTTTTTGACATGATAGCCTTGTTTAACGGATATAAGTATATTGATTATTCGACTATAACACCAAAAGAGTATATTGATGCCGCGATAGAGTGTGTTCAGTTTGCAGATAGTGACAATATGGAAAAGATAATATTAGACGGATTAAAAAAATAGGAATAAGTTTGACAACACAAGATTTTGAGAGAGAAACAAAAAAGTTAATAGATAGTTTAAAAGGGATTTGTTCTAGTTACGGTTTAGGTAATGATGGAAATGAATTTAAAATTATTACACAAGTGTTTTTATATAAATTTTTAAATGACAAGTTTGCTTATGAAGCTAAACAAAACAATAAAACGCTTGCAAAAGCAGAGAAATGGGAAGTGGCATATAGCGCTATGTCTGCTGATGACAAAGAGTTCTTACTTATGGCATTAAGTGCAGATACGGCTAGACTGAGACCACAACATCTTATTTCTCATCTTTTTGACATTCAAAATAGCCCTGACTTTGCCAAAACATTTGATGAGACTTTACGAACAATTGCAAATGAAAACAACGATATTTTTGCAGTAAAAACAGAGACTGGAGCAAAGATAACTCTTTTTGACAATGTAAGTGAGTTCATCTCTGACAACTCAAAAAGAGATGCTTTTTGTAAAGCAGTTATCAACAAACTTGTACATTTTAGTTTTGAAAAAATTTTTAAAGAAAAGTACGATTTTTATGCGACTATTTTTGAGTACCTCATAAAAGACTACAACAACGATAGCGGCGGAAAATATGCGGAGTATTACACTCCACATGCCGTAGCAAAAATTATGGCGGCTATCTTGGTTCAGGGTGATGTCAAAAATGTGACTTGTTATGACCCCTCAGCAGGTTCTGGAACGCTTCTTATGAATATTGCCCATGCCATAGGAGAAAAGAACTGTACTATCTACTCACAAGACATCTCTCAAAAATCATCAAGCCTTTTGAGACTCAATCTTGTTTTAAACAATCTTGTACACTCGATTCAAAACATTATCCAAGGTAATACAATCCTGCACCCTTATCACAGAGAGGGTGAGGCTCTTAAAAAGTTTGACTACATCGTTTCAAATCCGCCGTTCAAGATGGATTTTAGTGATTTTAGAGATGACCTTGACTCCAAAGAGAATCATGAGAGATTTTTTGCGGGCATCCCCAATGTTCCAGCAAAAAAACTAGAGAGCATGTCGATTTATAGCCTCTTTTTACAGCACATCATCTTTTCACTCAAACAAGGTGGAAAAGCCGCGGTTGTTGTGCCGACTGGTTTCATCACTGCTCAAAGTGGTATAGATAGAAAAATAAGAGAAAAACTCATAGATGAAAAGATGCTTGCAGGTGTGGTTTCGATGCCGAGCAATATCTTTGCAACTACAGGCACAAATGTTTCCATAGTTTTCATAGACCGTTCAAACAAAGAGGGCGTTGTTCTCATAGACGCTTCAAACTTGGGTAAAAAAGTAAAAGAGGGGAAAAACCAAAAAACTGTTTTAAGTCCTACAGAAGAAGATGAGATTATAAACACTTTTAACAACAAAATAGTCAAAGAAGATTTGTCGGTTGTGGTAAGTTACGATGAAGTAAAAGCCAAAAACTACTCCTTCTCAGCAGGGCAGTATTTTGATGTGAAGATAGAGTATGTGGACATCACAAAAGATGCGTTTGAAGCGAAGATGAAAGGGTTTAGCGATAACTTGGAGAGTATGTTTGCAGAGGGTAGGGTTTTGGAAGAAGAAATAAAGAAGCAATTAAAGATGGTTGGTTATGAGTAAAATACCTTTAAGTAAAATTGCTAAATATTCCAACAAAAGAATTCATATTCAAAATGTTACAGTAGATAATTTTGTAACAACTGATAATTTATTACAAAATAAATTAGGCTTAACAAGAGCAATTTCTTTACCTCCGCAAGATGGAAATATGCCCGCATATGTAAAAGGAAATATACTTATAGGAAATATTCGTCCATATTTGAAAAAAATATGGTTTGCAGATAAAGATGGTGGATGTTCTGCAGATGTTCTAGTGATTGATGTAAATGACGATTTTGATTCTAAATTTGTATATTATGCTCTTTTTAGAGATGATTTTTTTATTCATATGATGAATGGTTCAAAAGGCACTAAAATGCCTCGTGGCGATAAAACACAAATTATGAATTTTTCTATTCCTAATTTTAAATTTGACATTCAACAAAAAATTGCCAAAGTTCTCTCCACTTTAGATGCCAAAATAGAACTCAATAACCGTATAAACAAAGAGCTCGAAGCTATGGCAAAAACTCTTTATGATTATTGGTTTGTGCAGTTTGATTTTCCTAATGTTGACGGAAAACCCTATAAATCATCAGGCGGAAAAATGGTTTATAACGAAGAGTTAAAAAGAGAGATTCCAGAGGGCTGGGAAGTGAAAAAGCTTGGAAAATATGCAGAAATCAAAAGAGGTGATTTAATTACAGAAAAAGAGACATTAGAAGGAAATGTTAAAGTTGTTGCTGCTGGAATTAATTACTCATATTTACATTCAAAGTATAATAGAGAGAAAAATACAATTACTATAAGTGGTTCTGGAGCTAATGCTGGACATATAAATTTTTGGAGAGAACCTATCTTTGCTTCTGATTGTACTACCATTAGAGGTCAAAATGATATTGATACCATTATGATTTTACATCATTTATATTTGTTGCAAGACTATATCTATAGTCAAGCAAAAGGTTCAGCTCAACCACATGTGTATCCTGAAGATATAAAGCAATTATATTATGTCATAGCAAGTGAAAAACTAATTGATAAGTATCAAAAAATAATTTTGCCAACAAATGAAAAAATAGCGATTAATCAGCATGAAATCCAACACCTAACCCAGCTAAGAGATTTCCTCCTCCCGATGCTGATGAATGGACAAGTGAGCGTGAAATGATAGATAAAACCATAAAATACTTAGGCTATTTTACAGCTTTTATCTTGAGCGTTCTAGTGCTGCTGATAGTTTATGATGCAACTGCGAGGTATCTCTTCTCTTCAGGTTCCATCGCGCTTCAGGAGTTGGAGTGGCATCTTTTTGATGTTGTTATTATGTTTGGGATTGCCTATACGCTTCGTGAAAATGCGCATGTACGTGTAGATATATTTTATGCAAACTATGCCCCTAAAACAAAAGCGTTGATCTCTATCATCTCTACGCTCTTTTTTATACTCCCTTTCTCTTTTCTCATTATCTACATCGGAGTGGATTTTGTGAGTATGAGTTTTGCCCAACATGAGGCATCTTCAAATCCTGGTGGCTTAGAGTATCGATACCTTGTAAAGTCACTTCTACCACTCTCCTTTCTCTTTTTAGCACTTCAAGCAATCAAAGAAGCTAGCAGTAGCTTTGGCATGTGGAAATCATTATGATAGCTTTGTCAATGTTCGCTGTAGTCTTGGTGCTACTTCTGATTGGAATCCCTGTCGCTTTTGTTTTTGGTGCGGTCTCTATAGCTTTTGCACTTCTTATTCCTGATCTAGGGCTTGAAGTTTTTTCTGTTTTACCTTTTAGAGTTTATGGGATTATGTCCAACACGACATTGATGGCTGTTCCACTCTTTATAGCGATGGGGCTTATCCTTGAAAAGTCACAAATGGCAGAGCGACTTCTAATCGCCATGAGCGCACTTTTTCGTGATGTTCGTGGTGGGCTTGGCGTGAGTGTTGTTCTCGTTGGTGCAATGCTTGCGGCTTCTACGGGAATCGTCTCTGCTTCGGTTGTTATGATGAGTGTTATAGCGCTCCCTTTGATGCTCAAAGCGGGCTACGACAAAGGTTTGGCTTCGGGAACAGTTGCGGCGAGTGGAACTTTGGGTCAGATTATTCCGCCCTCTATCATCTTGATTATTTTAGGTGATGTTATGAGCGTGAGTGTGGGTGAGTTGTTTATGGGTGCGCTTTTACCAGGAATCGTTTTGGTTGGTCTCTATATAGCCTACATCTTGATTCGCGCCTACGTCTCACCTGAGCTTGCCCCGATTCCAAAACAGAAAATCAAAGTCTCAGCCAAAGAGATAGTTCTCTCCATCCTTCCGCCGATGCTTTTAATGATGTTTGTTTTGGGAAGTATCTTTGCAGGAGTTGCTTCTCCTACAGAGTCCGCTGCATTTGGTGCTTTAGGCGCACTTCTCTTAGCAAAGCTCAATAAATCTCTCTCTTTTGAAATGCTAAAGTATGCTTCGCTTGAAACCGTGAAACTTAGCGGTATGATTTTTATGATACTCATAGGAGCAACTGCATTTTCACTGGTTTTTAATGAACTTGGCGGCTCAGACTTGATACTGGAGTTTTTTAGTGAAGATATAGGGGATGTTTGGATTTTTATAGCTGTGGCGATGGTGAGTATCTTTATCCTCGGTTTCTTTATAGACTTTATTGAAATCAGTTTTATAATCGTGCCTATTTTAGTTCCTATTATGGACTCTTTTGGCATCGACCCTATCTGGTTTGCTGTTTTGATTGCGCTGAATCTCCAAGCCTCTTTTTTAACACCACCCTTTGGACTCTCTCTCTTTTTTCTCAAAGGTGCCGCAGGCGATAGTATCAAAACGATGGAGATTTACAAGGGGATTGTTCCCTTTATCCTTCTTCAGTTTTTTGCACTGCTTTTGGTTATAATATTTCCAGATTTAGTCTTTGCATTTTTATAATTTGAAGTAGATTATTGGCATGTGGAATTAACAAAAGGAGAAGAGCATGAAAGATATTTTATACGCCCCTTGGCGCGATGAGTATGTTACGAGAGAGAAGATAGAGGGGTGTGTTTTTTGTCATGTAAGTGAACATCATGAAAAAGATGAGGAGCAGTTTGTCCTCTACAGAGATGAACACTGCTTTATTGTAATGAATCTTTTTCCCTACACTCCAGGGCATTTTATGATTATTCCACATGCCCATACAGACAAACTCGAAGAGTTGGACTCTGCTGTTTGGCTTCACATGAGTAACTTAGCGCAAAAGGGTGTAAAACTCTTAAAAGAGGGTTTAAATGCGCAGGGTGTCAATATCGGAATGAACCTTGGAAAAGCGGGTGGAGCAGGGATAGCTGAACATATCCACATGCATTTAGTACCTCGCTGGGAGGGTGATACGAACTTTATTACTTCTCTTGCAGATACAAGAGTTTACTCTACGGATTTTATGAAGATTTTTAAAAAGATGAAAAGTTTAAGTAAGAAATATATAGAGAGTTAACTTTTTTTCTTTCTTGTAAGTGTAAATATAAATATAGCAACGATAACTACTAATACAACTGTTCGAATGGTTAAATCTATCGGGTCTGTAGTGTCTTGCATATGTTACACCTTTGGATTGTTTTTGAAGAGAGTGGAGTGGATGGGGATACAGGATTCGAACCTGTGAATGGTAGCACCAAAAGCTACTGCCTTACCACTTGGCGAATCCCCAATCTAAATAAAAAGTGGTACCTTTTATTTCGGCAAAATTCTATCATAAGAAACTTTAAAAATTATTTATATTGATAGAAAAAAAGAACTTTTTTGAAAAGAAATAATTAGGAAGCTAAGATTTGGCATGTGGAAATTTCCACATGCCAAAAAGATGAGCGAAAACTCTATATCGCTCGCTTAAATTCAGGGTAAGACTCAACCCCACATTCGTTAATATCCATACCCTCTTGTTGTGCATCATCAGTTGCTCTAAATTGCGTAATGCGATTGATAATATAGATAAGCACATAAGAGACACTAAAAGCAAAAACCCCAACAATGACAACGCCTTTGAGTTGATCCATAAAAGAGATCTCTTCTATAAAAATACCGACTGCTAAAGTTCCCCAGATACCATTTACTAAGTGCACAGAGAGCGCTCCAACAGGGTCATCGAGTTTGAACTTATCAAAAAGAGGGACAGCAAAGACAACTAGAGCACCACCAATAGCACCGATTAAGATAGGCAGATACATATTAAACAAGTCTGGTCCCGCAGTGATTGCTACAAGTCCACCGAGTGCACCATTTAATATCATGGTAATATCAAAGAGTTTGTATCTCACATACATCAAAATACCAGCGATGATTGCACCAGCAAGACCCGCTGTGTTTGTATTCATGATTGTTTTTGCAACACTGTTCGCATTTTCAACACTTGAGATAGAACCAACACTACCACCATTAAAGCCAAACCAACCTATCCAAAGTAAAAAAGCACCTAAAACGACAAGAGGAATATTTGACGCTGGAATAACACGGATACTATCTTGAACATAACGACCTTTACGTGAACCGATGATAAGAATAGCCGCTAAAAGTGCCCAGCCACCAGTAGAGTGGATAACAGTTGAACCTGCTAAATCGTGCATGTTTATATCTAAAAAAGTGCCTGCTAAAAAGTCTGCACCCCAACTCACATTTACAACTGCAGGGTAGATAAAAGCTCCCATAATAACAGCGAAAATCGCAAGCGGAATAATACGAACTCTCTCACTCACACCACCACTCATAATGTTGATAGTTTTACCAACAAATGCCATCTGAAACAGAAATGCCGCCCACATACTCATATTGGAATTTTCCCAACTCCCAAACGCAAAACAATAACCAACAAGTAAAAATGCCAAAGACGCAACGGCATAAATCATTACGTTTATCGTAAGTACTGACGATACATTTTTTGTGCGAACAAGCCCAGCTTCGAGCATCGCAAACCCTGGAACCATAAAAATTATAAGCACCATACAAAAGAGAGTAAAGAACGTGTCTATAATATATTTGAAATCAGCTTCTAACATTGAAAAAACCCCTATTTTTATTGATGTGAGAATTTTAGCTAAATTGTATTTGATAGTGCAAATTTATAGAATATTAAATCTATTTGTATTAAACGAGAAAATTTTTTAAAGCATAGGTTTGCCTAAATTTAAAACAATATAAAATATATTTTACACATTTATGCCTTATTTTTAATCAACAATCATCTAGCTAACTATTAAATATTTTATCCTGTTGGTCTTTAAAAATGTTATTATTTATTCTTAAAATAACTCTGAATTTAGGTCTAAATATGCAACATTTTCTCCCGCTCTTCCCCTTCATTGAAAAATCAAAAAGTGATTTTGAATATGAAAATAAACTCCTTCATAAAGTAACCCTAACTGGAAAAATCAATTCGGATGAGACAACTGTAAACTTGTTTGAATATACTGAAGATACAAATGCAAAATTTGCTGAGCTTAAAAACAATCTGATTAACCTCT
>PETN01000091.1 GCA_002781365.1 Sulfurimonas sp. CG01_land_8_20_14_3_00_36_23
TTCGCATGAATACTCCTGATTTATTTTATCAGAATTATTCCGTTCTAAGTGGTACTGTTTTTGGGGAGGCTTACAATAGAAACTCTAGAACAAATAAAGGAAGCTATAAAAGATGAAATAAATTTGCTTTTTAATGAAGAATTTGATTTATATGAAGATACTGTTATTAGGTATAAAGATAAAAATATTCTT
This sequence comes from Sulfurimonas sp. CG01_land_8_20_14_3_00_36_23, assembly GCA_002781365.1. Taxonomy (GTDB): domain Bacteria; phylum Campylobacterota; class Campylobacteria; order Campylobacterales; family Sulfurimonadaceae; genus Sulfurimonas. The sequence continues at coordinate 193 of PETN01000091.1, forward strand.
CTTTTTATTGATAACCTTGAAACTTTACTACGTGATTCTGAACAAATTTTTTCTGAATTTAATAATAATTTACCTTTGAATTGGAAGGTATTAGTTACCAGTAGAGTTTCTATTACAAATTCATATTTAATTCCACTGAAAACATTAAAAAAACCTTCAGCAATCCATTTAGCAAGAAGTTATATTAATAGAACGATTGGAAACGATATTGACGAATGTGTTATAGAAAATGTTGTAAAACAAGCTCATTATAATCCACTTGCAATTAGATTGACGATAGATTTATACAATGCTGGTAAGGAAATTCCAGAATCAATACATATAGCAAATAAAGAAATTGCAGATTTCTCATATAATAACTTAATTGAGACTATAAGTAATAATGGTGTTTTAGTTTTAGAAACACTTTTTATACAAGATGGTTTAACTAGACATGGACTTTGCGAATTTCTTCAGAAAGATTTAGATGATATTACAGAGGCTATTAATGAATTAAATAGAACTAGTTTGGTAATAAGAGTACAGAATAATGAAGATTCTGAAGAGTATAAACTAAATTCTTCTGTAAAAGATTTATTGTTGAAAAGCCCACGGAATATTAAGTGTAGAAAAGCTGTCCAAGAAAAAATCGCTAAACAAAAAACCCTCGCTAATCAAGTAGAAAAAACACAATTAACACAAGGAATAGATGAGTATCATAGATATTATATACCTAGTTTATCTAATCCTAGTTTAACAGTTTTAATAGGAGAATTATATAAGGTATTGCAACAAAAAAATTATAATAACAGTAAAATAGTTGAGCAATATAACAAGTTTGATGATTCTAAGCATTTATACAATAAAGAAGCTATTTTTCATCGTGGCATGGCATTTATATATAGAGAGATGAATGATATATCAAATGCTGTTCAATCTTTTAAAAAATCTATAAACTTAAACAAAGCAGATTCAAGTACAAAACTTATGTTGGCAATTTTATTTAGAAAAAATAATGATTTTAAAAATGCTAAAGATATTCTTAATGAGCTAATTCATGAAAAGAAGTGGGAGGAAAACTATAACTTTGGACAAATTGTTTTTAGTGAATATTTCCGTACTCTACTTTATAATCATGATTATGAAAAAGTTTTAAAGCATACAGAAAACTGGGAAACAGCTAAACTTTATACTAAAGTTTTGGGTTGTTATCGTGCAAGTGCATGGAAAAGAAAAGTAGAACTAACAATTGATACCGACCATGACACAACGGTTGAGGCTATGTCAATGGCAGTAAAAACAATGAATTTAGTAATTGAAAATCATGGATATTTTGAATCAGCCTGTGCGGAAACTTCGAAAATATTTGACCAAATAGAGATTTGTTTACTTAAACCAGAATATAGAGAGTATAGCCCTGATATTTATGAATGGTTAACATTTATTGAGACTCATATACTTAATATAGTTAATTCTAGATATAAATATTATAAAGAAGATGCGGAGCATACGATTCATTTGTTAAGAAAAAAAGATATTAGTAATAATATCTTTAATAGTAAAAGATGGAATGAATACCTAAAGCTTACTTTTGAATTTTCAATTGATATTCATGAAGCAGAGAAGTACCATTATGTTATTTGTACTATTTATAACATACCAGTATACACTGGCGGAGGTTATTCAAGAAATTTATTTGCTAAAGATATTGACTTGAATCAATATTATATTAATGAAGATAAGTTTAAGGGTTCGATTGATGAATGGAAGCGATTAAAAATAGATATGAGGCTAGCAATTAAGCCAGAGGTAGATTCATCTGGTAAAATTGGTAAAACTCCTCCAGTAATTGAAGCATTAGTTATAGATGAGTAAATTAGTAAAACAAAAACTACATTACAAAGTTTAAAATCCAATTTAGGTAATGATACAAATCTCGGCATGTGGAAATAAAAAGTTCATGTAGATTTCCACATGCCATAGAAAAACAGTGCAAATTCAAGTTTAAAGAGCAACAGATATAAAATGCAACAGAGCTTTAGAGTTATAATAATAAAATAAAGGGATATTGAGTGGCTACTTTTGGATACACTAAGTAAAAAAGTTGTTGGGAAGTCCATGTTTTAGGTGGTTTTACCTAAGATGGCTCCGAATACTGGATTCGAACCAGTGACCAAGTGATTAACAGTCACCTACTCTACCGCTGAGCTAATTCGGAATGTGTAAAAAAATCTACTTAAATGGTGTCAGAGGGGGGACTCGAACCCCCGACCCCCGGCTTATGAGACCAGTGCTCTAACCAGCTGAGCTACCCTGACATCCGTTTTGTAGGTCGGAATTATAACTATCCAAAGCTTTTGTTTAGCTTTTGTGATTACGAATTGTGATTTATATTTATAACCATACAAATCAGCTCCTTTTTTCTCTCAAACAAAGTGCCTCTGTAAGATACTTTAAGAGCCTAAGCGCTTTGAACTCAAATATGCGAAAAAGTGTGCAAATTTTAAATCTAAAGCTTATAAATTGATATTAGAAACTATGGATTAAACCTATTATGGTAAAGTTCCATATATAAAATATAAAAGGAGATTTCAATGAATTTTCAACCATTAGGAAAAAGAGTTTTAGTAAAGAGAGTCGAAGAGGCGAACACTACTATTTCTGGGATTATCATTCCTGATAATGCAAAAGAGAAACCATCACGCGGAGAGGTTGTCGCGGTGAGCAAAGAGGTTACAGAGTTGGCATGTGGAAACCAAGTTTTATTTGGGAAGTATGCTGGCAATGAAGTAGCGCTTGGGGCAGATAAATATATAGTTTTAGAAGTAGAAGATATTTTCGGAATAATAGGTTAAAAGGGAGGATTTAAAATCATGGCAAAAGAGATAATTTTTTCAGATAATGCGCGTAATGCATTAGCACGCGGCGTTGCAAAACTAACAGATGCAGTAAAAGTGACAATGGGACCAAGAGGTCGTAATGTTCTTATTCAAAAAAGTTACGGTTCTCCAATCATCACAAAAGATGGTGTAACGGTTGCACGTGAAGTTGAACTAAAAGATAAACTAGAAGATATGGGTGCGCAACTTGTAAAGCAAGTAGCATCCAACACTGCGGATGAAGCGGGAGATGGTACAACGACTGCGACAGTTTTAGCAAATGCAATCTTCTCTGAGGGTCTTAGAAATATCACAGCAGGAGCAAACCCTGTTGAGGTAAAGCGTGGAATGGACAAAGCGTGCGAAGCTATCTTAGAACACCTCAAAGCATCTTCAAAAGCTGTAAATGGTAAAAAAGACATCGCGCAAATTGCAACTATCTCAGCAAACTCTGACACTGCTATCGGCGATATGATTGCTGAGGCGATGGAAAAAGTTGGACAAGATGGTGTTATCACTGTTGAAGAGGCGAAAGGTATCTCAGATGAACTTACAGTTGTGGAAGGGATGCAGTTTGACCGTGGTTACTTAAGCCCATACTTCATAACAAATACTGAGAAGATGACGGCTGAGATTGAAAATCCTTGGATTTTACTTGTAGATGGAAAAATCTCATCACTTAAAGATTTGCTTCCAGTGCTTGAACAAGTGCAAAAAACTTCTCGCCCACTTCTTATTATCGCGGAAGATGTAGAGGGTGAAGCACTTTCAACCTTAGTTGTAAACAAACTTCGTGGTGTTTTAAATATCTCTGCAGTAAAAGCTCCTGGTTTTGGTGATAGAAGAAAAGCTATGCTTCAAGATATTGCAACTTTAACTGCTGGAACGGTTATCTCAGAAGAGACTGGTTATACACTTGAAGGTGCAACGATTCAGCATCTTGGACAAGCATCTAGAATAGTAATCGACAAAGACAATACTGTTATCGTAAATGGTGCAGGTACTGAAGAAGCTGTTAAATCAAGAATCGCTGAGATAAAAGTTCAGATAGATGCAACAAGCTCAGAGTATGACAAAGAGAAGCTTCAAGAGCGTCTTGCAAAACTGAGTGGCGGTGTCGCAGTTATCAAAGTAGGTGCTGCAACGGAAACTGAGATGAAAGAGCGTAAAGACAGAGTAGATGATGCACTCTCAGCTACAAAAGCGGCAGTAGAAGAGGGGATTATCATCGGTGGTGGAGCGGCTTTAGTACGCGCTGCTGCGAAAGTGAAGCTTGATTTATCGGGCGACCAAAAAATCGGTTGTGAGATTATCCTTCGTGCAGTTAAAGCTCCAATGAAACAAATCGCTCAAAATGCAGGTTATGATACAGGTGTTGTCGTAAACTCTGTAGAGACTGCTACAAATGAGAACATAGGCTTTAACGCTGCAACTGGCGAATATGTAGATATGTTTGAAGCTGGAATTATTGATCCACTTAAAGTGGCTCGTGTTGCACTGCTTAACGCAACATCCGTTTCTAGTCTCCTTCTTACAACTGAAGCTGCGATTTTTGAAATACCAGAAGAGAAACCAGCTGCACCAGATATGAGTGGAATGGGTGGTATGGGCGGAATGCCAGGGATGATGTAGTCGTTTACTGCATCATGATTCTCCCCTCAAAGAACTTTAAGAATAGCCATATTCACGGCTATTCAAATACTCTACTCCACACTTTTAGAAATTCTAAAGGATAAAAATTGTTACTTAAAGTGCCATAAAGGCATGAAGCCAACAAACTTCATCTATTCCGCTGAACTATTCAGGTGATTATAGGATGTATTATCATAGAATCAAGCCTATGAAAAAGCATTTAACTCCTATGAGCATCACACTGCTTACTTTTACTCTTTTAATAGCATTTTTATTAAGTGGATATTCACTCTCTGACTTTGAAAAAACTATTTTCGCTATCTTTATTTCAATAGCTCTAGGCTATCTATTTCATTTGAAAATGAATGCAGAAAAAATGATTGTAAGACTTCAAAAAGCAGCAAACATCTCAAAGGTAGGCTTCTGGTCTTTAGACCTCGTCAAAGATGAACTCTATTGGTCACAGGAAATATTTGATATATTTGAAATTGACTCTAAAAAATTTCAACCATCCTATGCCTCTTTTTTGCATGCGATTCACCCTGATGATAGAGAGTTAGTAAATGATGCTTACACAACATCCTTAAAAACGAAAGAAAATTATAGTATTCAACATAGACTTCTCCTAAGTGGTGGACGAATAAAATGGGTCAAAGAAGAGTGCGAAACAGAGTTTGATAAAAGTGGTAAGCCTTTACTCTCCATAGGTATCATCACAGATATTACAACTGAAGTAGAGCATTTACATGCTGTAGAAGAGTCAGAGAGTTCTTTAAGCTCTATTATCAATTCTATAGATGATATTATATTTTTTAAAGATAAAGACTTTAAGTACTTAGGGTGTAATGAAGCATTTTTAAAATTTGTTGGAAAGACAAAAGAGGAGATGATTGGTCATTATGATTATGAGCTTGTAAGTAAGGATATGTCTTCAGTCTTTAGAGAGATGGATATTAAAACCTTAGAAACTAATGAAGTCTCTTCTGGTTATGCATGGCTTACCTATCCTAATGGCAAAAAATATTATAATCTCATCAAAAAAATCCCATTTAATTATCATGAGAGTGATATTGGAGTTTTAGGAATAGGAAGAGATATAACTGCACTTCATCTTTCACAGCAAAAGATAGAGTTACAGTCCTATGTAGATGACTTAACAAAACTCAATAACCGCAAATCGTACAATGAAAGAGTCGAAGAGTTACTGGCACTTAAAAAGCGATATAAAACTCCATTTTCTATGATTATTTATGATATTGATGACTTTAAATATATTAACGATACCTATGGACATAAAGTGGGTGATAATGTCTTGGTTAAAATGAGTGCGTTAATCAAATCTCTTCTAAGAGAGAGTGATTATCTCTTTAGACTTGGTGGGGAAGAGTTCGTTATTTTACTCACTGAAACCAATTTAGAAAATGCTAAAAAGGTTGCTTTAAAAGTTTGTAAGAGTGTTGAAGAGAACCTCAAAACAATTACAGATAATAAAATTACCATAAGTGTCGGAGTCTCAGAAGTCAATGAGAGTGATACCGAAGATACAATCTTTAAAAGAGTAGATGACTTGCTCTATAAGTCCAAACTGAGTGGTAAAAACAGAGTCTCTTTTTAACACTTTACATATATTATCCTAAAGGTTCCACATGACAAACCCTTTTGAAACAGGTCACATCAGAAACTACATCTTACTCTATGTAAGTGTTGTGGTGATTATGATACTTTTTTTTGTAGCAACTACACTTTTTAATGATGTTAAAGAGGTTGAGAGAAAGATTTTTGATACAAATGTGAGTGAAGTTCCACATGCCAAGAAAGTGGTAGAAAGTGCAGGGGTGCATACCAACACTTCAAGGGTTAAGCTTCTAGATAAAAGCTACTAGTTACTCCTTGGTAACGATGTAAAGTTGCTCATGCTTGAGACGTTTGAGTATATCCATCACACTTACAAAGTCTTGGAACTTTGAATCTTTATCACTTCTTAAAACAACGGTTTGCTCTTTTGAGAGTCCAGCTAATTTCTCTTCTAAAGTTGCTAAATCAACTTTTTCTTTTTCAAAAAACATCTCACCCATAGCATTGACATAAACAGATATCTCTTTTTTGAGCTCCTCTTTTTGACTCCCTTTGGCATGTGGAAGTTCTACTGGAATCACACCTTGCTTGATGAAGGTTGCGGTAGTGAGAACCATAACTAAAAGAACAAGCATGATGTCGATAAAAGGGATGACGTTAATCTGGTCAAATCTTTTTTGACTTTTTTTACATTTTGCCATTTGTGTTACTTCTCTTTTTTGTCTTGCGTTACATCGTACTTTGTAAGAACTCTCTCAACTTTACGAAGGGCAATCGTATAAGCGACAATCGCAGGTATAGCAACCACAAGACCCATCGCAGTTGCTTTGAGAGCGAGCGCAAGACCAATCATGATTTTCTTAGCATCTACAGCGCCTACATCACCCATCGTATAAAACGTAAGCATGATTCCAACTACCGTTCCAAGAAGACCAACGTAAGGTGCATTTGCACCTATTGCACTAATGATTCCTATATTGTCAGTTAAATCCATCTCTAAGTTGTCTCGATGATCATAATCTTCAATTCTGACACTTTTATAAAACATCATTCTCTCTATAAAGAGCCATAAAGTGACAATACTCATAAGAAGTAAAATCCCCATAACACCATAATCAAGTGCATTCTCCGCGTAGAGTAGTAAGTTGTTTGTTTCCATCTGTTTTCCTTAAAATTTTAGTAGTACCGTTGTTCCATACTCTTTTTTGGATTTAAAGCTAAGTTTGATTTTATGCGAGTCACAAAATCGTTTTACCATGCCAAGACCTATGCCAAAGCCTTGCATGTTTTCATTACATTGATAATAGTTGTCAAAAATTTGCAGGAGTTCAACTTCATCCATCCCAGAGCCATAATCTTTTATCTCAAGGGTAAAATCATGTAGAGTTATCTCGATTTTATCGCTGTTTGGCGAGTATTTTACCCCATTATGAATGATGTTGTCAATCACTTTGGCAAGTCCTATTTTATCGTTGAAGATTATGGTTGGTTCAAGCTTACAATCAAAGTGAATATGGGAGTAGATTGCTTGGAAAAAATGGATTCTCTCTTGGATAAGGGCTTCAAGGCTGAAGTTCTCTTTTATCTCCTGCACACTTTGCGTTTTTATCATGTAATCGAGTTCGTTATATCTCTGTTGCAGCATAGAACACGCAGTCTCAATCCGCATAACTCTTTTTAAATCCTTCTCATCTTGCATATTTTTTTTAATCATGTGCAGATTGGTATTAATCGTTGTGATGGGGAGGTTGAGTTCATGGAGTGTCTCTTTGGAGAGATTTTGAAGATTTCTTACATGCTCTTGGAGGGGGTCGATGGCTAGCTTGGAGATAAAAACACCAGCGATAGTTACAAAGCTGAGCATCACAACTGCGAGTAAAAAAGTGTTTTGAACATGGACAATATTGAGCATATAGTGCAAAATAGCTAAAAAGGTACTCGCAGTTAAAAAGTAGTAGATAAAAATATTTATACGAAGATTACGAAACAAGCTTGTATCCTATTCCTCGTATATTTTCTATTTTAAGCTGAGGAAGAAGTTGTTTGATTCGGTTGATGTAAACGCGAATTGCTCCATCACTTCCAGACTCTGAAGTACTCCATAACTCATCTAAAATAAGCTCTTTTGGAACAGCACTATTGACATGTCTCATAAGAAGTAAAAGGAGTTCATACTCTTTTTTGGAGAGTTCAAGCTCCTGCTTATCGTAAAATATCGTTTTATGAACTTCATCATGGCAGAGAAGATTTATGCACTCTAAGGTCTCGACTTTAGTGCGTTTAAGAAGGGCGCTAATGCGAAGTAAAAGCTCATCCGTGTCAAAGGGTTTGGTGATGTAATCATCTGCCCCACTCATAAAACTGCTCTTTAACATCTCTTTATCTTTATGGGAGGTAAGAAAGATTGCGGGTGTTTTGTCATTTGCTTCACGTAGTTCACGAAGAAGGGTTATCCCATCTATGAGAGGAACATTGATGTCGAGCAGGTAAATATCAAACTTTTCATTAAAGATGGTGTCTAAGGCTTTTTGACCATTTGGCACATGCAATACCTCATAGTCGTTATCTTCGAGTAAATCTGTAAGCGTCTCCGCTAAAAGCAGATCATCCTCTAAAAGTAAGACTCTAATCAACACTGGCAATAGCCCATGAAATAGCCTCTCCTGCATACATAGGAACAACACCAGAGTAGTTCTCTGGAACTACAAAGGGACGTTTTTCTAAGATAACCTCTTTAAACTCAGGGCAAATTCCATAGATATTTTGAGCGTTGTCACTTACAAAAGCTTGTAAGTTCTCTAACTTGCCATACTGCTCAAAAACTTCACATAAGAGTTGAAGCGAAATAGGTGCGCTAAAAACTCCAGCAGCACAGCCACAAGACTCTTTTTTGTTTTGAGGGTGTGGTGCGGAGTCAGAGCCGAACATCACTTTTGGGTGTGCTTCGAGGGCAACAGTTAAGAGTGCGTCTAAGTCCTCAGGTCGTTTTGCAATAGGTTTACAAAAGAGGTGCGGTTTCATCATCCCACCAATAACATCATCGAGTGTCAAGATAAGATGGTGCACTGTAATCGTTGCATAGAGATTTTCATGCTTGTCAAGCATATCGACTGCCGCTTTGGTAGTGATATGCTCCATAATGATTTTAAGTTTTGGAAATGAAGTCGCAAGAAGCTCATAGATACTCATAAACTCAGCCTCTCTATCCATCACAAAACCATCTGTTTCGCCATGCACACAAAGAGGAATCCCTAAGTCGCTCATTGTTTGAAGTGTCTCTCTCATCTCCTCAATGTCAAATGAGGAGAGACCACTTTCAGAGTTTGTCGTTATTCCAGCAGGGTAGAGTTTTATAGCTGTTATATGATCTGCAACACTTGCTAAAAAAGCCTTGTCATAGTTTTTGTAAAAGAGTGTCATATAGGGTTCAAAATAGTCGTTTGGAACAGCTGCGATGATGCGAGCTTTGTAGGCTTTTATATCTTCAAGAGATTCAACGGGTGGAACGAGATTTGGCATAATAAGCGCACCGCTGTAACTATAAGCAGTAAGGGGAGCAATATTTTCAAGCATCACTCCATCACGAAGATGAAGATGCATGTCTAGGGGCATTAAAAGTGTATGAGTTTTCATTGTTTTTCCTCAAAAGATATAATTTTATTTGTGGGCAAAATTATATCAAAATAAGATTTAAACAGTTATGGCATGTGGAAATTAGAGGGCGTTTTTTGCCTCTAAAATCAAATCATTTATCGCTTTTTCATAAAGGAGTGCTTCCTCTTTTGAAGTAGATTCAAAGCGGGTTACAAGAACTGGGGTCGTGTTACTTGCACGCACAAGTCCCCAGCCATTTTCAAAGTTTATGCGTACGCCATCCACATCTATAATATTTTTTATAGTTGGAAAGTTGGCATGTGGATTTTTAAGAAGCTCTTTTACTTTGTCGATGATTTTAAACTTTTCTGCTTCCGTTGTCTCTACTTTAATCTCTTGAGTTGAGAAAACTTGAGGCAACTTCGCAAGCTCTGCATCCAAATCAATTCCATCATAAACAAGCTCTAACATTCTAAGGGTTGCATAAATCGCATCATCATAACCAAAGTAACGGTTTTTGAAAAAGACATGCCCTGAAACTTCACAAGCAAGGTCAGCATTTGTCTCTCTCATCTTCACTTTGAGGTTGGAGTGCCCAGTCTTATACATAATGGCAGTCGCACCTCTTTTTTCTAGCTCATCATACATCACTTGAGAACATTTCACTTCACCGATAACGGTCGGTTTATCCATTTTCATAGAGTATAAAAGTGCCATCATGTCGCCTTTTATATTGTTCTTATGTGTCAAAACTGCAATACGGTCTGCATCTCCATCATAAGCAAAAGCGATGTCGCCATCAGTTGCTAAAAGTTTTTTAATATCTTCTAAATTGTGCTCATCGGATGGGTCTGGATGATGGTTTGGAAAAGTTCCATCAGGGTCAACATAGAGACCTTTTGTTGTAAGTTCGAGTTGTGAAAAAATATCTTCAGTTACAACACCTGCAACACCATTTCCACAATCATAAACGATACGTGTTGGCATCCCTTTTAGGTGCTGAAACGCATGGACGATGAAGTCAATATATCTATGCACAGCATCTATCTTAGTCACATCTCTTTTGGCATGTGGAATTGTATCCATCGCTTCACACTCACGACCTAGTTGATAAATCTCTTCTCCAAAAAATGGAGCTTTATCCAGAGTGATTTTAAAGCCATTATATTCACTTGGATTGTGTGAACCTGTAATCATTACAGAAGCTGAAGGAGTGATACCATCCCACTCTTGATAGTTTGTAAAGTAGTTCACTGGAGTAGGAACAAGTCCCATATCTAAAACTTTTTTTCCACCAGCATTTAAACCGCGAACAAGATATTCAAACAAAATAGGTGAATGACTTCTCGCATCGTAACCCACAGCAACATAGTCACCAGATATTTTTGAAGCCAAAGCATACCCGATACGTGTTGTACTTAACTCATTTAACTCTTTCTCGTAAATTCCTCGGATGTCATACTCTCTGTAGATGCTCAAATCTAGCTCCTTTTAATCTTATCAAATCTAATATAATTGAATTGTTTCATTATTTTATTTATATTGAAGTGGAATGGTACAATGAAAAATATTAAACAAAGTATAACACCTCTACAAAGCAAGAAGAACTAGCTATTTGTTCTTCTTATATTGCCTAATGTAACTTCTTCGTGCAAAGTTTTAGTGGATGAATAGTATTGTATAATTCATGAAAATTTTTAAACAAGAGAGTGCAAATAAGTGTATAAAGAGATAACTCTCAAAATAATGAAGGATAAATTGAATGAAAAAAATAGTATTGCTACTCACTCTACTGACTAGCTCTGTGTTTGGTGAAATAAGCTGGATGAAGTATAAGGATGCGATAGCACAAGCAAAGGCAGAGAAAAAAATCGTTATGGTGATGCTTTCGAGAGAGGGGTGTCAAACATGTGAGTATATGAAAGATATTGTCTTTGAAAATGAGAAGGTAATGGCCGCATTTGAGAAGAATTTTCTCGGAGTATATATAGATATCCATGATGATTATATTCCAAATGATTTGAGCTACATGGGTACACCGACTTTTCATTTTCTAAATGGTTTTGAGAGAAAATTAGATAGGATTGATGGAGGGGTGAACTCTTTAGAATTTATAGAAAAATTAAAAGAGGTTCAAACGAAGTAGCGTCTCTTTACTGCATGTTGCTTTTTGCAACAAATGCAGAAAAGATTTTTACATACTCATTCTCATGCGTGTTGGCGACTTCTCTTGCTAACTCTTTATCTAAGTTTTTTCCAGCGATTCTTTTAAAGATAGATTTTATCTCTTCTATATCGCCTTTGTTCTCAAGTCTTCTTCTAAGCCCGATGACATTTAAACCTTTGACACTTGCACGATTCCCCTCAACGAGAGTAAAGGGAGGCATATCTTGGTCCACATACGAAGCGCCACCAACCATAACACCTGTTCCAAGTGTATTGTTCGCTTCTACCGTACTTAAACCACCGATGATGACGCGCTCTTCACACTTTACATTTTCATACAATCGCACAGCATTGGTAAGGATACAAAAATCACCAAGCTCTACGCCGCTGAGTATCTGAACATAACCCATAAGAAAATTGTTTGCACCGATAATAATCTTTTTAGGTTTTTCGTTCTCATCTTCTTGTGTTCCAATCTGTGCAAACTCACGTATATGTGTTTTTTCACCTATTGTGATGTCCGATTTTTTATGTCCAATAGAGGTAAAACTAAAAATTCGTACATCCTTATGAACAGTAAGTTTCCCTTTTAAGATGACATTTGACTCTAGCCTGCAACCAGATTCTAGAGTGACATTTTTTCCTATGTGACAAAACGGACCGATGATAACATCGTCGGCTACGCTCGCTCCATCTTCGATGATGACTGAGTTATGAATCATTTGCTATCTCCAATGTTATGATGCTGTCTTGTAGAGATGCCAAAGAGCCTCTCTCACCACTCTCTAGATAAGTGATAAATGCTTGAAGTTCATCCAGAAGAGCATCGCTTCTTCTTATAAAACAGTTTCTTGTTGTGTGGGAATTTCCATCAATGTTGATTCTCTCTTTTAAAGTTTGTGAAATCAGATCGGCTTCAAAATATTTTATTTTGCTATTTGCATCAACTCTACAAGCTACTGTAATACTTCTTTTACGGTATGGCGTAAGCCAGTTTGTAGTAATGTCCCCTATAACCTCACCCTCAAGCTCAAAAGCTAAAATAGCATTATCTTCATGTGTTTTATGGATTTTTTGTGACTTGAAAACGGCACTTCTAACGATGTTCTTTTGCGTGATAAATCGAATCAAATCACTATCATGTACAGAGAGATCTGTTAAAATTCCAACATCGGCGATACGCTCAGGAAAAGCACCACTGCGAGTAATGGAGATAGATAAAATCTCATGATCTTTTATCTCACTAATAAGCGCTTTGACAACAGGGTTAAAACGCTCAATATGCCCAACACAGCTTTTGAGATTTTTGTTCTCTACGACTCTCGCCATCTCTTTTGCATCTTCTACCGTTGAAGCAGCAGGTTTTTCTATAAACATGTGAATGTTTCGTTTAGCACACTCGAGAGCAGTCTGTTTATGTAAAAATGTAGGTGTTACAATGATAACTGCATCGGGTTTTACTTCATCAAGCATACTCTCAAGAGAGGTATAAAAGGGTGCTTTAAAATCACCATTTTTTACTACATCGCAAAGTGCGGCAATGTTTACATTTTTGATATTTTTCAAAGTGTTGTAATGGTTTTTTCCCATCACACCTAAACCCACTATTGCTATATTATGCATTGTTAGCCTTTGATTGCTTGAATGATGAAATCTTGCTGCTCTTCTTTAAGATAAGGACTCATAGGAAGTGACATAATCTGCCCAGCAATCTCTTCACTGATTGGGAAATCTCCAACTTTATATCCAAGATACTCAAAAGCCTCTTGAAGATGAAGTGGCACAGGATAGTGAACTGCAGTAGGAATTTCTTGCTCAGTCAGTTTTTCCACCATCGCTTCTCTATCTTTCACACGGATAGAGTATTGCGCATAAACACTCGTATTTCCCTCTTTGATTTTAGGAGTGATAACATCCGTATCCTCTAGTAGGTCAGAGTATCTTGCGCCAATCTCTTCTCTCTCTTGAACCTCTTTTTCAAAATGTTTTAATTTAACATTTAAAACAGCAGCTTGAACAGCATCAAGACGACCATTAATACCGATATATTTATGTTTGTATCTTTCGTTTTGACCATGGTTTAAGAGCATTCGCATTTTTGCAGCAAGGGCATCATCACTTGTGAAAATCGCACCACCATCACCATAGGCACCAAGTGGTTTTGAAGGGAAAAAGCTTGTACAGCCAATCGTGGAAAGATTACATGATTTTTTGCCATTGTAAGTTGCACCAAAACTTTGGCAAGCATCTTCAATGACTGGGATGTTATGCTTAGAAGCGATGTAGTTTATCGCATCCATATCTGCACATTGACCATAAAGTGAAACAGGGATAATCGCTTTTGTTCTCTCAGTGATGGCACTTTCAATCTTTTTTGCATCAATGTTATATGTGTCACTCTCAATATCAACAAAAATAGATGTCGCGCCTAAGAGAGCGATGACTTCAGCCGTAGCTATAAAAGTAAAAGGAGTGGTAATCACTTCATCGCCTGCACCAATATCTAGAGCCATAAGAGCAAGTAAAAGAGCATCTGTTCCACTGCTACAGCCGATTGCGTGCTTTGCGCCAGTGTAGGTTGCAAGTGAATTTTCTAGTCTGTTTAATTTTTCGCCGCCAATAAATTGTGCTGAGCTAAAAACTTCTAAAACTTCTTGATCTATCTCTGTCTGATACTCTAAATATTGTGCCTGTAAGTCTATAAAGTTGATTTTCATGTTTATCCTCGATACCACTGTTTTTAAGTTTGAAAGGATAGCGTAAAGATAGTTTAAATCTTCTTTGTAGCGCTTTTAAAAATATAAACATGGCTAAAAATAGGAGCGCATGAAGCGAGTTTCATGCTAAGAAAGTGTTCTATTTTCTATGAGAGATGCGACTGTTTTTGAACTTCCATGTTCTAAATAGCTGCGAAGTGACTTTGAATCACTTAAAAAACTACTTCTGTCATACGCTTTATATGCTTGGATGAGATTTTCTGCATTTACCTCTTCTTGAATAAACTCAGGGTGTAAATCTCTCTCGCAAAATTTAGAAAACATAATATTACTAAGCCCTATATGACTCAGTTTTACAAGTCTGCTCGCTATAAAATAATCAAGTGGCTTTGCGATATAAGTGAGAATAAAAGGGGTTCCAATAAGTGCTGCTTCAAGTGTTGCTGTTCCACTACATATAAAAGCAAAATCTGCTTCATAAAGCGTTTTATAGGTCTCATTTGAGATGCTAAAACCTGATAGGTCGCCATAAAGCTCCGCTATATCCTCTTGCGTAAAGTGTTTTGGAATGATGATAGTCGCTTTTACATCAAGCTTTTTTAGCAGCTCTTTAAAAATAGGCATCAACTTTTTGATTTCACCCTTACGGCTTCCTGGCATAAAGGCTACGCTCTTAATCTCTGTGTTTAACTCCTCTTTAAACTTCGGAATAATATCGAGGAGCGGATGTCCTACATAGGTGATAGGAGCAGTTTTAGAGTAGTACTCTTTTTCAAAGGGAAGAATAGAAGCGAGATGGTCAATCGTACGCTCCAAGACTGGAATGCGCTTTTTCTTCCACGCCCATGCCTGAGGTAAAATGTAGTAGATTATCTCTTTTTCGGGGTATCTTTTTTTGATTTTTTTTGCCAAGGGGAGGTTGAAGCCTGAGGAGTCTATCAGCAGGACTTTATCGACATCTTTTGCCAAATCCGCCATCTGTGTGTTGAGTTTAAAAAAGTAGCGAAGTTTCTTGATGGCATCGACAAATCCCATAATGGCAAGTGCGCGTAAATCCACAATGGAATCTCCTAACTCACTATCAAAAATCCCAACAAACTCCACATCACTGCTCAGCTCTTTTTTTAAAGATTTTAGGTGTATATTTGCTGAGTGTTCTAAAGCGCTAACTAAAATTTTCATGAACCGCCATCCCCTTGTGTTCTAAAACTGTCATCATATTGTTCCTCTAAATTATCCTCTTTAAACTCATATAAAAATGTAGTGAGTCTATCAATATCCTCATCACTTAAGTGAAGAGCAAAAGGAATCATCATCTCTTGTTGCTGTGTGCTTGTCTTCTTGTCCCGAAATTGTTCCAGCTTGTAACTCAAAAATCCCTTTGCCCGATTTGAGAGACGCGGATATCTATGCATACCCTCAGCTTTCGTTCCGTGACAACTGTAACAACCCTTTTGCATATAGAGCTCTTTGCCAAGTTGGTAGGGAGTTTGAGCTTTTAAAAAGCTTGCTAGAAGAAAAGATAGAAGTAAAAAACGCAATTCTAAGCCTTAATAATTTATAATGCCAATATTATATCAAAGGTGGTCTGAAATATGGTTATAGCTAATGCAATCGTTTGCGATCTTAGAGGCGAAAAAAGTGCTGATATCAAAATAGAAAATGGAATCATTACCCAGATAGGTTCTAACCTCAAAGATGAAGAGGTTATAGATGCAAACGGCGCATACTTTATGCCGCTTTTAGTAGATACAAATATAAGACTTTACGACTCTACACTTAACTCAAAAAATATTAAAGCGATTTCAGAAGAGGCACTTCGAGGTGGAGTAGGGCATTTAGTTTTAAATGCACAGAGCCAACCTGCCATTGATAATGAAGTTGTTTTGGAGTTTGCACAAAATAGTCTTGCCGAGCTAAAAGGTGCAAAAGTAGACTTGATGATTAACACACTTAAAGAGGATAGTACACTTAGTAATATTGCTATCCTTTTAAAAAGAGGAGCCATAGCACCTTTTATGAGTACGATTGCTAAAAATGATATTGCAATCAAGATAGCTGAGTATGTGAAAATGTATGGAGTAACTCTTTTTTGTAAGGCAGAAGATAACTCTTTGATGCAAAACGGGGTAATGCTTGAGGGAGATATGAGTGCGAAGCTAGGACTTGCAGGCATACCAGATTTGAGTGAAGTTTTACATGTCTCTCGAATGATAGAGTTAGCAAGGCATTTTAAAATCAAAATTGTTTTCAAGTCCATCGCCTCTCCTCGCTCAATATACTTAATAGACAAGGCAAAAAAAGAGGGTGTAGAAGTGCAATGTGAAGTCTCTATCCACCATCTAGTAAACTCAGATTTGGCATGTGAAAACTTTAATACCAATGCAAAATTGAACCCACCTTTGGCATGTGAAAAAGATGTCGCGTTACTTCAAGAAGCACTTAAAAACAAACAGATTGATATGTTGACAACTCTGCATCAACCAAGTTCTCCTGTCAACAAAGAGGTCGCATTTTTCGATGCTGCCTATGGTTGCGAAGCCCTTACAGATGCACTTCCACTCTACTATACAAAGCTCGTACAAACTGGGATGTTAAGTATGGGTGAACTTATTAGACTCACAGTGCAAGCACCTTCAAAAAGTATAGGTAAAGAGTCAGGAGTTCTAGAAGTAGGGCAGAGAGTAGAGGCAGTTTTATTTAATCCACATGCCAAAAAAACGCTTCACAATAAACAATCTCTTTATAATGGCGAAGCGTTAAACGGTGAAGTGCTTATGAGCTTTCAAGGGGAGAGAATAACTAAATTTTAGTCTCCTCTGGAGCATAGCATTTCTGTACATAGAGACCTGCAATAGCTAAAAATACACCAGTAATGGAAGTAATAAAAGCTAGAGAAGCAAACCATAAAAGAGCAACGAGTCCAACAGTCCCTTTTGGTACATCAAGCCCATTATCTTTACCACTGACATAGGATGCAACACGATAGACTTGGTTCTGGTTGACCAGTCTATTCATATCGTAGTTTATATCTTTTTGCTCTATTTTGAGTGCGTAGATTTCTGCATCATAAATTTTGACTTGTGCTTGAATCTCTTCATATGTACC
Organism: Sulfurimonas sp. CG01_land_8_20_14_3_00_36_23; assembly: GCA_002781365.1. Taxonomy (GTDB): domain Bacteria; phylum Campylobacterota; class Campylobacteria; order Campylobacterales; family Sulfurimonadaceae; genus Sulfurimonas. Next base: position 17,843 of record PETN01000091.1, read on the forward strand.
ATAGAGTACCTGCTTTTCATCTCCAGCTCTTTTGATGAGATTAGATTTGTTTTTATGTGCATTATTTGTAAAAATTTCTAAATCTTTACGATACTTTGCCTGTAAAAATTCATTTGAATTTTGATGCTCTTTTAACTGTTTATTGAGGTAATTGATGCGAGAGCGAATGGAATCAATACGCTTTTGATAACCATTTCCCACCGCTTTGAGTTGTTCTTGCAACTGTTTTTCTGTATCTGTTTGTTGATCAAGTGCTTTGGTTCCTGTAGAGTAGTCAGATACGGCGTAGAGACGTTTTTCTTTTTTTGCAATGAGTTCTCTATACTCTTTTTCAACACCTTGTCTTGTTAAAAAGTTAGCCTCAGCCATTTTCTGTTTCATCTCATTTTTTAACTCTTGAACTTCTTGTTCAAGTTTGTCTTTATCTGTATTTGCACCTTTGATGTTTTGGTTTAATAAACTTCTTAAGCGTTGCTGTGTACTCTCTCGTTCTTTATCCCATGCTTCATAGATCTTTGTCTCTTTATTGTAGAGGTCATTTAATTCTGCATCTGTTTTAGTCTTAAAACTATCATCCATACTATTTAATTGTTCGTTGATATAGTCACTCTGATGCTGGACTTGCTGATTGAAGCTTTGATTTGCCATAGTGATTTTTTTCAAGTAAGCATTTTCTACATTTTCAATATTTATGATATCTATTTTTCGTTTTTCTTCTTCAATGTTATCTATACTGTGTTGTAATAACATCGCATCATTTTTACGTTTTTCAATTGCAAATGTGAGGTTGGCAAAATTACGCTCAAAGCCATTAATCATTGTTTCAAATGTTATCAGCACAAGCATTACAATACCAATGAGGAAGAGAATTCTCCAGCTTGTATGCTTTGCATACATCATAGCAGTTGCTAAAGGAATCTTAGTAGCCTCAACGATTGCAACAAGAAGAAAGGGTAAACCAGAAACTATGACAGAGGAGTAGTCACCAAATGTTAATGCTCTATCAAGTTTATTCATCTCTATAAAAACAGAATAAGAGACTATGATAGATATTAAAAAGCCTATTAAAACAGCTATGATTTCAACAGTCCATGCGAACTTAACTAGGTTTTGACCAACTTTGAAGAGTCTATGTTCATTCATACTCTATCCTACATTTTAAATAAGAGCAAAAGAGTATCAAATGAAAGTGAGTTTGTAGTGAGTTTAGCTTCTTTTTCTGTAAAACTCTGTTTTATATTCTGCAAATCTATCCTCAACAATAGCGACTCTTATCTCTCGCATCAGGTTTAAGTAGTAGTGGAGATTATGGATGGTTGCAAGTCTGAAGTAGCTTATCTCTCCTGCACGGAAGAGGTGGTTGAGGTAGGCTCTTGTGTAGGTTTTACACGTAAGACATTGACACTCAGGGTCGATTGGTAAGGCATCTTCTTTAAACTTTGCACCTTTAATGTTGATACGTCCAAAAGATGTAAAAAGTGTTCCATTTCTTGCGTTTCTTGTTGGCATAACACAGTCAAACATATCGATTCCGCGTTCAATGTTCTCTATCAAATCTTCAGGAGTTCCGACGCCCATTAAATAACGCGGTTTGTCCTTTGGCATATACTGTGTTGTATGCTCAACTGTGTCATACATCTCGTTGTTTAGCTCACCGACGCTTAAACCGCCAATGGCAAAACCATCATAGTCAAGTGCGCAGAGTTCTGTCGCACTCTTTGTTCTAAATGCTTTGTCTGTTCCGCCTTGGATGATGGCGAAAATGTTTTGCTCAACTCCAACACCCTCTTTTTGTTTGGCTCTAAAGTACTCTATGGACTCTTTCGCCCAAGCCGTTGTTCTCTCGATGCTTAAAGCAATGCGCTCTTGCGTTGCAGGAAGCGCCACTAAGTCATCCAAAATCATCATAATATCGGAGCCGAGATTGTGTTGAATATCGATAACTTTTGTAGGTGTAAAGAAGTGTTTTGAACCGTCAATGTGTGAGCGGAACTCTATCCCTTTTTCTGAAGCTTTGGAGATGTCGCTGAGGCTAAATGCTTGAAAACCACCACTGTCTGTTAAAAAACTTTTAGGGTAGGTTGTAAAGCCGTGAAGTTTCCCCATTTTTGCAACTGTTTTATCTCCAGGACGCAGGTACATGTGGTAAGTATTTGCTAAAATAATGTCCGCTCCAAGTAAGTTTAAGACATCATCCATGTCGAGTGACTTCACACTTCCAAGCGTTCCTACGGGCATAAAAACAGGTGTTTGTATAGTAGAATGAGCAGTTTTGATTGTGCCAGCACGAGCATTTTTCGAAGTGGTTTCTAGGGTAAATTCCATAATTGTTTATATCCTAATAGCTAAATGATTTGGCATTATAGCATTTTGAAGATAGGAACAAACAATAGGAGCATTTCCACATGCCAAGAGTAAAAAAATTAATTTGGAATATAGGTTTGATGGAAGCTCTCAAAATCTTTAACAGCGAGTGGTCTTGAGCAGTAGTATCCTTGATAGGTTGCACAGTCGATGATTCTTAAATACTCAACTTGTCCTTTCTCTTCGACTCCCTCTGCAATGATATCCATTTTGAGGGTTTGCCCCATCTTGACAATAGTTTCAACAAATATCGCACCTTCTGGTGTATGGTAGTCATCCATAAACAGCTTGTCAATCTTCAATATATCAATAGGAAATTTCTTGAGATATGAGAGTGAAGAGTAGCCTGTCCCAAAATCATCTAGTGCAATCTTTATACCTTTGTTATGGATAAAGTTCAATACTCGTAAATTGTTTTTATTGTTTTCCAAAAAGAGATACTCCGTAATCTCAATAGTAATCTTTGAAGTATCAACTTGACTCTCTTGAAGTAGTGTTGTCAGTTTATACTCAAATGTAGGTTCAAGAAGCTGTTTTGCAGCAATATTAATAGCAATACTAATATCTAAGCCTTTCTCCTTCCATTTGAGTTGTTGACTGATTGCTTCTTTTAAAACCCAATCCCCAAGTTCTACTATAAATCCATTCTCTTCAGCAAGTGGAATAAAAACATTTGGAGGGATGAAGCCTTTGGCTGGACTTATCCATCGTATCAAGGCTTCTGCTCCAACTATAGCGCCAGATTTTACATCTGTTTTTGGTTGATAGTAGAGTTCATACTCATTATTAATAAGTGCTTGGCGCATCGTTTTATCAAGCGCAATTGTCTCTTGCACTTGTTTATTGAGTGCATCTGTAAAAAAGTGATACTGCGCGCGACCCTCTTTTTTCGCTTCACTCATCGCCATGCTTGAGTGTTGCATAAGAGATGTGATGTCAACCCCATCCTTAGGATAAAAAGCAATCCCGATACTGCTTGAAATAGTTATAGGATTTGTTTGTATAACCCATTGGTCATTAATAGTCTGTTGTATTCTATCTATGATATTTGTTAGTTCACTCAGTGTGTCGTACTGGTGCAGAACTACAACAAACTCATCTCCACCAACACGGGCTACAAAATCATTCGAAGGAATAGCTGCTGTAATTTTTGAAGAGACATTTTTTAAAAGTTCATCCCCTATGAGATGCCCTAGTTCATCATTCACTGTCTTAAAATGGTCAATATCTAAAAAAAGAAATGCAAACTCTTTGTTCGTATGGAGAGCATCTGCGATTAAACGCTCTGTATATTCGTTAAGTGCATTACGATTTGCAAGCCCACTCAAGCTATCTGTTCGTGCCATAGCATAAAGCTCGTTTTGCTCTTCGTCGAGTCTTGCAAATGTCTGTGCCATAGAGGAGCGAATGGCTTCAAGCTCTTTGAGTTTAAAAGCTTTTGGAACAACATTGTGGTAGTAGGCGAACTGTCGTAACAACTCGAGTGGAGTAGCAACAAAATAACGCACGACAAGCCAAGAAAGAAATATCACTAAAATCGGAAGCAATGCAAAGTAGAGTGCAAAATCCATTTTACTCGCTTCGAAATGTTCATTTATCTCACTTCTGTCAAACAAAAACATAAGTCTCAATGTGTGTAATGCTTTCCCCTCGTAATACCTTATCCTACCCTCTATGCCTTTTTTGTGGTCTAAAACTTCATGGGATGTGAGTGTATCGTCATTAAATATATCTGTTCTTGAGGGAGCAGTTTTAAAATGAGGGTCTGTTGAAACTAAAACATCATTGTCATCTAGAATCAATATAGCTAAGATATAGTCATTGTTTGAGGCTGTTCTATCTAAAACTGCTCGATATGTATTTGCATTTAAATTATGGGTAATATTTTTAGAAAGTATATAGCTCAGTTCAGACATGTCATTTTTTAAACTATTTAAAATAACAGATGCCGTCTTCTCTTTTTGATCTAAAAAATATTTTGTAAACACAGAAGATACAAGTGTAAGTATGATGAAAAGCATGATGAGGGCAAATTTTTGAATAGTTAGTAACATGTTAAATCAAACCTATGGTAGGAAAATGTGACTCTTTCATGCGTTGCTTCAACTCTGGAGATATATTTTTGTTTATCCACTCTATATCTTGAGTAGATTGAATAAACTCTTCATAGTTTAACTCTAACAAATAGGGTTTAACCATCTTATAAAATTCACGTGGATTTTTCTCAAGTACATCTACAGCCCTATCAACTAGTTTTTTTAATTCACTGAACTGTTTTTGATGTTTTGAGAATGTTTTTTCAGTTGTAAACATGGCATCAATAACCAAGAGATTTAAATTGTCTTTTGTTGAAGCAATACTCTTAAATCCATGTTTGTTTAACTCTATATCATAGGGAATATATGTGACAATGATAGCATTTTTGACAGTGCTACTAGAGAGCGTCGATATGGATGTTTGGTCACGGTTGATATAGTTGATTTGCTTTTCATGCAAGTTATAGTTTTGTATGAAATCTTCCAAAAGAGTGCTATTTACAGAGTCCATCTCTAGATAGGCATTGATTGGCTCTGTACTTTTTTGTAGTTCTTCTATGGAGAGATTACTCATAACCACATCCCCACCATTGGAGCGGTCAAAGAGCATTACAGGAATAAGTGAAGGCTCTTTTTTGATGAGCATATTATACTCATACTGTGTTCCTACATAAGCGTCTGCATTGCCTGCTTGATAGAGGTACATATTTTCACTGAGTGAACTTACATGCATGAGCTTGATATTGAGAGGCTTAAGCCACCCTTTTTCTTTAGCATAAAAAAGAGGGGAATAGCCAATCCATGTTGTTGTAGAGATTTCTAGTTTCTCTTGTTTTTCAGAGGAGCAAGAGGTTAATAAAAATAAAAGAGTCATGAATAATAAGAGATGCTTATACATTTAAAAATAACCTTTCATTGAATTTCGCACAAATATTAGCATATTTTTTATAGAAAAGATGAATATTTATCCTAATAATATTGACTTTATATAAATACATAACATTTTTGTCCATAGAGTTTAAAATCACGATGTTGCTTAAAATATCTAATTGAATTGTTTAATAATAAACAATGATTCCTTTAAGTAAAATCACAAAAAAAATTAAAAAAAAGTATATATATGAATGAAAATAACTCTTTTTTACCAGAAACCTTAGATGTTGCCTTTAAATATTTAAAGTTTTCAACCTTGGCGGCTTTAGGGAACGTTGTCATAGTTGCCCTATTTTTACATGGCAGTTTATCTGATGCAGTTTTAGGAGAGTGGGTGCTCTTTGCCACTCTCGTTACTGCTTCAAGATTGCTTCTAATGAGATATTATTTAAAAAACACAGAGAAATTTACTACAAAACAGTGGGAGAATTTTTTTACAGTTGGAGTTCTCTTTGGCGCTTCAATCTGGGGCTTGACTCCCTTTATCTTATTTGATGACTCAAATGTGTTGAATCAAGCAATGCTTCTGTTTGTGTTAGCTGGAATCAGTGCAGGCTCTATCGCATCTTTGTCCTCACACCCAAAGTCTATTCAACTTTTTGTACTGATTACTTTAATCCCTCTAATCGTAAAACTTCTTACTATAAATGAAGAGATATATTACTATCTAGCCTTTCTTTGTTTTTTATTTTTGTTAATGCTTTTTAATACTGCGAAGGTATTTCATAATAACCAGATTAAATATTTAACATCTCAAAAAGAGCTGACTCTTTCAAACAACTATCTTAAAACGATTATTGAACATGCTCCTGTTGGAATCTTCACTTATGATAAAAATTTAGTTATATTAGATGGTAACAATGAGCTTTCAAGCATACTCAAAGCCCCTTTAGATTATTTGATAGGTCTTGATCTGCATACTCTGCCAGATACGAGAATTTTACCTACAATCAAATCTCCACTTGAAAATCTCAATGGCTTTTATGAGGGAGAGTACATTACGGGTTACAGCTCCACTAAAATGTGGGTAAGAATCTATACAACAGCTATTTTCAATGAGCACAATAGTGTGAATGGTGGCTTGGGAATTGTACTTGATATTACAGAGCGAGTAAAAGTGGAAAAACAGTTTGAGTATAAGGCAAAGTATGATGCGCTGACAGGTATTCCAAATAGATACACACTTATGGATAGATTGTCCCAAGAGATTATTAGGTTCAAAAGACATAACATTATCTTTGCCGTAGTATTTATTGATTTAGATCACTTTAAAAACATAAACGATACCTTTGGACACGCTGTGGGAGATGAGCTTCTCTACGATATGGCACAAAGATTACAACATGCCATCCGAGAGGGGGACATGGTTGCAAGGTTAGGCGGCGATGAGTTTATTTTACTCTTATCTGATTTATCGACAGAGAGGGAGATAGCAATGCAAAAAGCCGAGCTTGTTGTAGAAAATGTAAACAGTGCTTTTTGCGACTCCTTTAAAATACAAAATAATATCTTAGATGTTACGCTCAGTATTGGTATCGCTCTTTGTAGTTCAGAAGTTACCCCTGATGATATACTCAAGCATGCAGATACAGCTATGTATAAAGCTAAAAAAGATGGCAGAAATTTGAGTAGATTTTATGAAAACTCAATGGAGCAGTAAGTTCAAATAAGAACTACGCTTAAGTGAATTTAGTGTAAAATCCAGAAATTATATTTAAAACAAGGTGTGTTTATGGCAACTGTTGGCATGAGTGATATTAAAAAAAATGTTCGTATGATTGTGGGGGACGTACCCTATAAAGTGGTAGAGTTTCAACACGTTAAACCAGGCAAAGGTGCGGCGTTTGTTCGTATGAAAATAAAAAGTTTTTTAAACGGAAAAGTGGTGGATAAAACTGTTCACGCGGGTGATAAGTTTGAAGTTCCTGAAATAACTTATACAACAATGCAGTATCTTTATGATGATGGCGAGCAGTACCAGTTTATGGATAATGACACGTATGAGCAACTTGGTCTTTCGTATGAGCAGTGCGATGACGCTTCAAAATGGTTCAAAGATGGTATCAATGTCGATATTATCTTCTACAAAGGAAACGCTATCTCTGTAAGTGCTCCGGAGACTATGGAACTTGTTATTACTGAAACACCGCCAAACTTCAAAGGCGACACTTCAAGCGGAAGCAAAAAACCTGCTACACTTGAAACAGGTGCAGTTGTTCAAGTTCCTTACCATGTTCTTGAAGGCGATACTATCAAAGTAAACACTGTTGAGTGTGAGTATTTAGAAAAAGTAAAATAGCTACTGTTTTGGCATGTGGAAATTTCCACATGCCAAAGATTTAAATCTTTCTTATTCCATCTCTCCCTATAATGAATTTATACTTTTATAATTACCGATAATTTCTCATGTGGAACCAATAAGGAACCATCTGTTTGCTAGAATACTTTGCAAAAATAGCAGACACAAGGAAAACAGATTGCATTTTATCAAATACTCGCTCTTAGCATCTCTACTCATCACAACATCATTAGTGTCAAAAGAGCCATCGGAGATTACCAACTCATCTTGGGCAAACCTCAATCTTTACAGAGGTATTGATCAAAGAGGCGGACCATATACTTTTAACGATACATATGTAGAGTTGGAATTTGGCGGGCGATATGAGTGGCTCGATATGTACGGGTATATAGATTATCTTGATGTCTTGAATGACCCAAACAGTGACAAGCATGCTCAGGAGAATTTTTTTGCAGATTTTGAACCAAGAATCTCCCTTGATTATCTTTTACAACAAGACCTCTCCTTTGGTGCTGTGGATGAACTCTTTCTTGCATTTGACCTCTACTATGGGGAAGCGGCACCTAGCATGAACAAGGGACTTAAAGTATTATGGATGGGCGTTGGAAGTAATATCAACATCCCATGGTTAGGCTTAAGCGGTGTGAATTTGTACGCTAGATATATAGACGAAAACTACGGCGCAAGCAATGAAGGTGGCTTTGATGGTTACGATTTACATATCAATTGGTTTAAACCTCTTTACTCCTTTTCGGATAAAAAGTTTATAGCATTTCAGGGGTATGCGGATTATGAGTTTGGAAGTAAAATGCCTCAAAATGCATTTGAAGAGACATATAGAACAGGTGATTCTTTTCAATCATATTTTGGTTTTTGGCTCCATGATGAAAAATGGGCTTTAGGGTATGGACTTAAACTCTGCAACAACATGACACAGTGGAAAGATGGCCAAAATCTAAACGGTAAAATGACAGATACAACAGGTGCGGCACACTATTTTAATGTAACGTACAAGTTCTAAGGATAAAAGATGTTAAAAACAATATTTATACTCTTTATTACGCTAACGAGCTTACTCTTTTCAAAAGATATAAAACCTGTAATGATTTTTGACGCTGAGTATATTATGGATGGCGCTTGGAATGAGTTGATATATAATGGTATTAAAAAATTTGAAAAAACAAGCGGTGTAAAAGTAGAAATTTTAGTTATACCAAATATTAAAGAGTATAATGAAAAGATTGCACTTTATGCAGATAGAGGATATGACCCAATTATGCTAAGCGGTGTAGAGTCCTCAAGGGAACTTGTAAAGTCAACTATGTTAAAGCATTCACAAACAAGATTTGTAATTTTTAACGGCACTTTTAATATGCCAAATGCACACTACTTTATATTCTCATTCCAAGAGAGTTCATTTTTAGCGGGTTACTTAGCGATTAAAAAGAGTAAAACTAAAAAAATAGGCTTTATTGGTGGCGTAGATATGCCAGCTCTAAGAAATTATTTATGCGGATATATAAAAGGCGCAAAGTATGCTGATTCAGACGCAGATGTGCTATATGATTTTATAGGCAATGATTTTCATGCCTGGTCCGATCCTGACAAAGCGTATGCAATTACACTGAATCAGATAAAGAAGAATGCGGATGTTATCTTCCCTGCAGCTGGTGCAAGTACTTTAGGTGCATTAAAAGCTGCTGATGAGAGCAAAATCTTTTCTATCGGTGTGGATACTAATCAAAACCACCTCTATCCAAACAGCATATTAACATCCGTAATGGTAAGAGTCGATAATGCTGCATATAGAGCGTTGATGGCATCTTCCAGAGGTATATGGCGTGATCAGATGAAAGTAATGGGACTGCAAGAAAAGGGTGTTGAGTTGGCGTTTGACAAATATAATGAGCCACACATTGATGAAGCTTTAAAAAGGGAACTTCAAAATTTAGAAGCAGATATTATTCTAAAAAAAATAGATTTACCAGAGTATACTTTTACCAATGAGTGTGTTGTGAATGGGGTTAAGATCTTTTGAAACATCCATGGTACTCCTCCATAACTGCAACGCTCTTGCTAGGAGTTCTGTTGGGACTTATTATACCCATAGGTACAGCTTCATGGTACACGATGACAGTATACAAAGAGAGACTTTATGATGAGTTCCAAAACTACTGCTTTGAAACTACAAAAAATATTGCAACTATTATGTCTGATCCAATCTATTACTACTCTCCAAATAACGGTAGTATGGCATTAGAAGTAACAAAAGCAGACACAAGAGTTGTAAAGGTCGAAGTTTATGATACTTTAAATGATATGGAGTTTATAGAATTTTACATTCCACAAAGAGAACTAGGTGCTTTATTTGAGTATAAAGAGCGGGTATTTACCAAAGATAATGAAGAGATAGGCTGGGTAAAAATAGTCTTTAATGATTTTAAGCTTTCTCAAGATATAGAAGATAAAGAGGCGATTTTCCAAACTGTTTTTGGCTTGACCTTTTTAGTAATGATGCTCATAATGTCTCCTCTTTTATATCTTAAATTAATATTGCCACTTCAAAAACTACTACGTCAATCAAAAGATTTTAGAAAAAATAGGTTAGAAAATAAATTCCAATGGGATGGAAAAGATGAGCTAAATATTTTAGGTCAAAGTCTAGAGTTGGCAAGAGTCTCAATTGTGGAACTCATTGGTACGCTAGAAGAAAAAAATGAGGAGTTGGAAACTTTACATATAACTGATAGCTTAACAGGGCTATATAACAGACATAAACTCGATTGGGAATTGTTAAGTGAGATAAATCGTGCTGATAGATTTGAGTACTCGTTTGGAGTCATTCTTCTTGATATTGATTATTTTAAAAGTGTAAATGATACATACGGTCATCTAGTTGGGGATGATGTGTTAATCGATTTAGCAAAAATTTTAAAAGAGAACACACGCCAAACTGATATAGTAGGAAGATGGGGTGGAGAAGAGTTCCTTATCATAGTTCCAAAAGCAGATGAAGAGGGCATAAAAAAGTTGGCAGAAACTTTAAGAGCTGCAATAGAAAACCATATTTTTAATCTTGTCAAAACAAAAACGGCAAGTTTTGGAGTAACACTCTTCATAGATAATGACTGCATAGATACAATGATTGCAAGAGCCGATAAAGCTCTCTACGTAGCAAAAGAGCAAGGAAGAAATCAAGTTGTTTACAACTAAGAACGAGATAGTGTTGCGTGTGAGTATTGAGAAAAAGTAAAATAGCTACTGTTTTGGCATGTGGAAATTTCCACATGCCAAAGATTTAAATCGCAGAGAGTGTTGCTTCTTGCGAATCTAAAACAATCTCTACAATCTGTTGCCCTATGGCTACAACGGCTAAGAAAATTACATCTGCTTTTATGATCTCTAAAATCTCTCCCTCAAAGCTGAACTTCTGGCTTCCTTTGGTTTGTAAAAGTACCTCTTTTGGAGTTGCGTCTTTGATGATTTTTCCATTTTTTAGAAGAAGAACACGCGAAGCGAGACGGTAGATTTCACTTGGGTCATGGCTCACCATGATAGTAGTCATATCAAACTTTTTATGGAGAGTTAAGATGTCTTGTTGAAGCTTGGCACGCATGAGTGGGTCGAGTGCTGAGAGTGGTTCATCCATGAGTAAAAGTTTTGGTTTACTCATGAGTGCACGACAGAGTGCAACACGCTGTTTTTGCCCACCACTGAGTGTTTCAGGATAGCGGTTTTTGAGTTCACCAAGCTCTGTGAGTTCAAGTAAAGAGCGCGCCAACTCAGGGTTGTTGCTTACATAGAGCAGATTTTTCTCTACACTCATGTTTGGAAAAAGTGCATAGTCTTGAAACAAAAAGCCTATGCCTCTTTGGTTTGGAGCTTTGTTCACTTTGGAGCCTAGCCATGTCTCATCGAACACATCTATCTCGCCGCTTGCACTCTCTAATCCTGCTAAAATTCTCAAAAGCGTTGTTTTTCCACTTCCGCTTGGTCCCGCGATGGCTAGAAACTCACCTTTTTTTATGTTTATATTTACATCTTAATGCATCTGTGCTTCACTTCCATGAAGCTCTTTTTGTACACGTACCATAAAAGGAAAAGAGTAAAAACAGCTAGCGATGACAAGTCCTGTAAAGTTAAAAACCATCTTTATGCCAAAAGTCTCTTGCATAAAAACACCGATAGGCGAGTTATGCGAAAGTGTAAAAAGGATATAAAACCCCAAAACCGAAGGTAGCAAAACGATAGGGAGAGAGACAATAGCCTCGATGAAAGGCTTCACTTTTCTTTTTGTTTGACTCAGACACCAACTCAGCGGAATGGCGATAAAAAAGAGTATGAGCGTAGTGAGTCCTGCCAACTTAAAAGAGAGCAAAAACGGTTCAAAATCTAAGGCACTCATAGCTTCTCTTCTCCGTTTTCAAATGATGTTATCGAGACATCGCTTGCTTTTATGAGCGCGATGATTGTATCGCCCACTTTTATATCCATCTTTAAAGCGGAGCTTTGTGTGATGATACTCTCTAAGATTGTATCTTGGAGTTTGATTCTCACACTGCAAAGAATCTCTCCGCTGTCCATCTCATAAATCTCGCCTTGGAGCTGGTTGGAGATAGATATTTGCGTCTCTATCTCTTTTGCTAGAGAAATATCTGTCGCTTTGGCTTTGATGGTTACTTCTGAACCTATTTAAAGCTTTTCATTGAGTTCCAAGGCAACCATACTCATCTTAAATCCGAGTGAATCAAAGCTCAAAGCAGATACATTTTGATACTTTTTTATATCTGTAATCGTTGCTTTTATCTGGTTCATTAAAGGCGATATCCTTGAAAAATAGATAGTTTACACTACAAATTAGAGTGCAATTTACTCTCTAGCAGCCTTGCATTTTGTTCTGCTATTTTTATAGCGTAGTATATTGTTTTATATATCGAAGTGTCAAGGCTCTTTTTGTTGATATTAAGTCGTTTTGACTATAATAATACTCTTATAAATCAAATCTCCAAAGGTACCTCATGAGCGCACAGCCATTTACACATTTACATCTTCATACAGAATACTCACTCCTTGATGGTGCAAATAAATTAAGTACTCTTGTAAGCCGTGTAAAAGAGCTTGGGATGACCTCTGTAGCGATGACTGACCATGGAAATATGTTTGGTGCCATTGATTTTTACAAGCAGATGAAAGAGGCAGGACTCAAGCCTATCATTGGGATGGAAGGGTATATCCACAACGGTGCTACGCTTGATGATAAAACGACAAAGCAAAGATTTCACATCTGTCTCTATGCCAAAAATAAAAAGGGTTATGAGAACCTTATGTACCTCTCATCCAAAGCTTTCATCGATGGTTTTTACTACTTTCCACGTATCAACAAACAAGAGCTTCGCGACCACTCTGAGGGACTTATCTGCTCCTCTGCATGTTTGCAAGGTGAGGTAAACTGGCATCTCAACCTTAGTGAGCGAAATCTTAAAAATGGTGCTTTAGGGTATGAGGCTGCAAAGAGTGTGGCATTGGAGTACAAGGAGATATTTGGTGATGATTTTTACCTTGAACTTATGCGTCATGGGATTGGTGATCAGTTAAATATTGATGAGCAGATTTTAAAAATCTCCCAAGAGACAGGCATCAAAATTGTCGCAACCAATGACACGCACTACACCTACCCAGATGATGCGCAGTACCATGAAGCATTTATGTGTATCGGGATGAATAAACTCTACGATGACCCTAACCGTATGCGTCACTCCGTGCATGAGTTCTATATCAAAAGTCCAGAGCAAATGGCGCGTCTTTTTGCAGATATTCCTGAAGCTTTGGCACATACGCAGGAGATAGTGGATAAGTGTGAAGAGTATGCACCTATAGTCAAAACTCCAACACCTCCAAATTTTAAATTTACACGAGAGTATGCAACTGCTGAGGGTCTCAACATCGACTATGCTGATGATGCACCTTTAGGTAAAGATGCAAGTGAAGAGGAGAAAAAGAAGTGGTTCAGCGCGGCGGATAAAAATGATGCAGAGTATTTCATCATCAAGTGCCGTGAGGGTTTAGAAAACAGACTTAAAATCGTACCGCCAGAGCGTCATCAAGAGTACAAAGAGCGACTTGAGTTTGAGATGAATGTCATCAACTCCATGAAATTTCCAGGCTATATGATGATCGTTTGGGACTTTGTCAAAGAGGCAAAAAGAATCGGTGTAGCTGTTGGTCCTGGACGTGGTTCTGCGGCTGGAAGTTTGGTTGCGTATTCGCTTGATATTACCGATATCGACCCTATGAAGTATGACCTACTTTTTGAGCGATTTTTAAATCCTGAACGTGTAAGTATGCCCGATATTGATATGGACTTTATGCAAGCGAGACGCGGCGAAGTTATAGACTATGTTGTGCAAAAATATGGACGCAATCAGGTGGCGCAAATCATCACTTTTGGTTCACTTCTTGCAAAAGGGGTTATCCGTGATGTTGCCAGAGTTTTAGATATGCCTCTCTCTCAGGCAGACAAAATGGCAAAACTTGTGCCAGATGAGCTTGGAATCACCCTCAATGGAAAGACAAAAGGGGGTGAGTTTAAAGAGGGTGCTTTTCAAAAAGAGCCAAAACTCCAAGAGCTTATAGCGAGTGACCCCAACTCTGCAAGAGTTTGGGAGTTTGCAAAAAAACTTGAAGGACTTAAGCGAAACTCAGGAATGCATGCTGCGGGTGTTGTTATCTCAAACGAGGAGCTTTGGAAAAAAACTCCTATCTACAAGCCCTCAGGTGAGACAACATTTGTAACACAATACTCACTCAACTTCCTCGAAGATGTTGATCTTATCAAGTTTGACTTCTTGGGACTCAAAACGCTCGATGTTATTGACAATGCGATAAAACTGATAAAAAGAAGATATGACAAAGATATCCATTGGCACCTCATAGATGAGAATGATAAAAAAGTTTATGATGTTATTCAAACGGGTGAGACTGTCGGAATGTTCCAGATAGAGTCCTCAGGTATGCAGGATTTGAACAAACGCTTGAAGCCTTCAAACTTTGAGGATCTTATCGCGGTCTTGGCACTTTATCGCCCAGGTCCGATGGAGTCGGGGATGCTTGATGACTTTATCGAGCGTAAACATGGTCGTCAAGCGATTACCTATGTTTTTTCTGCTTTAGAGGATATTTTAAAACCTACTTATGGGGTCATCGTTTACCAAGAGCAGGTTATGCAGATTGTTCAGACTATCGGTGGGATGAGTCTTGGTGGTGCGGACATCGTGCGTCGTGCCATGGGTAAGAAAAAAGTGGAGGAGATGCTCAAGTATAACAAAGAGTTCTCTCTTGGTGCGCAAAAACAGGGACTCGACTACGATAAAGCCTCTAAACTCTTTGACCTGATAGAGAAGTTTGCAGGATACGGTTTTAACAAGTCGCACTCTGCGGCGTATGCGATGGTAACTTTTCAAACTGCTTGGCTCAAAACTTACTATCCAAATGAGTTTATGGCGGCACTTTTAACTTCGGACAAGGACAATACGGACAAAGTTGTTCGCTACATTGATGAAGTCAAACGTATGGGAATCGAACTCTCTCCTCCTGATGTGAATGACTCTTACCTTGAGTTTTCTGCCATCACTAAAGATGAAAAAGATATTATTCTTTTTGGTTTGGGTGCGATTAAGGGAGTGGGTGAGGCGGCTGTTGAGTCGATTATTCAGACAAGAGAAGAAGATGGTGAGTTTACTTCGATTGAAAATTTTGTCAACCGAATAGACCCCTCAAAAGTCAATAAGCGTTTTGTGGAGTCAAGTATAAAGTCGGGTGGTTTTGATAGATTTGGCTTCTCAAGAAAAGCACTCTTAGACCAGATAGAGCTTATAGTAGAGACTGCAAAAAAAGCGAGTGATGCAAAGAAAAAAGCAGTCGGAAGCCTCTTTGGCGATGATACAGATATTACGACTGTGAAGTTAGAGCTTAGAAACTCAGATGAGTACACGCTCAAAGAGATTTTGGAGTTTGAGAAAGAGACTTTAGGTTTTTATGTCTCGGGGCATCCTCTGGATGAGTACAGAGCTTCTATGGATGAACTCAACTACACGCTCTCCTCAGAGTTGGAAAACATCAAAGATGGCTCAAGTGCGATTTTTATAGGGAAAGTCGAAGAGATACAGAAGAAGACCTCCAAAAAAGGAAACCAGTTTGGCATCGTCAGCCTTATGGACTTTCATGGAAATATAGAGATAATGCTCTTTGCCGACAAGCTTGAACAACTCGCAGATATGAATCTTGAAGAACCCGTAGCCTTTAAAGTAAAAGTAACGCATACAGAGATGTTTACAAGAATCTCAGTCACAAAGATAATGACCCTCAAAGATGCAATCAAAGAGACAAAAAAGGTTAAAAAAGAGGTAAGAGAAGCACCACCAGAACCTCTAAATCTGGCGATAAAACTCGATACAAACATGAAAGCTTTAGAGGAGTTATACAGGGTTGTAAGACAAAACCCAGGAAATCGCCCTCTGATTATAACCATCATCTCTAAACTTCACAACGTCCTCATAGACTCCGCCATAAGAGTAGATACGAAGATTATCACAGCTTTGGAGAGTAATGAGCATGTGGATATTCTCTCTTAGGATTCAGAGAATGTATGTAAGTCAAGATATAATAAGTTATGAAAACTAGCATAATGAGGAAAAAATGACTCAAGATATAAGATGGCATCAGCGATTTTCAAATTATAAAAAAGCCTTAATTCAGTTGCGCGATGCTGTGCAACTTTCACACCAAAGAGAACTTACACCACTTGAAAAGCAGGGTTTGATTCAATCATTTGAATACACGCATGAGTTAGCTTGGAAAACACTCAAAGATTTCTTGCAATATCGCGGCAGTACAGAAGAGATTTACGGCTCAAAAGATGCCTCAAGACAAGCTTTTGCAAATGGAATTATCTCTGATGGTGAAACGTGGATGAGTATGGTTAAAAGCAGAAACTTAACATCGCATACCTACGATGAGGAAACTGTAGAAAAGATAGTGGATGTGATTTTAGGAAGCTATATTTTTGAGTTTGAAAAACTCGAAGAAAAACTTGAAAGTTTAAAACAAGAAGAGCTTAATAACTCATGAAATATGGATTAAGCGAAGATGTTATTGCTAAAATAAAATCTGTATTTGCTAAGTATCCCCAAATAAAAAAAGTTGTACTTTACGGTTCAAGAGCAAAGGGTAATTTTAGAGATGGCTCAGATATAGATTTGTCCTTATTCGCAGATGATATAGAACTGTCACTTTTGCAAAAGATAGAGCTGGAACTTGATGATTTACTCCTTCCGTATACCTTTGACTTGTCTGTTTATAGTGAGCTGAAAAGTGATGAGCTTAAAGAACATATTGATAGAGTCGGTGTTTTATTTTAGATATTGATGAAGAACTATAATGAATAAAACAATCCTCAAACAAGCTCTTTTATTTGAAGATGACAACCCAGTATCTAGTAAAATAAAAGATTTAGGAGAATTGGCTTCAAAATATCAAAATGAAAACGAGCTCTATTTTTTACATGCCAAGCGAAGAGAAAAAGCTGTTATAAAAAATAGGGAGTTGTTTTTTGGCTTTTTATCTCAAACACAACAAGTAACTGTAGAAAGCTTTGAAGATATTCATAATATTTTAAATGCTACATGTAGAAGTGATAATATTAAATTTAGTGGAGATTCAAAGTCTAATTTTGTAAGAGTTTTTGACAATGTGGTTGTAATCAAAAAAAGAGGGGAAATTGCAAAACTTTATCAAAGTGGGGATTTGCATGAACTAAGTATGATAGATAAATTTGTAGCTATAGAAAATGGGGAAACTTTTTTAAATATTGATAAATTCGCAGAGTATTTTGATGAAGATTATTTCATATATTTGGCTGGATATGCAAACACACTTACAAGAACATTTTTAAAAACAAAAAAAGTTCATTTTTTTATAGATTTAGACATTGAGAGTATGAACATTTATGAAAGTTTTGAATGTGAGAGTAAAGCGCTACATATTCCAAAAGATATAGAACAATATTTTTCAGACAAAGCATATAATAATGTCGAGCTGTATAAAAAACAAAGAGCAAGAATGAAAAATGTTTACTCGCAAGATGTCATGCCAATAATCGAACTTATACAAAAATACAACACAGTAGTGGAACAAGAGATACTGTATGATGAAGGGTCTGCATGAGTTCAGAATTTTTTACACATCCAAATATAAGTGTTAAAATGAATAGATCAGATTATAGATACTCATCTGCACTTATTGGAAAAATGTTACAGGTTGGATAAAAATTCAACTGTTAAGTTTTTCTGAACAGTTCAAAAAAAGGGAAATATATGCTACCCCAAAAAGTCAAGACAACTTTTTTTAAATCTTA
>PETN01000095.1 GCA_002781365.1 Sulfurimonas sp. CG01_land_8_20_14_3_00_36_23
AGGTCTGTAAAATGCCATTGGCTAGCATTTTTATGATACAATTTTAAGAGAAATTAGGTGTTGACACAGAATTTATTACACTCCCCAGAACCACCGATTTTAGCAATTTGAAATGATTCTATAAAATTTCCATTTATATCAAATGAAACAACGTTATTATAATATTTATTGTTCTTTATAAAATGAAAATCTCCTCCAATGTAAAGTACATCTCCAATTAAATCTAACGCAAACACTTCATTCTTGATATCAGCATACTTTTTAGTTAGTTGCTCATCAATCGTTCCATTAGAATCTAGAACAATTATTGTAGATGTATTTTCTATGACTTCTAAAACACTACTATTTTCATCAGTATTTTCAGTACTTTTTAAAAAAGTTCCACCAAGCATTATTTTATTATTTGGTAGTACTATCATATCATTAAGTTTCGCAATCAAATAGTTTTCAAATGGAGCAAATGACTTATCTAAGACACCATTTGTATCAATCTTTACTATACTATGAGCAAGTGCACCATTATACGCACCAAAATGTCCCAAAATAAATAAACTACCTTGTAAGCTATTTATATCATATACTGTACCTTGCACATTCCCCGTAAAAGTATTATCTATTAATCCATTTTTCGTTAACTTAACTATATTGTGTTTTTCTACACCATTGACATAAGTGAAATTCCCTCCAACATATATAGATTTGTCATAATTATATATACTATATATTTTTATGTCAGTACTTATCTCAGAGTTATTATTCTCAACAGCACTAGGAGATTTATTAATTCCATGTTCTAAAGTAAATAATGGAACCTGAAACCCTATGACGGGAGCCTTGCTTTTTAAAGATGAATTAGTATTATTTGATAATGCTACCTTTAATCCACCTTTACCACCTAATAATAATGTTCCACTATCATCAATCTTACTAGTTGTATACACTGCAACTTGTGAACTTATATTAGTTCCAGCTTTTGCACTAATATTCTTTTGGTCACTGACCCCACCACCTATTTTCACCTTATCTACATAATTTTGATCCGAACAACCTACTAGAATTAATAACAAACTAATACCTGTGTAAGCCTCCCCTAAACTAGAACCAGTTTAAACGGAACAATTCTTCTCCTGATTGTACTTATCTAAATATTCAACAGGACTTAATTTACCTAA
>PETN01000048.1 GCA_002781365.1 Sulfurimonas sp. CG01_land_8_20_14_3_00_36_23
AAATGCCATTGGCTAGCATTTTTATGATACAATTTTAAGAGAAATTAGGTGTTGACACAGAATTTATTACACTCCCTAAGACAAAATATACAAAGTTTGCTCTTTGGAAGTTTCAAGGGCGACATCATATATTTTTATTTTTCCACTCATGACAAAATAAAAATATTCAAGTGTATTAGCACTTGAGAGGGGGTCTTCCCCTTTTTTAAAATATAAATCTTTTTTATTTTTTAGAACGAGGGGAGTATTTCCTATCTCTTGAAGTACAAGTTGCTGAGAGTTTTTTACAGTTTCCATAGCATAAATTATACACTATGGAGAGTAAAGTTTTAGTTACTTTTTTTGAATAACACTACTATCTCTTTTTCTATTTTATAGCAATACTTTTTGGCTGGGCTTTTTTTGTTTTTTGTAATTCTATTTCCAAACGACCATCATTAAAACTAGCACTAACATTTTGAGTATCAATATTTTCAGGAAGCGTAAAACGTCTCTCAACTTTTCCAAAAGAGCTTTCACAAATATAATAACTGTCATTATTAAGTTCATTTTTATAGTAACGCACTGCACTTACAACCAAGATATCATCTTCCACTCTAAGGTCAATATCCTCTTTTGTAACACCTGGCAAATCAACTTCAATATGAAAAGCAGCATTCTCCTTTTTTGCTAAATTTGCAAAGGGGAGATGACTTGCCAAATTATCAAAAGCTTCAGATACTTTTTTACCAACGACTTTTACACCTTGTTCTATTTCAGAACCAATATTTTTTACATTTTTTGTCATTTCCATAACTTCCTCCTTTTATTTAATAGTGATTTTATTCACTTTATTTACTAAGGCTTTTTCTAGCTTTGGTACTATAACTTCTAAGACACCATCCTTACTTTCAGCATGAATATTTTCAACATCCGCTTCTTCTGAAAGAGAAAACGAACGGAAGAATGAACCGAAGTTACTTTCAACTTTATAATAATTTTCCTCTTTTATCTCTTCTTTTACTTTTCTTTCTCCAGAAATAGTAAGCTTTTTATCTTCTACTGAGATATTTATATCCTCTTTTTGTATAATACCCCAAGAAAACAACACAAGAAAAATCAATTTCTAATTCCAAAAGAGTTAAGATACATAGATTATTTTAAGGGGTAGATGATGA
>PETN01000081.1 GCA_002781365.1 Sulfurimonas sp. CG01_land_8_20_14_3_00_36_23
TTCTGCAAAATCCGCAACGTCTATTTCTATTTTCATCTGTATTTCCTTCTGTGTGTTAATTTTACCAAATTGACACAGAATTATTTACAGTCCCTTAAATATTGATGAATCTCTCTGATAATTTCTTGTTGTCTGCTAGTAATATAGTGCTGAATAATGGATGTGCCATACGCATCAGGAATTATTAAAAATATAAGTTTCACTAAACGCTCCTCAACAAATATGCTCTTTAGGTATTCTACCTCCAGAGTTAAGGTTTCATTTTTAAGAAGGAGATATATAGATTGTTTATTTTTTAAAAAAGTTTCATCTTCCTCACTCTCTATGGCAATACTTATTCCTTTTATTGAAATATCATATACTTTAAATTCCCTGCTTTGGACATTAATGGAGAGTTGCTTATTTGGTTTAACTCTTATCTCTTCTCTTTGATGCATCTCCTCTTTTGAGACAAAAAAGTTTTTAATTCTAAATATATTATTCTCATGACTAATCACTTCTCCTTTTAGAACAGAAGAACCATCTTTTTCGTTGCTTATGAGGAGAACACTCTTACTTTCAAGTAAGGATATCATATGTTTATTATCTACTTCTACATCTATAAACGCATGCGTAACCTTTATAATTTTGCCAAAGTTTTTTAGGGGTAGGCCTTTGTATAGAGTGAGAACTTTGATTTTTCGTATGTTGTTGAGTTGAAAAAAGCTTGCAACTTTTGCATCAATATTCACTGCTAAAACTTTTTTTTGACTCTCTGTTGCTTCAATCGTTTTAGGTTCTAAGATGAGTGAGTGATTGATACGCATAAAAGAGAAGAGTTCAAGGTCGTCATAACTGTTTTGTGCTATCTGTATGACTTTTTCATTATGTCTAAAATATTCATTTGCACTAAAGAATGAAAACAGCCCATCTACACTCCTTATATTGAGCGTCTCTGCCATAATTTCTATTGCATTTTCTTGAGCTAAATCAGTCAAGTTCATAATGTCTAAAATATGTTTATTCATATAGAGTATAGTTTTATTTTTAAATACAATTACTCCATTTGGCAGTAAGTCATATATTTTAAAATTATGCATATTTTAATACCCTCCATTTTTGTGCGCATATTCTAACAGACTTCAAAATATTTCTGTATGGAAGAGTTCTATTCCTCTTGTTGATGCCCACCACCATGTCGTGAAACTAGTTCATTCATATCTTCTCCGCCGATAAGATACGCCTTCCCAAAACCAAAGGTTGCTTCCCCTGCTTTTACCTCTAACTCAAAGAGATTAAAGTCCGTCATTTTTTGAAGCATCGCAATCATAGAACTATCAAACTTTCTCTCAAATAGCTTCATTACTGCTTTAAAGCGCGCACTCTTTCTAGGGATTTGCACAGAAGTGCATTGCAGAGATATTCGCTTTCTCGCAAAAAGATTTTCACTTCTACTCTCATCTTCAATAAATAAGAGGGAAGCATGTGGATTTGCCTCTATATTTTTTGTATGTGTTGCGATATTTGAGATGTAGATATAAAAGCGGTTGTTATCATAAATGTAAGGAGCATAGGAAGAAAAAGGAAGCCCCTCCTTGTCGAGTGTTCCTATAATAGTAGTTTGGATATCTGAAATAAATTTTTGCATCTGTTCTCTTTTTTTCTCTTATTTTAGCGTAATGCTTCTTAGATGCTTCTCTGCCTCTTTTAAGTTCTAAACTTTTCAAGTTTCAATTTTTTGGGTTAATTCTAATGAACTTATATACTTATGTGAAGCCTTATAAAAGAAAAGACTAATTTATTCCTCAATCAACTCTACCTCTATTTTTTGTGAGCTAGGGTAAAGAGCTGGTCCAAACTGATTATACACTGCTACATCCGCCGCATCACGCCCATAACCAATGGTTACATAGCCACCTCTGAGTTGAGCTTGCGTGGCATCAAATGTATACCAGCGGTTTCCAACATAAACTTCAAACCAAGCATGTAAATCCATAGGTACTAAACCATAGCAATATCCAACGACCATTCGAGCTGGAATACTGAGACTTCGACAGAGTGCAATCGCCAGATGTGAAAGGTCTCTGCATACTCCATATTTCCGTGCATTGACCTCTATAGCAGATACAATGCTACTGCTATCATTTGGTTCAAAACTTATATTTTCTCGTAGCCACTCTTTTATGGCGACTACTTGGTCATACCCTAAAAGTCTCCCCTCTGTAATCTCTTGTGCCATATTACTAAATCTATCTGCTTCGCAGTAACGACTGGGCAAAAGGTATATAAGTACATTCTCAGGTAGATTTTGGATTTCTATAAAAGGCACTCCAGAGACTTCTTCTATCACATCTGTTGTTTTCACTTTTGTTGCAGTATGGATAGAAAATTTTCCTACGGGAGCCATCAGTCTTTGACATAGGTTCCCATAGATGTCCGTAAATTCAAAAACTGGTACACTTGGCACAATCTCATACTTCTCAAATGCTATCCATTGATTTGCATCACTGTGAGGTCGCATCATCAATACAAACGGTGTCTCCACAGAAATATCAAACGTCAAGTCACAACTTGTTAATAACCACATATTTTGAACCCTCCATAGTTGGTAAACGATTATACTTGTTTATATTACTATTGTATTACCTTATATGTTAAACATTTCAATTATGTTTAATAGCTATTGCAATAGAATAAAATAAAATGAGTTTTTATGAACAAATGGATGGAAATTGCCTACGATGAGGCAATAAGTGGAATGTCGGCAAATGAGGGCGGTCCTTTTGGTGCGGTTATCATAAAAAACGGTGAGATTATTTCATCTGCACATAATGAAGTTCTGCTCTGCAAAGACCCAACAGCGCATGCCGAAATAAATGCTATCCGAATAGCAAGCAAAAAGTTAAATAGTTTTGACCTCTCAGGTTGCACACTTTACACAACTTGCATGCCATGTCCTATGTGTTTGGGAGCGATTATGTGGGCGAGGATTGGGCATGTCTATTTTGGTGCTACAAAAGAGGATGCTGCCAGAGGTGGGTTTGATGATGCACGCTTTTATGAGATGCTAAAAGGAGATGCAAAAAGTTTAGATTTACAACAAATCGACCACAAAGAAAATGCTAAACTTTTTGATATTTGGAATCAACAAACGCATACGATGTATTGAGAATAGAAAATAAACTTTATTTCTTGTTACGCTCTTTGTCTCTCTCCACACGCTCTTTAACTTTTTTCAAAAGAGGCATTTCATCAATGTCCGAATCTCTCATCTGACAATGTTCTGCTAAATCAGTTGTTTCACAAAGCGTCTCTGAAAAATCACAGTACTCATCATGCTGGCATGACTCTTTTTTATTTGTTTTTGAAAATGTCATATACATAATTCCTTTTTTTTCATGTTAGCATAACAATTATTTTTTGCATTATAAAAAGTGAAATTAAGTGAAAATCTTTATCTTACTTTTGGCTAATTTATTTTTAAGATCCTATATCTCACATTTATTCTACTTAATTTATGATACTATATTGTAATATTTCAAGGAGTCCATTTGCCCACAATAGACGCAACATTAGAGTTACTTAAACTGCTCCTTTTTATGCTGTTTGTTACATCTTTAGCAGCTCAAGTATGGATAGTATTTTTAGACATTGCAGAGTACTTCACAAAAACATTAAACCAATTTCGCCCAAAACCATCACAAGACAAATATTCAAGAATGGGTCTCATCGTTATAGGCGGCATTGTACTGGCTTTTAATTAGCACATTTAGTTTTCACTTCTTTGTGTTACCATTGTAGAGTCTAAAATTTAATTTAGATAGTTTTTACACTCTACTAAATAAAGGATACAAAATGGGAAAATATAAATGTGCATTTTGCGGTTACGTGTATGATCCAGAAGTTGGGGATGAGAAAAATGGCATACCCCCGGGAACTGCTTTTGAAGATTTGCCTAATGATTGGAAATGCCCAAATTGCGGAGCTGAGAAAGAGTATTTTGAGCCTATAGATTAGACCTATGGTATTTGGCATATAGCTATTCTGATTAGAGCAAGTCTAGCACAGATTTTATATCGTGAAGTTGTTTCATGCTTTAAAGCAGAGCATGGACATATCAATATCCATACAAACTACAAATTTAAAAAAAAAGAGTTATCTTCATAAGTTCTTCATTTTGATAGATTAAAATTCAGCTATCAAAACAAACAAAGGATTTAAAAATGAGCAAATCAACATCAAAAATCATAGTAGCAGTAGTAATGTTTAAAGTGTCTCTTTTAGCAACTGGAAGTTTTATAGTAGCTTCTTTAGTGAACGTATAAAAAAGGATTTAAAATGAAAAGTATATCAACAAAGATTATCTTGGCAGTATTGGCATTGCAAGCAACTTTAATCGCAACTGGAACCGTCATGCTTTTTCTATTAAACGCTTAAAAAACTTAACAAATTTATATTAACAATTTTTCTTCATCTCGCTGTTTTAGTAAGTTTTCCCTCTTACTAAAATAGCCACCCTTCCCTCACTTTTTTTCCCACTTACTAAATATATTCAAAGCATCGGTTGCATTGTTTCAACTAAGAATAGTTTATATTCTTTGTCCTAATTAGTGTAGCCAGATAACCATCTTTTTCTATGCTGAAGCATATACGAAAAAAGATTCAGCGGAGATAGGGCTAAGGAAAGTGAAGCAGTTCACTTCCCTTTTAACGCCCGTCTAAAATGTGGAAATGTTTGGCATGTGGAAATGTTTGGCATGTGGAAATGTTTGGCATGTGGAAATGTTTGGCATGTGGAAATGTTTGGCATGTGG
>PETN01000035.1 GCA_002781365.1 Sulfurimonas sp. CG01_land_8_20_14_3_00_36_23
AAAATCCGCAACGTCTATTTCTATTTTCATCTGTATTTCCTTCTGTGTGTTAATTTTACCAAATTGACACAGAATTATTTACAGTCCCTTGTCTTATGGTGATATGTTTGATGTCGTTTCTCTGCTTGATGGCCAACCAAACCAATATATATCGGAAGTACTTGAAGATACCCATTTAGTACAGATTTCTTTAGATGATGTGAAAAATATGATTTTACAAGATGAAAAATTTCGTCAATATTTTTATGCATATATTGCTTCACAACTTAAAACAATGGAAGAGTTAGCTATAAGCCTCTCTTTTTATGATGTTTATCAAAGAGTACTTCAGCTATTTGCTCGTTTTACTGAAACAGTAAATGGAACCTCAAAACTTAAAGTCATTAATAACTTAGCCCATGAAGATTTAGCTTCTATGGTTGGCTCCGTAAGAAAAGTTGTAAATAGAAGTTTACAAAGGCTTAAAAAAGATGGCATTATAGAAATATCAAGAAAAAATATTCATATAAAAAACTTTCAAAAGCTACTTGATAAACTATCCATATAAAAAAACTCACTGTTAAAAATTTATTTAATTTTTGATTTTATAATTGTATTTACCCTCGTGGAATAAATTTTAAAGGATTAAAAATGTCACACAAAAAGTTAATGTTATCTCTGGTCGCATCCCTAACTCTTAGTGCATCTATGTATGCATTTGGTGGATTTACTTTAAATTTAAATGATGAGTTAAAACACAATCATCAACTTATCAAAGAGTATAAAGATAAGGTTCAACTCTTAGAGGAGAGAAACAAATTTTTGCTTGCTGAAAAAGCAAAAAATCCAAAACTATATGAAGAGAAAAAGTTATATGAGGAGAGTAAAGAGAGTTATATCTATAGAATCAAGTTAAATGGTGCAGAAGCTAATAAGGTAAGTTTTACGATTAAAGATCATTTTCTTTCCATAGAGATGAATCTAAAAAGTGAAGAAAAAACCAATAGCAGTTATTACGTGAGTTCAAGATACTTCTCTGAAATCTATGCTATTCCAAAAAATGTGGATGAGTCAAAAATAAAACATGAAGTCGATGGCGACTATTTTGTTATCGTGATGCCAAAAAATAAATAAAGATAGTTTGAAGTTTGCTCAAATCTGTTACTAGGAGGTTCTTTCTCTTTTATTCTAACTTAAATACAACACATCCGCCAGTAGAGCGATTTTTATTAACTCAAAAGTGTGTATACTCAATAGATTAGTTGCGTGAATTTACTATAAAGAGGAAGAATGAGTGATACGATAAGTTTTCTTGAAATATTTCCATGGAACCATCATCTCGAAACTGGCAATAAAAAAATTGACGAACAACATAAAATGCTGGTAGCCTTACTTAATAGGCTTGCACATCGATTAATTTCTGATAATGAGATTGAATTAAAAATGGCTTTTTCTGAGTTGGCAGATTATGCAAATCAACACTTTATCGATGAAGAAAAAATATTTGAAGAGTACCTTTTGGATACTTCACTATTAAACTCTCATAAAAAAGTCCATAGTTCTTTTTTCGCATCAGTAGCTAAATTACAAGAAGAAGCCAAAGATGAACCATTCTCAACTGCTGTTGAGAAAATTGTCTTTTTCTTGCTTAAATGGCTCATAAACCATATTATTCATTCGGATAAACATTTAGTATTAATAATAGAGTACATGAAAGCTGGAAAAGCTATTGCTGAAGCAAAAGTAAAAGCAGATGAAAATGTAAATAATTTAGAGAGAACACTTTTGGACGCTTTACTGAGTATGTATCATGAGATATCTTCTCGGACAATTGTTTTAATGAAAGAGATTGAGGCGAGAAAGAAAGCGGAAAAACTGCTTGACCAAGCAAATAAAGAGTTGAAAATACTTATTACTACCGATGTTTTAACTGGTCTTTTCAACAGAAGACATTTGGAAGATATATTCCAAAGAAGAATGAGAAAAGCTATTCGAGATAAAGTAACATTAGTTTTTTTCATGATTGATATAGACTTTTTTAAAAGTATAAATGACACTTATGGACACTTAGTAGGTGATGATGCACTAAAAAAATTAGGGGATTGTTTAAAGAAATATTGCCGTCGTCCAGATGATTTGGCATTTCGAATTGGTGGCGAAGAGTTTTGTATTTTAACCTCCAACCAAACTGAAGAAGATGCTGTAAAATTCGCAGAGAAAATTAGAGTTGCAGTTGCAGAGATGAAAGTAGCAAATATAAGTAGTAGTATGAGTGAGTATATGACAATATCTATAGGTGTCGTTAACAAAATACCAAAAGCTGAAGATAATATGGATAGTTTTTTTCAACTAGCTGACAAAAGACTTTATATGGCTAAAAAGTTAGGTAGAAACAGAGTTGTCTATTCTGACTGAGAAGTGTCATAAGCTAATCTAGAACCTCTTAAAAACTGGTTTGAGTGTGAAAGATGTAGTAGATGATTTATTACATCTAAGAGAGTGGTTATAATAAAATTTGTACGGATGGGTAAAATGGAAAAAAGTGAAGAGATATTGAGTCAAAAAGAACTTCTAGAGGTACAAATTAATGAAAGCAGGCTTAAAACGGCGCAGCTACTGGCTAGTATCGGTAACTGGGAGTTAGATTTAACTAAAAACGAGCTTTATTGGTCTGATGAGATATTTAACATTTTTGAAATAGACAAAGAGAAATTTAAAGCATCCTATGAGTCTTTTTTAAGTGCGATACATCCTGATGACAGAGAACTTGTTAATAAGGCATATTTGACCTCACTGGAAACTAAAGAAAAATACACTATTCAACACAGACTTCTAATAAAAGGCGAAAGAGTAAAATATGTTGAAGAGAAGTGTGAGAGTTATTTTGATGATAATGGAAACCCGATTAAATCATTAGGAACAGTTCAAGATATTACAGACCTTAAGTTAGCAGAGCTAGAGGTTGCGAAGAAACAAGAAGAGCTAGAGAAAAATATTGCTTTTTTAAAATCTTACAAACTTGCTATGAATGAATCAAACATAGTAAGTAAAGCGGATTTACAAGGAAATATAACATATGTTAATGATGCATTTTGTAAGGTTTCTGGCTATTCAAAAGAAGAAATAATGGGAAAACCACATAGTATCATAAGGCACCCTGAAAACAAAAAAGAGGTCTTTACAGAGCTGTGGGAGACAATAAAATCTAAAAAAGTATGGAAAGGGATACTTTTAAATAAAGGAAAGTTTGATGACTACTGGGTAGATATAGCGATACTTCCAATTTTAGATGAAAAAGAGAATATTGTTGAATATATTGCTGTGAGACATGACATAACAAAAATGGTACAACAGAAACTAAGACTCGATAATATTGCAAATACCGATACATTAACGAGACTTGGAAGTAGGTATAAATTAAATAATGATATTTTAAATAGTACAAATCCAGCACTTGCAATATTAAATATTGATGGTTTTTCACAAATCAATGATTTCTATGGCCATGAAAATGGTGATAAAGTTATTATAAAACTAGGGGAATTTATATTAGGGCTTTTAGTTAAGAGTAAGTATCATGTTTACCATCTTCAAGGGGATGAGTTTGTAATATTTAATCAAAATATTTTAAAAGATGATTTTCTTTCAAAGATCAAAGATATATCATTTTTAATATCTATGACACCAATTTTAGTTGAAAATGAAGAATTGTTTTTAAGTTTAAGTACAGCCATATCTTTTGAAAGTAAAAACAATCTTCTTACAACTGCCGATATGGCCTTAAAAACTGCAAAAAGAAAGAATGAAAATATTGTAGTATATAGTGATGACCTCTCATTAAATGAAGAGTACAACAACAATATAAAATGGGCAAAAAAGATTAAAAATGCCCTTGAGCAAGACAAGTTCATCCCAGTATTTCAACCAATAGTAAATAACAATAATAATGTTTGGGAAAAATATGAATGTCTAGTAAGATTAAAAGATGATGATAAACTCATCTCTCCATATTTCTTTTTAGAGATATCTAAAAAGACTAAACATTATAAAGATATAACGAAGGTAATGCTAAGAAAGTCATTTGAGATGTTTAAAGATAAAGATGTAGAGTTCTCAATTAATCTTACAATAGAAGATATATTAAGCGATGATATACAAAAGTATATTTTTAATCTGCTAGAGAGTTATAAAATAGGTCATAAAGTGGTATTTGAGATAGTTGAATCAGAATCTATAGGGAACTTTGAGCAAATATGTCTCTTTATTGAAAAAATCAAATTTTTCAAATGCAAGATAGCCATAGATGACTTCGGTACAGGCTATAGTAACTTTGAGTACCTACTAAAACTAAAAGCAGATTACATAAAGATAGATGGTTCTATGATAAAAAATATAGACACTGATGAAGATACACAGCTTGTAGTATCTACAATCGTTGATTTTGCTAAAAAAATGAAGATAAAGACAATAGCAGAGTTTGTTGAAAATGATTCTATACTAAAAAAAGTAAGAGAGCTTGGTATTGACTACTCACAAGGTTTCCATTTTAGTGAGCCAACAGAAATACTTAAGATGAACAAATAAATTTGGGGTTCTCATAATCTATGGGACCGTTCATAATTCCGTGTCAATCGGGTAAAATGATATTTACTCAAGGAATGACAC
>PETN01000052.1 GCA_002781365.1 Sulfurimonas sp. CG01_land_8_20_14_3_00_36_23
CCCAGAAGCTAAGCCTCTCATCGCTGATAATACTGCATCTTTCAGGTGTGGAAATGTAGGTCGCTGCCTAGTTATATCGTTTACTTCACTTTTTACAATCAATCATATTTTTATAATCATCTTATCTACTCTATATCTCTTATTTTAAGCCACTATTGCATACTTTTTTACTCTTTAAAAATAATTTATATGTTATTATTTTGTATTAATTTATTAGGAATAAATATGAAAGAATATATCAAAGATCAAATTAAAAAATCTTATGAAACCAAGCAAGCTATATATGAAAATGATTTTTTATTAACTGAAATAGAACGTGTGGCAAAAAAATGTGTTGCACTTTATAAAGGTTCGAATAAAACGATTCTTGCAGGAAATGGGGGAAGTGCTGCTGATGCTCAGCATATTGCTGCTGAGTTAGTCGGTCGATATGGCTTTGATAGACCCTCTATTCCATCTTTGGCACTCACTACTGATACATCCAATCTTACTGCTATTGGTAACGATTACGGATATGATAAAGTTTTTTCTCGCCAACTTGAAGGTATGGGACAAAGTGGTGATATTTTTATTGGTATTTCAACATCAGGGAACTCTGTTAACATTATAAATGCTTTTCACAGTGCAAAAGAAAAAGGTATTACAACGGTTGCATTAGTTGGTCGTGATGGCGGAGAAATGGCTAAAATAGCTGATATTGCTCTTATCGTTCCATCTGATTCAACGCCAAGAATTCAAGAGTCTCATATCCTGATTGGTCATATACTATGTGACATAATTGAAAAAGAGATATTTGGTGATGGAGTTGGACAACACTAAATGTCAGATACGTTTCAAAAAGCTCTCTTTTTAGATAGAGATGGTGTTATAAATATTGAGAAAGATTATCTCTATAAAATAGAAGATTTTGAATTTATTGATGGTATCTTTGAACTTTGCCGCTATTATCAATCTCAAGGTTATCTTATTGTCGTTATAACAAATCAATCAGGTATTGTTAGAAATTTTTATACTGAAAATGATTTTAACATTTTAACAACTTGGATGGTGAATGAATTTTTAAAAAATGGTATCACTATATCAAAAGTTTATCATTGTCCTCATCATCCTGATATAACTGGTGATTGTATTTGTAGAAAGCCCAATCCTGGTATGCTTTTAGAAGCAAGACATGAGTTTAATATTGATTTGAGTAATTCAATTCTTGTTGGAGATAAAGAGCGAGATATTGAAGCAGGTCTCAATGCAGGTCTGAAACAAACCTATCTTTTTGATACTTCAGAGAGAGTTGTTACTTCTAAAGCTTCTTGCATCGTTTCAAAATTAAAAAATATATGGAAAAAAAAATGTTGATTTTAAATTGTGGTGGAACATTTAACAAAAGATACAACGCATTAAATGGAGAGTTGGAAGTTCCATATGATAATTATTGTGTTGAGCAGATATTAGAGAGTGTTGGCTTTGATTATGCCTTAGCAGGTGTGATATATAAAGATAGCTTAGAGATGGATATGAATGATAGAAAAATTATCGCAAGCATTATAATGGAATCTAAAGAAGATACATTCATACTAGTTCATGGAACAGACACTATGCATATAACTGCTGAGTTTTTATCTGAAATCTTTGATGATAGAAAAATTATAATCACTGGTGCGATGAAACCATTTGAAATTGATAAGGTAGAAGCTAGCTTAAATTTTGGAATTGCGATTGGTTTTGTACATGCAAAGCCTGAAAACGGAGTCTATATTTGTATGAATGGGCATGTCCAAAATTCCAAGAATATAGTTAAAAATAGAACATTAGGGAAATTTGAACTTGTCAGATAATATAGCTTGCTCTCATTGTAATTTAGAGTTTTCTCAATCAGTAATGATAGAGGATGGAGAACATTTCTTTTGCTGTAATGGTTGTAAAGGAGTTTTTCATCTTTTAAGTGACTCAGGACTTGAAAGTTTTTATACCAAGGCGGGTAGTACCACTTTGACACCACCTACAAAGCAGTATGAGAATTCATCGAATTTTAATTCTAAGGCATTTTATAGTAAGTTTGTCAGAGTAAATAGTGATGGCTTTAGTGAAGTTTCACTCATTATTGAAGGTATTCACTGCTCTGCATGTGTGTGGTTAAATGAAAAAGTACTTCATAAGATGGATGGGGTGATTGAAGCTACAATAAATTATACAAATAATAAAGCCATTATAGTTTGGGCTGATTCTGTTATTAAACTTTCAGAAATAATAGATATGGTTAGAGCGATTGGTTATAACGCTTTTCCATACGATGCGACTCTTCAAGAAGCACATGCAAACAAAGAGAGAAAAGAGTATTACTTAAGAATGGCAGTGGCGATTTTTGCATCTATGAATATTATGTGGATAGCGATTGCTCAATATGCTGGCTATTTTACTGGTATTACACAAGAGATTAAAACAATTTTAAATCTTGCCGAGTGGTTCCTTGCAACTCCAGTTCTTTTTTATAGTGGATGGGTCTTTTTTAGAGGTTCATATTTTGGGCTTAAAAACCATGTAGTAAATATGGATTTATTGGTTGCCACAGGTGCCTCTTTAACCTATGTCTATTCTATATATATTACACTCTTGGAGCAAGGAGAAGCTTACTTTGATTCTGTAAGTATGATTATAACCTTTGTACTCATAGGGAAATTTTTAGAAATTTTAAGTAAGAAAAATGTTGCAGATACATTAGATATTCTTGGTAACCATCTCCCAAGTGAAATAAATATTATAAAAGAGGGGCAAATTGTCTCTTGTAAATTAACAGATGTTCTTGTGGATGATATTGTCGTTGTATCCTCTGGTGAGCGAGTTTTAATCGATGGAGAGATTATCAAAGGAAGTGGCTCTTTTGATGAGTCCAATCTAACAGGAGAGAGTGAGCCCATTTATAAAAGTGTTGGTGAACATGTTATTAGTGGAACTATTAGTATTGACGCTGATATACATTTTAGGGCAACGAAAGATTTTGAACATTCAACACTCTCCAATCTAGTTTCACTCTTAGAAACCGCAATCAATAAAAAACCTAAAATACAGCAGATGGCTAATAGATTATCAGAACATTTTTCTACAACAATTTTAGCACTCTCGTTTGTGACATTTATTGTTTGGTGGGCTTGGCCTCATAGTTTTGAGACATCTTTGATGATAGGAATTTCAGTGATAGTTATTGCTTGCCCTTGTGCATTGGCTTTAGCGACACCGGTGGCAACTTTAGTTGGGCTAAGTTTAGGTGCAAAAAAAGGGATACTCTTCAAAGAAGCAGCGCAGCTTGAAACTATGGCAAAAGTGGATACTTTGGTCTTAGATAAGACAGGAACACTTACTCTTGGCAAACCAGAAGTTTTAAAAGAGCATATATATGAAGAGTTTGACAAGAAGTTACTGTTCTCTTTAGTGAAATCATCTAAGCATCCAGTGGCATGTGGAATCTACAAATATATTAATGAATCTAATACAAATCAAGAAGGGATTATTTTAGATGAATACACTCAAGTTCCGGCATGTGGAATTAGTGCTAAGTATATGGGATTAGAACTACTTGGTGGTAACTTGAAGCTTATGCAAAACAATAATATAGAAGTAGATTACTCCAATGAAAATACAATATTTTACTTTGCAATTGATAATCGAGTTGTCGCAATTTATGAACTAAGCGATACAATAAAATCTAATGCAAAAGAGATGGTTGCAAATCTGAAAAATAGAGGCATTGAAATCATAATGCTTACAGGTGACAATGCTCATATTGCTCAGAAAGTGGCAACTGAAGTTGGCATTGAACTCTATATGTCTGAACAAACGCCTCAGGATAAGTTGGCATATATAGAAAAATTACAAGAACAAAAGAGAACGATTGTGATGGTTGGAGATGGTGTAAATGATATTTTAGCATTAGCACGTGCAGATATAGGTATTGTTATGGGAAGCGGGAGTGACATAGCTGTGGATATTGGAGATGTTGTTCTTTTAAATGATTCGCTTCAATCACTAGAAGATGCTTTTAAAATTTCTCGTACAACCTATCAGTTAATTAAGCAAAACCTCGGAATATCTTTGCTCTATAACGCTGTTACTATCCCTCTTGCTATGGCAGGCTATATCATACCGCTCATAGCGGCTATTTCAATGAGCTTAAGCTCCTTACTTGTAGTTGGAAATTCGATGAGAATTAAAATTAAATGGACGAAAGGTTAAGGAGAATATATGGATGACTCGATAATAATTATGATGCTATGTGTATCTATTTTTTTAGGAGCAGTAGCTTTATTTGCATTTTTATGGGCAATAAAAAATGGTCAGTTTGACGATGAAGAGAAGTTTCTAAATGCTACAAAGTTTGATGGAGAAGATGAACTTAACGATGCTGTAAGTCAAGAGAATAAGAGGAGAGACCTTAAGAAAGATTACAGACCAGAATAAAATTCTTGTCTGTATGAATTGCCTTTAAAGGCAATTCATTAACTATTAATACATAGTATTAATAGTTTTTGCGAATGCATCAATCTCTTCATCAGAGTATTTGCCAATTTGACCTTTCATAACACTTTTCATCGCTCCACCATAAGTACCATGTTTGTAGCCTTTAAGTCTCATTGCAACTTCTTCAGCTGGTAAGCCTTGAACAACATTTGATTTACCTAATGCTTTCTTTTCAAAGTGTTGACCATGACAGCTAGCACATACTTTCCCATTTACTTCAGCCATTGCTACTGTACTTAAAGCCATTGCAGCGATAGATGCGATTACGATTTTCTTCATTTTTTTCCCTTTTTTTTAAATTCGGTAAATTATAGTGGCTTGATTCTTAAATACGTATTAATGATTTTAACGCTATCATTTTATAAATTTAAATTATAGTTAGGTAGATATTATGAAACATATAGAAAACACTCTAGAAGGCAAAACAATCTTAATAACAGGTGGAGCTGGATTCATTGGCTCTAGTTTAGCCTTTTATTTTCAACAGAACCATCCAGATGCAAAAGTAGTAGTTTTAGATAGTTTTAGAAGTGGTGAAAAACTCTCAAATGGCAACCTGAAAAGTTTTGGTCACTTTAAAAATCTTTTGGGCTTTAAGGGAGAAATCATTAGTGGTGACATTAATGATAAAGATTTACTTTTACAATTAGAGACAGATTACAAATTTGATTATATATTCCATGAAGCTGCTATCTCTGATACGACTGCACAAGAACAGGATTTGATGATAAAAACAAACGTAAATGCTTACAAAGATTTACTTGAATTAGCTATCGCACATAATGCAAACATGATATATGCTTCTTCAGCTGCAACATACGGAAATGCTGACTCTCCACAAAAAGTTGGAAATGAATCCCCACAAAATGTTTATGGTTTTTCAAAGCTTAGTATGGATAATTTAAGTAGAGAGTATATGCAAAAAAGTGATATCACTATTGTTGGACTAAGATACTTTAATGTTTATGGACCAAGAGAGTATTTTAAAAATACAACTGCTTCAATGGTGTTACAATTTGGACATCAACTCTTAGCAGGTAAAAATCCTCGTCTTTTTGAAGATAGTGATAAAATTCTTCGTGATTTTATATATATAGAAGATATTATTCAAGCAAATATAAAAGCAATGCATCCAAAGCAGAGCGGAATCTATAATGTGGGGACAGGAAAAGCTAGAAGCTTTCAAGATATTGTAGATATATTACAACAAGAACTTGGCACTTCGCTCAAATGTGAATATATCCCTAACCCTTTTATAGGAAGCTATCAGTTTCATACAGAAGCAGATATAAGTTCTAGTAGAGAAGGTCTTGGTTATGAGCCACTCTTTGAGATGGAAGATGCTATAAAAGCTTATGTTCCAGAGATAAAAAGATTATTTAAAGAAGAAGTCAAATAGATGAAAATATTAAAAAATTCTATTCCAAATATACTTGTTGTTGGTGATTTAATGATTGATCACTATCTTTGGGGAAGTTGTGATCGAATCTCACCTGAAGCACCTGTTGCTGTTGTGGATATTTCAAAAGAGACTACCGTTTTAGGTGGTGCTGGAAATGTTATCAATAATCTAGTGGCACTTGGTGCAAAAGTAAGTGTAAGTAGTGTTGTAGGAGATGATGATAATGGTATTGAACTTACAAATATGCTCCATACAATTGGTGTGGATTGCAAAAACATAATAACGCAGCCTAAAAGAAAAACATCGAAAAAAAGCCGTGTAATAGCGGTAAGCCAGCAGGTTCTAAGATATGACAATGAGAGTAAAGAGAATATTTTATCATCCTCTGTTGAAGGGATTTTAAGCTCCTTATCTCCAAGTATCACTGACTTTGATATGGTCATTTTGTCTGATTATGGGAAGGGTGTTTTAACGGATGATTTATGTCAAGGAATCATTCAGTTGTCTCGTGAGAAGGGCGTAAAAGTTTTAGTTGATCCAAAGGGAAATGACTTTACAAAATACAGAGGAGCTTATCTTTTAACACCCAATAAAAAAGAGGCAATGCTCGCTACCAATATTACTATAAAAGATGATAAAAGCTTAACAGAGGCACTTCTTAAACTAAAAAATGATTGTGACTTAGGTATATCCTTAATAACTCTATCCGAAGATGGAATTGCTACGTATGAAGATGAGCTAAAAAGATTTCCAACGGTTGCAAAAGAGGTATTTGATGTGACAGGTGCTGGAGATACTGTCATCGCTTCGATAGCATTTGCTTTAAGTTCTGGCATAGATATTGAAGAGAGTGCTAAGTTTGCAAACTTGGCCGCTGGAGTAGTCGTAGGAAAAATCGGTTCCGCAACAGTTACTTTAAGCGAGATAGAAGAGTATGAAGCTACGTTACATCAAAGTACATCCGATGCACATATAAAAAGCTTTGAAGAGATAGAATCAATCGTGAGAAGATATGTTAGCAATGGAAAAAAAATAGTTTTTACAAACGGTTGCTTTGATATACTGCATGTTGGTCATGTGAAATATTTGCAAAAAGCAAAAAGCTTTGGAGATATACTCATTGTCGGACTTAACTCTGATGAGTCTGTTTCTCGTCTTAAAGGTCCGACGCGTCCTATAAATATTGCACAAGACAGAGCTTACCTTCTAGCAGCGCTTGAAGCTGTAGATTTTGTTGTTCCATTCTCTGAGGATACCCCTTATGAACTTATAAAAATGATAAGACCAGACATTCTTGTAAAAGGTGGTGACTATGAAGGAAAAGAGGTCGTTGGAACTGAATTTGCTGGGAAATTAAAGCTTGTTGATTTTGTCAATGGCAAAAGTACAACAAAAACTATAGAGAAGATACAAGGACAAGAATGTTAAAAAAATTAAGCTTAATATCTGCGAGTGCAATATCAGCTTTTGCAATGCATACTGCAGAAATAAATGTGAATGATACAGATTTGGAAATTGGTGCTAAGTTAGATATAGCGCAATTTAACAATACAACTGAGCCAGACACTATTTTTACAGGTGTAAGATTTTTACATGCAACGGATAAGAATAGTGATTTTGCAAAAGGTACGATTAAAGACTTTTATGAATTAAACTTTTTAATGAAAAGAGAAGTGAGTACATCTCCTTTAGCAATTGGACTTGGAGTGAAATTGAACCACACGGAGAGTTTCACAACAATTCCTTTAGGTGTAGAACTCTCTTATAAACTTCCCGCAGGAGATGTTATTCCCCTTTATCTAAGTGGAAGTCTCTATTATGCTCCAGAAGTTTTATCGATGGAAAATGCTAAAAACTTTTTAGAGTATCGTGTGAGTTTTGATATGGAAGTGATTGAACATGGTAATATTACTGTAGGTTATCGCTCTATTCAAACGAACTATGTTGCACGCGACATGAGTTATAACAAATCAGCCTATATAGGTTTTAAATTCGCTTTTTAAATTAAATATCTAACTCGCACCCCATTTATGCTTTAGCAACAGGGGTATCGGTATTTAGTACCAGATTTACAGCCTTAATAACTTCTAAGGCTGTAATACTCTTCATACAGTCGTGATGTCCCAGAGGACACTCTCTTTTCATACATGGTGAACAAACCATCTCATGTCTTACTATTTTACTTTTCTCATTTTTCCATTGGGAAGTCTCTTTATATTTGGTCGGTCCAAAAATAGCAACAGTTGGTACTTGATACGCAGCTGCCACATGCATCGGTCCACTATCATTTGTAATCATTAAAGAGCAACCTCCAATATTGGCACAGAGCTCTTGGATGTCAGTCTTTCCAGCAAGGTTTGTATAGTTTTGCACATGCCAAGATTTTAGATGAGACTCTATCTCGTTTGCCATCTCTACTTCATTTGGTCCGCCAAAAATGAGGATATCAAATCTATCCGAGAACTCTTTTGCGACCTCTGCAAAACGCTCTGGATACCATCTTTTTGCACTTCCATACGTAGCACCCGCATTGATTCCTAAGGTCGGTTTGTGAAAAGATTTTGGTTCGATGTAAAGTTTTAAAGCTCCAACCTCTCCATCAAAATTATCCGTATTACTCATTGCTAATTTTGCATATTGAATGCATAGATGCTGCTTTGAAGATATTTTAGGCGTATGGGAAAGTAAAAAAAGAGAGTGCCATGACCTTTTTGCAATACAAATCACAGTGTCAGTAAAACGAAGTAAAAGAGACGCGTGGAGCTGACTTCTAAAGCTTATAGCGAGATGAAACTCCCCTAACTCTTTCGCTAGTTTATAGGTCGCAATGTATCTATTTGAAGCTTTTTTTGTCTCATCGACTATGGCTTTCTCACATTGTGGATGATACTTTAATGCTTCTATACTTGCATGACTTCCGACAAAAGTAAGTTTGGCATGTGGAAATTCTTTACATAAAAGTTCAATTGCAGGAGTAGCCATAATAGCGTCTCCTAACCAATTTGGTAAAATAATTAATATCTTCACTGCTTTTTCTCAATTAAAAGAGAGTATAAGATTTTACTGCTAATAAATACAATAAAAAAAGAGCTAACGACATCACTTAAAAAATGCCCACCAGCTGAAACTCTTGCAATACTGACTAATACTCCATACGTTGCTGCTAAAGCTATCCACAGACTTTTTCTTTTGTTTGCCAAGAGAGCTATCCCAATTATAGAAAAAGCTGCGGCTGCATGACCTGAACTAAATGAGTATCCATCTTGATTACTTACAATAAATGCTGGCGAGAACTCTTTTTTTCCTCCAAAGTATGTAGTCTGATTTGGTCTAGCTCTCTCCCAATTCTCTTTTAAAATTGAGTTTACAATTAATCCAGGAGCTAGGCTAAAAACTAAGATGATATATAAAAATACTTTTGCATTTAAGTTTAGAATAGATTTTTTCTTAAATAAGTTATATAAAAATATTGTTAGTGCTGAGAATGCAAAGAAGATAATAACAGGCTTTACAGAAAAGTAAAAAAAACTCTCAAATAGGCTTCCTTTGGCTGGAAAATCTTCTCCATCGTAAAATAGAGTACTAATATAAAGATCTATCTGTGGAAAAAAGATAAAAATCGCTGAACTGAGAAGAAATAACCCCCATATATATATGGGTACATTGAAATATTTTTTATTCATGGACAAAATTATACCGCGTCTTTTATTTTTATATATAAAGGAGAAGAGCCGATGTGAAGTGTTGGCTCATTGACTCTCTTGCCTTGCGTGTCAAAAACCTCAAAAAAATCTTCATTTTTAAGTGTTGTCGGTTTAAGTGACCAGTGAATTTGTAAGAGTTGCTCTTCAGCGAGACATTGAAGAATATAGTAATCTCTTTTTATATCAAGTCGTAAGAATTGCGCATGCATAAGATTTTGCATCATAAATCTATAAGCTTCAAAGGCAGAGCGTTTTCTCATACCCTCTCTGTTGTCAATAAGCCCATATCCAGGAGCGATGAGCTGATGCCACGACACAGAATCAACCTGCTGAGAAGCAAAGGCTAAAAAGTGGTATCGAAGCATATAATCTCTGTAAAGCTCCTCACTTACACACTCATGTTCACTCGTTGGCGCGTAGGGCGCTGTGCCAGTAATGGGCCAGTTCGTCTCAGTTATATGGAGCTCTTGAGGTGTTTTTGGACTTGTCCAAACCATGGTACTAAGAAGTGCTATCTTATCAGAGAGATTAAATCCCATCTGCGTATTTTCTGGAGCGCCACGTCTATCTACATAGAGGAGGGCAGAGAGGGCGTCATACTTATATTTGAAAAAGTTAAAAAGTGTATGGGCTGTGAAATGGTACTCAAAGTCGATAGCACCACTCCCTATAAGTTTGGCATGTGGAAACTCTGCTACTTTTAAATCATACGCTACTTGAAAAAATCTGTTGTACTCATCGACGCTGAAAAATCCCCATTTGGCTCGGTTAATAGTTGTCCCTATCTCAAACATTTCCACATGCCCATCAAGCACTGAAAATAGAGTGCGTAAATCTTTTTTGAGGAGTTCTAAATCTTCTATATGCTCTCTGTCTTGAATGATTTTAAGTGTTATCTTTTTATTTCCACATGCCACTATGAATTTTTTAAGCGCATCCACTCTCCCTATCTCCCAAAGTTTAAAACGGAGTAAAACTCTTTGTACGCCTAGCGCATCTAAAAGTTCTAGAGTCTGCTCAGGTTCTCTTTCGTAATCCACACCCATAGAAAAAAAAGTGCTTGAATCTATCACTTTTCTTTTAATAAAAGGCACCATGAGAATAGAAAAAGGGAGTATAAAAAGAGCGGTGAAAACTGTTTTTATGAGTGAGAAAAGTTCTCGCTTTCGCATCTGTTTTTTGTATGTTTTGTCTTTGAGTTGGTAAGGCTGGTCGGAATAATTATCCCAAAAAAATGGTTCTTTCATAAGTGGGATTATATCTTTTTTAAGATAAAATCATAAATTAAAATTTTATAGGATTTATAATTATGAAAATATCAGTTATTGGTACAGGTTATGTCGGGCTTGTAAGTGGAGTCTGTTTCGCACAAATGGGAAACAAAGTGACATGTATAGATATAGATGAGAAAAAAATCAAAAATCTAGAGAAGGGAATTATCCCTATTTATGAGCCTGGCTTAGAGGACATGACTTTAGAAAACTATAAAAAAGGGAGTCTCTCTTTCAGTACAAACTCGAGTGAGGCAATTGCAAACTCAAGCATCGCTTTTATCGCTGTTGGAACACCTATGGGACAAGACGGAAGTGCTGATCTGCAGTACGTACTTGCAGTTGCTAAGACTATTGGTCAAAGTATGAAAGAGTATATGGTGATTGTCGATAAATCAACCGTTCCTGTTGGAACTGCAGATAAAGTAAAAGCTACTATCCAAGCTGAGCTTGATGCTCGTGGAGTTGCGATAGCTTTTGATGTTGTTTCCAATCCTGAGTTTTTAAAAGAGGGTGCTGCGATACAAGACTTCTTACATCCTGACCGTGTGGTTATTGGTGCTGAGAGTGAAAAAGCGATAAACGTAATGCGTGAACTTTATGCACCATTTATGAAACACCACGACCGATTTATTGCCATGGATATAAAATCTGCAGAGATGACGAAATATGCGGCAAATGCGATGCTTGCGACAAAAATATCTTTTATGAATGAGATGAGTCAGATTTGTGAGCGAGTGGGTGCAGATATTAACAAGGTTCGTAACGGGATAGGGAGCGATAACCGTATAGGTTACAGTTTTATCTACCCAGGGTGCGGATATGGCGGGAGTTGTTTTCCAAAAGATGTACAAGCACTTGCAAAAACAGCAAAAGATTTCGGCTATAACCCTAAGATTTTAGACGCTGTTGAAGCTGTGAATTATGAGCAAAAATATGTGATATCCAATAAAGTAATCAGTAGATTTGGTGAAAATCTTCAAGGCAAAACTTTCGCAGTTTGGGGTCTTAGCTTTAAACCTGAAACAGATGATATGCGCGAGGCGAGTTCTATTACTATTATCAATGAGCTTACTTCTCGTGGTGCGAAGGTAGTGGCGTATGACCCAAAGGCGAGACATGAAGCTGAGTCACACTACTTAAGGGGAAATGAAAAAGTCTCCTATGTCGATAGCAAATATGAAGCACTTAAAGATGCAGATGCACTTATTCTTATCACAGAGTGGCAAGAGTTTAGAAGCCCTGATTTTGATGAGATGAAAAAACTTCTTAAAAATGCTATTTTCTTTGATGGTAGAAATCAGTTTAGTAAAGAGAAAGTGAACGCTTATGGTTTTGAATATTTTCAAATCGGAGTGAAATAAGTGTGCTGAAGCTTTTTGTCCTAAGTTGGTTTTTGTTTACACATCTAAACGCACTCACTTTACAAAAAGCAAAACTCTATAACGACCAAAATATAAGCGGCTGGGTTATGTCTGAAAAACTAGATGGCATACGCGCTTTTTGGGATGGCAAAAACCTTCTTACCAGAAAAGGTAAAGTAATAAACGCTCCAAAATATTTTACAAAAGAGCTTCCACCCTTTGAATTAGATGGTGAGCTTTGGACAAGACGAGGGGAGTTTGAAAAGATTC
Source organism: Sulfurimonas sp. CG01_land_8_20_14_3_00_36_23 (assembly GCA_002781365.1). Classification (GTDB taxonomy): domain Bacteria; phylum Campylobacterota; class Campylobacteria; order Campylobacterales; family Sulfurimonadaceae; genus Sulfurimonas. The sequence continues at coordinate 12,521 of PETN01000052.1, forward strand.
AATCCATTGTTTTAGAGGAAGTTCCACATGCCAAATGGAGTGAGATAAAGTATATGATTTTTGAAGTTCCACATGCCGAGGGAAACTTTACTTCAAGATTGGCAAGAGTGCAAAAATATAGAGATACGAAACAACTACAGCATGTGGAAATTATTGAGCAAAAGAGATGCAATAACCAAACAGAGTTAGACTCTTTTTTAGAGAGTGTTCTTGCTCTGGGCGGTGAAGGCGTGATGATTAAAGATGCTTCAAGAGACTATTTTGAGGGAAGAAGCGACTCTATTTTAAAAGTAAAAAAAGCGCAAGATATGGAAGCTAAAGTTATTGGCTATAAAAATGGAACTGGGAAATTCTCAGGTTTGATGGGAAGCTTGCAGGTAGAGTTGCAAAATGGGACGCAGTTTTTTATCGGTAGCGGCTTTAGCGATGCGCAGAGAAAAAATCCGCCTCAAATCGGTGAGATAATCACTTTTAAATACTACGGTTTTACAAAATTTAAGAAGCCAAAATTTGCTTCTTTTATGAGAGTGAGAAAAGATTAATGAATATTTTAGTTGTGCGTACAGATAAGCTTGGTGATTTTATTACCTCACTGCCAGCGATGTATGCCTTGAAACAGCATAGCCCAAAGAATAGAATTATCGCTTGTGTGGCACCACTTAACAAAGAGTTGGCATTGGCATGCACGTCCTCTTTGGTTGAGGGTGGATTTATCGATGAGGTTATTGTTGATGATGGTCTTGGCTTGTGGAGTCTTGTAAAAAAACTTCGGCATGTCCAAGCAGATGTCTCGATAACTCTTTTTTCAAACACTCGTGTGGCATTGGCTCAGTTTTTAGCAGGCATTCCAAAACGGATTGCACCTGCTACAAAAATCGCTCAAATATTTTATACCGATAGAGTCAAACAGAGACGAAGTGAAGTAAAAATGGCTGAGTTTGAGTATAACTTGGAACTTACAAAAGCTTTGTTTCCTTCTATAAACCTAGAGTATAAAAAGCCACTTTTAGCCTTTAGTGATTCTAAAAATATCTATGAACTCTTTTGTACAAATTACAATATAGACAAAGAGATAATAGCCTTCCATGTAGGCTTTGGAGGTTCTAGCGATGCAAACTGGAATCTTGATGAGTATGAGATTTTAATAAGAGCAGTTTTAAAACAAGAAAAATATCAAGTCGTTCTTACTTTTGGACCTGATGAGGTAAAGTTGTGTGAAGAGATGCAGGGTAGATTGCAAAAAGAAGCAGTGCTCTTTTACATTTCAACTGAGGGTATTGTAAACTTTGCAAAACTCATAAGCAATTTCAAACTTTTTGTAAGTACTTCAACGGGAACTTTTCATTTGGCATCTTTGGTAGGAACTCCAACAATGACCTTTTTTGCAGCGAGTCTATTCGCGAGTTCTAAGAGATGGAAAGGCGTTGGGGATGAAAAGTTACAACAGAACTTTATGATTCCACATGCCAAAGATGAGAGAGTAAAATTGTTTGAGAGTGTGAAGAAGAGGCTGAGTGCAGTTTAGCTTTTCCCTTTTAGTTTTCTCTTGAACAAAACCTTATCTTTGAGTTTTTTATCATGCATTAAAATCTCTGCGATTGCTTTAGCTTCATCAAGGGAAGCGAGCTTTGCATAGGTTTTTGCAATGGTAGTTAAATCCTCTTCATTAAACCAAAGTTTGTTGAAGTTCTCTAAACCCTCATAATTTACAATAGAGCGAAACTTCATTCTGTTGATGTCAACTAAAGAGAAATGGTAGCCATCATCCTCTTTTTTGATTAAGATATTCCCCCCTGAATAATCCACATGCCAAACACCTTTTTGATGAATCTCATAAGTAAACTTTGCAAAATCCTCCAAAACCTTCTCTTTATACTCTGGCTGATCATCTCTGATGTGGGCAATCGTAAACTCATATTTAAATTCACGAGATATAAAATAACTTTTCTTTAAAAGTCCAAATCTAAAGAACTCTATATAACCGATAGCTTCTGGAGTAGCGACATTGAGGGCATGGAGTTTTGTGGCATTGTGAAAGGCTTTGTAGGCTTTTGATTTTCGTAAATAGGCATAGACAAACTGGTTTAAGAGGTTCGGAACTCTAAAAGCTTTTACGACTGTGTTTATCCCTTCAAGCTCTATCACTTTTAACTCATTTCTTGCGAGATGAATTGTCTCTGAATTGTCTAGAAAAATGGACTCTATATTTTTAAGGAGAGGGATGAAATTTGGATACTTTTGATTTATTTCAAGTTTATAAGACATGTTTACTTTAGCTACTTTGTGGTAAGATTAAATAAAAAATTATTGAGTGTCAATGCAAAAAAATATTACGGCCACAATTATAACATTAAATGAAAAGAAGCACATTAGAGATGTCATTTTAAATGTACAGAAAATTTGTAACGAGGTTATCATTGTTGACTCTTTAAGCAGTGATGAGACTTGTCAAATTTCAGAAGAGTTAGGCGCTAAAGTGATAGTGCAAAAATATCTTGGAGATGGTGGGCAGAAAGCTTTTTGTGAGCAGTTTGCTACAAATGAGTGGATACTGAGCATAGATGCGGATGAGAGACTTGAAGATGCGGCGATAGAGTACTTAAGAGATTTTGATTTTGAAAATGCAGAGTATGACGCGTACTCTTTTCGCCGTAAAAGTTTTATCGGCAAAAAATTTATAAGACAATGGTACCCAGATAGAGTTGTACGACTCTATAGAAAATCGGCATGTTGCTATAACACGAAGGGCGAGCATGGTGCCGTTATTTGTGATAATTTTAAAGACTTAGATATAGATATGCTTCATTACTCCTTTGATGATTTTGGAGTTTTGGTGAGTAAAGCGGATAGATTTGCGGTTAATTTAGCAAAAGTTCGTTTTGCTGAGGGCAAACGTGCTGCATGGCATGACCCTTTTACTCACGGAATAGGAGCTTTCTTTAAAGGACTTATTCTCAAGGGTGGAATTTTTGGTGGCTTGCATGAGTGGCATGTGGCTTTTGCATCGGCTTACAATAGCTACATGAAGTACGTAGTAATGCTTGAGATGGCTGAGAATGAAAAAAAGTAGTGTTTTAGAGCTTTGTCTCTCTCCTGATTTGGGTGGACTTGAACTCTATATGGTGAGGGCTTCGCACTATTTAGATGCAAAAACAGATTGCATCAGCGTTATAAATGAGAGTGGAAAGTTAGAACAGTATTACGAAAACACAAACTATAAATATGAGAAGATAAAGAGAAACGCAACTCTGTTATCTTTTTTATCCGCTCAAAAACTAGCAAAAATAATTGATGAGAATAGAGTTGAAGTTGTTCACCTTCACTGGACCAAAGATATTCCAGTGGCGGTCTTAGCAAAACTTTTAAGTAAACAAAAACCAAAATTAGTTCAAACCAGAAATATGACAATGACTAGGTTTAAAGATGATTTTTATCATAGGTTTTTATATAAAAATATAGATACGATACTTCCTGTGACCTACCAAGTAAAAGAGCAGTTAGAGCGATTTATCCCCGAAGATATAAGACCAAAAATCGAAGTTTTATATATGGGTGCAGATACTCCCGAGTTGATAGATGGAGATAAATATAGAGCCCTTAAAGAGCAGTATAGTTTAAAAGACTCTTTTATTGTTGGAATTGTTGGGCGTATTGAAGAGGGTAAAGGACAATATTTAGTCATAGATGCTATAAAAAAACTCTCGCAAAAAAATCTAGATGTAAAAGCGTTGATTGTTGGGCATGCTATGGATGAAAAATATCTTGAGAGCCTCAAAAAAGAGTTAGTGAAAAATAGTCTTGAAGAGAGAGTGATATTTACAGGATTTACTCGTGAAGCACAGAAGCTAATGCAAATATGTGACACTTTGGTTTTAGCAACAGATAGAGAGACATTTGGCTTAGTTCTTATAGAAGCAATGGCATGTGGAATCTGTGTCATAGGAACAAATAACGCAGGACCTTTAGAAATCATTGATGACAATAAAACGGGACTCTTGTTTGAGAAAAACAGTAGTGAGAGCTTGGCAGAGAAGATAGAACTGCTTCTCAATGATAAAGAGTTGAAAAGTAGATTGGCAGAGGCTGGGAGAGAGAAAGCGGAGTGTGTTTTTGAGAGTGAGAAGCAGTTTGAGAAATTAGAAAGGAAGTTATAGTTTTTGTAATAAAATAAAGGATTTGCAACATGAAGAAAACATTACTTTTTTATAATTTATACCCAAAAGTAAATTGGGAAGAGATCACTGCTTCTTTACTAAAAAATGTACCACATGATGAAATTATTGTTCATGTAACTTTACCAATTTTTCCACTCTTTAGAAAAAGAAAAGTTATAAATGAACTTAAAAAGTATCCTAATATTAAACAAGTTCTATTTTCAAAAAATGTTAAGAAAGAGGGTGAAAGCATTGGTTTTGAGAAGTTGAAAAAAGAAGTTGTTTTAAACAATTATTCAATTCTGACCTATGTTCATTCAAAAGGTTCATCAAAAAAGAGAAAATATACAAAAGAAGTGAAGGATTGGACAGAATTAATGCGTTATTTTGTTATTGAGCGCCTTGATTTGACAAAAAAAGCATTTGCTGAAGGATATTATCTTTATGGGGTTAATATTAGGGAGTTTGGACACAAATCAATACCAACGACTCCTTTTCATTATTCTGGAAATTTTGTGAGTATTAACTTGACGTATTTATGTGAAGCATTACATACTGTAGCATATACAAAAACATACTTTGGTCTTGAAATGTTTTGGGGAAAGTTATGTTCAAGAGATAAAGCTTTTAGTGCACATGAATCAAATATTGTAAATCACTATGAGGAAGAGTATCCTCCTGAAAAATATCTTAATACTTAACTAAACCCTTAGAACAGAAAAAAATACTTTTTTTACTCTCCATTAAGGCTTCTGTGAGTGTTGATATTTCGTTATTAAAAACTTTTTTGTGAAACAAATGCACCACATTTGCACTATATCTGCATGAATTCATTTTGATTCCAAAATGTCTCATCCTCCTCTCTACATCTGTGTCTTCACCAGTGGTTGGCATGTGGAAATCTTCATCAAAACCATTTATTTTTTCTAAGTCACTTTTGTAGCAAGAGAAGTTACATCCTACAATATGATTCTCTTTTTTTCTGAACTTTTTGATTAGCTTTAGAATGAATGAATTTGGAGTGAGATAGAGTCCATCATCATAATGTCTTACCTCGTCATATTTTAATTTAAAATAGTTATATATATATTGTGAAATAAACTCGTTTATACTTAACTCTCTAGTACGAAGAAGTTTTGAGAATTTTTCACCTGGTTCTGTTCTTCTTCCGCAAAGAACTGCGTTTTTTTCCCTAAGTTTTGAATGCGACTCTACGAAAGTAGGGTAGGGTACACAATCCCCATCTATAAAAATAAGGTAATCATTTTTACTAGCATTTATCGCTCTGTTTAGGGCTCTGTTTTTTTGCCACCCTGTATCTTCTTGAAAAAGATGTTTTATCTTTGTAGTGTTAAGTGTAGCATAGTAGCTTTTCATCTCATCACTATTACCATCCTCAGAGATAATAATCTCATCAACTTCCTTGGTCTGATGAAGTAAAGAGTCTATGAGTAGAGTAAGTGCTTCAACATCTTTGTAAACAGAGATTATAACTGTTATGTTCATTGCTTATACCTCTTTAAATAACATTCAAGGATAATTTCTTTCATGTTTACTCTCTTAATTTAAAGGTTATTAGCCGAAATAAATATTCCAACCATCAGTGCGAACAGTGCCAGTGGAAATTGTGCAGAAAACATATTTTCTACTAAACTTGCAACAGAAAAAACAGTTAAAAAGATATATTTTAGATTTGATAACTCTTTGTTTTGTATAGTTAACTTTGCTATTTGATAAATAATATTTAGATATAAAAACAACCCAACCAAACCTAACTGAACTAGATAGGTCATATAATTATTATGATAATGGGCTATATTTATGATACTCATCATTTCAGGCATATCAGTTTTTATCTTTTCTCTCAAAGCATCCATTTCACTCCCAATTCCCGTTCCTAAAATAGGGTTTTCTATAAATAGCTCAACTCCGACTATCCAAGCTCCAAGTCTTTGCCCAAGAGAGCCATTATATTTGTTAGTAGAGTTGTTAGAGAGAGTAGTGGTTTCATGTGTTGACTGATCAGATGTTAAGATAGTAGTAGTTTCATGTGTTGATTGATCAAATCTTACTTTAAAGACAGGACTCACATGATAAGCGGTATAAAATATTGTGCTGACTAAGGCTAACATTGAGAAGAAGGCTATAAATTTATTTTTGATATTTAAAAAACCTACGACAAAAATAGAAACTGCAAATGCCAAATGACCAGTTCTTCCACCATTTAAAAATAGGTTTGATGTAACTGTTAAGAAATATAAGAAGTAAAATATTTTCCACTTTAACTCTTTTTCAAAGAAAAATCTATTTAATAGAAGGAGTGAGGCGAAAGTTAAAAACATTGCATATTGCAGATGGTTCATAAATGGGGAAGGGTCCATTGCATCTCCATGCCTTAATTGCCATAATTCGAAAAAAATGCCATAGGAGAGAATTTCACTTATAAGCATACCCAATAAAAATGCTGAAATAATTTTTGTGAGCTGTTCTAACTTTATCTGTGTAGCAAAGATAAATATAGGCAAGAGATACCAGTATGTTATTAAAAATATCCAACCACTATAAATATTTTTACTCCACAAAAGAGATACAGTACTAAAGCCAAAAAATAGAGCTATTGAAAACACAACTCTGTTTTTGATGAGAGCTTGTATTCTGTTTTTTAGATTTTTATCTAAAAGCCATAGTAAAAACAGTGTTGCTGTTAATATAGATATTCCAGCTCTTGATATTGGTAATAAAAAAGCATAAACTATTACCAAATAATTTGAGTATTTTTGATAGTCTACACTATTTTGAATTTTGCTTAGAGCCAACTTTTCGCTCGCATCTCTTCAATATACTCTTTAATAGTTTTAGTAGGCTTCCAACCAAGTGCTTCTGTTTTAGCACTTATTACATCTGCTGTCATTCTATTTCCTTTTCTCTCAGGAAGCATTTCGATTTTTCCGCCAAACATCTCAGCTATCTCTTTGATGGTGTAGGCTTCAGGGGAACCTATTCCAAACTCATCGCCGTATCCATTCTCTCCAACCAAGATTAAGCCGTTAATGATGTCATCAATATGCGTGAAGTTTCTTTTTTGTGCACCTGGACTTACGACAGTGAGTGGTTCACCATTTTTCATCTTCTCTTTAAAAAGAGCAATAAGTGTTGCATATTTTCCAGTTTGAATCTCTCTTGCTCCATAGACATTGTAAAAGTAGGTGATAGCATAGGGTACATTAAACCACATGCCGTAGTTTTGTACAAGTTCCGTGTTTGTTGCTTTTGTCCACGCATAAGGAGAAGCGCTTCGTCCTAGCCCACCATCGCCAAACTTTGTACTGCTCCCTGCGTAGAGTATTTTACAACCAGCTTTACGCACAAACTCTAAGACTGCAAAAATGCCATCTTTGTTAAATCTCCAAACTTTCTCTATGTCATCAAAACTCTGTTCCACTCGGGAGTACTCCCCAAGATGATAGACCATATCAGGTACAAATGTAACCAGCGTTTCAATATCAGCTGTAAGACCTTCGATATAAGTAACATTTGGAACATGGTTCTCTTTAGAACCTGTAAAGTAGTTATCTAATGAATAGACTTCATTATCTGGGTTTTGAGCCAATCTCTCACAAAGATGGCTTCCAACAAAACCTGCTCCACCTGTTACTAATATTTTTTTCTTCATTATTTACAACCTTGAAAATTTGTTAAAAAGTCTAATATTCTATAATAAATTAGCTGATTTTATACTGTCATACACTTGTGCAACGCTGATTTGTTTCATACAGAGATTCTCTTTACAGTTTCTCATAACCTCTGTTTTATAGCAGGGACTGCACTCTAAATTTGCACTTAGGATATGCACTTTGTTCACTGGGCTTTGGTAGGGTCCTGTTTCATCTGCAGGTGTTGGGCCAATAAGAGCAAAAACTTCTGTATTTACAGCCGATGCTATATGCGCAGTTCCTGTATCAGTTGCTACAAGGGCAGTTGCACCCTCTATAACGCCGATTAAATCAGCCAAAGGAGTTTTACCGACTAAATCAATTACGGCATGTGGAAATGGCTTTATCTTATCGAAAAATGCATCTTCATTTTTATTGCCAATAACTACAACTTGAATCTCTTCGCTAAGTTTTTTTATAAGCTCTCTCCAACTCTCATTTTCCCAAGCCCTATGGTTTAATCGACTCTTTTTTTGATGGGAGTTACTTGGACTGATGATGAGATATTTCTCACTTAGGTTGTATTTTTTTTTACACTCCTCTTTGTCTGTCCCCATCAATCTTGGAAAGGATTTTTCATAAACATCTTTGCTTACTACGCTTTTAAAAATAGACTTTGTAACATCCACCATATGCTTGCTCTCCTCGTTCAGAGAGATTTCATTGAGTTGGGCACCCACTTTTCGTTTTGCATGTATTGCTTTGATGAGACTTTTAAACTGTTTTCCTGACTCAAAGTTGATCAGTAAATCGTAAGGTGCATTCTTGGAGTTTTTGATAATCTCTTTTTTATCTTTACTGATAATGATAGGGATTTTCTTATGTTTGAGTGGGTAGATATGATGGACTCTGTGGTCTTTTTCAAAGAGTTTTGCCGTTCCAGGAGTAGAAACGAAGTCTACGATTGTATCTTCACCAAACTCCGATTTTAAAGCATCTATTACACTTGTTGCATAGACTAAATCACCCAACGCGCCACATCTGATTATTAAAACTTTCATATCTATTCAATCCAAACTATTTTCTTGTTTGGTATTGTATCAGTATAATTATTATAGAATTGCATCAGTAGATTAATGGAGAAAAATTGAGAAAAATTTTAAAAAGATATCTTCCTTACATCAAAGAGTATAAATTACAATATCTATTTGTCTTTGTAGGAATCGTGTTAACCGTTGCTGCTACAACTGCAACCGCGCATATTATGAAGCCTTTAATGGATGATATGTTTATAGCTAGAAAAGAGGAGATGCTCTATCTCATCCCAATCGCCTTAATCGCTATTTACTTCCTAAAAGCCATCGGTCGTTATGTGCAGTCTGTATTTATGAACTATATCGGTCAGCATATCGTGACAAGATTTCGTGAGATTTTACTTGATAAAATCATACATCTTGACATGACTTTTCTCTATGTAAACAGAAGCGGTGAGCTTATCTCTCGTGTTACAAACGATATCAACCGTATTCAGTATTTTGTATCTAACATGCTCCCTGAACTTTTTCGTGAGAGTTTAACTGTTATTGCACTTATTGTATATGTTATTTATCTCAATGCAACGCTTGCTTTTTACTCACTTATCGTCGTTCCAGTTGTTATCTATCCGCTTATCCTCATAGCCAAAAAACTTAAAAAATATTCGCATCGCTCACAGGCTAAAAATGCAGATGTTGTAACGCGTCTTACAGAGGTTTTTAACAACTCTGAAATCATAAAAGCAAATGCAACTGAGAAGTATGAGGTAGAGCGTTTCAGTGTTCAAAACTGGCAGTTTTTTAAGATAAATATGAAGTCAGTTTATGTGGGTGAGATAGTTTCGCCTTTAATGGAGATTATCGGTGCGGCAGGACTTGCAGCAGTTATCTTTGTCGGTGGTAAAGAGGTTTACGATGGTAAAATCAGTGTGGGTGAATTTACGGCATTTCTCACAGCAGTTGGTCTTGTATTTCAACCTATCCGCCGTATTGGTTCCATATACTCTAAAATTCAAGATGCGGTTGCTGCGAGTGAAAGAGTGTTTGAGATACTTGACACACAGAGTCACATAAGCGATGGAGAGAAGCTTTTAGAGCGAGATATTTGGCATGTGGAATTTAAAAATGTAACGCTGAAATATCTTGACTCCTTCGCGCTTGATGGTATCAATATAGAGATAAATAGCGGTGAAAATATAGCTTTAGTCGGAGATAGTGGAGGGGGAAAAAGTACTTTTATAAATATGCTTTTACGCTTTTATGACCCAGATAGCGGTGTTGTTCTTATCAATGGTATCGATATAAAAGAGTTCAATCAGGTCTCTCTTAAACACCATATCTCTCTAGTCTCTCAGCGTATTTACATCTTCCAAGATACACTTGCGGCAAATGTTGCTTATGGTCAAGAGATTGACGAAGCAAAGGTGCATGAGGCATTGAAATTAGCCGATGCAAGTGAGTTCGTAGCTTCTCTTGAAAATGGCATAGATACTGTGATGAGTGAAGCGGGTACTAACCTCTCTGGCGGTCAGCGTCAGCGTGTGGCAATTGCACGTGCTATCTATAAACACTCCTCTTTACTCCTTTTTGATGAAGCGACATCTGCGCTTGATAATGAGAGTGAGAAGCGAATCCAAGCTTCACTCAACCAATATACAAAAGATAAGATTACGATTACTATAGCCCATAGATTGAGTACGATTGAAGATGCGGATAAAATCGTTGTTATGCAAAAAGGAAAGATTGTGGCATGTGGAAATCATCAAGAGTTATTAAAAAACTCTGAGGTGTACCAAAGATTGGCTGGAGAGTTGCAAAGTTAAATTTATCCGTTTATTAGTTAAGTTTAGAGATAATCGCAACTATTATTAGAAAAACAAATTTTCGGCTTCATTCGATATAAGGATTCACAGTGTTAGATTTTGCAAAATTTACAAAGTACTCAAAACCAGGTCCTCGTTATACAAGTTACCCTACGGCATTGGAGTTTAGTGCTTCTTATGCGTATGATGAGTATATTAAAAAATTAGAATCACAAGACGCTTCACGTCCTCTTAGTCTCTATTTTCATCTACCATTTTGTAGAAATGCCTGTTATTTTTGTGGATGTAATGTTGTCTTTACTTCAAAAGAGGACAAGATGCTTCGTTATATGGAGTATCTCAAGCGTGAGTTAAAGATACTCTCTTCTCATTTGGATTGTAAAAGAGAAGTGATTCAGATGCATTTTGGCGGTGGAACACCAACTTTTTTCAGTGCGCCACAGTTAAAAGAGATTATTGCAGAGATTAAATCCTATTTTCCAAATTTCGTCAGTGATGCTGAGGTGAGTTGTGAGATTGACCCTCGCCACATAGATGAAGCGCAGATGAAAGTGATGAGTGAAGCGGGTTTTAACCGTGTAAGTTTTGGTATTCAAGACTTCAATGAAAAAGTGCAAGTTGCAGTTCATCGTGTACAACCTTACGATATGACAAAAGGGGCGATGGATTTAGCAAGAAAGTACAATATGGTTTCTGTCAATGTTGACCTTATTTATGGGCTTCCATTTCAGACTTTGGAGACTTTTAAAGAGACACTTCGTTTAGCAATTACACTCGACCCAGACAGATTTGCAGTCTTTAACTATGCGCATGTTCCTTGGCTTAAAAAAACGATGCGTAAGATAGATGAGACGACACTTCCTCTTCCTGATGAGAAGCTGCAGATTATGCAATATACTATAGATTTTTTAACTTCTCACGGTTATAAGATGATTGGTATGGATCACTTTGCAAAACCTGAGGATGAGCTTTTTAAAGCGATACAAAAAGGGGAACTTCATAGAAATTTCCAAGGCTACACTACAAAAGGTGGAGCGGATTTAATCGGAGTAGGGCTTACTTCTATAGGCGAGGGCGTTGATAGTTATAACCAAAACTTTAAAGAGATGCCGAGTTACGAAGAGGCTATCGATGCAGGAAAACTTCCATTTGAACGCGGCGTTGTTTTAAACGAAGATGACCAAATCCGCCAATATGTTATTATGGAACTTATGAGTAACTTTAAGCTAGACATCAAAAGGTTTGAGAAGCTCTTTAACATAGAGTTTAAAAGCTATTTTGCCGATGCGATTGAGGCACTCAAGCCATTTGCAGAGGATGAGCTTTTAACGATGGATGAGGAAACTATTAAGTGTTCTGAGACGGGAACGCTTCTTATTAGAAACATTGCAATGCCATTTGATGCCTATATGAAAAACCATAGTGCAAATAAAAAGACATTTTCTAAAACGGTGTAAGAATGGTCAAAAAAGCTGAAGATATTTTCAATTTTAGTGAAACTGCTGATGATTGTGTGAAATGCGGGAAATGTATTCCTGTCTGTACGATTCATGGTGTAAATGCAGATGAGGTTACCTCTCCACGTGGTTTTATAGACCTTCTTGGAGCTTATAAAAGAGGTCATTTAGAGCTTGATACAACGGCAAAAGATATTTTTGAGAGCTGTTTTTTATGTACGAACTGTGTCGATGCATGTCCAAAAGCGCTTCCTGTAGATATGATAATAGAGCAGGTTCGCTCAGACATAGCACAAAAGTTTGGTATTGCTTGGTATAAAAGAGCCTTCTTTATGCTTCTGCGTCATCGTTGGATGAATGATTTGGCATTTAAACTTGGCTGGACATTTCAGAGTTGCGGATTTAAGATAAAAGCAGAGATTGACTCTATGAACTCTCGCTTTTCTCTTCCTATCTTAAAAACAGATAGATTGCTTCCAAGTCTTAGAAAAACATCCTTTTTAAACTCACACAAAGAGAATATTGACAATGGCGGCAAAAGAAAAGTTGCTGTTTTTATCGGGTGTTTGGCAAACTACAACTATGTGGATATTGGTAACTCTCTTTTAGAGATTTTAGAAGCTTTAGAGATAGACGCCTTTTTAGCAAAAAGCCAAAAATGCTGTTCTGCTCCTGCCTATTTTACGGGTGATTTTGATACAGTAGATGCAAATGCTAAATTTAATATCCGATATTTTGAAGAGTTTATGGGTGATGTGGAAGCTATCATCGTTCCAGAGGCAACATGTTCTGCAATGCTTAAGATTGATTATGAACACTTTTTTCATGACCAGCCAGAGTGGAAGGCGAGAGCAAAAGTTGTGAAAGATAAAATCTTTATGGCAACAGAGTGGCTTCAACACCACACCCATTTAGAAACGCTTTTAGCTTCAAAGAAAAAAAATACAAAGATAGTCACTTATCACGACCCTTGCCATGCTCGAAAAATGCAGGGTGTTCATCAAGAGCCAAGAAACCTTATCTCTCAAAACTATAAAATTGTAGAGATGAGTGACCCAAATGTCTGCTGTGGATTTGGTGGGGTTACGATGCAGAGTGAAAAGTACCACTTTGCAAAAGCTGCTGGCGTGCCAAAAGCGGCTATGATAGAAAAAACGGGTGCTGAAATTGTAAGTGCTGAGTGTAGTGCATGCCGAATGCAAATCAATGCTTCTATGAATTATGCAGATGTTAAAACAGTTTTTAAAAATCCGATAGAGCTTATAGCTGAGGCTTTAAGAGCGTAAGGGGAATATTTCCACATGCCAAACAATAGCTGGAATCATATCTATGATACCTTCGACCCTGTAGCATTTAGTATCTTTTCTCTGCCTGTTCACTGGTATGGGATTATGTATGTGCTGGCACTGCTGAGTGCGCTGTATATTGGTAAGTACTTTATCAAAAGAGATAAGCTTGACTTTAAAGAGGGACAACTTGATGCGTACTTTATCTATGTAGAGATTGGTGTGATTTTAGGTGCAAGACTTGGATTTATACTCTTTTACGACACCCAAACTTTTTACTATATCTCTCATCCGTGGCAAATCTTTAATCCCTTTGTAAATGGTGAGTTTGTCGGTATCCGAGGTATGAGTTATCATGGCGCAGTTTTAGGCTTTTTAATTGGCACATTTATCTATTCAAAACGCCATAAGGTTGCACTTGGAAAGGTTATGGATTTAGTTGCCATCAGCATCCCTTTAGCGTATGTCTTTGGTCGTATAGGTAACTTTTTAAATCAAGAGCTTGTTGGGCGTGTTACAGATGTTTCTTGGGGTATTTATGTCGATGGTGTGCTGCGTCACCCTTCACAACTTTATGAGGCTATTCTTGAAGGTTTTGGAGTCTTTTTTGTTGTCTATGCTTATAGAAGATTTCAAAAGTTCAGTGGTGAACTTATCTTAGTCTATGCTATGAGTTATGGTGTTTTTAGATTTATCGCAGAAATCTACCGTGCGCCAGATGTACAAATAGGTTATATGCTTTTTAACTCTATCACTTTTGGACAAGTCCTAAGTTTGAGTATGACTCTCTTTTGTGCTTTTTTATGGGTCTATTTTTATGCAAAGCACAAGAAGTTAAACGCGTAGTATTGCGAGTCGATTCCTACTATTTCAAGCGAGCGAGAGGTTGATCAAAATAGTAGCCTTGTAACTTGTTTACACTAAGTGCTTTAGCTTTTTCAGCGACCTCTTTACTCTCTACAAACTCACCTATTGTCTGGATGTTCATCTCTTGGGCAAAAGCGACTATAGAGGAGGTGATGAGTGCAGATTTTTTATCATTCACTACCTCTTTAATAATACTTCCATCAATTTTAATAAAATCTGCTTGGAGTCGCATAAGATACACAAAATTTGAATACCCTGTCCCAAAATCATCAATGGCAATCTTGCAACCTAAAGCTTTAACTTTGGTGATAAACTGCTCCACTTTTTCAAAATCATTGATAACTTCACTCTCAACTATCTCAAAAGTGACTCTATGGGCAATATTGTACTCTTGTAACAAATCGTAAATATATTTGTTAATCTCTTTATCTAAAATGTCATCTATCGTAAGATTCACTGAAAAAATGTAGTTATTTTCTTTAAAGGCTTCAAAACTTTTTTTGATAACTATTTTTGTTAGTTCTTTATAGAGTTTGGCTTTTTTAGCAATCTCTAAAAAGAAAAAAGGTGAAATAACTTGTCCATCTTTATCTATGAGTCTGATAAGTGTTTCATATTTAAAGATGGAGTAGTCTTCACTATTGACGATAGGCTGAAAGAACATAACAATTCTGTCATCCTTTATAGCCTTTTTTATTATTTTTATCCATTTGATATTATTTTCATACTCTTTGTTGAGTGAGAAAGCGTCGTTATAAACAACAATGCTTTTAGCATCTCGTCTTGCGACTTTAAGTGCCATATTGGCAGTTGAGAGTAGCAAGCTGTTTTTCTCATAAGAAATCCCTATTGTAATACTTAGTAAAATCTCTTCATCTCCTATAGAGAGAGGATGTGAATCTATATTTTTTATAAACTCTTGCGCACTTTTGAAAACCTCAGTTTCCTCCATCGTTGTTGTTAAAAGAACAAACTCATCTCCATTTAATCGGAAGATTTTACAATCTCTCTCAGTAGGAATATTTTTTTTCAATAGAGCACTAAATTTGATTAATACATTATCTCCGAATTTATCTCCATATAAGTCATTAATTTGGCTGAAGTTATCGATATTTATAAGTATAAGGGATATTTTCTTTTTAATTTTAAGTTCATAAAAAAGTGCATTTCTGTTTTGTAAGCCTGTCAGCTTATCAGTATAAAGCATTTTGGTTAATTCAGCTTGCTGGCGAATTAATCTGGTTATATCATGTCTAATAGCAATATATTCAACAATATTTTCATCTTTATCTAAAATAGGAGAGATAGTGGTGTCAATCCAGTATCCTGTACCATCTTTTTTCATATTTTGTAGACTACCATGCCATGTCTTCTTTGCTGTTATAGTTGCCCATAATTTTACAAACATTGAAGACTTGTTGTCAGGATGTTTAATGATGTTGTGTTTTTTACCTATAACTTCATCCTCTGTATATCCAGTGATTTTATAGAAATTCTTATTTGCAAAAGTGATGTTTCCATCTAAATCTGTTTTTGTTACGATAAGGTTTTTATCAATGTTGTCTTTATAGCTTTGTAAATAGGAGAGATTATCAAAAAGTTGTTTTGTGCTGTTGACCAAAGCTTCATGTTTTTTTTGAATTTTTTTATCGGAGTTTTTCTCTTTTTGATGAATGATGTAGTTTAGTAAAAAGTAAATACCTGAGAGAGAACATACAATATTCAAGACAAAGAAGAGCTCAATCATCTCTTGAGACATAGGACTCGTATGCCACTCAATCAGCCAGTTGTCAATGAAAGCTGAAAAAATTACAAGTGCCATAAACGCGTTAAACCAAAAAAGTGACTTTGAGTTTTTATCATAGATTAAATAAGTAACTGGAGCGAAGAAAGCCCAAATCATAACATAGCTGCTAAGAGCAAATCCACCCAGTGACCACATCAAGAAAAATGGGATAAGTAACATAAGTGTCATCTGTATTTTTTGTACAGTTCTAAAGTTTTTTGTTTTATGAAGATACAATAGATTAAGCAAAGAAAAAAAGGCATAAGAGAAAGCAATAGAGGCTGATAAATAGTGTTCTGTTAAAATATATATTAAAGACCAGATGATTCCTGCTGGACCCATGATAAGAGGAACGATAGCAATGGAGGTTTTTTCTAACCTTAGAGACTCTCCATCGGTTGATAAAATACCTATCTCAATATATTTTTTAAAATATTTTTTAAAAAAATTTAAAGATTTCATGGAGCCTCACTTTGTCATAATTGGCTAGATTATATCACAAAGTCAAGATTTGAGTATCATTAAAACTTATATCATTAATTTCTATCGCGAGGGTGTAGCTTTTTGTCTCTATGAACGGAATCTCTCCAAAAGTGATTGACTACCCAGTAAGCTAAAGAAGAACCTACAACTGAGTAAAAAAGTGTTCCAGTATAGAGAGGAATGAAAATATTATCGAAGTTTTTACTAAACCACTCTAATGTCATCTCTACAGGTGCCACTTCTGAGCCAAGAAAAAACGCACCTGTCAAATACTCCATGTAATACATTGGAGGCATAGTAAAAGGGTTACTTAACCAGCACATTGCAAGTGCAATAGGAACATTGAACTTAGTGAGCGGCATGACTGCAAGAACGAGTAACATCTGCATTGGCATGGGGATAAAAGCTATAAAGAGACCTATGAAAACAGCTTTTGAGACCATTCTTCTGTTGGCAGAGAGATACTCTCTTGGAACCTTGTATTTTTTTATAAATGCTTTTAGCTTTTCGCTTTTACTTGTTTTTTTAAGGGTTTTTCTTATCATTTTTATACTTATTATTTTAATATGCAAAGATTATAGCTATATAGTA
The DNA here is from genome assembly GCA_002781365.1 of Sulfurimonas sp. CG01_land_8_20_14_3_00_36_23. Taxonomy (GTDB): domain Bacteria; phylum Campylobacterota; class Campylobacteria; order Campylobacterales; family Sulfurimonadaceae; genus Sulfurimonas. The sequence goes on from PETN01000052.1 coordinate 29,655, forward strand.
CTTAAATGTGTTAAAATTCGACTTATATTTTAAGAAGGTTGTTTATTTATGTCATTTGAAAAACTAGGGCTTATCAAGCCACTGCTAGGGGCTATAGGCGAGTTGGGTTATAAGCATCCGACAACTATCCAAAAAAGAGCTATACCTTTAGTGTTAGCTAAAAGTGACATCTTCGCTACTGCTCAAACAGGCACGGGAAAAACTGCCGCATTTGCACTTCCGATTTTACAAAGACTTAGAAACACCGAGGCAACAGAAAACCGAGCAATAAGAGCGGTTATCCTCTCGCCTACAAGAGAACTCTCTATTCAAATATTTGACGATATTACAGGTTTCTCAAAACACATGAGTCTCTCTTGTGCAGTCTTGGTTGGCGGTAAAGATATTGCAACGCAACAGCGTGAACTCAAAAAAGGTATTGATATTATTATTGCAACACCAGGAAGATTTTTAGAGCATGTGGAATCAGGTCTTGATATCTCACATATAGAAATCTTTGTTTTAGATGAAGCCGACAGAATGCTTGATATGGGTTTCGCAAAAGAGATAAGAAAAGTGCACCCACTTCTACCTAAACGTCATCAAACACTTCTCTTCTCAGCAACCTACAGTGACAAAGTAAGAAAACTCTCAAAGCTTGTGCTTACAAAGCCTGCTTTTATAGAGACATCGAAGAAAAACTCAACTGTAGATGCGATTAACCAGATTGCATACATGGTCGATACAGAGAGAAAGGCGGAACTTTTAGCATATCTTATAGGTTCTAGAAATTATCCGCAGGTTTTGGTTTTTACTCGAACAAAAGCAAGTGCAGATACGTTAGTTTTAGAGCTTAAAAAAGATGGACTCAAATGTGGAATCATCCATGGTGATAAAACACAGGCAAACAGACTTAAAACACTCACTCAGTTTAAAGAGGGTGAGATAAAAGTTTTAGTTGCGACAGATATTGCTTCTCGTGGTTTAGATATAGAGAACCTTCCGTATGTTATCAACTACGAACTGCCTGCGGTTGCTGAGGATTATGTACATAGAGTAGGGCGAACAGGTCGTGCTGGACGCAATGGTGAGGCTATCTCTCTTTTAGATATTTATGAAAAGTATGATGTAAAAGAGATAGAGAAGTTGATAGGTATGAAGATAGAGCAACAAACTGTAGAAGGCTTTGAACCAGACCCAACTATAAGAAGAAAAGACCAAGATACCTTTAAAGCAAAAAGTGAACATAAAAAAGCAGAAGTGAAGCATGTAAGAAAACCTGCTAAAACTCCTTTTGTAAAACCAGTTTCAAAGAAAAAAAGAAAAACAACTAAGAGAGATTAGTCTCTCTCTAAACCTCTTAATGACTCAGAAGAAGCCTTGTTCGCTCTGTCATAGGCTCCATCGTCATGATAAACATCTTTACCAGAACAAGCACTCAACCCAAGCCCTAAAATAACCAATGCACTTAATATAAATATTCTCATACTATCTCTCCATTTGACCAATATGCGAGGATTATATCATGCCAATTCTAAAAATCAGTGCAATTTTCTAAGAGAAGTTCAAAGAGAAATTAAATCGTATATAGATTTTTTGTCGTAATAGGTGATTTACATTGCATCTAAGATGAGCAAAAATACTCATCTTAGTAGAATTTATAAAACTTTTTTTATAAGTAAGTTTTCAAGGTCTTCTTGCGCATTACCAGTTAAATGTAAATTAAATGTTTGAGCTAAAAAGTGATAGATGTCTTCATTTACAAATTGTGGTGGCTTAGGTCCTAAATAGATATCTTTGATTCCAAGACTAAATAAAGCAAGTAAAATTATCACAGCTTTTTGTTCCATCCAGCTTAAAACAATCGCTATAGGTAAATCATTTATGGGAGTGTTGAGTGCATTACTGATAGCTTTAGCAATCTCTACAGCACCATTGCTATCATTGCATTGACCTAAATCTAAATATCTAGGAATATCAGTACCCTGAATATTTCCAAAATCTATATCATTAAATCTAAATTTTCCACAACTTGATGTAATGATTACACAGTCATTAGGAAGATTCTCTGCCATCTCTCTATAGTAATTCCCAGCACTGCCAGGCGCATCACATCCAGCAATGACAAAAAATTGAGATATTTTTCCACTTCTAATTGCTTCAAGAATTTGTGGAGCTAAAGTCAGAATAGTTTTGTAATGGTGCCCAGTGTTTAATGTTGTAACTGCATCCCAACCATCTGCATCATCACATTGTAAGGTACGTTCTATTAATGCACTAAAATCATTCTCTTCAATTGGAGTTGAACCTTCAACCCCTACAATCTTATATGTGAAAAGTCTATCTAAATATCCACAATTACTTTTTGGTGGAACAATACAGTTTGTATTTACAACAAAAGTTCCAGGAAATGTTTTCATTACATCTGCTTGGTCAAACCATGCTTTACCGACATTACCTTTTAAATGCGAATATTTTCTAAGTTCTGGATATCCATGCGCAGGTAACATCTCTGAGTGCGTATATACATTTATACCTTTACCTTCTGTAGCTTTTAAAAGCGCTTCAAACATCTCTAGGTTATGACCACTTACAAGAATAGCTTTCCCTTCTACTCTGTTCTGTGAGACTGTTACTGGTGTTGGGATACCAAATTTACTAGTGTGCGCATTACTAAGTTTGTCCATAACTTCTACCCCAGCAGAACCTACTTTCATGAGCTGGTTTATGTGATTATCAAAGTTAAAGTTTACATTAGTAAGTGTAAAGTAGAGTGTTTCACTCATTACATCATCTAGCCTTTTTGTCTGAGTAGGTTCTAGTTCGTTTAAGTGCTCTCTGTATGCGGATAGACCTTTGAGTCCAAATACCATTATATCTTGAAGTCTTGCCAAGTTTTCATCTTTTCCACAAGTTCCGACACTTGCTCCTGTACTTCCACACCCATTGGGTGAACTCATTTCACATTGATAACAAAACATAAAAATCTCCTTTAATTTAAAAAGGGTATTCTAGTTGTAATTGAGGTTCTTTTTATTGACCTAGGTCAATAATTTATTGAAGATTTTTCTCGAGTACTTCTTGATTTAATATAGTAATAACTTTATTTTTTATAGCGATAGCGTGTGAATCTTTTAATTTTTTAATCACCCGAGATAAAGTCTCTTGTTTCATATTTAACATGGATGCTATTTTTATACGCGAGCGTTGCTCAAAAATTTCTTTATTGTAGAGTATGAGTGATACAACTCGTTGCATGGAGTTTTTTGATATATTTAAATCAATACTCTGTTCAAGTATTTTTATTTTCGTGCTCATAGAGAAGATGATTTTAAGTGCAAGGTTTGGATTATTATGAAGTGCTAGAATGAAATCATCTTTTTTGATACTCCAAATGGTAACATCTGATTCAGCCATGCAGTTTGCAGGGTAGGGGATATCCTCAAAGGTAGCCATCTCACCTATAAGTGACTCGGCATTGAAGTAGTGCAGGAGTATCTCTTCGTCGTTACTATTATATTTATACATCTTCACACTCCCTTTAACTAGTAAGTGTAAATTCTCAGAGCTATCGCCTTTGTAAAAGATTATGTTGCCATGAGAAAATTTTTTTTCTATTATATTTCTAGAGATGTTTTGAAGTGATTGCGTGTCTACGTTTGAAAATAGATAAAAGTTTTGTAGCTTCATTATTGAAACTTGATTCCTTCAAAACTATCATAAAGCCATTCACTAACAGCTTGTTTCTCTCTGTCTGAGAGTTTACCTTTTTGTGAAGGCATAACACCAAACTTTTCTAAGGCCACAGCACTGCACATACTGTAATCTAGGCTTGGGTTATCAATATACTCTTTAACAAAAGCAATAATTAATTGACGCTTTATATCATCATCGTCATCTAGCGTAATTACATTTTGTTTAAGACGATTTGAAATTTCAAGCATTGGTGGAGCTTTGAGAGTGTGCATGTTTTTTAGCACTTGGTCTCTACTCATTTTTTCCGCATGACAAGAGGAGCATTTGTTTTTATAAACATTGTACCCCTCACTATAATCGTTGGCAAAAATAGTTGTAGATAATAATATAGACAAGAGAAGCGTTTTCATAAATGAACCTTTTCGTAAAAAATTTATTTTAAAATAGTAACCAAAAAATGAGATTTTTTATTGACATATATCAAGAAATCAAACATATTTAACGCTACAACTCTTTATGCTACCTAAGGGGCAGAACTACAAAAAAATATTTTCTATAATTACGTCATAAAACAAAATAAAGGAGTTCATTATGTTCGTTACACGTTATAATCCAAATAGAAATATGAGAGAATTTAGAAGAGGTTTTGACCTTATTAACAGCATGTTGGATGATTATATGCCTGCAACTAAAAAGAGTGCTTTTGGTACAAATTTTACACCTGCTATAAATACAAGAGAGGGTGAGTTTGCATACCATGTTGAGGTAGATTTACCAGGTATACAATATGCTACCCCAAAAAGTCAAGACAACTTTTTTTAAATCTTAATTCCCTTCATCACCTGTAACCTTATGCCACATCTTCAGCTAATTTTA
>PETN01000098.1 GCA_002781365.1 Sulfurimonas sp. CG01_land_8_20_14_3_00_36_23
CTATTTTCATCTGTATTTCCTTCTGTGTGTTAATTTTACCAAATTGACACAGAATTATTTACAGTCCCGCTAAAAGAGTTGTTTTTAGAGGTGCCCTATATATAAGAAGATATAATCCATTTACATTTTAAGTAAGGCTCACTATGCTCAGTATCATCTCGTTTTTAAAGCTCTTAAAGGAGTCATTTAGAGACTTATTGCCCATCATTCTGGTGATTATCTTCTTCCAGCTTGCAATTATTCAGAGCGTTCCTGCCAACTGGCTTACTACCACCATTGGTCTTGCTATTGTAGGTGTTGGTCTTGCTGTTTTTCTTCTTGGTCTTGAAGTTGGAATCTTTCCTGTTGGAGAGGGTCTTGCGAGCGATTTTGCCCATAAAGAGTCCACTGGTTGGATTGTACTTTTTGCTTTTATGATAGGGTTTGGTACAACTGTGGCGGAACCTGCCCTTCTTGTTATTGCAGATAAAGCGGCAGGGATTAGTGCAGGAAGGATTGATTCTTTTGTTCTTCGAATGGTGGTTGCCTTCTCGGTTGGATTTGCCATCGTTCTTGGTGTTTGGAGGATTATCAAAGGGCATCCAATTCACTACTACATCATTACGGGTTATATTCTTGTAGTTGCGGCTACTGCCTTTGCACCAAAAGAGATAGTAGGACTTGCTTATGATCTTGGTGGAGTCACCACTTCGACTGTTACCGTCCCGCTTGTCGCCGCACTTGGAATAGGTCTTGCCTCAACTATCAAAGGTCGAAATCCCGTTCTCGATGGCTTTGGTCTTATCGCTTTTGCTTCGCTTACTCCTATGATTTTTGTTCAGTTTTATGGGATTTATGTCTATCAATTTGTAGAGGCTTCGCAAGTCATCATTCCCGTTGCTGCGCATAGTGCTGAGACAGCGGTGGCTTTTGATTTTAGTCTGCTCACCATCCTCAAAGGGCTTCTGAGTGTTACCATGGATGTTGTTCCTATCCTCGCTGTCATCCTCTTTTTCCAATATGTAATTATCAAAAAGCCAATCCATAATCTCAAAGAGGTTCTCATCGGATTTGGGCTTGTTATTTTAGGGCTTGATGCCTTTATTATCGGGCTTGAGATGGGTCTTTTCTCCCTTGGAGAGACTATGGCGCTGCAACTCACACAAAGTGGCAGTACCTTTATCATCTACTCTTTTGCCTTTGCGATAGGCTTTTCAACTACAATGGCGGAACCCTCTTTGACAGCTATTGCTAAAAAAGCGAAAGAGATTAGTGATGGAAAAGTCAACGACTTTGTGCTTCGCCTATTTGTTGCGCTAGGTGTTGCGATAGGTATCTCTCTTGGAGCGTTTAGAATCGTTGATGGAGGGGAGATTGTTTACTACATTATGGTTGGATATATGTTTGTTATCGCGCTCACTTTTATAGCACCCAAATATATTATCCCTATTGCTTACGATAGCGGCGGAGTTACGACTTCTACCGTCACCGTTCCTCTTGTTGCCGCGCTTGGTCTGGGACTTGCGACAAATATACCAGGGCGGGATCCACTGATTGATGGTTTCGGGCTTATTGCATTTGCCTCTTTGTTTCCTATGCTAACAGTAATGTTATACGGTGTTATAACAGATAAAATCGGGGTCAAAGGGGAGCATGAGCTTGAGAAAATCCACATGGATGGACTTCGCAATGCCATTGAAGCTGCAAACGATATGGCACTCTCAACGGTCAAAATCCATGGAACAGAGAAAAATCACTCGTATAAAATGCCATTCTCTGCGGTTCATATTATTGTTCCAAGTGAAAGAAAAAATGAGGCTCTCTCAGCTGCGAAAGAGGCAGGCGCGCATGGGGTTACAATCATGTCTGCACATGGCATGGGACTCGATGAGATGGAAAACTTCTATAACAGACTTGAGAGTGATTTTACGGATGTGAACCTGATGATGATTGTGCCGACTAAAGAGGTGAGTCACATCATCCAAAGCGTAATGCATAAACTCGATATTATTGGTGATGGAGATGGGATAACTTTCTCATATCCTATTTTAAATGTGAAGGGTCTAACACTCAAAAGCAGTGATTTATAACAAATCACTGTAATCATGTTTAAGATTGAGGTAATATTTTTTACCTACAACGATAACTCGACTATCCTCATTCGCTCTCTTTTTAAATCTCTCTTTAATTTTTACTCTCTGTTTTTTTGAATACGAACCATCTTTGAGATATTTTTTCAAAGAGATGAGCTGTTTCTCAACTACACTCTCCTCTATCTCCGCTTCTACCGCGCCCTCAGAGTCACTCTCATCAGATGGGGAGTTCAAGATAAACTTTGAAGAGATAGCATGAATAATACTTTTAAGTTGCTCATCTTTTTGCTTATAAATCTCCTCTATCTTGATTCTCTCCTGAATGAGCATCGCTTCTTTCTGGTCTCTTAAGCTTTTTGTTTCATCTTCGAGTCTCTCTACCCTTGTCTGAAGTTTTATGTTTTGTTCTTCGAGGAGTTTGGAGTATCTGTTATCAGAGGAGAGGTCTGTTTTTCTTGTTTGTGTTTTGTTAGTTTGCGTAGATGAAGCTTTAGCAGCACTATCTACGAGGACAAATTTCATCCCCTCTTCAACGACACTCTCCAAAGAGCCTCTGCGTATTCTGTTATGAATCGCCTCTTTAGATACTCCGAAGTATTCTGCTGCATCTGATACATTCATCTTTGGCATGTGGAAATCCTTTTAGTTTTTTATCTTACGTTTATCTCATATTTTCAAAAACAAGAGGAGCTTCCCACTCCATCGCTCTTATGTGGGCGATTACCTGTTGGAGTTCATCTATTTTTGCACCCTTCACACGGATAGAATCTCCCTCAATAACAGCATTCACTTTGAGCTTCATTTTCTTTATTTCAGCCGTTATTTTTTTCGCTTCTTTGGACTCAATGTAATCAACCACTTTAAAAGTTGCTTTTCGATTTCCACCTGAAGAGTCTTCTACTTTTTGCTCATCAAGCACTTTAGAAGAGAGCCCCTGTTTTAAAAACTTTGAGATAACTACATCTTTTAAAGCATCTAGTTTGTTATCACTTGAAGCGACTAGGACTAACTGCTTCTCTTTCTCTTTATAGTTTACTTCGTAGGTGGTTCCTTTAAAATCATAACGATTTGAAACCTCTCTATCAACAAGATTTATCGCATCTTTAAAGCTCTGCATATTAATCTTTGCGCTTATATCAAATGAATACTCTTTTGCCATGGGAAACCTTTTTTAAATAATAATGTGCAAAATTATAACATATTAATAACTGGGTTAGTTTTAAGCACTAACATTTCCACATGCCAAAAGGGGATGTTTGGCATGTGGAATTAAAAAGAGGGCGAACCATCCATGGAAAAGCCACCGCCAAAGGAGTTGGAAAAACTTGGGTCACTATACCCTTGCATCACAGATTTTGAGCGAAGTTTTTCTATGTCGGCTTTACTTGAAATACCCTGCGGACAAACAATTGTACAGCCATCACATAGGGTACAGTCCCAAACTCCGTTTGTTTGAATCGTCTCTATCTTCTCACTAGCGTTTGCTTCTCGTGCATCACTCACATATTTCCAAACTCTTGTGAGTGCAAAAGGTCCGAGGAACTCCTCATTAACAGCATAAACGGGGCAGGCACTGTAACATGAACCACAAAGAATACAATCACTCTGAAGCTCATTTCTCTTCTCATCCTCTTGGCTTAAAAGCTGATTTTTACTCAAACTGCTTTGCCATGCTTTTGCTTTTGCGTTCAAAGAGAGTGCCTTGTCCATCTCCACAATCAGGTCGCGTACAAGAGGAGCGTTTTGAAGCGGTTCAATCAAATCGCCCTCTTGCACTTTATATCCACATGCCAAAACCTCTTTGCCATTCACACGCATAGAACAACTTCCACAGACACTGCTTCTACAACCGCTTGAGAAGGAGAGAGAGGCATCTATCTTTGTTTTAATCTCATTTAAAACAGCTAAGAGCGTTGCATCTTCCATCTCTACTTCATACTCTAAAAGAGCCTGAGTAACTTCGGGTTCACTTGTATATCTTGCAATTTTTATCTTCATCTTCTACTCCATAAAGTCTGCACAGAGCACACCCTCTTCTTTCCAAGCAATCGTATGTGCCTTATAAGCGATGTCATTCTCTTGAGGTATATCGCTTCGATAATGCGCGCCTCGGCTCTCATTTCTACTAATCGCACTGACAAGAATTATCTCGCTGAGCTCAACCATATTTCCAAACTCTATAAACTCTATAAGGTTTGTGTTATAAACTTTGGACTTATCTTTTGGTCCCATAAAAGGTATCTCTCTCTGGATTTGGCGGATAGCACCGAGGACGGCTTTAAGACCCATATCGTCTCGAATCACTCCAGCATTGTTATAAAAAATATTGCCTATGAAACTTCGTTTTTCATAAAAATCTATCTGGTTTGTAAAATGCTTTACACCTAAAATAAAGTTCTGAGCACTCTGCGTAAAAGTAGAAGCATCAATCTCTTTGTCAAAATCTTTCGCGTAGAGCGCCGCATTTTTTCCAGCTTCTCTTCCAAATACGACAAGCTCCAAAAGAGAATTTCCTCCGAGTCGGTTTGCACCATGCACTTTATGATTTGCACACTCGCCCACAGCAAACAAACCTCTCACTTTTGTTTGTGAGTGTTTGTTCACTTCTAAACCACCCATCGTGTAATGTGCAACGGGTTTGATTGGAACAAGGTCATAAACAGGATCCACATTTTCATAAAGCTTTGCAAGTTTTCGCTCTTGTGGAAGCTCTTCATCAATAAACGCTTCACCCAAATGGCGAATATCTAAATAGACCTCTTCCCCTTTTTGCATCTCCGCGTGGATGGCACGTGCCACCTCATCACGAGGAGCCAACTCGTTTGTAAATCTTTCACCTTTCGAGTTTACCAAGTAACCGCCAGAGCCTCTGGCACTCTCGGATATTAAAATAGAGGAGTTTTTCAGTGCTGTCGGATGGAACTGGATAAACTCCATGTCACTCACTCTTGCCCCTGCTCGCAATCCTGCGGCGATTCCATCCCCTGTGGAGCGTGTAGAGTTCGTGGAGTGTTTGTCGTAAATACGGCTGTAACCGCCAGTTGCAATGATAACACTTGCACTTTCGTAAGTCTCAACTTCGCCCGTTCGACTGTTTAAAACTGTAGCTCCGCCCACGTAAGCATCTGCATTTTGCGGCGTGTGTGTGATGAAGTTTAAAAGATACCTCTCATTTAAAATCTCAATTCCTGCCGCGACACATCGGTCATAGAGAGTGTGAAGTATTTTAAGACCTGTGTAATCTTGCGCATAACAGGCTCTAGCGGCATAAGCACCACCAAGTTTTCTTTGCGCAATTTTTGCATCTTTGGTTCGGCTGAAACATACGCCTATGCTATCGAGCCACGCGACTGCATATGGAGCACTTTCACATAAGAGTTTTACCGCACGCTCCTCTGCAATCCCATGCGCAGATTTGAGCGTATCTTGAATATGCGAAGCAACACTATCCTCTTCAACGTTTCCAAGTGCCGCATTTATTCCACCCTGAGCCATACAGGTTTGACTTCGTGTCGGATACTCTTTTGTTAGAACTCGTACCTTTGCTCCTGCTTCATGCGCGCTGAGTGCGGCAACCAAGCCTGCTCCGCCAGCACCGATAATTAAAACATCACTTCTCATATAGACCCTTCTAACAATTTATTCTTTAGGCTTCTAGCAAACTTTTTTAGATTTATTTAGTTTGTTATGCAAGAACTATTCTCTTTTTTTCGATTATAGCATAAGAGATAAGAGATAATATCTGGCAACTCTGAGTGAACCTGCAACTAACAAAAACCAAACAAACTTCAGTCGTAACACACCTGCAACAAGCGTGAGTGGATCACCAACCACTGGGAGCCATGAGAAGAGAAGTGCAAGATAGCCATACTTATTTCCACATGCCAAAGATTTCCTTCCAGTTTTGGATGCTTTGAGTTTTGTTTTGGTTTTTTCATAGAGCCAATACCCAAACCAGTAGTTCGCTGTAATGGCTAAAATATTTCCCAAAGATGCAAAAAACATCGCATGCAGAAGTGGCATATCATTTGTTAAAGCGAGCACAAAAGTAGCTTCTGAACTCAGAGGAAAGATTGTCGCTGCTAAAAAAGCAGAGAAGAAGAGGGCTAACTCAGCGATTTGATATTCTCGATAGTCAAGGCGATAAGTCGCTCTCTTGCCTCAACAGATGCCCAAGCGATATGCGGGGTGATATAGAGATTCTCTTTTCTCTTCACACTCAAAAGAGGGCTTGTCTCTTGCATCGGCTCTTGTGTAAGAACATCGAGTGCAAAGTAGATATTTTTCTCATCAACTATCTTTGCGATGGCATCTTCATTGATGATACCGCCCCGTCCAAGGTTTAAAAGCGTTGCTCCCTCTTTACACATTAACAGTTGTTCATAATCTAAAAGGTTCTTTGTCTTCTCATTCAGAGGAGCGTGAATCGAGATAATATCACAGGTTTGAAGGAGCACATCTAACTCAACTCGCGCATACTCCTCCTCTCTACTCACTCCACTTGTAGAGTAGTAAAGAATCTCTGCACCAAAAGTTTTCGCCACTTTTGCAACCCCTCTGCCGATAGAACCAAGCCCGATGATTCCCCACTTTTTACCTTTGATTTCAAAAAATGGTTTTGAGACATCTGTAAAAATCTGGCTCTTTGCATAGGTGCCATCTTTTACATACACATCATAATATCTTGAGTGTCCTAAAAGAAAAAAGAGCATTGAGAAGGTGTGTTGGATAACAGAATCCGTAGAGTAGCCTGCTACGTTTTTTACTTCTATGTTATATTTTTTTGCAGCTTCTAGATCAACATTGTTCATGCCTGTCGCTGCCACGCAGATGAGTTTTAAGTTTTTACACTTTGGCATGTGGAAATCTCTGATAACAACTTTGTTTGTTACTATAACATCTGCATCTGTTATCCGCTCGAGTGTTTGTTCTGCCGAAGTTGTCTGATAAATCTCTACTTGACCTAAAGCCTCAAAAGCAGTTAAATCTGTCGCCCCAAAGGTTAAAGCGTCAAGGAGAACTATCTTCATTTATGCATCTTTAATTTTCTTGATGAGTTTTCTTGCTTGCTCTAAACCACGCTCGACCTTGTCAAATACAAGTGCAACTGCAAGACGTCTCCCTTTATGCGCTTCAGGCTTTGAGAAAACTCTTACAAAGCTATTTGTACTAAAGAGGCTCTCATCAACATCGACTACTGGAGCATAGTTATGAACCTCTGATTTAAATGCCGCACTTGCACCATCTCCATAAAAAGTAAACCCAAGAGGAAGACCAAGAACTGCACGAAGATGGATTGCAAACTCACTTTGACTCTGCGTGATAAGCGTAACCATTCCTGTATCATGTGGACGAGGAGAGACTTCAGAAAAATAGACTTCGTCGCCCTTCACAAACATCTCAACACCAAAAAGACCTTGACCGCCAAGACCATCTGTAATGATTTTTGCCATCTCTTGTGCTTTTTGTTTCGCTACTTCGCTCATCTGCATTGGTTGCCATGAAAAAACATAATCACCATCTCTCTGCTCGTGTCCTATTGGCTCACAATAGACAGTCTCTTTTCCATTTCTCGCCGTAAGCATTGTAATCTCATAATCAAAATCGACAAAAGCTTCCACGATTAATTCACTCGCATCGCCTCTCGCCTCTTTTGCTTCTAGCCATGAAGCTGGGATGTCCGCTTCACTTCTTGCAACACTTTGCCCATGCCCCGAAGAGGACATAACAGGTTTAATAACACAAGGAAAACCAAGCTCACGCGCAGCTTCAAGCATACCCGCTTCTGTCGTTACAAATCTGTAAGGTCCTGTTTTAAGACCCAAATCTTCCGCCGCAAATGTACGGATGTTTTTTCTGTTCATTGTCTTAGAAACTGCTTCTGCATTAGGAATTACATTGAAACCCTCTTTCTCAGCCTCAAAAAGAGCGGCAATAGAGATAGCTTCAATCTCAGGAAGAATATAATCAGGTTTTTCATAACGGATAATCTCTAAAAGAGCATCTTTGTCTTGCATATTAAGCACATAAGAGCGGTGTGCAACATGATGTGCTGGAGCGTTTGCATATCTATCTACAGCGACTGTTTCAAGACCAAGTCTTTGCGCTTCGATGATAACTTCTTTGCCAAGTTCACCTGAGCCAAGTAGCATGATTTTTTTAGAATTTGATTTTAGTGGAGCGGAGAATTGCATGAATAATTCCTTCAAAATTTATGAAGGAATTATATCAAAATAGGATTAAACTAGTTTTTCAACCCTATAAGCGTTTGAAGAAGCTGATCGGAAGTGGTAATAGTTTTACCATTTGCCTGATACCCTCTTTGGATGATAATCAGCTGTGTAAGCGCTCGTGAGAGGTCAACATTTGAAGCTTCAAGAGCAGAGGACTGAATAAATCCACGTCCAGCAGTTGCAGCTGTACCAATAATAGGGTCACCAGAGTTGGCAGTTTGAATCAATATATTTCCACCTTCTGAAGCTAATCCCTCATTATTTGTAAACTTAGCCATAGCAATTTGGGCCAAAGCAAATGAACGACCATTTGAAAATGAACCGATTAAAGCACCACTTTGATCAATTCTGATACCTACAATATCTCCACCTGTAAAACCATCTTGAGATATACCTGATGTTGATGAAACGGAATCAAAACTTGTCATTCCATCAAAAGCATTAGCAGTACCAAACCTTAAATCTATCTGCTGATCTGGCGATGAACCATTATTTCCAGTAAAGGAAATATTTGCTGGATTAACAGTTGATAAAGAACCATCATTATTGAATCGGATTACACCTGTTTTCTCATTAAATGGAGAAACAGAATCTATAGCTCCAGGAGAAGGAACACTTAATTTAAGACTCCACGTACTGCCTGTAGCAGCATCTAGTGCAGTTTTTCTAAACTCCATTCTAATTGTGTGTTTAGAGCCTAACGAATCAAAAACATCTATACTGCTCGAGTGAGTTGCAGCATTAAAGCTTTGTGAAAAAGCAATTCCCGCACTACCACTTGGAATAGTAGAATTTAATGCCAGCATTCCCGTTGAAAAGCCTACATTCTCAGTAATGGCTGGAGTTGAAATAGCTGACATACTTATAGACATATTATAATCATCTGCAGTTGTTCCAGTATTGGTAACCTTAAATTTACCTTGATCATTCACAGTTATTGCAATTGAATTTAAAGGTCCACCATCAGCACGAGCTTGAATTTCCAGTGCCTCTCTTAAATCTGCCATTGTTGTAAAAGTTTTAGTAGAACCAGCTGTTTTTATTGATGATGTAGCGTTATACTGATATTTATATGCTGTTACAGTACCACCAGGAGTCGCTAGTCCAGTTGTTCCAAGATTATCTACATAACTAATATTATGAGATGCTGTTTTACTTGCATTTGTATTTGTTAAAACTAGTTCACCTAGAGTAGTAACTGTAGCTGTTACTCCGGTTACTGATGTATGGGTATTTATGGCTGCCATAAATTTATTTGCATTTTGTACTGCTGTATCTGCTGCAGTTCCGGCTGGAGATGTAACGGCTACTGTCGACCCATCATCCAAAGTAAATGTCATGTTAAGTGCTACTGCACCAGCAGAAACGGCTGTGCCACTTGGTCCAACTATTGCGGGTCTAAATGATGCCCACATACCTTGTCCCTCTTGAAGAGAAAGAGCCTCTCCTATCTCGTTAAACATTACACCCATATTACCCGAAGTGATTGGCCTACCATTTATGTCAGTGGCCGCTAAAGCTGGAACTGCTATTCCTGTTGGGTAACTTGGAACAGCGTATGCGGGAGAAAAGCTCTCAATAAGCGGACCAGAATTAAGATTTGCTTTTAATGTTAGCACGGATGTTGGTTCTGCTGGCGTAGTAAGACCAGGAGGAATCAGAAGGTTTGAAATCGGGGCTGTAGTATCTACTAATCCAGTATTTGTATCTCTTGTCCAGCCTTGAGCTATGAAGCCATTATTATCAACAAAATTTCCACCAGCATCAAACTTAAAATCCCCAGCACGTGTATATTTGTAAGTATTTCCACCATCTGGAGAGATAATAAAAAATCCGTCACCCTGAATAGCCATATCTGTATTTTTATCAGAGTTTTGAATAGAACCTTGAGAAAATATTCGGGTCATTGACTTTACAGTAGAACCAAGACCTATTTGAACAGCATTTTTACCACCAGCAGCACCTTGAGGAGCAGTTGCGATAGAACTTGTCTGCGCTAAAAGATCTGAGAAATTCGCACGAGAGTATTTAAACCCTACAGTATTTACGTTTGCAATATTATTTGATTCAACATCCATCGCAATTTGATGCGACTGTAATCCGGAAACACCGGAGTAAAGTGATTTTAACATTTTAAATCCTTCTTCTATTTTACACAAAAAAGAGAGACCCTTTTTTGTTACGCTACAACCATTTTGGTAACTTTAACTCTGCTTTTGCAGAGCTATATTTTTTAATTATGTATTAGATATATAGCACTTAATGTTCCAACTTATTTGTTCTACATACTTAAAGCTTTTTGTATCATTTGATCTACTGTGGTGATGACTTTTGAGTTCGAGTCAAATGATCTTTGTTGTACAATAAGCTCTGTTAAGGATACTTCCATTCTTACATTTGAGTTTTCAAGTTTAAAATTTATAACATCCGCACCTAAAATGTTGTTTCCGTTTGCATCTTGAAAAAACAGAGGTTTCCCGCTGTTTGCACTCTCACTAAATGTACTGCCATTAACACGTTCAAGCCCTTGGTCGTTCTGAAAATGGTAGAGAGCTATTTTCCCGACACTGCTTTGCTCACCGTTTGAAAATGTTGCTATAACTTCTGCATTTCTGTTAATTTCATAACCTAGCAAATCACCGCGGACTGTTCCATCTGTTGTACTATAACCAGAAGTTATCGGAGCATCCATGGAAACAATTCCTGAATACTCACTCCCAAAATCCAAAACTACATTTGCACCATTATTATCAATACTAGTTAATGTGGTCGCAATCAATGCACCACTTGCATCAAACGCTACCGTTCCCGTTTGAGTATCATAAACTGTTGAGCCGTCCAATGTCTGAGTTATTGCCATTACATCCCACTGGCTACCAGGAAGAGATTGGACAGGACTTTTAGTCAATGTTAATTTTAACTCATTTTTAACACCATCGGGATCAATCACTGTTGCACCAATTGTACTAGATATATCATCAACGCCTAAATTCGCGTAAAAACTTGCACTTGTACTTGGTACAGATGGATATGTTAACGTCTTTGGAAAACGAAGCTTTTCTTGTGTGCCAACATCTCCGAGAGGAACTTCCACTAATTTCTTTGTAAGGGTTTCTCCATTTATATTACCACCAACCGTTCCTAAAACGTACTGGCCTTCAGTAGTTAGCAGGTCACTATTTTGATCAAAAGTGAAATTACCTGCACGCGTGTAGAGTGGTTCATGTTCACCCTGAATACCAAACCAGCCATCTCCATAGATTGCTAAATCTGTGCTTTTATCGGAGATAGAAAGAGTACCACTCTCCTCTCGCATTGTAGAAGTTTGAACACTTGCCCCAACCCCGACAGTACTATCAACACTTGAAGATTTCCCTGAAGTATTCATCATGTTTTCAAAGAGAGAGGAGAATTCAACTCCATAACCACGGTACCCAACAGTACTAATATTTGCCAGATTGTCAGCCGTCGCGTTAATTGCTACTTGACCTGTACGTATTCCTGAGATTCCCGTATAAAAAGCTTGAGCCATCATAATAAATCCTTTCTTGCACTCAATCGTGTACTAATAGACTTCTACTATGTTTTCTAATGGCACATAACTTGAACCAAGTTTGACGAAAGTTTTACCATTTTCAAATCTTACAGATTCTATTGGATAGGCACCAAGACTAGTCTTTTGAATACCTGCAGTTGTGTTATTTGAATCAATATAAGTCGCATTAACATGGTAAATACCACTCTCAGCTTTTCCACCCTTGAGGTCAGCTCCATTCCATGCAAATCTATACACACCTGCTGTAAGTGGTGGTTGAGGATTTGTTAAGTCGTTAATTTTCTTTCCACTTTCATCAATAACATCATAAACTGCACCAACTTCTTTACCTGTTTCGTCAGTGATAATCACTGAGCCAAGTTTTACATCTGCAGGAAAATAGATTTCAAAAACACTATCCGTCCCCTGATCAAAAGCTATCCCATCACTCCCAGTATCCGCCATTTTACCTATAGCCGAAATAGTAGAGAACTCTTTAGTTTGACCTAAGGCAGCAGTCAAATCTGTTAATGCCTGATTTGTATTGTCTGCTGATTCTATGGTAGCTAGCTGAGAAGTTTGAGCTAGAATTTTCTCAGTATCCATAGGAGCCGTTGGATCTTGATACTGAAGCTCAGTTAAAAAAAGCTTCATAAAATCATCTTTGCTTAATTGGCTTTTACTTGTAGATGCTACCGTAGCTTGTGTTGTTGCCGTTGCTGTTGCGGCATTTTGCCCCGTTGCTGTGATTGCCATAATTTATCCTTTATACATATTGTGGAACAATAATTTCTAATGAACTTAAAACTCTCTCATTAGACTCTTCATTTTCAAAATAGCTATACTCTTTCTCTGCTTGACGTCCATGTTGACGACTTTGCTGTTGCGAGCTTGAGTTGCTGCTATCAGATTGGTTACTAAAATTAAATGTAGCATTATTTATTCCATTATTGCTCAGCTGTGTTCTTAGCTCATTCACGTTCATAGACAAAGTATTGATGGCCGCGTTGTTTGAACTAAGATTGACATGCAGATTTTTTCCTCTTTGCACTATAGTTAAATCAACTTCACCTAGTTTTTGTGGGTTTAACTGGATTTTAACTCTTGTAAATGGAGACTTGTAATCTTCAATAGCTGTTTTAACATCCGAAGAGAGATACTTCATCATCTGTTTTGCTTCATTTAACTTCACTTCAAAACTATCAGCTGTTTTTGGAGCAGTTAAACCATCAAGTTTTGAGTTTGTTGTTTCGCTCTTAGCATCACTACTCTCACCATGGAGTAGTTTCTCTATTGCTTTTGTAGCTTCACTAGTTGCTGTCGGAGCTAGGACTCTTGCCGTCGCAACGGAAAAATCAGCTGTTAATGCAGTGCTACTTTGAGAGGCTTTTTCCCCTCTTAAAAGCAGTTTCAAAGTTTCATCCGCTTTCTCTTTAGGCGTTTTCTCTTCAACTTTAAACTGTTTTGCTTGAACTATCTGTTCTGTCGTATGTTCTACCTGCTTTTGTGCTTTAAAAAGAGGGATACTTTTACCCTCTTCTTGTGCTAGTGCGAGCTTTGTCTCTAACTTTGGCACCTCTTGCTTAGGCTCTTCTTTTGAGAGATTCTGTACATCTTTGGCATGTGGAACTTCTATTTTTGGCTCTGCTTTTGAAGCTACTTCTTTGGCATGTGGAACTTCAGCTTTTATCTCCGCTTTAAGTGCTACTTCTTTGGCATGTGGAATTTCTGCTTTTACTTCTGTTTTTGCCTCTGCTTTAAAAGCTGTTTCTTTGGCATGTGGAACTTCTGTTTTTACTT
>PETN01000005.1 GCA_002781365.1 Sulfurimonas sp. CG01_land_8_20_14_3_00_36_23
ATGTTTATCTTGAATATCTGAAAAATGTAGGATAAAGTAGCAGTTGCTTATGAAATTAAATCTTTAGAAAAGTTGTCTTGATTTTTAGGGGCATTATAACTAGAAGTAGCTAGATTTATTGAACAAATAGGTTTAGAAACAATCATACTACATGAACAGGCGAGTATGAATAAAACAATAATAGAGAAAATAGAATATTATTCAAAAGAAGCTGATTTTGCAATCGTTTTATATACTCCATGTGATAAAGGGAGAGGAGTGTTAGAAACTAAAGTTCATGCACGAAACAGAGCAAGACAAAATGTAGTATTTGAGCATGGTTATCTAATGGCTAAAATTGGAAGAAAAAATGTATTTGCTTTAGTAAAAGGAGAAATAGAAAAACCTAGTGATATAGATGGGGTAGTATATACACCTTTAGATTCAGCAGGTGGATGGAAACTAGAATTAATGAGAGAACTTAAAGCGTGTTCTTATGAGGTTAAATCAATATGAACAAAAATCTAACAATAAGAAACTCAACAGCAGAGTTTTTAATATTTACAACTGCTAACGGACAAGATACCATAGAAGTAAAAGTTGAAGATGAAACAGTATGGCTTACTCAAAAACTTATAGCTAAACTTTTTGATGTGTCAGTAGCCACTATTAATGAGCATCTAAAAAATATATTTAAAACTCATGAGCTAGAGGAAGATTCAGTTATTAGGAAATTCCTAATAACTGCAAGTGATGGTAAAAACTATAATACAAAACACTACAATTTAGAAGTAATTATCTCTTTGGGATATAGAATAAACTCAAACAAAGCTACAGAGTTTAGAAGATGGGCAACTGAGGTTTTAAAAACATTTGCGACTCGTGGTTATGTGCTTGATAATGAAAGATTAAAAAACGGTAGTTATCTAAATCCACAGTACTATAAAGATTTGATCTTAGAGATACGAGATATAAGAGAGAGTGAAAGAAATTTTGAGAGTGTAAATCTAACTGTGTAAACCTTAAAAAATGAGATTCATTTGATATCATAATCAAGTGAATTATTTATAAGGATT
>PETN01000045.1 GCA_002781365.1 Sulfurimonas sp. CG01_land_8_20_14_3_00_36_23
TCTGCAAAATCCGC
The DNA here is from genome assembly GCA_002781365.1 of Sulfurimonas sp. CG01_land_8_20_14_3_00_36_23. Lineage (GTDB taxonomy): Bacteria > Campylobacterota > Campylobacteria > Campylobacterales > Sulfurimonadaceae > Sulfurimonas. The sequence continues at coordinate 15 of PETN01000045.1, forward strand.
AACGTCTATTTCTATTTTCATCTGTATTTCCTTCTGTGTGTTAATTTTACCAAATTGACACAGAATTATTTACAGTCCCCAGCTTTTTGGACTCTTCGGTCATAAATAAGTTGCTGTCACTGAGAATCCAGGATAGATTTACGATGCTGTAGTTTTCCACTTTGGAAACAATAGTGTACGCTGCATCTGCTTCAAGTAATAGTTCAAACATAGCGTATCGTCCAAGGGTCTCCTTGCTTGACTGTTTTCTCATATCCCCTAAAAGATACTTTTTCTCTAGGGTGTTATTTTTATAAAGGTAGACATCAATATAGTTCGTGCCTGGTAAAATATTGTAAAGAATAAGATGTCTAATTCTATCTGTGCCATTTTTTATCTCAAGTCTACTCCAAAATGGACTAAGCATGTTGGCGAGTTGCCCATTTCTTTTGAGTTGCGTTAAATCTTGATGTGTTAATATGTCTTCTGAAGAAAGTGAATTATTTTTATCTTGTATGTAAAAAGTATAAGGTGCTGAGTTAAAGTTTTCTAAACTGCTCTTTATTTCAAAAGCATCGTATCCAAAGAGATGAATACATAAAGAAAAAGTGATAAATAAAAGTCTCATATCTTTGTTAATCTTAACATAAATCCAAACCCAGCAATGTTTAAAATCTTATCCTTTCCAATCTTTTTTCTTAGCCTGTAGATTAAACTTTTAATAGCTGCATCTGATTTGTTTTCAGTTGGGTCGAGGTTAAGTTCTATCTCATTATTTGAGATGATTTTATCTCTATTGTTTAAAAAAAGTTCTAAGACAATCACTTCGCTTTTAGATAAAGGGACGAGACAATCACTATTTTTCAACTCTTTTTTTATAGCATCGTAGCTAAGTTCATTTGAGATTTTATAGGTGAGTATTTCGGATTCCTGCATTTTTTCTACCATTGATACCAAAGTGGATGTAAGGGTTGTGTAGTCTATGGGTTTTACAAGGTAGTGAGCAAGTGAAAGAGGGATGGAGTTTAAAAGCTTTTCGCTGTCACTGTAGTTACTTATAATGGTAAGAGGGATTTTTTTGTTTTCTCTTCTGACCTCTTTTAAAAGCTCATAGCCGCTCATAATGGGCATAGAATAATCGCTTATAATCATATCTATTTTTTGAGTCTTGTATATTGCGAGAGCCTCTTTCCCATTTGGCGCTGTTATGACATCTTTAAAAAAGATGGACAAGATGACATTGAGTTTGTTTAAAAGCTCCGCGTCATCTTCTACTAGCAACAAGGTAAATTGTTTTAATCGACTTAGTTTCTCTTCTGTCATTGAACTACCATTTAAAAATTTTCACTAACTATACACCAAAGAAGTAGCAAAATAGTAGCAAAATAGTAGCAAAATAAATTTTACTTTGCTACTTGTATGCATTTTCATTTTGTTAGTATGCGCCCATTGATTTTTCCATGAAAGGATGAAATATGAGAACTAAATATTTCAGTAGTGCTAGAGTTGCTTCGTTGGCTTCTTTAGCGATAAAGGGTGTATATGTTTTATTTACTAAGTTAAAAGAAAAAGTCAAAAGCCTGAGTAGGTTTGTTTTTTTAGTAACTGTTTTGATGTTTTTAAGTACATCTATGTATGCGGCAGATCAGGTTGTGACAAGCAATGCTGATAGTGGAGCTGGTACTTTGAGACAAGCACTTCTTGATGTTACAGCTAGTGGAACGATTACTTTTAATCTAGCAGGTGGGAGTGAGACAATAACTATTTTAAGTGATCTAGTGCCGGCGGTTGATAATTTAACGATTGATGGTAACAACTCAGCAGGAAGTGGTACTGATGTGACAATTCAGGTCACAACTCCAGGAACTTCTACATATCGTGTGTTTAGTTTGAACCCTAATATTGGAATAGGTGGAGAAGGACTAGTTAATACAACATTAAAAAATTTAACTATGAAGGGTGGAAATGTGACAACTAGTGGTGGTGTTATTGATGCAAGACTAACCAATGGACTTACTATAGAAAATTGTACTATCAGAGATGGGAAAGGATCGTATGGTGGAGGTATAGCTTATGCACATAGTCGGTTTAATATTAATTCATTAAGCATTGTGAATTCTAGATTTATTAACAATACATGCACAATGGATGGCTGTGGATTGTGGGTCTCTGATACATCAGGGTACGGCACAAATGGCGATAGTGCTTCTATAACAGACTCTACTTTCGATAATAATGATAATGTTGATACTGGGTATATCAATGGTTATGGCGCTGCGACATATTTTTTAAATGTTGATAATGTAACTATAGACAAATCAACATTTAAAAACAACCATGGTAATAATGGAGCTGGTATATCAGGACGGAATAGTGATGTAGGTAATACTGCTAACTTAACAGTCACAAATTCTACCATTCATGATAATGGCATACATACTACCTGGGCAAGCGGTGGAGGACTTTATTGGCTTGGAAAATCTGCCACTATATCAAACTCTACATTTGCAAATAATATAGGTACTTATGTTGGAGGTGTCTTTCTTAATGGACTTGGTAATACGGCTACTACAAACTATCATCTTACAAATGTAACAATAGCAGGCAATCAAAGAATACGACCAACTGATACTAATGGTGCAGGTGGGTTGTATGCTTATGATGCTTCAAATCCTGATGGTACTTTGGATATTAAAAATTGTATTATTGCTAATAATGTAAGTGCTAGTGGAGCTAATGATTATGTGAATAGTAGTGCTTTTTTTATTGTAAATGACAATGGCTATAATATTGTTGAGACTGGAACAGGAATAACTGAGATAAATAATCCAACCAGTATTACCGGAGATCAAGCAAATCTTTGGGGTACAGGTATCTCTGTAACTCCTACTTTAGCCGACAACAATACAACATCTGGTACTCAAACACTAAAATTATTAAGTGGGAGTATTGCAATAGATGCTGGAAACAGTGCTGCTAATGGTTCTGTTAGTGTTCCTACTGTTGATCAAAGAGGATTTGCTAGAAGTGGAAGTGTGGATATAGGTGCATACGAACTTGACCAAAGTGTTGCTGCACAACCTACTAACTATGCCGCTACAACAAGCTGTACAACTGCAGCATGTGAAATAGCGACATTTGGAAATCTTAGATGGTTATCTGAAAATTCTGGGGAATGGGTAAATACTAAATCTTATAAACAAACAACAGATATTAGTGCTTCGTACTCTTCTAGTTTAAATGGCGGAGAAGGCTGGACACCAATAGGCAATAGTATAAATAATTTTCAAGGAAGTTATGATGGAAACAATACAACTATTTCTAACTTATACATAAATAGAACTACTACAGAAGCTCAAGGTTTATTTGGAGAAGTAGAACAAGGGTCTACAATCAAGGATTTAACACTACAAGATGCGAATATTACTGTAAATAGTGGTTCTGCTATAGCTATTGGTATTGTAATTGGGAAGGCAGGAAATGAAATTGGCAATGGAACAGGAACTACTGTTGCCCTTTCAAACCTAAATATTGACGGTGGAACCTTAACTGCAAGTGGCTCAGTAGCTAAAGTGGGAGCATTAATAGGTGGGTTTTATGATGGTAACATTACAAACTCTCATTCAACTGCAACTTTAGAACATACAGGGACTCCCGTGGGTGCTATCGGTGGATTAATTGGTTATGCAGAGTTTGCTAATATATCAAATTCTTCTTCAGAAGGTAATGTAACAAAGGCAACTGCGAATATGACGCTTGGAGGTTTTATAGGAGAACTTCAAGCAGGTTCTACTATATCTCAATGTTATTCGAATGCAACATTGAAAAATACAAACGGCGGATTTATAGGTGGATTTATAGGTTCTTTAGATGATCGTAATATGGGTGAATTAATTATTGAAGATAGTTATTCAAGAAGTAATATTATTGTTACATCTGATGTTAAAGTAGGTGGTTTCTTTTCTTATGCTTTCTATGATACTAATGGGAATTATAATACAATTTTTAGAAGAAATTATGCAGCTGGAACAATTACAGGTGGAGCATTAGGAGGTTTTGGAGGATTAGTAACTGAACCATTTGGTAAGATAAAAATTAAAGATTCATTTTGGGATACCGTTACTACAAATGAAACCTTCTTGGGAATGTATAGTGGTGATGTTGTTAATGACTTAGCACTTTATGGTAGCCCTACGACTAATTATATAATACCCCAAGAAAACAACACAAGAAAAATCAATTTCTAATTCCA
>PETN01000053.1 GCA_002781365.1 Sulfurimonas sp. CG01_land_8_20_14_3_00_36_23
TGAAAATAAACATAAATTTTAAAATTGATATTTAAATAAATCTAAATAAGTGCCTAAATAACTTGCAAGCATTATAAGAGTATAATCTCGTTATGAATATAAAAACACTCAAAAATAAATCTATATTGGTATTTGGTAAAAGTAGAGCATTTAGCTCCGATGAGTTTGCATCTCAGATGCTTTTTCACAAGATTACTGTGGTCAAAGAGTATAACGAAGATGTTGTTTTGATGGTAGATGGCAGGATGATGACTCCAGATGAACAGATATGCAGTGACAGACTCTATGAAGAGAAAAAAGTGAAACTTCTTAGCATGGAAAAACTTGAAGAGGAACTTGCAAAGCATATAGATGCTGACACGCTCTTGATGAGTTTGAAACTCTCTCATGATAAAGAGAGACTCAAAGGCTTTTTGACAAACTCTATGATAAGTAATGCACTCTTCTTGCGTTTGTTGAAAATCTATGACTGGGGCAAAGAGAACTTTTTTGAGAATGATGACAACAGAGATGTGACCGCAGCACTCATTGTAAGGTTTTACAAAAACATTGAGAGAAATCATAACGTTCAGTATGCCACGCTTGGATTGATGCACCTTATCCTTCAGTGCAAAGATGAAGAGATCATTGAAGCAGTTGCTTCGCTTGAACCTCTTCAGAAAAATTTTGAACTTGACTCTTTAGATGCAAATTATAAAATTGTCACATCCATTGCTACACACTATATCACACCCCAACATGTGCTCGCTTCGCTTGTGAAAAACTCAAACAGCTATGTAAAAACTTTGATTGCTATGCGAATCGATTGCTCCCCAGAGTTACAAAACGCTCTCTATGAGAGTGGTGAGGAGGAGATTTTAGAAGCACTCTCTTATAACAATAACCTCGATATTAGACTTGTTGAAAAGATGAGTAAAAATATAGTGTATGCAAAAAATATTGCGAAATATATATTTTTGAGTGAAGAGATATTTGATATGCTCAGTAAAAAATATAGAGCGGAGTTGGCTCTCAATGAATCTCTTACCACGCGAATGCAAAAGTTCCTGATTTCAAATCATGATACAGATACTACTTTAGCACTCTCATTAAACAAGCGACTGGTGGATGAGGTTGTTACAGAGTTGTTTAAAGAGAGAAGTGAAGAGGTACAGCATAATCTCTATGCAAACAGCAATACACCTATTGAGAGACTCGAAGAGGCGTATGCAAATGAAGCCTATCATAAAGACCTCGCATCCAACAAAAACACACCTAGCGCCATCTTAGAAAAACTTGCAGACTCCAAAGATATGAAAGTTTTAGAGGCCTTAGCAAAAAACAGTGCGACACCTATAGAGATTTTATATCAACTTCAATTGGATGCACGTTTAGAGAGAATTGTAAAAGAGAATGCCTCTTTTGGCAAACATATACAAGAAAATAACATAGGCTGGGAAGTTTAAATGATAGCGTCAAACCTAAGGATAAGTATCACTGCTTTGATAGAGCAAAAAGTGCCTACTTTTCTTTGGGGTGCGCCTGGGATTGGAAAATCCTCCATTGTCAAACAGATAGCAAAAGAGAAAAAGACAGGTTTTATCGATTTAAGATTGGCACTTATGGATCCTACAGATTTAAAGGGAATCCCTTTTTATGATAAAGAGTCGCACACCGCACTCTGGGCACCTCCTGCATTTCTGCCAAGTCAAGGGGAGGGGATTCTCTTTTTAGATGAACTCAACTCCGCACCGCCAAGTGTTCAAGCCTCTGCGTATCAACTTATCTTAGACCGCAGAGTTGGAGAGTATGAACTCCCCTCAGGCTGGGCAATAGTTGCCGCTGGAAACAGAGAAGGAGATCGTGGTGTTACCTACCGAATGCCAAGTCCGCTTGCAAATAGATTTGTTCACTTTGAGATGGAAGTGGATGTGGATGATTGGCGATTTTGGGCGTATGAAAAAGAGTTAGATACAAGAATCATCGCCTATATTAGTTATAAAAATGAGCACCTCTTTACCTTTGATGCAAAGAGTGATGTTAAAAGTTTTGCAACTCCAAGAAGTTGGGAGTATGTCGATAGTATTCTCAAGAGTTCTCTTAAAGAAGAACTCCTTTTAGATTGTCTCTCAGGAGCTATTGGACGGGATGTCTCAGTAGGCTTTTTAAGCTTTTGCAAAGTGATGCATAAACTTCCCGATATACAAAATATCTTGGCATCTGGAAAGGGCGAGCAGAGTGATGAGGTCGATGTTCTTTATGCACTCAGTACAGGTCTTGTCAGCGCGCTTTTAAAAGAGTACACACTAGAGAGACTTGAAAATCTCCTCCTTTACACTTTAGAGATGCGAAGTGAATTTGCTGTGATGGTTGTTCAAGACCTCCAAAGAAATGGGGTGAACATGCAATCCTCCCAAGCCTTTAAAAAATGGGTAGAAAAGTTCGCCTACCTTTTGGCGTAATTTCCACATGTGCCCGAACGAAGTGACAAATGCCCTTGGGGTGCCAAAGTTAGAGAACAAAATCTCTCAGGCAAAAGCCAAACTTTTAGTAGAGTACCCTTACTTTGGAACGATTGCGTCCAAGTTGGAGTTTGTTTTAAATGAGGATATCCAAGCCTTTAAAAGTGATGGCAAAACAGTAGAATATAGCAGTGACTTTTTGCAAAAAGTGGAACTTGGTGCGTTAGAGTTTGTTCTAGCAAATGGAGCGATGCACGCCTCTTTGGCACATGAAAACAGAAAAAATGGCAGAAGCGGTTGGCTTTGGCAGTTGGCCACAGACTATGCAGTCAATGATATGCTTGTTGAAAATGGGATGCAGAGACCTGATGAAGCAAGCTACTCAAAAAGATTTAGCGGTTTGTATGCCGAAGAGATTTATGCTGAGTTAAAAGAGGATATTCTTCGTGATGAGTTAGAGTATGAAGCGGAGGATGTGAATGATGTTCAAGAGAGTGAGCAAAAGAGTGAGCAAAAGAGTGAGCAAAAGAGTGATAACGCGAACTCTGAGCAGGAGCAAGGGGAGCGACTTTTAGAAGAGCAGCTTTTTGAAGAGTTCACGAAAAGCATTTTAGACGCAGAAGAGAAAAGAGGCGAACTTCCACATGCCATAGAACGTTTTTTTAAGCTGAAGAGGTCTGGAAAAATCGATTGGCGAGAAGAGCTAAAAGTTGCCCTAGATAAGTTTCATAAAGATGATTATCTGCTTATCCCACCCAATAAAAAGTTTTTACATCTTGGAATCTACTTACCCTCTTGTGTGAGCAACAGATTTAAGTTGGTCATCGCTATTGACACTTCAGGTTCGGTGGATGAGAAACTTCTTAATGCTTTTTTGGGTGAAATAAATTTTCTGATGAGCCTTATGGGAAACTATCAGATAGACCTACTTGTGTGCGATGAGAAGATACATACACACAGGACTTTTTACAGCGGAGATAGTTTAGAGTATAGAGTTGAAGGGGGTGGGGCTACTGACTTTAAACCTGTTTTTGAGTTTATAGACAAAGAGTTAGAAGATACAAAACTTCTTCTCTACTTTACAGACCTCCAAGGAGCATTTCCACATGCCAATCCCTCGTATGATGTAAAGTGGGTAAGCCCCATAAAAGGGGATGTTCCTTTTGGGGAAATTATTCTTTTAGAAGAAGAGATAGCTAGTTGCTAATGAGTCTATTCTTCCCCTCTTGCTTAGCGTTATAGAGCATCATATCCGTTTGGTTGAGAGTCTCTTCAAATGAATTTTCATGATGAACAGATAAGCCGATAGAGATAGTAAACTTCATCTCTTCTCCTTTATCTGACAAGATAACGCTCTTTTGTGCTTTCTCTCTTAACATCTCTAAAGTGTTGATAGCGTCTGTCTGGGAAGCGTTTTTTAACAAAAGAGAAAACTCTTCCTCACCAAAACGCGAAATGAGATCATATTCACTACAATTTGCTCTTAAAATATCGGCGAGATAAATGACAATTTTGTCTCCATTTTCTTGACCATAGGTCTCATTGATGCTCTTTAAATCGTCTATGTTTATCATAGCTACACCAAAGCTTTCGCCCTCTGCTTGCGCGGTTGTAAAGTAAGGCTGGGCATTTTTGTAAAAATATTTGCGGTTATAAAGCCCTGTTAAAAAGTCTCTATTTGCATGTTTTGTGATGATGTGAATATTTTCCAATGCCTCTATGGAGTTGTTTACACGGCATGAAAACTCCTCTTTAGAGAAAGGCTTTTTGATGTAATCGTTTGCCCCCTGTTTGAGAAACAGTGCAGTGATTTGCTCATCTTCATTTCCAGAAACTGCGATGATGTTCATCTCACTTTTGCTATAGAGTTTTCGGATTTCATTTGTCAGTTGTAGACCATCCATGACTGGCATATTGTAGTCAGTAAGAACTAGACTTATATCAGGGTGGGTTTTTATCATCCCGACTGCCTCTTCCCCATGGGCTACTGTGATGACATTGAAAAAGAGATTCTCTAACATGCTCTTCATCTGTTTTCGAATCACCATAGAGTCATCCACAACCAAAACTTTGTGCTCCTGATTTTTTTGCAATCTTTTGATAGTGTGCACAATATAGTTAATATCATCCACGCCCCCTTTGGTGACATAGTCGATGATATTTTTTTTCATCACACTCTCGCGAAAGCTTTTGTCTATGTTTGCACTTAGTATAATAATGCGGCTCTCTTTCTTTAAAAGATAATCTACAATCTCGCCATTTGGTGCATCGGGTAAATTAAGGTCTGTTAAAACAAGAAAATACTCAGACTTGTGCAAAAAGAGTTTTGCTTCTGAGAGTTGGTAGGCTACATCGACCTCTAATCCTAGCTCAGTTTGGATTTTTTTTGCAATTAATTTGGCTAATGTTTTGTTATCTTCAATCACTAAAATTTTTTTCATACGTCACGGTTCCTAAATAGCTAATTCTTGAGTGGTAGTTTACTGTTTTTATCTTTATTTATAAATATTAAAGATACTATTTTTTTATGAATTATATAAATAGCACGATAGAGAGATTAAAACAAAAACAGAACGTTTTTTTAACTGGCGGTGCTGGTGTTGGAAAAACGACCATTACAAAAGAGGTCATTAAAGCGTATGAAGAGGATGCAAAAAAAGTTGCAAAACTTGCTTCAACAGGAATGGCAGCTGCTCTGATTGGCGGGCAGACGATTCACAGTTTTTTAGATTTAGGCATAGCTTCCAACAGAGATGAGTTAGAGCGTAATGCAAAACTAGAGATCAGTAAAAAAGTCAAAAAAATTATCCATAGTATGGATTTAGTTGTTATAGATGAAATCTCTATGGTAAGTGACACACTCCTAGATATGATAAAACTCAGACTTCATCAGGCGGACTTTAAAGGCTCGCTGCTTTTTGTTGGTGATTTTTTACAACTTCCTCCTGTTGTACGCGGCTATGCTGAGGTAAACTTCGCTTTTGAGTCGCATGCATGGCAAGATTTTGCATTTGAGACGATAGAGTTAACACATATCTATAGAACAGATGATCAAGCATTCATAGAGCTTATAAATAGTGTCCGTTTTGGTCATATAGATGAAGAGATTCATAACCATTTAAATAGATTTATCAAACCTCTTCCTAATGATTTTCGAGAGTTTACATTTCTCTTTGGAAAAAATGAGACTGCTTCAAGGCACAACAAGGCACAACTCGCTTTTATAGAGAATGAACTCTTCATCAAAGAGGCGCAAATTATCAAGCACAATCAAAGTGCCAAAGATATTGAAATCCAAAGATTTATGAATGATGCAAGAATAGAGCGAGAGTTAGAGCTTAAAGTAGGTGTTCCTGTCCTTTTTTCGAGGAACTCTTGGAACTACTTTAACGGAGAGAGAGGTGTTGTTGTCAACTTAGATAGCAATTTTGTCTATGTTCAAAAGAGTGATGGTAAGGTTGTAAAACTCGAAGCGGTTGCCCAAAGTAAAAATATGTGGAAAGAGCAGACAATAGAGGGTAAAAAGGAGATGCTAGAAGAGTCTGTTTTTACTATTTACCAGTTTCCGATTAAACTCGCTTTTGCAATTACGATTCATAAATCACAAGGGATGAGTATAGAGGATTTGATTATAGAGACAAATGAGATTTTTGCACCCTCTCAATTTTATGTGGCACTCTCACGTAGTTCAAATCCTACAAGATTGAATCTAATCGCACCAAAGCGTCAATGGTATGAGCTTGCATTTGTAAATAAAAAGGCTTTAGATTTTGTTCAAAGAGGTTCGCAGAGTTGAGATTTCCACATGCACCTTGGCATGTGGAAAAGAGTTTAAAAAGAGAGCGTTACAGTTCAGCCTCATGCGCAGCTAAATACTCAGCAACACCTTCAGTTGTAGCTTTCATACCTTCATCACCTTTTACCCAACCAGCAGGACATACTTCGCCATGCTCATCTGTAAATTGCATTGTATCTACCATTCTTAACATCTCATCAATGTTACGACCAAGTGGTAAATCATTTACAACTGCATGACGAACAGTTCCTTTTGCATCAATTAAAAATGAACCACGAAGTGCAACAGCACCACCAAAAAGTACATCGTAATCTTTAGAAATTTGTTTTGTAAGGTCCGCTACAAGAGGGTAACCAACACGACCAATACCACCTTTATTGATAGGAGTTTCTCTCCAAGCAAAGTGAGAAAATTGGCTATCAACAGAGATACCGATAACATTTACTCCACGCTCTTTAAAGTCAGGAAGTCTGTGGTCGAAAGCGATAAGCTCTGATGGGCATACAAAAGTAAAATCTAATGGATAGAAGAAGATTACTGTACCTTTTTCACCAAAATTTTCTGATAATTTAAAATCTTCAACGATTGAACCGTCACCTAAAACTGCTGTTGCAATAAAATCTGGAGCTGGGTTTGTTACTAGCATTATTATTTCCTTGTGTTTTTATGGGAGTAGTTTAACTAAAAAATATTAATAAGACTTAGTTGATAATAAGTAATGAAATTATTTAAGGATAATTATTATCTTTTAGTTCTTAATAGTTTCATAATTAAAAATAACTATTTAGCTTTCTTTGGTATAATTTCGTCGTTTTATGGAGCTTGACTCTATAACTCAATAAGGAAAATCGATGACTAAAGAGTACATTTTTACTTCAGAGTCTGTAACAGAAGGGCACCCTGATAAGATGGCAGATCAAATCAGTGATGCAATTCTGGATTATATTATTGAAAATGATAAAAATGCTAGAGTGGCATGTGAAACTCTAGTATCTAATGGTTTTTGTGTAATCGCAGGCGAACTGAAGACTACGGCGTATGCCCCAATGCAAGAGATTGCGAGAAAGGTTATTCAGGAGATAGGTTATACAGACGCAAACTATGGCTTTGACTATAGAGCAGCTGCTGTTTTAAATGGTATAGGGGAACAATCTCCTGATATTAATCAAGGTGTTGATCAAGCGGATGGAGAAATCGGTGCTGGAGATCAAGGTTTGATGTTTGGTTATGCTTGCCGTGAGACAGATGTTTTGATGCCACTTCCAATTTACTTGGCACATCGTTTAACGCATAGACTTGCAGTTGTCAGAAAAGAGGGAATTGTTCCATACCTTCGCCCAGATGGAAAAGCACAAATTAGTGTTAAGTATGTTGGAGATAAACCAGTTTCAGTTGAAACTGTAGTAATCTCAACACAGCATGCACCTGATGTTTCTCAAGAGCAGATTCATAAAGATATGATTAATGAAGTGATTAAACACGTAATTCCTGCAGAGATGATGAGTGAGAGTACAGTTTTTCACATCAATCCTACAGGTAAGTTTGTAATTGGCGGACCGCAAGGTGATGCAGGTTTGACAGGCAGAAAAATCATAGTAGATACTTACGGTGGTTCATGTCCTCACGGCGGTGGTGCATTCTCAGGAAAAGATCCAACCAAGGTGGATAGAAGTGCTGCGTATGCCGCTCGTTGGGTTGCTAAAAACCTTGTAGCTTCTGGCGCATGTGATAGAGCTACGATACAAGTTGCTTATGCAATTGGTGTCGTACAACCAGTATCTATTATGGTAGATACACATGGAACAGGTAAAGTAGAAGAGAGCAAGATAGAAGCATGTGTAAAAGAGCTTTTTGACCTCTCTCCTAAAGGGATTATAGAATCACTTGATTTACTCCGCCCTATTTATAGAAAAACAGCAGCTTATGGACACTTCGGTCGAGAAGATGAAGGGTTTGGCTGGGAAAAAACTGATAGAGTAGATGAGATTAAAAAATATCTAGCTCTTTAAGTTCTAATTCTCTCTAAAATATATGACGATTTTTCTTCGTCGTATATTTAAAAAATCTTACCTTATTATAAAATTTACTTATAATCTTTTATCATAATGTTACTATCCTTCTATCTTTGTAATTTTAACAGAGATATTTTAGGTATCTTTAAAATTCTTCTGTTATAGTTACTCAAATAAAAAATATAGGAGATCGTAAAATGGCAGTATTAATTAATGACACATGTATCAATTGTGGTGCATGTATAGAAGAGTGTCCAGTAGAAGCAATTGTAGATGAGGATGATAACCCAACGGGTACAGAGAGTTACTATGTATATCCAGATAAATGTGTAGAGTGTGTTGATCACCATGATGAGCCTGCTTGTGCTACTGCATGTCCAACAGAGGGCTGTATAACTTGGGATATGCCATTTACTTCTGATTTTAAAGATCACTTTAATGGCGCTAACTATATCGACGGTAAAAACTACGTAATGGATGATGCTGATGCTGAACAGCCATTCATTAGCAGTGTAAGCGATGATGCTCGTAAAAATCGCGAAAACGTTATCGACTAATTAAAAAATTATATTCTTTTTGGGAATTTAAAATTCCTAAAAAGAGAAAAACCTTCACAAAACCTTCAAAACAATCTCATTTTTTTTATCTTTAAACGCAAATCAAATATATTTTGGCTATAATCCCACTCTAATTTTTATATTTACTAGGAGACTCAATGGAAAGAACACTATCGATAATCAAACCAGATGCTGTTGCTAAAGGTGTTATAGGTAAAATTTTAGATCGTTTTGAAAGTAACGGACTAAAAATCGCTGCAACTAAAAAACTTCAACTCTCTCGTAATGATGCAGAAGCTTTTTACGCAGTTCACGCTGAGAGACCTTTTTTCAACGACTTAGTTGATTTCATGATCAGTGGTCCAGTGGTTGTTACAGTTTTAGAAGGCGAAGATGCGATGATGAAGAATCGTAACCTTATGGGCGCTACTAATCCTAAAGAAGCTGAAGCTGGAACTATCCGTGCTGATTTCGCTGAAAATATAGATGCAAATGCTGTTCATGGAAGTGATTCTGTTGAAAATGCTGCTGTAGAAATTGCATTCTTTTTCTCAGAGAGAGAAATTTCTTAATTTAACTTCATGAAAGTAGTATTAAGAAAAGTAACATCTACTCCATTAGATTTTGAAGTAAAGTCTAATGAAATAACATTTAAAGGTTATTTGCAGTATCATTCAGGCAAATTAATTTTGTTAAAAGCACGTCTCTATGGCTCTGTTGATACAGAGTGTGATGTATGTGCGAAAGAGATTAAGTTGCCTGTGGATGAAGAGATAGAATTCTTCATATCCGATGGTGTTTATGACGATGAACAAGCAAGTGTAAATCTAGATGTTGTTGAATCTTTTGATTCAGAAGCAGACTTGGATGAACTCTTACATTCAGAGATAGAACTAATTAAAAGTGACTATTATAGTTGCGAAGATTGTAAAGTTTCTTAAATTTTTAAGAGATAAAAGCGTTGTGTACCCTATAAGGTTCACATAAAAGTAGAATGCGTCAGCTCCTCTACAGATAAATCAAACACAAAGGAAAAATCATGGCAGTACCTAAGAGAAGAGTCTCTCACTCTCGTTCAGCAAAAAGAAGAACTCACTATAAAATTACTTTAGCTAAACCAGTTAAAGATAAAGATGGAACATACAAACTTCCACACCACATCAACCCTACTACTGGTGAGTATAAATAGTCAATGATAAAGATTGCTATTGACGCAATGGGCGGGGACTTTGGTCCTGAGCCAATTGTTAGGGGTTGTATTCTTGCACTTAAGAGAAAAACGTTTCTACCTGTATTAGTAGGAAATAAATCAGAAATTTTATCTCTGTTACCGAAACGTTATAGAGATAAGGTTTTAATTGTTGAGAGTGAAGATGTGATTTCAATGAGTGATCATGCAACGGATGCTGTCAAAAGAAAAGAGAGCAGTATCTACAAGGCTGTTGAACTTGTGAAAAATGGCGAGGCAGATGGAGTTGTGTCTGCTGGTCATAGTGGTGCAACGATGACGCTTGCAACCCTGAGACTTGGTCGTTTAAAAGGTGTTTCACGCCCTGCGTTAGTTACACTTATGCCAACAAAGACAGGTCGTCGTTCTGTTGTTTTAGACGTAGGTGCAAATGTGGACTCTAAAGCTGAGCATCTTGTCGAATTTGCCATTATGGGCGGATGCTATGCAGAAGATGTGTTAAAAATAGAGAGTCCTAGTATCGGTTTGCTAGCAAATGGTGAAGAGGACTCTAAAGGCAATGAAGTAACAAAGGCGGCCTTTAAAAAGCTCCAAGGATACAAAGGCTTCAAAGGAAATGTTGAGGGCGGAGACATCTTTAATGGCTCTTGTGACGTCATCACTTGTGATGGCTTTGTTGGAAATCTTGTTCTTAAAACGAGTGAGGGTGTTGCCTCTACAATCAGTCAACTTATAAAAGATTATATAAGAAAATCTCCTGTTGCGATTACGGGAGCACTTCTTATGCGAAAAGTATTTAAACTCCTCAAAAAGCAGATAGATTATGCTGAAATTGGTGGTGCTCCACTTATCGGAATTAAAGGTTGTGTTATTGTTGGTCATGGCAAAAGTAATCCTAAAGCTATTGAAAATGCAATATATCAAGCTATAGCCTATGTTGACACTGGAGTAAATAAGCACATTGAATCGAGATTAGAAATTCTCAAACAAAAGGAAGTTTAATGGCTTATGCAGCTTTTCGCTCAATTGGAGCTTATGTTCCAGAGAAAATATTAACTAATGATGATTTAGCGAAAATGGTAGATACAACAGATGAGTGGATTACTAAAAGAACAGGCATAAAAGAGAGAAGAATTTCTAAAAAAGAAGAGACTACAAGTGATATGGGGACTGCGGCTGCAAAAAAAGCGATAGAGCGAAGCGGGCTTGACATCAGCGAGATTGATATGCTGATTTGTGCAACTATCTCTCCTGATTACTTCTGTATGCCATCCACTGCTACTATCATATCAAACAAACTTGGACTTGCTAATGTAACCTCTTTTGATATCTCTGCTGCATGTACAGGTTTTGTTTATATTCTCTCTATAGCAAAAGCATTTATTGAGTCAGGAATGAAAAAAAATGTACTTATTGTAGGTGCTGAAAAATTATCTGCAATTACAGACTATACAGATAGAGGCACTTGTATCCTATTTGGTGATGGTGCAGGTGCTGCAATTATTTCTGCGACTGAGAACAAAGAAGAGGCAATTATTGACATCCATACGGGTGCCGATGGAACTTTTTCAGATTTACTGATGACTCCAAACGGGGGGAGTGGTTCTATCCATGATGCACTCGATCAAGAGGGTGCTGGCTGTTTTATGCAGATGAAGGGAAATGAAACTTTTAAAGTAGCTGTGCGTACACTTACAAAAGATGTCGTAGAGATTTTAGAAGATAATAACATAGAGAGTTCTGCTATAAAACACTTTATCCCACATCAAGCAAACCTTCGAATTATAAAAGCTGTAGGTGATGCACTCAAGATGAAAGATGAACAAGTAGTGCTTACGGTTGCAAAATATGGAAACACATCTGGTGCTTCCATCCCAATGGCTATCAATGATATTTATGAGCAAGGAAAATTAAAAAAAGGCGAATTAATGCTTTTGGATGCTTTTGGTGGAGGGCTTACATGGGGAAGTGCATTAGTGCCTTTTTCTCCATTGAAATAAGCTGCCTCATTTCTTAGCTCTATTTTGCTCTACTACTTAGAGCATTAAAAACTCTTCTATGAAACTCCTCTTCATCACTAAAGTTTAACTTAGATTCTCTCATTTTCTCTCCCCACATAGGGTTTGGAAAATAACTATCATTCTCAAATCTAGCCATAACATGAATGTGTACACGCGGCAACATATTCGCGAAAGAAGCCATATTAATCTTCTTTGGAGTATAAAAGTGTTTCATCTCGTACTCTAAAATGTCATATATCTCCCAAAGCGTTACTCTTAACTCTTTAGGCATATCACCTAACTCTCTATAGGGCTCTTTTGTAAAGATTTTAAGCCAAGGAATCTCACTCTCTTCTTTTTCTATGTAAAATAAATTATCTTCATAAATAATCATGAAAACTCCTTTTTTAGCAATTATAACGAATTATCTAGGAATGTTTTGAAGTTGAGGGATATTGGCATGTGGAAAAGTTTCCACATGCCAAAGAAGCGAGGGTAGGCTTTGTTTTAGTCTCTGTTACCTCTGTAGCCGCCACTGCTTCTTGTTGTACTTCTATCTCCGCCGCTGCGATTTCTATCACCACTACCACTGCGACTACGTTCACCAGCTCCGCCAGAACTTGGCTTGTTGCCACGGTAACCACCGCCGCCACCACTTCTGCCACGAGAAGAACCGCCACGACCACGGTTTCCACCGCCACCGCCTCTTTGTGCTGCACGCGCTAAAATAGCATCCATTCTATCTGCAGGAATACCAATATTATTTGGTCCTTTAATCTCTTGTTGATCAAGTAACATAGAGATAAGTTTATAAGCCATTTGTTCTTCATCGATGTCTAAACGTAAAAGGTCTAAAACTTTATGCGCTTCATCATAGATGTGTTGTTCTTCAACTTGTTTAACCAGATTTGTAATTGTAGTGCTTCTTAAGTCGTTTTTACTAGGAACATAAGCATGCCCCATCGAAGTTCCAACTTTTTGTTTGATACGTTGAAGCTCTTTAAACTCTAGTGGAGTTAAAAGTGTAATTGCTTTACCTTTTGTACCCGCACGACCTGTTCTACCAATACGGTGAACATAAGACTCAGGGTCAAATGGAATATGGTAGTTAAATACATGAGAGATATTATCTACATGTATACCACGTGCCGCAACGTCCGTTGCAACAAGTACTTTTACGCTATTGCTTTTGAAACCTTTGATAACTGTTTCCCGTTGACGCTGCTCCATATCTCCATGAAGACCATTTGCGAGGTAACCTGCATTTGAAAGAACGTTTGCAAGTCTATCAACTTCACTTTTTGTTCTACAAAATACAACAGATTTTTTAGTAGTTTCTGAATCCATAAGACGAATAATTGCATCATCTCTTTCAGACTCTTCAATTACATAGTAAAGTTGTTCAATATCAGTGTTTGTAGTCTCACCTTTAGTGATAGAGATAAACTCTGGATTATCAAGAATTCTAGAAGCTAGAGTTTTGATCGGTTGAGGCATCGTCGCACTAAAGAGAAGTGTTTGACGGCTTGTTGGAAGATAAGAGAATATCTCATTAATATCATCCAAAAATCCCATGTCAAGCATCTCATCCGCTTCATCTAAAATAACCATACTCGGTATAAAATCTTTAATCATATTTCTTTTTAAGATATCTAAAAGACGACCTGGAGTTGCAACAACAATGTTTGCTCCTCTGTTTATAAGGTCAAGTTGACGTGTATAAGAGCTACCGCCATAAACAGTTACAGTTTTAACTCCTAAGTTTCTACCATATTTGAAAAGCTCATCAGAAACCTGAGTAGCAAGTTCACGTGTAGGAGTAATAACTAGAACTTCAACACCACCTTTTAAGTGCATGTTTGAGATAGCAGGAAGACCAAAAGCAGCAGTTTTACCTGTACCTGTGTGTGCTTGACCAACGATATCTCGGCCTGCTAATACGAATGGTATTGCTTGAATTTGGATGGGGCTAGGAATAGTAAAACCAGCATATTTAACTGCTTGTAATACCTCTTTTTTTAGTTTTAAATCATCAAATGTGATTAGTGTCTCTTCTGCGGGTGTATTGTTTTGTGCATTTTCTTGCATCATTATCCTTTAAATCAAGGAGATGATACAAGCTAACCTATGGTTAAGGCACCTTCTCCGAGTTATATTTGGCGAATTATACCCAAAATAAGCTAACTGTACATTGAAATATTGTATATTTAAAATAATTTAAGTTTATAGTGAGTAGAAATAATCTTTAAATCTTATTTAAAAATCTTTACTTAGAACTATTGAATTGCAGTTTGCAATATTAAATTAGGAAATAATTCTAATAGTGTATAATCTGCGTAGAAAATATGAGGTTGGCATGTGGAATTATATGTAGGAGCACTTCTCTTTGCTCTTTTTATTGTATTGGTACTCTTTTTTTTATTTTTGAAATACAAAGATTTATATCTACGCACACTTACGCAATATAGAGAGCTTTATGCCCAGTATGTGGAAATGGAAAAAGAGAACCATAACTTAGAGTTAAAACATGCTATAGTAAAGACACGTTATGAAGAGGAGATAAAATCCTCTGCTGAAAAACTCATCGTCATTCAAGAGGCAAAAGAGCAACTCTCTAAAGAGTTCTCTCTACTTGCAAATCAGATATTTGAAGATAAATCAAAACAGTTCAATCATGTACATAAAGAGCAGTTTGAAATGCTTTTAAAGCCATTTAGAGAGCAAATTACAAATTTCTCAACACAATCAAAAGAGCAATTTAATGTTGAATCCAAAGATAGACACCTTTTAAAAGATGAACTCTATCGCTTAAAAGAGATGAATGCAAAACTATCCCAAGATGCACTCAATCTTACAAATGCACTTAAAGGTGAAAATAAAACGCAAGGAAACTGGGGCGAGATTATTTTAGAGCGCATCCTCGAAGAGTCTGGTCTTCGAGCGGGGAGTGAGTATGAGACACAGGCGACACTGAAATCTGAAGAGGGAAAAATCTACCGTCCTGATGTTATCATCCACATGCCACAGGAGAGAGATATTATTATAGACTCTAAAGTCTCTTTAGTGGCGTATGAGCGATTTATGAATGAAGAGAATCCACATGCCAAAACGCAAGCACTTAAAGAGCATCTCATAAGTGTCTCAGGGCATATAAAAAATTTAAGTGAGAAGAGATATGAGAAACTCCTTGGAGTCAATACACTTGATTATGTGCTCCTCTTTATGCCGATTGAAGGCGCTTTTATGTTGGCACTTCAAGAAGATGGAGAGTTTTTCAAGCGTGCATATGAGAGTAATATTTTAGTTGTTTCTCCCTCTACACTGCTTGTAACTCTAAGAACAATTGAACATATTTGGAGAACGCAAAGACAGCAGGACCACGCAAATAAAATAGCCTATGAAGCCGAAGCGATGTATGATAAACTCGTTCTTTTTGTGGAGGAGTTGCAAAAGGTCGGCACGCACATGCAAAAAGCACAGGATTCCTATAATGCATCTATGAAACGGCTCAATTCAGGAAACGGAAACATAATAAAAAGAGCGCAAAATATTGTTGAACTTGGCGTGCGTCCAAAAAAACTGCTATCTATTAAAACGGAGGAGGAGTCTTGCAATTAAAAGCAACAAAGCTAATCCCTTATTTTATTGTAATTGCACCTATTATTCTCGTGCTTATTGCGAGTTTTACGATTACAAGTTTTTACCTTGATAAGATTTCTAACTATTTTCAAAATGCACAAGTAAACTCTATAAAAGAGCATGTGGAATCTAAAAAATATAAGAGTGAAATCTGGGTGAATCAACTCAATCTTCTCTTTGACAATAAAAATAAAATTCTTCAAGATGATATTCAAACAGAGTTACAAGCAAGAGTAGATGTCGCTTACTCGACGGCTCGATATATTGATGCGAAATATAGAGGGATAGAGAGTGCGAGTCAGGTAAAATCACGGATTGTAGACTCGCTTAGTAACATGCAGTGGAATGAGAATAAAAATGATATTGCAATATCAAATTTAAATGGCAATCCAATCGCCTTGAGTAACAGACCTCTCAAGCGAAGAAACTATGCAAATTATAGAGATTCAGATGGAAGAGCTATCGTTCTTGAAGAGGCGCATATGGCAAAGAAAAGAGGTTCTGGCTTTCTTCAGAGTCGTACTTTCTCCAAAAAAAACAAAGAGATTATCTTGGTGAAAAACCTTGGTATTTATAACTGGTTTATCTCTTCGAGCATACATTTGATTCAAAGAGAGGAGGGTCTTAAACGCTCTCTCTTGGAACTTCTCCAATCGATGCCTTTGGATAAGTCAGATTTTATGGGTGTTTATGATGAAGGCAAGGCTATCTTTTTATCTTCAAAGATGAGAGAGATGCTAGGGAGTGAGTCGCTTGATGTCATCAGGACATCCCTCTCAAAAGAGTCAAAGTGGCATGAGCACAATATAGAGGGATACTACTATTACAGTACATACTATAAGCCATTAAACTGGCATATTATTTATGGTTTTGACACCTCTGTTGTGAGTCAAAAAGAGGTGAAAAAACAAGAAGAGTTATCCAAACTTTTAGATGAGGAAGTTGATTTTATTATCAAATCATCTGCTTCAATCGTCTTTCTTATAATCTTTGTCTCTATCTTGCTCTCAAGAAAAATCAATTCTATTTTTAACACCTACCAAAAAGAGGTGCAAGGAAGAACACATGAGTTACTTCAACTTAATGAGTCCCTCGAACAGAGAGTCTCAGAGGAAGTTGAAGCACATTTCCAAAAGCAAAAAATGTTAGTCCAACAGTCAAAAATGGCTGAGATGGGAGATATGCTAAGTATGATAGCACATCAGTGGAGACAGCCCTTAAATCAGATGTCCTACGTCTTGATGAATATAGATTCCGCTTATGAATATGATGAGCTAACTAAAGAGTATCTTCAAGATAAGATAACAGAGGGGAATAAACTTTTAGAATTTATGTCTGTGACCATTGATGATTTTAGAAACTATTTTAGACCTGACAAAGAGCAGGAGTTAGTTTTAGTAAGCGATGTAGTTGAGGCGAGTGTAGAACTCATCATAAACTCTTTAGATATGCATGAGATTGAGATAGAATTGATTGCAAATGGGAAAGAGTTGACAAATATTTATAGAAATGAATTTATTCAAGTTATTTTAAATCTTATCAAAAATGCAAAAGATGCTTTGGTTCATAATAGTGTGGAAAATCCAAAAATTAGAATCACTTCCACATGCAACAAAGAGGGTGCAATTGTTGAAGTGTGTGATAATGGTGGTGGAATTGATGAGACTATTCTAGATGAAATCTTTAAGCCCTATTTTTCGACAAAAGATAAGCAGAGTGGAACTGGCCTTGGTTTATATATGTCAAAAATGATTATAGAAGAGCATCTTAATGGGAAACTGACTGTTTTCAATGTGGATGAGGGAGTATGTTTTAGAATTGAGGTTGACGCAAATTAAATTTTATTTCCACATGCTTGGCATGTGGAAATGAGAGAGTAGAGTTACTCTATCTCTGCATCGATAACATCGTCATCATTTTTTTTCTTTTTCTTATCAGCTTCGCCCGTTTCACCAGCTTCGCCTGCTTCATCTTTTTTGTACATTTGTTCAGCCATTTTGTGGCTTACTTCTGTTAAAACTTTTACTTTCTCTTCAATTTGTGCTTTTGTAGCTGCACTATCTTTTAATACATCTTTTAAGTCAGTGATAGCAGCTTCAATTTTTGCTTTCTCTTCTGCTTCAATTTTATCTTCCATCTCTGTTAAAGATTTTTCAGTTTGAGCGATAAGTGCATCTGCTTGGTTTTTCAACTCAACAAGTGCTTTTCTCTCTGAGTCGGCTGCTTTATGCTCTTCCGCATCTTGAACCATTTTGTTAATCTCTTCCTCACTTAGTCCTGACGAACCACTGATAGTGATAGATTGAGATTTACCTGTTCCTTTATCTGTTGAAGAAACCGTCAAGATACCATTCGCATCAATATCAAAAGTTACTTCAATTTGAGGTACACCTCTTGGAGCTGCTGGGATGTCACCTAACTCAAAAAGACCTAAAGATTTGTTATCTTTTGCAAACTCTCTCTCACCTTGAGCAACCGAAATAGATACGGCAGGTTGATTATTTTCTGCAGTTGAGAAGATTTGAGATTTTTTTACAGGAATTGTTGTTCCTTTCTCAATGATTTTCGTCATAACTCCACCAAGCGTTTCAATTCCAAGTGATAATGGAGTAACATCTAAAAGAAGAACATCTTTTACATCTCCTCTTAAAACACCACCTTGGATAGCCGCACCTGCAGCAACAACTTCATCAGGATTTACACTTTTGTTTAGGTTTTTTCCACCAAAATATTTACTTACAGCTTCTTGTGCTGAAGGAACACGTGTCGAACCACCAACCATAATAATCTCTTTGATTTGACTGTTTTCTAAACCAGACTCTTTCATTGCAGTTTTAATATGGTCAATAGTCTCTTTGATTAAAGACTCAATCATACCTTCAAACTTCGCACGCGTAAGTTTGATAACAAGATGTTGTGGTCCAGCTTCTGTCATAGTGATAAATGGTAAGTTGATTTCAGTTTCCGTTGCAGAACTTAACTCTTTTTTAGCATTTTCTGCAGAATCTTTTAGACGTTGAAGTGCCATCTTGTCATTTTTAAGATCAATACCATGAGAATTTTTAAACTCGCTGTTTAGGTAATCAACAATTTTGTTATCAAAGTCATCTCCACCTAAGAATGCATTTCCATCCGTTGAGAGAACTTCAAAAGTACCATCAGATATCTCTAATACTGTAACGTCAAATGTTCCACCACCAAGGTCATACACAAGTACATTCTCTTCAGACTTGCTCTCTAAACCATACGCAAGTGCAGAAGCAGTTGGCTCATTAATGATACGAAGAACGTTAAGACCTGCGATTGTACCTGCATCTTTTGTCGCTTTTCTTTGTGCATCATTGAAGTAAGCAGGAACTGTAATGACAGCATCTGTTACAGTTGAACCAATATACGCTTCCGCATCTTCTTTTAGTTTTGTTAAAATTTTCGCTGAAATCTCTTGTGGAGTGTAAACTTTACCAGCTACATTTACAGCAGCCATTCCATCTTTATCTACGATATTGTAAGTTACTTTATCGTGCGCTGCTTTTGCGTTCTCTTCATTCATCATAAGACCCATAATTCTCTTAATAGAAGAGATAGTTTTATCTGGGTTTGTGATTGCTTGACGTTTTGCAGGATCTCCTACTAAAACCTCACCTTTATCTGTGAAAGCAACGACTGAAGGAGTTGTGTTTTTACCCTCTTTATTTGGGATAATTTTCGCTTCACCACCCTCATAAACTGCTACACATGAATTTGTTGTTCCTAAATCTATACCTATTACTTTTGACATTTTAATATCCTTTAATTTTTTTCAAAAATTTAAGGGAACCATTTTATTCCCTTTTGTCACGATGTCGGAAGTAATTCCGCCATCTACGCTAACGCTGAGTTTCCTTCGGCAGGAAGCCCGCGACACCTTGTCTCTTTTTTCTTATTTGTTTATTTTCTACGAACTAATTCGCGACTATTACCATTGCCTCACGCAGTGGTCTCTCTTTATATTTATAACCAGTTTGAAAAGTTTGAACTATTTGCCCTGAAGCAACAGTGTCACTATCTACAGCTTGTACTGCATTGTGAATGTTAGGGTCAAATGGTGCATCGTGAGAAACCATTGTTACCCCATGTCTCTCTAACGCGGTAATGAACTGCTTATGAGTAAGCTCAATCCCCTCTTTTAACTTATCAAAAAGTTCAGCTTTATCAGCTTCCGTGTTTGCTGAGTTAATTGCACCTTGAAGTGAATCCATAACTGGAATCATATCTTTTGCAAATTTTTCATTTGCATATTCAAGTGCTGTGTACTTCTCACGTTCGAGTCTTTTTTTGATATTATCAAAATCAGCATGTACACGTGCATACTTATCTTTGAGTGCTATGAGTTCTTCTTGTAGTAAATCAAACTCATTCTCAACAGCTTCTGCTTCTGCTTCCGCCTCATCTGTTGTAAGTTCTATATTTTCCTCTTGGCTTTGAGGTTCTGTTTCTTCTTTAGACATAATAGTTTATTGACTCCTTTTTTAAAAAGATGGCAATATTATACATATTGAGTGTAACAATGTCAAGTATTGCTTAAGTGCTTGTGCTTAACAAAGTTTAGTCTATCTGTATCAAGTATAGAAAAACCCTTTAAAATAGGGAGTGAAAATCTATTTAAAGATATTTTTAGTATGATTACATAATAAAAACGATGGAGTGATTATGAAATATTTAGCTTGGTTTATTGGAATTTTAGTGAGTATTGTTGCTGCTGTTTATGTTGTTCTCTTTACTCCTTTTGGCAATTCACTGCTTCAACCTGTTATAGAAAAGAAAATTATTGAGCAAACAAAACTTGAGAGTAAACTTACCTCATTCGCATTAAATATGAGTAGTTTTGCAATAGTTTTGGAACTTGATAAAAACAATATTATCTATTTAAGTGGAAATTACTCTCTCTTTTCTCAAGCATTCAATGTGGCATACAGAGTAAAACTAGAGAAACTTGAGAGCCTAAAATCACTCACAAATGCGCCACTCCGAGGAAGTCTCTTCACGGAAGGAGTAGTTAAAGGGACGTTGGCTTTTATAGAAGTTGACGGAAAAAGCAGTGTTGCAAAAAGTGATACTTCTTATCATGTTGAGCTAAAAGATTTTAACCCTACTTCTATTATTGCAAAAGTAAAAGAGGCTGATTTGGCGACACTCCTTTTTATGGGTGGCGAAAAAGCGTATGCACAGGCGACTCTCAATCTCACGCTCAACTTTAAAAATATAGTTCCACATGCTCTGGATGGAGATGTTCTACTTGAGACAAAAAATGGCAAGATAGATACTAAACTTATGGCAAAAGAGTTCGCCCTGAAGATACCAAATACAGAGTTTAGTATGAAACTAGATGCGAAGCTCAAAGGCGATGATGTAGATTATAGCTACTTACTTAGTTCAAACTTAGCAAAAATCACATCATCAGGAAAGATAATCCCTGAACCTTTAGATACAGATATAAAGTATAGTATCGATGTAAAAGAGTTGGCACTTTTCAAGCCAATGACAGGTGCAGATATACGAGGAGCTATGAAACTTAGCGGTAAAGTAAAAGGTGGGAAAAGTCAGATGCTAGTCGATGGCGTAACTGATTTTGCTGGATCTGATACTTCTTTTAAAATGACGCTTAAAGATTTCGCTCCACAGAAGATGAACCTTAAGATGAAAGATTTACAGCTAGAGAACCTCCTCTATATGATAAATCAGCCGCATTATGCAGATGGAACTCTCTCTTTAGATGTTGACATAAGTGATGCAAAAGTTGGAAATCTTAAAGGAGTAGTCAAGGCAGGGATAGAGAACGGAGTTGTAGATTCTAAATATTTAACTGAAGCTTTTGAATTTAAAACGCCTATGCCTGGCACTTCATTTAAACTAGCAAGCTTTACAAAACTCAATGGAGACTTTGTAGATACGAAACTCAATCTTATCTCCTCTTTAGCAAATTTAGATATTGAAAATGTAAGATTAAACATCAAAGAGGGAAGTATTCAGAGTGATTATGCAACTAAAATACATAACCTTGATAAGCTCTATTTTGTATCACAGCGCCATTTAAACGGAAGCCTATCTGTGGATGGGGTGTTGAAAAAGGCGAAAGATTTAGAGTTAAGCATGCACTCTAAAGTGGCTGGTGGAGTTGTAGAGGCTAAACTTCACAATGATGATTTTCATGCGGATATAAACTCTGTGCAGACAGTTCAAACACTTCGTATCTTGACCTATCCTGAGATATTTAAGGCATCTCTCAATGCAACTTTGGATTATAATCTACAAAGTCAAAGTGGAAAACTCAAGGGTGATTTAGTAGAGGGTGCTTTTACGAAAAATCAAGCGCTTGACCTTATTAAAAAATATGCAAAGAGTGATCTCTATGTTGAGCGTTTCAAAGGTGGAGTCAATGCAGATATAGATAAAGAGATGATTGTCGCAAGTCTCGATTTGCAATCAAATAAATCCTCCATAAAGTCCAAAGATGCAAAACTAAACTCTAAGACGAAAAAGATGGATGCAAGTGTAGAGATTGTAGCAAATGAGTATCCTATCAATGTAAATCTCAAAGGAGATGTCGCTTCACCTGCTGTAAATGTGGACTTGAAAAAGCTAATGGAGTCTAAAACGGGAGAGGTGATTCAAAAAGAGGTTACAAACCTACTTAAGAATCTTTTTTAAATCCTCTTGCGTTTGCGGATACTTTATCTGAGTGATTTTTCTATTTTTGAGATATAAAACTGTGAGACAATCCTCTTTGTAGGCAAGCGTTAAATTAAATGCTTCATCATAACTCATAAGGATAGGGTGTTTGTACTTTTGCATCTTTGGCAATACAAAAAGATTTAAAATCCCTGAGGGAACTTGAGAAGCATCCACTAAAAAGTTGACACCCTTTGGCATGTGGAATTTCTCAAAATATCTGTTTGCAACGCTTGTGCTCTCTTTGTCCCAAGAGATAATCCACATGCCATCTTTTATGAGCTTATACTCTTGATTATGTTGCGAGTGGAGTGTGACTTGGGTTATCTCATCACCGACTTGAAGCATATTTGCATAGAGGAGGAAGGGGAAAAAGAGTGCTACTATTTTTTTCATGGGCAAAGATAACACAACTCTCTTTAAACTATTTTATAAAACTCTATTTTTGACTTACATCTGCTAAAGCGAGGCAAAAAAGAGTATTTTTATTATTTCTCTGCATTGTTTGAATAGCCTGTGTAAATGTTGCACCAGTTGTGATAATGTCATCGACTAAAATCACATCCTCACCTTCGAAGAATTGAAGCTCAAACTCTCTTGGGTTGAGGAGTCTAAACTCTTTGCTTTTACCAGAGTAAGAGATACTGTTTTTGGCTCTTAATTTATTGTAGAGAGGTTTTATATTTTTACTTTTTAGAGATTTGTTGAGTATGGCTGTATGTGCGTAACCACTCTCTGTTTTGTCATCAATGGCTATAGAAGGTATGGCATGTGGAAACTCAAATTGTTGTGCAAATTTTTTTAAACTGTTTTGCGCGAGTATTTTGTAAATGTAGTAGCCTAAATCTGTATGTTTTGTATGAAGCAGTTTCTTTATATCTTGATATTTGTAAAAAGAGAGTACTTCTATGTTGTTAAGGATTTTTCGTTTATAGATGGAGGGTGTTAAAAAGCTTTCTTGGCACGCTTGACAGATGTGTGTGAAAGACAAACTCTCACACAACAGACATCGCATCGTCTCTCTCTTAGTCCATTTTAAGAACGGACATAAAGTCTATTGTTTTTTCTTCTTGCTGTGGGAACAAGTACCCACAGCAATTCATCTCACTAAAGCTTTTGCTATCGCAAAGAGAAGCATTTATAAGTTTCATTTCTAGTCCATTTTAAGAACGGACATAAATGCTTCTTGAGGAAGCTGCACTTTTCCGATGGACTTCATTCTTTTTTTACCAGCTTTCTGTTTTTCTAGTAGTTTTCTTTTACGGGTAATATCTCCACCATAACATTTGGCAGTAACATTTTTCCCCATAGATTTTACAGTTTCACGCGCTATAACTTGTGAGCCTAAAGAGGCTTGCACTGCAACTTCAAAAAGTTGACGTGGGATAAGCTCTTTCATGTTTTTAACTAAAACACGACCACGGGCAAGTGCTTGTGTTCGAGGAACAACTATGCTGAGTGCATCGACTGCTTCTCCTGCTACTTTTATGTCAAGTTTCACAAGGTCGCCAACTCTGAACTCTATGGGTTCATAGTCAAAAGAAGCATACCCTTTTGAGATGGACTTTAAAGTGTCGTAAAAGTCCATAACAATCTCATTCATAGGAATCTCATACTCAAGCATAACTCTATTCTCATTAAGATAGGTCATTTTTGTTTGGATTCCTCTTTTGTTAATGAGCAGAGTGATGATATTGCCAAGGTAATCACTCGGAGTAATTACAGTAGCTCTTACATAAGGCTCTTCAATACGGTCAATTTTATTGACCTCTGGAAGCTGAGATGGATTTTGAACATCGATTTTATCACCATTGTTTAGATAGACTTGGTAGATAACCGAGGGCGCAGAAGCGATTAAATCAAGGTTAAACTCGCGTTCAAGTCTCTCTTTGATAACTTCCATGTGAAGCATTCCCAAAAATCCAACACGAAAACCAAAACCTAGCGCCATAGAAGTCTCTGGTTCATACGATAAAGAGCTATCATTTAATCGTAGCTTATCAAGCGCATCGCGTAAGTTTTCAAACTCATCTGTATCTATTGGATAGATACCTGCAAAAACGAATGGCTTCGCAGGTTCATATCTTCCAACAGGTTCAAGCGCAGGATTTTTTGCATCTGTGATTGTGTCTCCAACATTGATGACACTTACCTCTTTGAGTCCAAGAACGACGATACCAATTTCACCACATCCTATTGTGTTCGTTTTTATACGTTTGAGTGGATGAGGGTACATCAAATCTAAAATCTGATGTTCTTCAAGATTGCTCATGAGTTGGATGTTCTGACCCTTTTTAATCTGACCGTCAAACACGCGAACAAGAGCAAGTGCACCTAGATACTGGTCAAACCAAGAGTCATAAATAATGGCTTTTGTCGTTGCCTCAGGATTCCCAACAGGGGCAGGGATTCTATCTACAATCGCATCGATAAGCTCACGAATGCCAACTCCTGTTTTTGCAGAGACTAAACAAGCATCAGTTGCATCAATACCAATACTTGTCTCAATCTCTTCTGCAACTTTGATTGGGTCTGCTGCTGGTAAATCTATTTTATTGATAACAGGTATAAGTTCAAGATTGTTCTCCATTGCAAGATAAACATTCGCAATAGTTTGTGCTTCAACACCCTGCGCCGCATCTACAATTAGAAGAGCACCATCACTTGAAGCGAGAGACTTACTCACTTCATAAGAGAAATCTACGTGGCCAGGAGTGTCGATAAGGTTGAGAATATAGTGCTGTCCATCTTTGACATAATCAAGTCGGACACTTTGTGCTTTAATAGTGATTCCTCGCTCTTGCTCGATGTCCATAGTGTCCATCATCTGCTTTTTAAGCTCGCGTTCACTTACCGAACCACACTCTTGTATGATTCTATCTGCAAGCGTACTTTTCCCATGATCAATATGGGCAATAATAGAGAAGTTTCTAATGTTTTTCAATAACTACCCTTAGATTATGAGAAAAGTGAATTAACACTTTCGTTGTGATAAACTCTGCGTATAACTTCAGCAAAGAGAGGAGCAACAGTTAAAACTTTGATTTTTTTATGTGGTTTGGATTCGAGTGTATTTGTAACAATAAGTTCATCCAATTCACCAAGCTCTAGGTTTTCATACGCTTTTCCACTTAAAACAGCGTGCGTTGCACATGCCATAACGGAAGTTGCACCACAGTTTTTGAGCGCAGTAGCAGCTTTGACCATAGTTCCAGCAGTATCAACCATATCATCAATCATGATAACATCTTTGCCATCAACATCACCGATGATATTCATAACTTCACTTTCGTTTGCTTTTTCACGACGCTTATCAACGATAACCATCTCTAAGCCCATTCTGTTTGCAAAGTAACGTGCACGAGCAACGCCTCCAATATCAGGAGAAGCAATCACAGGATTTTTAAGGTTTTTACTTTTGATATAGGTCTCAAATGTAAGAGAACCATAAAGATTATCCACAGGAATATTGAAAAAACCTTGGATTTGTCCAGCATGTAAATCTATAGTTACTACTCTATTAATCCCCGCAGTTTCATACATATCTGCGACTAATCTTGCAGTAATAGGAACACGTGGTGCAGCTTTTCTATCTTGACGCGCATATCCGTAGTAAGGTACCACTGCTGTAATACTTGAAGCAGATGAACGACGAAGCGCATCTGTCATGATGAGTAACTCCATCAAGTTGTCATTTGAAGGCGCTCCTGTACTTTGAATGATAAAGACATCACGACCACGAACACTTTCAGCTATCTGAACTGAAATCTCACCATCACTGAACTTTTTGACATCAGCTTGCGCTAATGGAACATCTAATATTTGGCAAATCTCTTTTGCAAACTCACGACTTGAACTACCAGCAAAAATCTTATAACCACGCATGGGGTTCCTTCTTGGAAAATTGATAAGGGATTATACAAAAATAGTGCTGAGAGGTTATTAAAAAGAGGGGATTATTTTGTAAGTTTGGAATATATTTGTAAAACTATAATGAAGTTTGATTTGGCATGTGGAAATATTGCCATAACTGCCAGTTTATTATTGGCAGTTTTTACATAATCCTGAGAGAACTAAGTCTAATTTTTCTATTTTAAATTGACTTTTTTGCGAGGCACTACTGATTACACTATTTAAATCCACAGTAATATCAGTGACTTCCCCACACTTTTGACATAGGAGATGAGAGTGTGCATCTTTTGTTAACTCATAGAGACTTTTGGCATGTGGAATCTTCACCTCTTGGATAAAAGAGTTCGCCACCATTAGATTTATATTTTTGTAAATGGTTGCAAGGGAGATAGAGCTGAATTTTTTGAGCATCACTTCATAAAGAGGTTCTATAGCTATATGCCCCTTTGTATGCAAAATGTCAGCAATAGCCAACCTTTGCGGAGTTGCTTTTAAGTTGTGTTCTCTAAGTGCATTTATATAGTTATTCATAGTGTAATTATACACCACTTCTATTTAAAGGCTAAAAGTTATATATTATTTTTAATATAATTATAATGAATCAAAAAGAGACAAGAACTATTTTTGTTAAATTGGAAATTGAACATTAATAGATGATAAATTTGATTATAGGTATAATACGAGCTAATTTACAAGCTATTTAGGAAAAAATACAAAATGATTTTAATGATTGATAATTATGACAGCTTTACATACAATATCGTTCAATACTGTAGAGAGTTAGGCGCGGATTTAAAAATAGTAAGAAACGATGAGCTGAGTGTAAAAGAGATAGAAGCACTCCATCCTGAAAAGATTATAATCTCTCCTGGTCCAGCCTCTCCAGATGAAGCAGGTATTACACTCGAACTTATAGAGTATTTTAAAGACACGGTTCCAATTCTTGGGATATGCCTTGGTCATCAGTGTATCGCTCAAGTTTTTGGAGCAGAAGTTGTTCGTGCAAAAAATATGATGCATGGCAAAACATCGAAAATGAAACGCGTTGGCGAGTCTCAAATATTTAAAAACCTGCCTCAGGAGTTTATAGCTACAAGATATCACTCTTTGATTGTAAAAAAAGATACATTGCCTCAAGCGGTAGAAGCTACAGCTTTTAGTGAAGATGACAATGAGATAATGGCCTTGAAAATTAAAGACCGAGATATCTATGGGGTACAATTTCATCCAGAGTCTATTATGAGTGAATATGGTCATGAAATAATAGATAACTTTCTAAAATTATGAAATACAGACTCATCTTATCCCTTATAATTGGGATAGATGCTTTTATACTTTTTGTACAAACTTCCGAACTCTCCATCTCATACCCTGAAGCAACGCTTCTTTATGATAACTTCTCTTTTTTACAATTAATTATAAAAGGCTCCCTCAGTATCTTTGGCTCTAACGACTTTGCTTTAAGAGTTCCGATGATTATTTTTCATCTTCTGAGTGTCATTTTATTATACACAATCTCAAAAAAATATATAGCGCGTGAAGAGAATAGACTTTGGCTTATCCTTATTTTTGTTCTCTTGCCTGGCGTGATGAGTTCAGCCTTGGTTGTAAATGGTGCAGGTTTTGTAATCTTTGGCTTATTGCTCTTTGTATATGTCTAT
Source organism: Sulfurimonas sp. CG01_land_8_20_14_3_00_36_23 (assembly GCA_002781365.1). Lineage (GTDB taxonomy): Bacteria > Campylobacterota > Campylobacteria > Campylobacterales > Sulfurimonadaceae > Sulfurimonas. The sequence goes on from PETN01000053.1 coordinate 27,916, forward strand.
GAAAACTGCACGCAAAAATATATATATTCGCTCTTGATCTTTTTCGCGATTGTTGAGGGTGGTTTTATGTACCTCTTTTTTGCACTTATTATGTATGCACTCTATAAAAAAGATAAAAACTTTTTTCTACTTAATACAATGCTCTTTAGTATATCCATGTACACCTATGGCATCAATACAGAAGGTCTTCCTAAGGGTCATTTTTTAGACTCACTGGCTGTGTATGCCGCAATCTTTACTCCAATCATCTTTATCTATATCTTCTATGTGCTTTACAGAAGGTATTTAGCGAAAGATATGGATATTTTGTGGTTTATCTCTTCTATTGTACTTGTTGTTTCTCTGATTTTATCTTTTAGACAAAGAATATACTTAGAATACTTTGCTCCGTACTTGATTCTCTCATTACCCCTCGCAGCGCAAACATTTTACTCATCTTATAGAGTGAGATTAAAAATGTTTAGAACAAAATACAGAAGTATATTTATCATTTCATTGAGTTTCTTATTTTTAAATAGCTTAGTTGTGCTTTTCAATAAAGAGCTCTATCTACTTATAGATAATCCTGAAAAACATTTTGCTTACAATATGCATATAGCAAAAGAGTTGGCAGTAGAACTTAAAAGTAGAGGAATAGATTGCATTAGTACTGAGGAGAAGATGTTAAAAAGATTGAGATTTTATGGAGTCTCTGAATGCGAGCAAAATCGTCTATCTGAAAACCAAAGTGAAGCAGCAGATGAAGAAGTTGTAACAATTAGTTACATAAATAAGCCACTCTATGTAGGATATGTTACAAAAATAAACAAAAAGTAGAACTATTTTCAAAGAACTATAAACTGAAGATATAAATGAAATAAGATATGTTAACATTAGCCACAAAATTAAAGTAGGAAGTTTCAATGGCTCAAAAAGCGATACGTGAATATGATGGTAAAGCATTATTTTCTAAGCAGTGGGAAAATTATTTTAGTGGATTTCATTATGGATTTAAATCTGTTCTAGTGAGTAGCGGAGCAGAATTGTTGGAGATTGCCAACAAGCATGGTTTTGAATGGCTAAGACAAGAAGCACTCGTTGCTAAACCAGATATGCTTTTTGGTAAAAGAGGTAAAAACGATTTAGTACTCTTTAAAGACAAAAAACCTGGTGATGTGACTTTGGCACAAGCTGCTAAGTGGATTGATGAAAAATCTGCTCATAATACTACGCTATTATCAGGACAAACTGGAATTTTAACTCACTATATAGTAGAGCCGTTTACTCCACACTCTCAAGAACAAGAGTACTATATTTCTGCAACTACAGTTGGTGAAGATGATGTTCTTTACATGTCAGCTGAAGGTGGAATGGAAGTTGAAGAGGGGTGGGATGAAAAAGTTATTGAAGTAGCTGTTCCAATATCTATGAGTGATGCAGACATGGAGCATGCAGTACGTGCAAATATCCCATCAGATATTCCTGCTGCAAATAAAACAGCATTTGCTTCTTTTGCAATTCAATTCTTTAAATTTTATAGAGATATGAACTTTGCATATCTAGAAATCAATCCAATCGTAATGTTAGAAAATAACGATATGGCTATCTTAGACCTCGTGGCAAGATTAGATGACACTGCAGGTTTTATGATGAAAGATACTTGGGGAGATATAGAATATCCAACAGCATTTGGTATGGAAGACCAATCTCCTGAAGAGAAAGCTATTGCAGATGCAGATAGCAAATCAGGAGCTTCACTTAAGCTTACAGTATTGAACCCAATGGGAAGAATTTGGACTATGGTTGCTGGTGGTGGTGCTTCAGTTGTTTATGCTGATACGATTGCTGACTATGCCGAAGCGAATGGTGGAAGTATTAGTGATTTAGCAAACTATGGTGAATACTCTGGAGGTCCTACAACTGGAGAAACTAAATTTTATGCGGATACTGTTATAGACCTTATGACAAGACATAAAGACCCACATGGAAAAGATAAACTCTTAATTATCGGTGGAGCGATCGCTAACTTTACTGACGTAGCAAAAACATTCACAGGTATTATTCAGTCTTTTGAAGAAAATGCTGAAAAAATGAAAGCACATAATACTAAAATTTATGTTCGCCGTGGTGGACCAAACTATGAAAAAGGTCTAAAAGATATTAAAGAAGCAGCAGATAGACTTGGCCTTTATATTGAAGTTTATGGACCAGAAACACACGTAACAGATATTGTGCGTATGGCACTAGAGAAGTAGGGGATAGAAATGGATAAATTATATACTAAAGATACACAAGCAATTTTTTGGAATAACAATACAACTGCAATTCAGAGAATGTTGGATTATGATTATACAATCAAAAGAAAAACACCTTCGGTAGCTGCAATTGTAGCACCAACTAGTGGTAATAAATTTGAGAAGTTTTTCTATGGACCGGATGAAATTATGATTCCTCTGTTTAAAACTACAGCTGCCGCAAAAGCTGCTCAGCCTCAAGCTGATGTACTTTTAAACTTTGCATCTTTTAGAACTGCTTATGATGTAACAATGGAAGCTTTAAACCTTGGTGGTTTCAGTTCAATTATGATTACAGCTGAGGGTATTCCTGAGAGATTAGCTCGTGGAATGAATGAATTTGCAAGAAATAAAAATGTTACAGTAATCGGACCAGCAACTGTTGGTGCAATCGCTCCTGGTGCATTTAAAATAGCAAATATTGGTGGAACAATTGAAAACATTGTTCAATCAAAACTACATCGTACAGGTTCATGTGGACTTGTGACGCGTTCAGGTGGTCTCTTTAATGAACTTTCTAACATAATCGCAATTAATGCTGATGGTATTGCTGAAGGTGTTGCTATTGGTGGAGATAGATTTGTTGGTTCGGTGTTTATTGACAATTTATTAAGAATGGAAAAAAATCCAGAAGTAAAATATATGATTTTACTAGGTGAAGTAGGTGGTACTGAAGAGTATAAAGTGATTGAAGCTATGAAAGATGGCAGAATCACTAAACCGATTATTGCATGGTGTATCGGTACAATAGCTAAACACTTTAGTAGTGGTGTTCAGTTCGGTCATGCAGGTGCTTCAGCAAATGCAGATGCAGAAACAGCAGCATATAAAAATATTGCCATGGCCGAAGCTGGAATGCATGTTCCAGAGAGCTTTAATGCGCTTCCAAACAAGATTAAAGAAGTATATGAAAAATTAAAAGCAGATGGTGTTATCACTGAAATTGCTGAGCCAGATATGAATGTATGTCCTAAAGTTAGAAAATCTAAAGAGTTTATCTGTACGATTTCTGATGATAGAGGCGATGAAGCTACATATGCAGGTTTCCCAATCTCTTCTCTTGCAACTCCAGATACAGGGAAAGGAATCGGTGATGTTGTCTCATTGCTATGGTTCAAAAAACAGTATCCAAAATGGGCAACTGATTTTATTGAAACTGTAATCAAAACTGTTGCAGACCATGGTCCTGCAGTTTCTGGTGCTCACAATGCAAAAGTAACAGCAAGAGCTGGAAAATCAGTTGTTGAGTCACTAGTAACTGGACTTTTAACAATCGGTCCAAGATTTGGTGGAGCTATTGACGGTGCGGCACAGTACTTCAAATATGCTGATGACAACAAACTTTCTCCAGCAGATTTCTTAAATCATATGAAAAAAGAGGGTGTTCCAATTCCAGGTATCGGTCACCGTATTAAATCTCTTAAAAATCCAGACTTAAGAGTTGAAGGTTTAAAAAAATATGCTAACGAGCATTTTCCATCGACTTCACTTCTTGACTATGCATTAACTGTTGAGCAATTAACAACATCTAAAAAAGAGAACCTAATTCTTAATGTAGATGGTACAATTGGTATCTTGATGGTAGATATGTGGAGAGCATTAGGCTACTCAGAAGAAGAGATTAATGAATTTATCTCTTCTGGAACTCTAAACGCATTCTTTATTGTAGGAAGAAGCATCGGATTTATCGGTCATGTACTTGATGAAAAACGCCTTGCAATGCCAATGTATCGACATCCAATGAGTGATATACTCTATGATGTGCAAGAAGCAGAGAAGATTTAATAATTACTACCTAAAAAGCTAAATTTTGTAGGTGAAAATTTTAACTTACTTTTAATCTCAGAGGATTCAATTTCTCTGAGTCTCCTCCTTTACTTCTTCTATTTTAAATTTTATTTTTTTTCGATATACTTGATATTATTATTGATTATAGAGGATACTCTTGTGAAAAAAGCATTTACACTATTAGAATTGGTCTTTGTTATAATAGTTATTGGTATTTTAGCGGCTGCTATTATTCCTAGTACAAGATCAAATCCCCTTCAAGAAGCAGCAACGCAACTCCTTTCTCATATACGATATACACAGCATTTATCAATGGTTAATGATAAATTTGATGCTAATGATGCTAACTGGTATAAAAAAAGATGGCAAATTATATTTGGTTCTTCTAATGTAGCTAGTGATTTAGACACTGATGGAAAAATAGCATATAGTATATTTGCTGATGACAGTGCATTGAATGGAAATCCAAATTTATCTGAAATTGCGAAAGATTCAATGAATAGTGATCAATATCTTAGTGGTGGGTATTCTGGGACATTGTCAACTAAGGATAGTAGAGCGAACAAGAAAATGAATTTAGGGCTTAGCTATAATATAGATGATGTACAGTTATCTGGCGGGTGCACAGGAGCTAATACAAAAAGGATTCTATTTGATCATTTAGGAAGACCAATTGAAGACTCAGTAAAAACTTATGTATCAAGTTATAAAAGCGGAAAGCTTTTAGAAAATGCTTGTATTATTACTTTAATTAGTACTAATGAAGGTAATATTAGTATATCCGTGGAACCTGAAACAGGGTATGCTCATATATTGTAGAAACACTTAAAGATAACGAACAAAAACATCCAAAAAAGATTTAGACAAATTTGTAAATGTTTTAAGAATCTTCTAAGCAACCACTCCCTATAATTCCCATCCACAAACAAAGAGACCTTGAAAAAGG
>PETN01000070.1:0-288 GCA_002781365.1 Sulfurimonas sp. CG01_land_8_20_14_3_00_36_23
AAATGCGGAGCAATTTTTGGCAAAAACTGCCTCGGGTCAAACTTCTGCAAATTAGTATTTAAATGAGAACGATTGGAGAGATTTTAAAAAGCGCACGCAACAAAAAAAGGTATTCGTTAAAAAAAGTTGAGAGAGAAACAAAAATAAAAAAGGAGTTTGTTGAAGCCATTGAGAGCGGCGATTGGACAGTGCTTCCCGACTTTCCTGTTGTTTTAGGCTTTGTCAAAAACTTGGCCTCATTTCTTGAAGTTGACGTCAAGATGGCCCAGGCAACCCTTAAGAGGGATT
>PETN01000070.1:369-4245 GCA_002781365.1 Sulfurimonas sp. CG01_land_8_20_14_3_00_36_23
TGGGTATTTTAAAAATAGATACCCTTCATGCAGTGATGCTCAATATCATCATCTCACTTGTGACAGTCTCTTTTGCACTTATGTTTAGAGGTATTGATAGTGAAATTTTTTCAAATTTTTATATTGTTATTAACCTTTTAAGTGGAACTTTAATCGGTGCTTGGTTTGGGGCAAATTATGCTACAAAAGTAGATAAACAAAAGCTCAATAGCTATATTTTTATTTTGTTGGTTTTTTTGAGTTTTGTCCTTTTTAGTCATATCTTTTTTGATTTTAGCTCTTCGTTTGTATTGCCTACTCTTCTACAAATTATACTTGGGTTTATACTAGGTATTGGTATTGGGATTATTAGCTCTCTCTTGGGCGTAGCTGGTGGAGAGTTGCTCATACCTACTATTGTATTATTGTATGGTGTAGATATAAAAATAGCAGGGACTTTAAGTCTAGCTATCTCCCTTCCCACACTTTTAGTAGGGCTTTACAGATACAACAAAACAGGAAGACTAAGAGAGGTTTTTGGCTTTCGTGATGTGATAGTGTTTATGGCTATTGGTTCTATAATAGGAGCTTTTATAGGTGCCATGTTGTTTGGTGTGGTGGATGCTATATATATTGAAGTGTTGCTTGGAGTGATACTTTTAATCTCTGCATATAAACTGTTTAGGAAAAGATAAGATGGATTTATTAAAAGAGGATAGTGGTTATTTTGATTTGACCACTTTTGGTCTTGGGATTGGTGAAGTTACTGGAAGTATGAGTTTTGCTCCAAAACAAGGGATAGTTTTAAGCGGATGTGATGAAGTGGAAACTATCATCAAAGAGTGTGGATTGGAATACAAATTTTTCAAAAGAAATGGAGAAAAAGTGGTTCCAAAAGAGAAGATTTTGGAGTGTAGTGGAACTGCAAAATCACTCCACAAAGCTTGGAAAATATCCCAAAATATTTTTGAATATATGAGTGGAATCGCCACCTATACCAATCAGATGACAACTCTTTCTCAAAAAATCAATCCAGATATGGTAGTAGCCACCACAAGGAAAAACTTCCCAAATACAAAAGAGTTGATGCTCAAAGCGGTAATGGATGGGGGAGGAGTAGCTCATAGAATTGGGTTGTTTGATTCGATTTTGGTTTTTAAAGAGCATTTAGAATTTTTTCAAGATAGCTCTGAAGTTGAAAATGGTTTGAAAAATCTCAAAAGAAAATTTATCGAAAAGAAGATAGCCGTAGAGGTGGATAGTTTTGAAGAGGCAAACTATTTTGCCTCTTTGGGAGCGGATATTTTACAGTGTGAAAAGATGGGATTTGAAGAACTTATCCAATGTGTGGGTTTAAAAAAGAGTTATCCAAATTTGCTTTTATCGGCTACTGGTGGGATTACCATTGAAAATATCCAACAGTATGCTAAAACTGGGGTGGATTTTGTAGTGACATCATCGCCATATCATGCAAAACCAGAAGATATACAGGTGGTAATGAAAATAGGAATATAAAATTAGTTAGGAAATATATGATAAAAAGTGAATTTAGATAAAATGGATTTTAACAAACTTATATAAAATCTTAAATAGTATTTTAAACTTTTATGCTATTATGTAGAAAATATTTAAAGGTATTTTATGATTAAATATATTCAAAACAAACAAATACGAATTATTACAGCTGTTGAATTAGAGTTTATAAGAGAGCAGTATCTCTCAAAACTCACTTCAAAAAATCGACTCGTAGGACTCATAGGGCAAAGAGGTGTTGGGAAAACTACCCTTTTACTTCAGTATCTTAAACAAAATTTCAAACCCTTTGAATACCTCTATTTTAGTGCTGATGATGTTTATATTATCAACAGTTCCATTTATGATATAGCCGATGAATTTGTAAGACTTGGTGGAAAAGTGATTGTTATCGATGAAATTCACAAGTACCAAAATTGGGCAAATGAGATAAAAACGATTTATGATAGTTTCCCTGAACTTATCATACGATTTAGTGGTTCGTCGATGCTGGGTATCTTAAATGAAAAGTTTGATTTAAGTAGAAGATGTGTCATAAGCTATGTCAAACCTTTGAGTTTCAGAGAGTTTTTAAAACTATCTGAAAATATAAATCTTCCACAGCTTGAGTTTGAAGAGATTTTGACCAACCACCAAGAACTAAGCAGCACTTTAGCCTTAGAAAATCCATCCTTATATAAAAGTTTTTTGCGTTATTTACAGATTGGATTTTATCCATTTTTTATAGAGGATGAAGTTGAGTACAAAAATAAACTATTTAATGCGTGTGAAAAGATTATCAATGAAGATATCCCATCACTCAATAAAATAGAGTACACACACTTAAGTATCTTTAAAAAGTTTATTGCCAAACTGATTTATGCAAAGTTGCCTTTTAAAGTCAATATTGCCGAACTTTGCAGAGAGTTTGGTGTCTCGCATCCTACACTTGCTACTTATTTGGAGATTTTAGAAAATACAAAATTAATCAAGCCTATTAAAAAGCAGTCAAAAAACATCTCCAAAAAACCAGAAAAACTTCTCTTTGGAAATACTAATCTACTTTATACTTTCGCAGATGAGTTTGGCATAGAAGTTGACATTGGAACTGTAAGAGAGACTTTCTTTGCAAGTTGTTTTGATACAATCTACTACAGTGATATCGGTGATTTTATTGTAAATGATTCCATTTTTGAAATCGGCGGAAAAAACAAAAAATTTACCAAAATCAAAGATACACCCAAAAGCTATCTAGTTATAGATACAGACTACACAATGGAAAAAAACAAAATTCCGCTTTGGCTTTTTGGACTTTTGTATTAGTAAGTGATAAAAGGAGCTAAATAATGGAACTGGTTTATTTGTGGGTTGAGGGTTATAAAAATATACAAAATCAGGGGTTTAACTTTTCACCGCGGTTTACATGTAAATATGAAAATGGTGAATTAACTATTGATAAAAGAGAACATGTAGAAGATTTTTTTGGTAAAAATATTAATGTTACTGCTATTGTTGGGGAAAATGGGAGTGGGAAGAGTAGTGTCTTTGAAGTTTTAACTTTTTTATTTTATCAAGGAGTTATAGCAAATAGAGAAGATAAAACATTTTTTCTTTTTTGCAAAGACGAAAGATTTTTTATTCAATGTGAAAATTATAAACATAAAAAAATTGAATTAAAAAATTTTATTCATATTAAAAACAATACCTCTACGGAAATATATGAGAATTTTTCTGCCAGAACTGAAATGCCATTAATACACTTTTCTAATTGTATAAGTGACATTACGAAAAATTATCGTCTGAAAGATTTAAACAACTACGATAAATTTTATAACGGAATTCAGCCAAAAATTCCTTCGATGCCAAGTGAAGATTCATACGATAATTTTAATTTGAAATTTCAATATATACTGAAAAAGAATAATATTTTCTTTAACTTTATAGACGAAAAATTTATGTTTGATAGTTATCAAGTAGAGGTGCATTTTCAAGAACTTGAAACTTCTATCGTTCAGTATGACAACAAAGCATTTAGTGAATATATTAGCTTTCAGAAGCAAACAAAACAATTAAATAAAGAAGAGTTGTTATATAAAATGCTTATTGTTCTTGCAATAGAAATGGCAACTAGCAAAATTCACAAGTCAAAACACTCATTATTAAAACCAAATACCGCTAATAGAGAAGTATTAAAAAAATATGTCAAGGATAATATTGAAGATAAATTAATTGGCAATATGGACGCATATAACAAAACTTCTTTATCCTTCACATTGAAAGTTTGCAAAGAAAGTCTAAAAAAAATGAGACCGTAAAATAAACTGTGTAAACCCACCTCTTATCCTTCAATCACTTCGTATATTTTGACATAATTTCACTGAAAAA
>PETN01000074.1 GCA_002781365.1 Sulfurimonas sp. CG01_land_8_20_14_3_00_36_23
CAAACATTTCCACATGCCAAACATTTCCACATGCCAAACATTTCCACATGCCAAACATTTCCACATGCCAAACATTTCCACATGCCAAACTGATCTGGCTACAGTTATTAGGACAAAAAATATAAACAATTTAAATTATAAGGGGGTTGATTTCGACCCCTTTATAAATGAAGTCAGATTAAATAACTATCGAATGTATACGTGGCTAAAGAAGCTTAGATGATGAACCTAGCCCCGAACAAGTTCGCGGTACCGAAGAAACTCTCAAGTAAGCTTTAGTTATTTTACACTCTCCGAGGCATTGGTTTTGGATGACTCTTTGAAGTTATTCGAGTCTTTATGCAGCTTTCTTATAAACCTCTAACTCATCTCTTTTGCCAATGGCAATCACTTCGATAATAATTTCATCTTCCAAAATTGTATAAACTATTCGAATTTTTTTCTTGTCCGCATACATTTTTCTACAGCCGCTAAGATTAAGTCCTGCTTTGTTCCCAAGCACTTGACCAAGTTCAGCCGAAGTTGCGATTTTTTTGAGTTGTTTAAAAACCAATAGCCTTTCACGATTTGAAAGTTCAGCCAACTCTTCATCTGCCTCAGTTTTTAAAACAATTTTATAAAGCATTTAAATCGATGCCATATTTAGAAGCCGAATCTTCAAGCGAGATAGTTTTGGAATTTTTTCTTGCTTGAACTATTTTATAAATTTGCGTATGCTCCATCAAATCATAAGCTTCTTTGAGGCGTTCATACTCATCTATTGGGAGCACAATAGCTTCTAGTTTGTTGTTTTTTGAAATTGCAATACGCTCTTTTGTATGGCTGACAATATCTTTTAAAACTGATGAAAAGTTGCGTGCGACATCACTCGCAGATATAATTTCATCTCTTGAATATGCTATCATAAGTATGTCCTATTATATGTAATATTTTACGTATTATATCACATATAATTAATTTGTTAAGCCGTAGCTTGAAGTTTTACACCAAGCGAGTTGAGAACTTTCATAACAGTTTCAAACTTAGGTTTTGAGCCTTGTGCAAAAGTTTTGTACAGACTCTCACGACCAAGTCCCGTATCTTTTGCAATCACGCTCATCCCTTTTGCTTTGGCAATATTTCCGATTGCCACCAAAAGTTCGTCCATATCGCCATCACTTAAAACTTGTGAGAGATACTCGGCTATCATCTCTTTAGAATCCAAGTAGTGTGCTGTGTCAAATGTTGTTAGATTTTTATTCATTGGAGTACTCCTTAGCCATCTCTTTGGCTTTTTTAATATCATTTACCTGAGTAGATTTATCTCCGCCTACAAGTAAAACAATTATCTCTTCATCGCATTTAGTAAAATAGACTCTGTATCCTGCACCGACCGTAATCCTCAGTTCAGACACATTATTGCCCAAACTTTTATGATCTCCAAAGTTGCCTAGCTTCATTCTATCGACTCTGCGGATGATAGAAACTTTGCCCTGAATATCTTTGAGTTTAGAGAGCCATTTAGAAAAGAGAACAGTCTCTTTAATGAGATACATATTTAAAAGTGTATCCTAAAGGATACGAAAAGTCAAGATTTGAAAAAGTTTTCATTTGATGCTCCTACTGTTGTATGAGAGTATCGTAGCACTGAAAATTATTTGTTTTTGATTTTATTGCAATTTGTAATATTTTCCCCTCCCAACTTGGGAGTCATAACCGACTCCTTCTATTTCGGTTTTTTTGGAGAGAAGTCTATACCTTGAATGACTACTTCAGCTTCGGGCTGTTTTGCTTGGATTTTTTTCATTACATTTACGGGTCTGTCCATTTTATAGAGTTCAGTTTTTACGACATTGCCACTGTTGTCATACCACTTTTGCGTTCCCTCTCTGTAGTTGTTTTTATAGAGTACTTCACTGTAGAGCTTCCCCTCATAACTGTACTCTTTTTGCACACCCTCTTTTTTGTTATGCAGATAAGGCACGACGAGTGCGAGTTGTGAGTTTTGATAATACTCTTTTTGTAAACCCTCTTTTTTGTCGTTCACATAAGTAACTTCTGATTTGATTTTTCCATCTCTAAAATAGGATGTCTCAACTCCCTCTAACTTACCCTCTTTGTAGTGCATATCTGCCAACTTATAGCCCTCTTTGTCATACCATGTCAAAACTCCATCTCTTTTGTCGTTTTCATAGTTAACCTTGTAAGCCATCTGCCCCATCTGATAGTAAACTTTTTCTAAGCCATGCTTTGTTCCAACTCTCTTATCCGTGTTTGTACCATCTATATAGTTTGTCTCTGCCTTGAGTTCACCTTTGTCAAAATAGGTTTTTACAAGTTCTGCTGAGAGTGTCACACTAAAAAGAGAGACTACAAGTAGTGTATTTAGATATCTGTTCATTTTAAGATTTCCTTGATTTGTGAAGTGAAGAAGTTTATTCTAATAAAAAGATATTGTATATACTTTTATCAAAATAAAATTACTCCCCTAAAAGAGGAGTAAGAAAAAAAAGGAAGGGTTACTTCCATCCTTTTTTAACTATATCTGAAGATTTGGCATGTGGAAATTTATTTACTAACTCTTTAACAGATAGTTTTTGGTCTCCGCCTCTCATGAAGTGAGCTAAAGTTACAGAAGCCCAGTAATCATCTTCATATGCAGTACCTTTAAGTTGTAGAGGTACACCTTTTTTGTTTACAGTGTGACAAGCAGCACATGTTACAGGACCTGCATATTCGCCATCTGGAGAGTATTGAAGTGCTTGTTCATGCGTTGTTGAGTCAACTGAACGCTCTTTACCATCAAATCTTGTAGAGTATAAACCGTGTGTAGATTCATGACAAGTTTGACAAGCTATATCTCCGTGACCTTTTGAGTATCTATATAAAGAGTACTTGTTAGGTAAATCGATTGGGAAATATTTTCCACCAGTTTCACTCTCCACAAATGGAGCAACGTGACAATCGGCACAGTGAGGCTCAGATGCTGATAACCACCAGTCGTCACCACCAGATGCCGCTGCATAAGGAACATCTCCTCCAGTAGGATGATTCCATGGTTTAAGATCTAAAGCACCATCTTTACCATCATTTTTCACTAAAACAGCTGATTTGTGATCTGCATAGTAGCTAAGAACTTCATTGTTGCCTGTTGTTTTAGGATCTGCAATTGCATTGAATGCTTTCGCATCGCCACCTGATACTTCAGCAATAATCTCTTTAAGAGTTTTGTTTCTTAAAGTTTTTCCAGCTTGTGTGCTGTCATCTTTAATGTCATCATAATTTTGCATAGCTTGCGCAACTTTTGTATGACAGTTTGTACAGTAGAGACCTCTCATCTCACCCGCATCTTTACCATGCTCATCTTTCATAGATACTTCATTGAGTTGGTATTTACCATAATCATTTAAGAAGAATGGAGGTTTAGCATTTGGATTTGAGTGCGCATCACGTCTTACGTAACAACCACCACCAGATTTTCTGATGTCACCTTTGTTAAATCTACCTTCACCGTATCTATCTGTTACACGGAATGGATTAGAATCGTCATTCATGTTAGGATTTTGGAAGTGTGTTGGGTGACAAGATTGACATGATTGACTTCTACCAGCACCATCAGGCATTGGAACCATTCCAAGGTGAAAACTGTGAATCGCTTCACTTAAAGGCTTCGCTTTCATAGTTGCATAACCTGATGCAGTCGGACGAGGCTCTTGTAAGTTTCCAGAAACATTGTCACCATGACAGTCAGCACAGTTCACTAAACCAGTTGAACCAAGTCTGTTACCAGAAGCATTTTCTTTATAATCTTTCAAGAAAGTTGTTTTATGATGCTTATCATGTAAAGAGAGAATGTTGATAGAAGACTCAGCAAGTCTTGCCATGTATTCACTCTCATCTGGATAGGATTTCCAGTACTTATACTCTTTATCACTAAAGTCAAGTCCTTCATCTCTTGCCATTTGTGCTGCTTTTCCATTTCTAGAGTGACAAGCATAACAGTTTGGAATATCGACAGGGTTTGTACCAAAATAGGATACTGCATGATTTGTAGCATCTTTTACAGATTTACCTGTTCGGTCATGCATCTCAACAGTAGAGTATTGAAAAGGTTGGAAATCTTTTTCTGTAACAGAACGGATTGTACCCTTTCTTGTAGAGTCGTTAAATGCAGTAAGAGGAAGACCTAATGCATCCCAAAGGTGTGAAGCTGTTAAAACAAGTTTCACATCTTTTACAGGAGGAACAAGCGTATCAGTAAAAACAACATTACCACCATTTTTTCCAACATAATCAAGATAACCACCTGAGAGAGGCTTACCTGAAGGTCCGCTATCTATATTAACTGGAATTTGACGACCTATACGTAAACGATCTTTATCCGTTGCACCAGCAGGCTTAGTTCCCTCTAAGTCTTTATAGATGAAAAGATGATTCCAAACATAGTTTGCAACATTGTCACCTGGAGAGTCAAAGTGACCATCCCCATCTGTATCTTTAGGTACAGACCAGTACTTCATCTTATTGCCTTCGCTATAAGAGTTATCTTTAGTGTAGTAGTAAAGCTTTATATCATCATCAGGCGAGAGTAGTTTTGGCAGTTTTCCACCTTTTCCACTAGAAACAGCTTGTGCTTGGATTGAGTTGTATGGAGGAATAACACAACAGTAACTCATCTCAAAACCAACACAATGCATCCCTAATTCATAGTTTATGAATACATTGTATTTGTTTTTAGGTTCATACCCCTTTGTTTTCTTTCCATTCGCATCGACTTCAATGAACGGTTTTAGCTTGGTAAGCTTAAATGGCGGATTAGTATCATACGCTAATGCAGAAGACGCAGTTAAGGATATAAATGCAACTGACGCAGCTAGAGAAACTAACATTTTTTTGTAATACATGGACTTTTTCTCCCCTTTTTTTAAAAATTCACATCGAGTATTGCATTTTATGATTTAATTAAATATTAAATAACTATTAAATGTGTATAAAATGTTAACAGATGGTAAATGGGTATCACATTATTATCACTATTGTTTATTTCTTCTCTCAACTCAAGGCATGATTTACAAGAACATTTGAGATTTCATAACTTGCATCTACGAACTCTATTTGGGTTAAATCATTAAGATTTTTTTTCTCTTGTGCATCTTCGATTTTCATAATGATGTTTGTGTGCGCAGAGAAGTTAAGGATGGCTTCGCTTATGAGTCTTTTGTTGTGTTCACTACTAGTAGTTATAATAATGGCTTTTGCCTCTTCTACTGCTAGAGACTCTAAAACTGGGAGCTTATTTAAATGCCCGAAGTATGCCATATAGCCTAATTTTCTTGCAAGAAGTACGTGCTTTAAGTTGTCAGAGACAAGGATAAAGTCAGCGCCTCTCTCTTTTAAATCTTTGGCAACTCTTCTTCCGAGCGTCGAGAAACCTGCGACGATGATGTGGTTTTGAAGCCCTATAGGCGTGATAACATCCGATTCGTAAAACTCTTTTTCAAAGTAGGAGGATAGTTTATAGATATGACTTAACATAAAAGGGGTAATAATCATTGAGATAACACTCACAAGGATGAGAAAACTCGCCATATCCTGCGTGATTAGTTTCTCAGAACCTGCAAGGGCGAAGATGGCAAAAGAGAACTCCCCTACTTGTGCCAGAGCCAAAGCAGTTTTTGCAGAGCTGTTTTTATCTGCGTTGCGACGGATAATGGCGTAAATCACGACTGCTTTAAAGAACATTGCAAAGACAAAGACAAAAAAGATGATGTGAATGTTTTCCAAAAAGTACATCACATCTATCTTCGTCCCCACACCAAAGAAAAAGACGCTGAGCAGCAAATCTTTATAGCTAGCGATATCTGATTCCACTTTTACGTTGTACTTCGTGTCGGCAATAATCATTCCTGCAATAAAAGCACCGAGTGAATAGGTGAACCCCATCGAGTGTGCAAGCAAAGAAGCTCCGATGAGGATAGAGAAAACTGAACCTAAGAAAAGCTCTTCTAGCTCTGTTTTAGCAGAGAACTTCAAGAGAGCATTGACTATTTTCTCCCCAATTGTGAACATAAAAGCTAGAACAGCAATTGCGGAGAGTATGGTTTGAGTGAGGACTTCGCCAATAGAGAGATTTTCCTGCGACAAGAAGGTCATAAGCAGTAAAATCGGGATGACTGCCAAATCCTGAAAGATGAGAATTCCCAGAGATTTTTGCCCATACGGAGTAAGAATATCTTTTGACTTTTTCAAATAGGTCAACACGATGGCGGTGGAAGAGAGCGAAAATGCCAAAGAGACAATCAGCGAACTGTTGAAATCAAGTTTAAAAAGATAATAAGAGAGTAAAAAGATAACGATGACATTGAGAACAACCTGCAAGAGACCGTTTGTAAGGAGAATATCTTTCATCTTTTTGATTTTTGTGAGGCTCAGTTCAAGCCCGATAGTAAACATCAAAAAGACGATTCCAAACTCGCCGATAAGCTCAATTGAGTGAATGCTCAAACCGTTAAAGCCAAAAAGATTACTGATGATAGTTCCCGTAATAATGTAGCCGATGATGTGAGAGATATCAAACTTTCTCAAAAGAATGTTGAGGATGGTCGCTATTGCGATTGTTAAAAAGATTGCCAGTAGTAGATTTTCCATAGGCAAATTATAGTACGTTTAGAGCGTTATTTTTGAGTTTGTATGTATAAAATATATACAGAGCGGGTATGCGATATGCATTGCGTTAGATATACTTCTAACCAAGAGAGCAGACATGCAAAATGATTTACGCCTAAACATAAGTGCCATGGATACCTTACACGATGAGTTTTTAGATACACTTTCTAAGATGAAGTCTTGCCAAGAGAGCGCCTTTATGCCCCTCTTTGAAGAGCTGATAGAGCACACAAAAAAGCACTTTGCCTTTGAAGAGAACATTATGGAAGAGCATCATTTTTATGACAAAAAAGAGCACTTTGATGAACATAAAAATCTGCTCGGTGAGATGGAGTACTTTTACGAAAAAGCGAAAAAGTTCCCTCAATTTGGCAAATCCTATATTCATGACTATGCCTATGAGAAATTCAAACGCCATGTCATAAACATAGACTCGCAACTTGCGATGTTTATAAAAGAGAACAATATCTCTTTGTAGAGAGAAAGGAAAATGTATAATGCAATACACAACAACTTCAGCAGGCGTTGAGATGCCTAAAATTATCTACGGAACTGCTTGGAAAAAAGAGCGTACGACCGAGCTTGTCATCCAAGCTGTGCAAGCAGGTTTTAGAGGCATCGATACTGCATGCCAGCCAAAACATTATGCAGAGGAGAGAGTCGGAGAAGCACTCATGCCCCTTAAAAAAGAGGGGTTTAAGCGTGAGGACTTGTACATACAAACAAAGTTTACACCACTAGCGGGGCAAGACCCAAACAACATACCCTATGATAAAAATGCAAGCTTAGAGACCCAAGTAGCCGACTCTTTTACACGTTCAAAGAAAAACCTTCAAACCGATTATGTCGATACGCTTCTGCTTCACTCTCCACTCTTTCCACATGCCAATCTTTTGAGTGTTTACAGAGCCATGGAAAAGATACAACAAGATGGTGGAGCACTGCAACTGGGAATCAGCAACTGTTATGATTTGGGAGTGTTAAAACGACTTTATGAAGATGTCCAGATAAAACCTGCGGTTGTTCAAAACAGATTTTACCCCGATTCTGATTTTGACAAAGAGTTGCGTGCGTGGTGCGATGCACACGCTGTAATCTACCAAAGCTTTTGGAGTCTCACGGCAAATCCCTATATCTTAGCAAGTGAAGTCGTGGTAAATCTTGCAAAAGAGTACAACAAAACGCAGGCTCAAATCTTTTTTAACTTCTTGAGCTTAGAGGGCATTGTCCCACTCTCAGGAACAACTTCCCAAACGCACATGCGCCAAGATCTAGACATCTTTAGCTTTGAACTTTCACTCTCACAGCGAAGCGAGATACGCGCACTTTTGGTTTAGTTTGGCATGTGGAAACGCTCTAAACCTTAGGTTTGTTTCAAACGCTAAGATTATCAATCTTTACCATCCGCTTCCGTCTCATCTTGCTTTCTTGTGGTATTGAGTAGTCTTTGAATGATTTTTAAGTTATTTAAGATCTGATTTTCAGCTTTAAGCTTCGTTTGGTTCGTGTCACTTTTTGGCTTTTCGTTGAAATCCAGAGGTTCAATAGGAATCCATTTTGGGTCGCCAAAGAGGTTGAAGACCACAAAACACAAAAGAAAAAGTACACTTTTCATAAATAGCCCCAGATATATATTTTAGAACTGCAATCATATCAAGATACTATTTATCTTTGGATGGTTTATGTTTTTGTCCAGATTAGTATAGCCATTTTAGCTATACTCCCATACAATAAAGTCCACAAGGAAAATCATGGCTGCTAACGCAACAATCTGTAAGGCTCTGC
Source organism: Sulfurimonas sp. CG01_land_8_20_14_3_00_36_23 (assembly GCA_002781365.1). Classification (GTDB taxonomy): domain Bacteria; phylum Campylobacterota; class Campylobacteria; order Campylobacterales; family Sulfurimonadaceae; genus Sulfurimonas. The sequence continues at coordinate 8,431 of PETN01000074.1, forward strand.
TCAATATCGCGGATATGGATAGACACTATTATGAAGAGCATAATTTAACACTCGCGCAACACCCCTCAGAGAATGATTTGCGTTTGATGGTTCGGCTTATCGCCTTTGTTCTTAATGCCCAAGAGGGGCTTGGCTTTTGTAAAGGTATCTCGCAAGATGATGAGCCAGACTTGTGGAAAAAGTCCTTAAGTGGGGAGATTGAGTTGTGGATTGATTTGGGTCAGCCTGATGAAAAGCGTATCAAAAAAGCGTGTGGTCGTTCAGAGAAAGTTATCATCTACACTTACCAAGAAGGAATGGCGACACCTTGGTTCAAACAGTTAGAAAACTCTCTCAAACGCTTTAAAAATCTCTCTATCATTCACCTCAACATAGATGGCGACTTAGAGTCTCTCACAAAGCGTTCGATGGATTTACAATGCAACCTTAGTGACAATGAACTCACACTCATCGATGGCGACAATAGCGTACTCATTACACAAGAGGTATGGATGCAGGAGTAAAAAGCAGAAGAGATTGCAATATGCAATATTTTTTACATAACTCTATTTTTCAACTATAATACCCTCAAATCACGACATAAAAGGATATAGACAAATGGATGGCACTATCATGGTAACTTACAAAGTATTATGCGATTCGGATTTAAATGTAGAAGTCTCTCTCCAAGAGTTACTTAAAAATGAGAATGTTCTAAAAAGCATCAAATCTGAGTTTGCAAAAGGTTCTAGAAATATCACTTTCTCCTCAAAAACAGATGCAGTGATAAAAATCGAGTCCTTAAAAGATGTGCATACTTTTGAAGTCTCTAAAGATGACTTTGCGGATTTGCTCACACTTGCAGAAGAGGATGCAAAAAACAAAAAGTTGCTTAAAAAAGAGTGTGAGAGAGTGGAGCTTGTGGATATAACGACTTTATAAAAAGTACGCGCATAGCAAAGGGCAAGCCCTTGCTTAGAAGAGATTAGACTAGCTGTGCGGAGACTTTGCTTAAGACGATGTTCGCTTTCTCTGTTTCACCACTGTATTTTTTGATTTTGATGCCCTGTTTTGTGAAGGCTGCGGCTGTGTTTTTACATGCCATTTTTACGACAATAAAGTCACAATCGCTGATAGCTTCTCCCATAACATAGTGTGCTTTTGCATGCTCTTCATCTCCATCGTCATGTTCGCAGAGATGCCCCTCTGCATGATCATCATCAAGGTCTATATCTGTACGTGGGTTTGGACGAACTGCTTCGAGTTCAAAGGACTTGAACATGCCTGCACCTTTGATGTTATAAACTGCAAAGAATGGAGTGTGTCCTGCATTGGCAAAAAATGTGAGTGAATCGTCTTTAACGGGGATAGCAACTTTCATAAATATTCCTTATTTTGTATCTGAATGATTGTACTGTAACTTTCATAATGCATATCTTGTTCTGTGGAGTTTTTGGGGAGAGTGTTTGCTAAAGTAGAGGAGTATTAAAGATTTAAAAGAGTTGTTCTATTTCTTCCTCCCTTTTTTGCCTTATATAGCGCTTCATCCGCTGTTTTGATTATGCTTTTGGCTGTGATAATTTGCCCTGCTTCTACGATAGCTAAACCTATACTAATCGTTATATACTCAGATACATTGGATTGTGCATGAGGAAGTTGTCGTTGCTTTAACTCGTTATGAATATTTGTAGCAATTTTTATCGCTCCTGCCTCATCTGTTTGAGGCATGACAATAGCAAACTCTTCCCCTCCATATCGAGCTACGAAATCACTACTGCGTAGAGTAGAAGAGCGAAGTACATTCGCTATCTCTTCAAGGCATTTATCGCCCTGCTGGTGACCATAAAAGTCATTATATGCTTTAAAGAAATCGACATCACAAAGAATCAAAGCAAGCGCCTCACTACTTCTAGCCAGACGAGAGCACTCTTTTTCTAAATAGTTGTCAAAACTACGACGGTTGTTGAGCGTTGTTAAAGCATCTGTGGATGCTAAAATATCGAGCTTACAGATAGCCTCTTTGAGTTCTATATTTTTTGCATCCAAATCATGTGTTCGTTCAATCACTTTTCTTTCAAGGCTATCGTACATCAAGGCATTTTCTATAGAGATTGCAATCTGTCCACCAAGATGTTTGAGTAACTCTAGTTTATCTTTAGTGAAGATAGTAGTAAAAGCATTGTTTTCCAAATAGATTACACCTTTTAATTCACCATGAAAAATGACTGGCGCACATAAAACTGATTTTACATCTCTCTCTATAACACTCAAATCGTGTCCAAAAACCAAACTCTCTTGTGCATTATCTAAAACTATTGCTTCATGGGAATGAATAACATAATTCACAACTGCTTGCACAATTGTTTTAGAGTTTGCATAAGGTGTTTTTTGCATTACATTTACCACTTCAGAGTCCATTGAACTTTCTGCTTGGATAAAGAGAGAACCTTTCTCTTTGAGTAATAAAACTCCATATTGCGCACCTGCATTTTCTACAATGATTTGAATCAAGGATTTAAGAAGATTTGAGAGACCTTGTTCTTTTGCAATCGCTTCTGTTGCTTTCATTAAAGTTGTAATATCTAAACTCTTTGAAGAACAATCATCCTTTAAAACAAATGCATGCTGATTGATTTGAACGCCCCACTTGTTTAAACATTTATTGGCTTCATAAGAGTAAAGTTCTGCTGATTTTAATTGGTTCATACTTTTGTACATTGTTTCTATAAGCGTGTTTGAAATAGCTTGTAGATGAATATGTCCATAAATTTTCGATAACTCAATCGCAGATTCATAGCACGCGAATGCCTCTCTTACTTTGTTATTGATAGAAAAAAGTTCACCCTTTAAAATATTCAATCTTGCGAGAAAATTCTCAGGAGACTCCTCTGCATATTTTTTAAAAAGTTTTATCGCTTTTCTAAGCGTTGTTTTATAGTAAACACGGAGAAGTGGAGTCGCATTTGAGTAGAGTTTAGCGACAATAAGGGCATTATAAAAAAGGTGCTCACTTCCATGAAGCATCCCCTGAGAATCACTCATATATTTTTTACTTTTTTTACTCACTTCCAACGCTTGCGTAAACTCTTTATGCAAATAGAGTAAAATCATTTTATTTATAAAATAGTAGTGTGCAAAGTGGCGAGAACCATAACTCTCTAAGCTATTGGCATAAAGAGATTCATCAAAGTTTTCATCATCTAAAGAGAGAGGAGCATCTGTTTGACCCTTTAAGTTAAGTATAGTCTGTTTTACACTAAGAATCGCTCCATATTGTTCCTCTGCACCAATACGTTTGAGCGTCGTTTCAAACTGCTTAATCTCTTCTAAAATGTTTTGAAGATTCGCTCCCCGCATAAACATACTTTGAATTATTCCAGCCGCTGCACATCCAGTATGAAACCAATCCCCAACTTCCAGTCCATCTTTATAAGCATTATGCCAATTTTTTTCTGTGTTAGTTGCTGGTTCAATCCATGAATTTGCAAAGTAGTTACAAACAAATTCTACTTCTGAACGCTGAAGTCTATTGTTAAACTTATCAAGCATATTTAAAGAGAGTTTCTCATATTCGTACCCTAACTTATGGTTTCCAAGTACTCCACCTTGAAAGATAACACCAAAGACCATGTAACCTACAACTGCTTCTCTCGTATTTCCATGTTTGAGGCATAGAGTGACAAGTTTGAGAGAGATAGCAACACACAGTTCTGGTTTAATTTGATATGCCGCTTTTAAGACAGCAGAGAGAATCCTAATAAGCATCTGAATATTTTCATTTTCTGCTTCTGGGAGCTCTAATAATTGCGCTGTTTTATAAGATTTTAGTTTTATTTTCAAGTTTATAAAATCAATAACAAAGAGTGGAGGCACAAAACCTGAGGGCAAATGAATGTTAAACAATTTTGTAGCAATACGCCCTATTTGGTACGCTTTACTAAACTCCGAAATATCTGTATGAACCTTAATCAAAAGTTCATATATAACTGCTTTTTGGAGTATAGAACCACTCTCTTCAAGCGCAAGATTATAGTAGTTGATAGCTTCCTCAGAGTGATTGCAAAGATGCTCACATTCAGCGCGTTCTTTGCATATGCTACTCAACGTATGCAATTGCAAAAGTTTTGGCATAAACTCCATCGCTTTTTGCATGTAAACAAGAGAGATATTAAAATCACCGATTTTTTTTGACTGGAGAGAGGCATTGTAGTTCAGCTCTACAATGGTTGCGAGCTTCTCTTGTGATAGAAGTGCTGTAATGCTCTTGTTAAAATGATTTACACATGAAAAAAGATGCTCATATTCGAGTGTTTCATATTTATGAAGTAGCGCGTCACCTATGCTTAGATGGATAGAGTGCTTTTGAGTCTCATCGAGGAGTGAATGAGAAGCTTGCTGCATTCTGTCATGAGAAAACATATAGGACTTTGAAATATCATTCCCACCCATTTCCTCAAGAATCCACTCCTCTTTAAGCGCCTGTAGAAGGGACTTTTCAAAAAGAGCATCATTGTTGTAAATCTCTTTTAACGCATCTTCAGAGAAACTGCTTCCAATACAAGATGCTATCTTAAGTAGATTTTGAACGGATTCTGGCAAAGAGAGCACTCTCTTTTCTAATAAATCAATTGAACCCTCTGAACAAGTCCATTTACAGAACTTTGTTTGAAAAGTTAGTAGTTTTTAATATTTGACTTTTTCTTTTTAGCAGTTTTTACTGC
>PETN01000036.1 GCA_002781365.1 Sulfurimonas sp. CG01_land_8_20_14_3_00_36_23
TAGGATTAGGTCTGTAAAATGCCATTGGCTAGCATTTTTATGATACAATTTTAAGAGAAATTAGGTGTTGACACAGAATTTATTACACTCCCGCAATGTACAATAATCTCTCGTAAAGGCTTCATGCCTTTACATCTACAGAATCATAAATTTTATAGTTTTTGAAAATATCAAGTGCGAATTTTGCTTCAGGCAAATATTTATTATTGATATACTCTTTATAGTGATTTGCTTGTGCAAGGTTTTGATAACCTGAGTCAAGTTTACTATTGGCTTCTTTCATAAGATTCTCATTATTTAGCATGAAGTTAAACTGTCCCATCTTTTTGTTTAGTTCTGAAATCATTGCTTTGTCATTGTTATAGATACTATTTTTTGTCCAGTCATCTTCTATACCGTATTGTCTTAAATCCCAGATAGTATTATTCACAGCGTTGAAATTCGGTTTAAATTCCTCAGGGCTTGGTTGTTTTGCATTTGTGTCTGCTCGTCCAGCTTTTACTAAGGTGTCGAAAAATGTATCTGGCATGCAACTCATATCCATATACTTATCTCTAATAGAACCAGCATATCTTTTAGCATCTTCTATACTTTTCCCATTTTCTAAGCCTTCATAAACAGCTGCATTATCAAAGCGTGCCAGTTCTTTTGCGTTCGAGATATTTTCTTTTGCCCAATTATTTATCGGGTAATCATTTTGGATTTCTTTAACACCTTTTAGCATTTCCATGTACGCATCTTCTCCGCCAAAGAGTGCATAAGCTTTATCAAATGCTATTTTTTCCTTATCAAGGACTTCTTGGTTAGGCTTATCACCTAATCTCTTTGGCGGTCCATCATAAAAACTATCCGCAATCTTCAAAAACTCTTGAAATGGCACATAATTCGGATAAGACTCATATATTTTACGAGTTTGTAACTCTTCATCCGCTTTCGAGTAAGTTTCAGGAATCGGAGTATAGACATCTTTATACTTTTCCTGCATCTGTGCCATTTTATCAGTCTGTTGTGTC
>PETN01000063.1 GCA_002781365.1 Sulfurimonas sp. CG01_land_8_20_14_3_00_36_23
AAACTCATATGTAAATCCTTATAAATAATTCACTTGATTATGATATCAAATGAATCTCATTTTTTAAGGTTTACACAGTTAGATTTACACTCTCGTGTTTTATTTTCAGCTACACTCTTATGAGCAAATCTCCACTTCTCAATCCTAAAACAACCTAAACCTTTTGGCATGTGGAAATAAAAACCTAAATTTCCACATGCCAAACATCATACTCTAAACCAACACCACAACCTCACATCACATAGGGGTGTTATTCTAATTCCTTCAGTAACTCAGAAATATTACAAGAGCTGAAGTTATAAAAAAACACTCATCCTAAATGTGTAGTATTATTACTTAAGTTAGTGCCATTCTTTTAGGAGTGTAATTCAATTTATACAATGGCTTATTATTGTAGAATACTTTTTAAAAATAATATGAGGAATTAATATCTTTGAGTAATAAAAAATTTACATTTATAGACCTTTTTGCTGGTATTGGTGGATTTCATCAATCTATGTATGAGCTAGGTGGAAAATGTGTATTCGCTTCTGAAATAGATACTCACGCGAGAAAGACTTACGAACATAATTTTAGTAAACATTCACCAGATTTATTTAAAAATGGATTATTTAATCAGGATATTAAAACTATTATGCCAGAAGAAATTCCTGATTTTGATTTATTGTGTGCTGGTTTTCCTTGTCAGCCATTTAGTCAAGCAGGTAAAAAATACGGTTTTGATGATAATCACAAATCTGAAAGAGGCAATTTGTTTTTTGACATCGCTGAAATAATAAAAGTTAAAAGACCAAAAGCATTTTTTTTAGAGAATGTGAGAGGTTTAGTTAATCACGATAATGGAAATACCTTTAAAACTATTCAGCATATACTTACAGAAGAATTAGGCTACTCTTTTTATCATAAAATTATTAAAGCTTCTGATTATGGATTGCCACAATTAAGACCCAGAACATTTATGATAGGTTTCAGAGATGAAGATATTCTAAAGGGTTTTAATTTTCCGCCTAAAATACCTTTAAAATTCAATATGAGTGATGTATGGGGCGGAGAATGCAGTAGAGAGATAGGCTTTACTGTTCGGGTAGGCGGTAGAGGTTCTAATATTGATGATAGAAGAAACTGGGATGCTTATTTAGTTAATGGAGAAGTTAAAAGACTATCATTTAAAGAAGCTCAAAAAATTCAGGGATTTCCTGATGATTTTCATTTTCCTGTTAGTCCTACTCATTCTATGAAACAATTAGGTAATAGTGTAGCTATTGATGCTGTTAAGGCTGTCGGTAGTAATGTAATTAAATATATGAATAATCTTAACAAAAGAGGTAAGCCAATGACTAAGACTAATAACAAAGGCGAATGGAGTGAATTATTTACTTTTATAAAAATATTGTTAGAACAAAAATTATTACTGTCAGATAAAGACTTAAACCCTACGGGTGATTTTTTTAAAATCAATAAAATTACTACTGAAAATTTAGACTTAGAGTTTATTCCATTAAGTGGTTTTAAAATTAAATCTATACATACGAAAACAAAAGAAGAAACAGAAATAGACATACGCAGTATCATTACAGATGAATCAATAGCCAATATTCTTAATCAAATTAAAGCTGGAAGTGGCACTTTTGAAATAAATGATTTTGACATAATACAAACAGCATTAGGATTTAGTATTGTAAAAGGTGGTAATAGTTCTCAAAAGGCGGATATAGTTTTAAATATAGAACATAGCACATTTGTTAAAGAGAATGAGGGGTTTGGTATTAAATCATATTTAGGAAGTAAGCCGACTTTATTAAATGCTTCTGGTAATACAAACTTTATGTTTGAGATTGATGGTTTAGACAATAGTAAAATTACTGAAATTAACCAAATTTCTACTACAACTAAGCTTAGAGATAGAATAGTGGCTATAAATAACAATGGTGGCACATTACGTTATTTAAAAGCTGAAAAAGATACTATGAATTACAATTTAAAGATGGTTGATAATGTCTTACCTGAAATAATTGGTTATATCTTAATCGCTTTTTACGGGAATAGAATTTCTAACTTATCTGATATTGTAAATTATTTATGTGAATCTACGGATATTTTAACTCATTTGAATATAGACGACAAAGCTATGTTGATAAATAAATTAAAGAAGTTTCTTGTTGATATATTATTAGGTTTTTTCGCTGGAAAAAAATGGAATGGCTCTTATGCGAGTAATGGAACAATAGTTGTAAAAGAAAATGGTGATTTAATTACATTTCATATAATTAATATGGAAAGTTTAAAAGATTATTTATTTGAAAATATAAAATTAGATACACCATCAACATCACGACATAAATTTGGGACTGTAATTCAGGATAAAACAAAAAATTACTTTAAATTGAATTTACAGCTTAGATTTTAAATTACACCCTGTGAGCAAATCTCCACTTCTCACTCCTAAAACAATCTAAATCCTTTGGCATGTGGAAATAAAAAAAAGAGTTCATAAAAAAGCTCTCATTCTACTTTCAGCCTTTTGTGATAAAATTATCACTTAAAAATCAATATAAAGAACTTTAGTATGCAACAAACACAAGCAAGAGTCAACCTATATGCACTTTTATCGCGAATCCTTCTTCAGGAATTAGAGGTCACAACTCTTGAGATGATAAAGAACGATACAACTATCTTAGACTTCTTTCCAACGCTTAAAGAGTGGAAACCTCTGAGTGAAGTTCCTGCGAAGAAGCTTTTGGATGAGTACATTAACCCTGATTTTGTGAACCTCTCTTTGCTTCACCTCATTCCTTATGAAACTTTTTATGTCCGAGAGGATCAGATGATAGAGACTGGCGGGGCAAATCCTGTGACGGATATCTATAGCGCGTATGATTTTATGGTCGATTTTGAAGTGGCACGTACGGTTTCGTCTGATCACATCGGAATCGAGTTAGAGTTTATGCATCATCTCTGTGTAGCTGAGTCAAAAGCGCTTCAAGAGGGTGATAGCGAAGCAGTCAAAGAGCTGCAAGAGGTTCAAAAAGAGTTTTTAAACAAACACCTCCTTGTCTGGGCTCCGCTCTATCTTATCAACATGAAGTATGAGGCAAGAACTCCACTCTATTATGATGCGGCTGAGATGTGTTTAGAGTTTATTCTCAGCGACAATGAGTACCTTCTGGCACAACTTACTGCTTAATGTCTTTAATCGCTTTAGATACCAGTAAATGCGTTCGCTCCCTAAGTCGGGAGAGTGCGTGTAATAAGTGTGAAGTTCTCTGCCCAACTGCGGCTATCGTCGTTGGTACAAACCCACTGCCGAGCATTAACTTCTCCGCTTGTGTTGGGTGTGGGGCATGTGAAGCAATCTGCCCAAATGAGGCTTTGTCTCTGGATGATTTTAGTGCAACGAACTTCTTTTTTGACTTTTTAGAGGAGGAGGGGAACCTTATCTCTTGTCGAAAAAATGTCCCTTGTATTGCGGCACTGAGTGTAGAGCATCTTATCTCTTTGGCAGTTTTAAAAAAAGAGCTTCTTTTGGATGTGGGGCATTGCGAGCGTTGCGACATCGCGCATACTTGCCAGCCTCAGATTTTTAAAAATGTAGAAGAGGCGAGCTATCTTTTAGAAGCGATGCAAACAGAGGTCTCCATCCGAGTTGAAAAGCTCTCTTTTGAAGCAAATGAGGAAGCCAAGACAAGTGATAGAAGAACTTTCCTTCGCTCTATAAATTTAGAGACCATCGCCCAAGGTCGCGCCAACTTTGAGCAGGAAGTGAAAAAAGCAACCGATGAGTTAATTGAGCACTCTTTAGATAAAAGGGATATTGCACTTTTAAAAACAAAGCGGATTCCACAGCGAAGAAAGCTCTTCTTTACAGCGATGAAACGCGTGCAAAAACCAGCTGTTTTTCATACCGTTGATGCGAGTGAGGTGAGTTTTACTTCTCAAAAAAGTATGAACGAAGCGCTCTGTACAGCATGTCAAATGTGTTACAGAGTCTGCCCAACAGGTGCGCTCACTTCGGATGTGAAAAACTCAAAGATAGACTTCGACCCTTTTCTTTGTATCAAATGTGGTGTTTGCCATGAGGTTTGCGAGCCAGATGCGCTTCTGCTCTCAGAGGCGTACAATACAAAAGAGTTCTTTGAGCCGCAAGTGCAAAATCTCATCTCTTTTGCTGTGCGAAGATGTGACGAGTGTAACCTGCTCTTTAGTACAAACAAAGGCGAAAAACTCTGCTATAGATGTAAAACAGAAGAGGAAGAGGCAAGAGAATTATGGGGAATTACAGATGAATAATGCAAATCAAATCTCTCAGCAGACACAACTTTTTGGCTACATAGGCGAACATGCAGGAAGTAGCCGTTTTTCTGCACTGCTCAACAAGCTATTTAAAGAAAACCAAGATGACTTTATGATGTTACCTATGAATATACGAAGAGATGATTTTTTCTTTACTCTGAGCAATATGAAAAAATCACATGTCAACGGTGCCATTCTCTCCAACGAGTATGTGACGCAGAGTCTTGACATACTCGATGAAGCAAGCGCGCTCGCAAGAAGAAGTGGAATGTGCGATATTCTCTTTAGAGAGGGAGAGAAACTTCGAGGGGATATTTACAGCATCCGCGTTCTTTTGGAGCAACTCAAAGATTTCAAAGCGACTAAAATCGCGATTATCGGAACAAATCCACATGCCAAAGCTTTGAGTCTTTTGGCATGTGGATTTCAGCTGAGTTACTTTAGTGATAACTTAGAAGAGTTGAACTCCTTTTGTGAGGAGATGGAACTTCACCAGCCTGATTTGAACCGCATAGCGCCTGATATGCAGATTGATTTGAGTGGCTTTGATGCGGTTTTAGACTTTTCAGAGTTGGCAAATTTTGATATGGTTACAAAGTTGGCACTTACCAACTTTGACATGAAAAATACGCAGGAGTATTCAGCACTCAAATCAAGAGCGGTGCAACTTGGTGCGGAGTATCGAGGGTATGAGAGTATGATTGACGCGTTAACACAGCAGGCATATAGAGCAATTAAAAAAGGATAAAAGATGAATGAACATGATTTAAGTGACTTAAGAGCAGAGTTTGACAAGTTTGTTGGTGAGAAGTGTTCGCTAGACCCAGAGTCAGCAACAGCGTCCAACTACGATGCTGGAGATAAGGAAGATGAAGAGCCAGTTCCACAGTTTGTAGATGCACTTACAAGTAAACTTTTAGCACCTGCACATAGTGGAGTCTATATCTCACGTTTAGATATAAAGCGAATTGCAGAGGCGATTGATGAGTCTATTCCCATCAAAGAGCGCGTAAAAATGATACGCTCCCTCTTTAGACACACAACAAAAAAAGAGTATCTAAGTGGTGCATTTGCTGAGATAGAGAGACATATCAATGGACGTATTCTTATCTATCAAGAACTCAGCGAAGCGTTCCCTGCTTCAAAAGAGATTTTTGATGGGCATATTGCCAAAGCGAAAAAAACGATGAAAATGTTTCAGACGATTGTGGATGATTTTGAAGAGATAGAGCCGACAAGCGACCCACTATTTGTCTAAGCGTGCAATCTTTTAAGAGGGTTTTACACTCTCTTTTGCCTCATTTAAAGCCTGCTGTGTTCGCTCTGAGAGTTTTCTGACTTCATCCGCAACAACAGAAAAGCCTCTCCCATGCTCTCCCGCACGCGCCGCTTCTATGGCGGCATTGAGTGCGAGAAGATTTGTCTGTTTTGCAATATCTGAGATACCATTTAAGATGTGATGTACCTCTTGGTTTTGTTGTGAGAGGGTGGAGAGTTGCTCTTGGAGTTGTTGAATTTTTTCTTCGTGATTCTCCTCTAGCACTTGCGCTTTTTGGGTGCAAACTTCTAGCTCTTTTTGCTCCACTTGCTTTTGCACTTGTTCTATCTTCTCTTGAAGCTCTCTTATCGCCTGCGAGTGAGAACTCTCTTGCGAAACGCGCTCCTCTTTAAGCGTTTTGTTCTTTTGGATGAGAAGCGTGTTTTCATTTTCTATCTGTTTGAGAGAATCTTTTTGCGTGCTGAGGTGTTCAAGCTCTTGTTTGAGAGAGTGATTTTTCTCTTGTAACTCTTGAACTTTACGCTCGTTTTGCTCTGCTTTTAAATGAATCTCGTCACTCATTTGCTCTTGTGTTGCGCTCTTTCTAAACACAACATATCCGAGACCTAAGCCAATGAACAGACTTAAAAAACCAACTCCTCCGAGAAGTAGGGGAGCATTTTTCTCAACCACTCTCTCAACAATCTTCTCCTCATAAACAACTCTATCTTTATAAACTATCTTATCTTGATAGATGATTTTTTCTTCTTGGTTTTTTTGTGGTTGCGTATTTTGCTCTTTTATAAGTTCCAATCCCTCGCGGTTCAGCTCTGTGTAGAGTTTTCTGATTTTCTCTATCTCTTTGGCGGTGAGTTTGTTGTTTTTTTCATGGAGGTTGGCAAGGGTGTTAAGTGTTTTTTTCTCTAAATCTTCGAGATAAGAACTCTGCGTTTTATCAAGACAGAGGGCTGAAGTGATTCGCTCATGCGTAGAAAAAACCAAAAAGTAGAGAGAGACTTTCTCTTCGGGCGTGAGGTTTTTGGAGAGCTTATCTATAGCAGAGTTTAGCTCTTTATAGTTCTCTTGAAACGTTGAAGCACAGAGCAGAGTCATGGTAAAAATAAGAAGGGAGATTACTGTTTTCATTGAGAGTTTACAGCATTTATCATGCCATACAATCATAAGCTTTTAATTTGGATTTGTATACAATGTCTCTCATGAAAAACAAGTATAAAATATTAGTCACAAATGATGATGGTTATGAAGCCACTGGGCTTCTTCGCTTAGTCTCTACTTTAAAAGAGTTAGAGAATGTTGAGGTGATTGTTGTAGCACCTGCAAATGAAAAATCAGCATGTGGACACTCGCTTACTTTAGTACGTCCGCTTCGTTTTGTGAGTGTGGATGATGATTTTTATAAACTCGATGATGGCACTCCAAGCGACTGTGTCTATCTCTCTTTGAGTACAATGTTTGAAGATAAAAAGCCTGACTTGCTTATCAGTGGGATAAACCGCGGCTCGAACATGGGCGAAGATATTACCTATAGTGGAACGGCGGCAGGAGCGATGGAGGGTGTCTTGCATGATGTGCCTTCTATCGCTATCTCACAAGTGATGGATTATTCTAACCCTGAGGGCGAATTTACGCTTGCCTGTGCAACGATAAAAAAACTTGTAACGAAGATAATGAACGGCTCTTTTCCTCTTCCTCACAGAGAATTTTTAAATGTAAATATTCCGCACGATGTAGAAGAAGCAGAGATTCGCGTGACCTATGCAGGCTACCGTTTTTACGCAAACGACTCCCATCTTCACAGAAACCCAAGAGGCGAAGAGTTCCACTGGTTAGGACTTCATCCTCTTCGTTTTGCTCCGCGTGAAGGCGCTGTAGGCATGAGCGACCATGAGGCGATAGAGGCAGGTTTTATCTCCATCACTCCGATTCATCTCGATTTGAGTGCTTACAAAAGTATGAAAAACCTTCAAGAGTGGGTGGATTGATTTTATGAAATATCAGCGTATAAAACTTTTACTCGAAGATGATTTCGAGAAGCTGCAAAATGCAAAAATCATCCTCTTGGGTGTTGGCGGTGTCGGCAGTTTCTGTCTTGATTGTCTGGTGCGAAGCGGTGTGAGAGACATCGCGATTGTCGATTTTGACACCTACGATGAGACAAATCAGAACCGCCAAATGTGGTCTGAGATGCATGAAGGAGAGGCGAAAGTCGAAGCTTTGAAGCAACACTATCCAGAGGTTACAGCCATCAATGTTCGCATCGATGAAGAGTGGGTACACAACTTTGACTTTGACGCGTATGATTTGGTTTTGGATGCCATCGATGACACAAAAGCCAAACTCGCCATCGCGCAAAAATGCCACAAAAAACTCATCTCCTCTTTTGGTTCAGCAAAAAGGCTCGACCCCTCCAAAATAAAAGTCGATGATATTTGGAAAACTTACGGAGATGCCTTTGGCTCGAAAATCCGTTATGAACTTAAAAAACGCGGCTTCAAAAAAAAGTACACGGTTATCTTCTCAAGTGAAGAGGCAGTTGTCAAAGCAAAGGGGAGTTTTATGGGTGTGACTGCCTCTTTTGGTCTGATGATGGCGGCTGTGGCTATCAAAAAACTTACGAAGGGAAAAAATGTTTGATTTTTTAGATAGCGACTGGTTTAACATCACTTTGGAGATAGTTTTTTTACTTCTGATTTCTTACGATATTAAAAAGTACTTTCAAACGAAAAAAAGAGAGTATCTCGTCAATGTAGTTCTCACTATAGGTTTCGCCATCTGGGTACTTTACCCCTACTACAAAAGCTACTTTGGTTGGGAAGAATCACAAAAAGCAGCACTCATTTCCACATGCCAAGACTCCAACGATACAAAGCTCTGCAACTGCATAGATGAAGCGATATTTAAAACCTATCTCTATGAAGAGTACAAAGCCCTAGACAAAAACGCAACAGAGTACAAAGAGTTTTTAAAAGAGAGTAAAGAGGATTGTTTAGATACTTCTTGGTTTTGAGTTGCTCACTTAACTATTTGTATAGCATAGAGAAGCTAGAATAAGCAAACTATATCAAAAACAACAATGGAAAATTTTATGCAACAACTCTTCGGACAAAAAGTATTAAACGAGTTTATAGAGAAGCAAGATGAAAAACTCATAGAAAACAGATGGCAAAAGTTTAAAACCTTTTTGGCAAAAAAAGAGAAGATTGCTTCGTGGATAGAGACAGATTATCAAGATGGTTTTTTAGAAGACATCTTTGAAAACTGCCTCGGCTACATCTCTAAAACCCGCTCATCTGATGAACACTACACACTTGAGAGAGAAAAGAAGAACGAAACAAACGCTCAAAAAGCAGACGGTGCGCTTTTGGTCGATGACAAAGTTGTTGCAGTCATCGAGCTAAAAGATTTAAAAACAAAAGATTTAGAGAAAAAGTACAACCGCGAAGAGAGTGCAGTGCGTCAAGCATTCGGCTACTTGCAACACAACAACCATGCAAAATATGTCATCATCTCAAACTTCAACGAGCTTAGATTTTATTTTGACAAAGCCACTGCGTATGAGCGATTTTTTCTTTTTGATTTGGATTATGAGGGGTTTAAAAAGCTTCATACGATTCTAAGTTATGAGAGTATTAGCAAAAATATCCCACATGCCATAAAGGAAAAATCACTCAACTTCGAGCAAGATATCTCAAACAAACTCTACAAAGATTACACAGCTTTTAGAAGCCATCTTTTTGAAAATATTTTAAACAACAATCCACATGCCGACAAGCTCGAACTTTTGAATGCAACGCAAAAACTTATAGACCGCATCGTCTTTATACTTTTTGGCGAAGACACAGATTTGTTGCCAAAAAATACAATCGGCACGATAATTCAAAGGCAAAAAGAGGTCAAGAAGCTTGTCAAAACTTTTACCCTTTACGATTCGTACAAAGTCTATTTCAAAGCGATAAATGCAGGCGATGAAGATTTAGACATTACTATGTACAACGGCGGACTTTTTGCGCATGATGCGTTTTTGGATGCGCTTGTCATTGACGATGAAGTTTTAGATGCACGGGCAAAAATCCTCTCTGCCTACAACTTTGGAAGTGATATCTCTGTAAATATCTTAGGGCATATTTTTGAAAACTCCATCAGCGAACTTGAAGAGATAAGCGCACAGCTTTTGGAAAACGACTTTGACAAAAAGCAATCTAAGCGAAAAAAAGACGGTGTGTTTTATACTCCTGCCTACATCACCGAGTACATCGTGCAAAACACTCTTGGCAAGTTGTGTGAAGCCAAACGCCAAGAGTTAAACATTGCAGAAGTTGAAGTTATCATTAACCCCAAAAAGCCGACCAAAAAAGAGCAAGAGACAAAAGAAAATCTTTTGGCTTACAAAGCGTGGCTTTTTGATTTGAAGATTTTAGACCCGGCATGTGGAAGTGGAGCGTTTTTAAATCAAGCCTTAGAATATCTGCTCAAAGAACACAAAAGACTTCAAAACGACCTCGCACTCATGGGCGATTTGTTTGCCTCGTATGAAGTAGAAAAAGAGGTGCTTGAACATAACCTATACGGCGTGGACATAAACGAGGGAGCAGTAGAAATCGCAAGACTGAGTTTGTGGCTACGCACCGCAAAAAGAGGCAGACCACTTACAAAACTAGCCAACAAAATAAAAGTAGGAAACTCTCTGATTGACGATAAAACAGTAGTGACAAACGCTTTTGATTGGCACGCAGAGTTTCCAGAGGTTTTTGCACAGGGTGGGTTTGATGTGGTGATTGGGAATCCGCCGTATGTTAGGCAAGAGATGATAGATAGTGATATAAAAGAAAAATATATGTTAATGTATCCTCATGTTGCAACATCAACGGCTGATTTATATGTTTACTTTTACGAACATTCTATGAAATGTTTATCAGAAAAAGGTTTGCTTGGTTTTATTACTCCAAATAAGTGGATGGAACGCAAATACGGTATGAAATTAAGAAGTTATCTAAAAGAATTCAATATTCAAAAAATCATCAATTATGGTGAACTGAATATTTTTGAAGATGCCTCAACAGAGCCTGCTATTGTCATCATAAAAAATCAGAAAAATTTTAGTGATATTGCCTATCTTATGGTTAAAAGCCTAGAAGAGGCACAAGCTTTTGACTATAAAACATCTTTGTATAAAAAAAGTGATTTATCAGATGAAATATGGAAATTTACAAATCCTTTAGTCTCATCCATTTTAAATAAGTTTAAAAATGTAAATACGACTTTACATGAATATACAAATGGAGGCGTTTATTATGGAATTAAAACAGGTTTAAATGAAGCTTTTATTATCGACAAAACGAAATATTCTGAGATTGTCACGCAAGACAAAGCATCAGAAAAATTACTCAAAAAAATGGTTGAAGGCGATGATTTTGGCAAATGGTATCTCAATCACTCTGGAAGATATATGGTTGCTACTGGTTACGATTTAGAAATAGAAAATGACTATAAAGGTATTTATAACTATCTTGAACAGTACAGAGATAAACTGATTAAACGTCAAGACAAAGGAAAAAACTACTGGAATCTTCGTGCATGTGATTACTACGACAAGCTTGAACAGTCAAAACTGATTTATTATCATACTGCCCTAAATCATGGATTTTATTTTGATACAGAGGGTTATTATATTAGTGCAAATTGTTATTTTATAGCTAATGCAGATAAATATTTGCAATGTGTTTTAAACTCTAAGCTTTTTCATTTTGTAAAAAAATATCTTTTTCCATCGTTCGGTGATTCTGAAAAAGGCGGAAGAGTTCGTTTAGATGCTAATAAAATGAATACCTTGCCAATTCAGAAAATAGCAGAAAGTGAAAAAGATTTTTACATTCAAAAAGCAGATGAAATGTTTTTGCTTAACAAACAGTTCCAAGAAACAAAACAAAACTTTCACAATGAACTTGGGCTTGAAAAGCTCACTAAAAAACTCCAAAACTTTGAAGAACTGACATTTGAGGAGTTTATAACAGAATACACAAAAGCCCTCAAACTCAAATTTGCCGATAAACTCGCAGAACGCAACTTCAAACAAGAGTGGCAAGCCCTCTTTGAAAACGATAAAACCTTGGCATGTGGATATAAAGCAGAGATAGAAAAAACCGACAAAGAGATAGACAAAATGGTGTATGAACTTTATGGACTGAGTGATGATGAGATTAAGATTGTGGAGAGTAGATAGTGGAAAAAAATGTTACCCTTAAAGTCGAAGATTTAGATGTTTGTGGTCAATTAAAATATGAAAATGATAATAAATCTGAGATATTTCTAACTTTACCAAAGAACAAAAGTCATTATTTTAAAAAATTGTTTGCTAATCCAGAGGCATTTAACATCAATGGAAAATTTGAGGATGATTCTGAATTTACAGCTTTTTATAGTCACGTAATACAAGCATTACATACCCCAGAAAATAATTCAATCGCTCAGTATTTCAAAGCTTTTGAAGATTTTCATTTAAATGAAGAATCAGACATACTGATAAAATACAAAATCGACATTGGAATATTGTATTTAAATGCGTCTGATGTCAATGATGAAATGTGCGTCAAAAAAGTAGATGTAAAATTTTCATCCATCGATCAGTGGATTAAAAATGATGAGAACAAAAAGATATTTATAGAGACAAATAAATGTCATATTGACATTTCAAACGATTTTATCGGTATAGAGACTTCTGCCCCAGTTTCATTAAAACAGATGAATGAAATAGTTTTTGATTTACGGGTATTTTTTGAGGTTGTTGTGTTGAGCAGCGATATTCAAGCAATTCAAAAATTTATCTATACTGTTGATGGTAATAAAATTCAAGAAGTGATGCGCTACAAGAATAGAGAGAAAGCAAAAGAGAAATTTTTATTTGCGTATGATGCAAACAGTATTGAGGATATTTTAAATCGATGGTTTGAAGCAAAAAGTACTTATGGAAAGATATTTGATTATTTATCAGGCATCTTAAATGAAAGTTCTTCAGTATATTTAGATTTAAAGTATTTTACGTTGGCTCAGTGGATGGAAGCGTATAGTAGAGAATTTATAAAAAATGAAGTTTACAGTATTATTGATAGTGTAATACAAAAAAATGATGACAAAATATTATTGAAATCTCAATGTCAAAATCAAAATTCTTTTAGAAAAAATCTAAATAATATTTTCAAAATTAGAGGTCTTGATGAGGTTTGTTTTGGAAGAAACAATAGAAACGAACGAGATGATTTAATTCATGACATTATTTGCTATAGAAATAATTTAACTCATTTAAATATAATAGATAATTTAAATCATACACAAATGATGCATTTGTAGAGAGTGTAAATCTAACTGTGTAAACCTTAAAAAATGAGATTCATTTGATATCATAATCAAGTGAATTATTTATAAGGATTTACATATGAGTT
>PETN01000003.1 GCA_002781365.1 Sulfurimonas sp. CG01_land_8_20_14_3_00_36_23
TCAACTTTCTTTATAGAAGTTCAAAAGAAAGTCAAAAAAATAGAGTGTGCAAATTTAGACAGCTAAAAGAGTTGTTTTTAGAGGTGCCCATATATGAATCGATATAATCCTCCTTTTAAATTAAAAAGTTAAAATATATGGAATGAAATTGCTAATAAAAAAAATCTCACTTATCATGTGGAATGATAGAAAAAAAAATATCTTTCGTGTTATAGAAAAATCGTATGCACGTTATAAAAAGGATGGATATAACGGTATGATTTCGAGACTAAATCAAGAATATATAAAGCTTTATCCAGAGACTCAAACATACAGAGAGTCAGATTATAACCTATGGATATCTCAAAATGAAAAAGATATATTCAAAAGCAAAAAATTAGTTTACAATCCATTGGTATCTATTATTACGCCAACATACAATACAGATGAAAAATATTTAACAAAAATGATAGAGTCTGTTCTGGCTCAAACTTACACTCATTGGGAACTATGCATAGCCGACGATGCTTCGACTAACAAAAATACGCTCAATGTTATTCATAAGTATGAACAAGCCCACCCAAACATCAAAGTAGCCTATCGAAAAGTGAATGGTCATATAAGTGAGGCAAGTAACTCTGCTTTAGCCATAGCCACTGGTACATACTTGGCGTTTTTAGATCACGATGATACACTTGCTCCAAATGCACTCCATGAGATGGTTAAAAAATTAAACACAAATCCAAAACTCAAACTGATCTATTCAGATGAAGACAAGATAGACGAAAACGACAACCGCTACAACCCTCACTTCAAATCTGCTTGGAATCCAGACATGTTTTTTTCCCAAAACTATATCTGCCATCTTCTGTTTTTAGAAAAAAGTGTCGTTGACACAGTAAAAGGTTTTCGAGCTGGATATGAAGGGAGTCAAGACTATGATTTACTCTTAAGATGCTTGGAATACATAAAATATGAAGAGATAGACAGAGTAGAAAAAGTACTTTACCACTGGAGAGCTATAAAGGGTTCAACTGCTTACGGTAGTGGAGAAAAAGAGTATGCTCACGACGCTGGACTAAGAGCACTTCAGGACTGTTTTTTTAAACAAAATGTAAATATAACAGTAGAAGATGGCTTGTTACCAAACACATATAAAGTTCACTATCCTATTTTAAGTGAACCATTAGTCAGTTTACTCATCCCAACAAGAGATGGCTACGATATTTTACATAAATGCGTAGAGGGCATACTAGAAAAAACAGTATATAAAAATTATGAGATTATTATTTTAGATAACGAAACCACATGCCAAAAAACATTAGCTTATTTTGAAAAAATAAAAAAGCATAAGAATATAAGTGTCTTAGAATACCATAAACCATTTAACTACTCAGCTATAAACAACTTTGGTGTTAAGCATGCCAAAGGTGAAATCATTGGACTTATTAACAACGATGTGGAAGTCATAAGCAAAGGTTGGCTCACTGAAATGGTAAGTCATGCCATCAGACCTGAGATAGGTGCAGTTGGTGCTATGCTTTACTATGACAACAACACCATCCAACATGCGGGTGTAGTTCTGGGTATAGGTGGAGTTGCTGGACACTCTCATAAGTACTTTCATAAAGATGAATATGGGTACTTCTCTAGACTAAAAATCATACAAAATTACTCAGCTGTCACAGGGGCCTGTCTCGTTGTAAGAAAAAGTCTTTACGAAGAAGTAGGGGGACTAGAAGAAGAACATTTGAAAGTAGCATTTAATGATGTAGACTTTTGTCTAAAGCTTCTTCAAAAAGGTTATAGAAACTTGTGGACACCATACGTGGAACTCTACCATCATGAGTCTATAAGCAGAGGACAAGAAAACAACCCTGAAAAAATCAAACGCTTTAATAGTGAAGTAGAACATATGAAAAATAAATGGCAAAGCAATCTAAAAGTAGATACTTTGTATAATCGCAATCTCACAAATATAAATGAAAATTTTGGATTCAATTTTGATGCATAAAGATAAGTTTTTTTACCTACATATACCTAAGACTGCTGGCAGTTCTATCAATAAGTTTTTAACTTCTCAGTTTGAAGAAGATGAATGTTTGACACATATAGAAAGTAGAATAGATTTTCAAGATGAAGAAGATGTTAAAAAAGCAGATACTTATAAACTATTGTCAGGTCACATTCAACTTCCTCAGATGCAACAGAAACTAAAGGTTTTCAATACAAGAACTACAAT
Organism: Sulfurimonas sp. CG01_land_8_20_14_3_00_36_23; assembly: GCA_002781365.1. Taxonomy (GTDB): domain Bacteria; phylum Campylobacterota; class Campylobacteria; order Campylobacterales; family Sulfurimonadaceae; genus Sulfurimonas. The sequence continues at coordinate 2,222 of PETN01000003.1, forward strand.
TGCTACATTTCGCATACCAATAGAACATGTAGTATCTCATTTATGTTGGGTAAGAAAACTTGGTGAGCCTTCTGAAAAACAAAGACTAATGCAACATAATAAGACAGTTCAAAAAATAGTGGCTAAACTTGTTAAAACAGACTTGTCAAATGCTAGCGAAATAACTAAACTTATAGTGTGGCTAGAAAAAGAAAACATATATCTTTTTCATGACACTCAGACAAGGTACTTATGTAGTGGACCATCGGGAAATCCATCACCTGCACTAATAAACCAAGCTCTACTAAACTTGAATAGACTAGATTATGTAGGTACAGTGGAAAGACTTGATGAGTTCTTTGCAATGCTTTGCTACAAAGAAGCCTGGAAATTATCAACTACTCACAATATAAAAGAAAATACAAATGAGAGTCATTATGGACTCGATATAAAAGACGAAACCATAAACAAAGCACTTCAACCTCTTGTACAATGGGATAACCTTATTTATAGAGTAGCAAGAGAAAGATTTATCGACGATATGCATGCCTTTTTAGCCGAACTTGAAAAAAGTAAATTGCCAAGGTTTAGTAGTATTAAAGAACGATTAATAATGAATCAGTTCATCAATAAGGGAGTCTAATAAATGAAAACTTGTATCATAGTACTTGGAATGCACAGAAGTGGAACATCTGCGTTGACAGGTGTATTGGAAAAGCTAGGTCTTGAACTTGGTTCTGAATTATTGCCACCAACACCAGAAAATGAAAAAGGTTATTTTGAAAATGTCAAAATAATGGATCTCAATGACAGAATATTGCTTGATAATAATTCTCTTTGGAGTGATACAGAGTATGAACTTACGATAAATGAAAATTTATTTGATAGTTATGTTAAACAAGCAAAAGATATTTTAGAGGAAGAATTTCAATACAGTAAACTCTTTGCCATAAAAGACCCTAGACTTTGCATAATATTTCCTGTTTGGGAAGAAGCACTCAAACAGTTAAATATCCAAATCAAGATTATCTTACCACATAGAAATCCTTTCGAAGTTGCAAAGTCTCTAAAAACACGTAATGGCTTTAGTGTGGAAAAATCACTTTTATTGTGGAGTAAACATTTTTATCATGCGGAATACTTTAGTAGAGGGTATGAGAGACTCTTTGTTGATTTTGATACTCTTGTAAATGATTTGGACACTCAGGTTAAAAGTATAAAAGCCTTTGTGGGCTTAGATAAAGCTAGTCTCGATGATATTGGCGATTTCATAGAATCGGGTCTAAAACATAAAAACATATCCTATGAGAACATAAAAGATTCGATACCAGCTTTTGTAAGAGAAATAGTGCTTCTTATGAAAGAACACACACTAAACGAAACCTCATACAAAGTTTTCGATAGACTTAGGGAAGAACTTTTAGCAAGTATAAATATTTTTCATAGTCAGGATGTACTCTCTGATGTAGTATTATACAAAGAGTTGTCTTTAGAAAAGACTCGACTAGAGCAAGAAAACCAGCTGCTTAAAAAAATAAGTGATGTAGCACTTTTAGATGCTGAGTACTATTTGGAAAAATATGTAGATATAAAAAATGCTGGATTAGACCCTTTAAAACATTTCGTAGAAAATGGTAAAGGAGAAGGTCGGAACCCTAATGCTGATTGTGAATATCATAGCATAGATGTTCGAGGTGTTGTCTCAAATAGTGAGATGATATATGCTCAAAACAAAGAATTACAAAAAAGAGAGCAAGAACTCAACCAAAAAGTAATTGTCATCCAAGATTTAGAAATTCAAAAAGAGCAACAAACTACCCAACTGCAAAACAAAGCAGAGCAAATTGTAAACCTTCAAACAGAACATGAGACAAGAGTCCAAGAGATTCAAGA
>PETN01000064.1 GCA_002781365.1 Sulfurimonas sp. CG01_land_8_20_14_3_00_36_23
ACATATAACCCAACACTTTGAGCTCTTGTTATCGCTGTATTTATGTTCTCTATGTGGGAGTTGGAGAGGTTTGTGTTCGCGTTGGCGGATATGCCTACACTTGAGTTTGTTATATCTAGATTGACTCCTCTAAGCGGAGCATTGGCTGTTAGGGCTGTTGTTGCTTTGTCTATTTTCATATTGGTTAAATTTCCATAACCATTGAGTACGACTCCACCCCATTGTGCTTTTGAAGTGTTTGTATCATCATTAGAAGTAAAGGTAATCCAGCTATTGCTATCTGCTTGTGCTTGGATACCTCCGATGGAGTTAAGAGTCAGTGTTTGCGAAGCGTTGTTTTCTGCAAATCTGACTGTTGTGCCACGCTCAACTCTCAGGTGCTGGAGTGCTCCAAAACTTACACTGCCATCGAGAGTGATGGTACCACTCCAAATCTCGTTGCTTGTTGCAGCTCCATTTGTAGTAGGTGTAGCCTTTGTGTAAATAACATAAGACCAGTAAGGGTCATTTACTCCATCAAAAGCTCCAACCATAGAACCTGTAGTGGATGCAGTCGCAGCTACAGAGTTGGCATGTGGATTATAATCAACAATAGTATAGCTTGTGTTGACATCTAAACTTGTACCACTTAAAACTTCAGCAATTCTAATACTGTTTTGAGTGTTGGAGATGATTTTATATTTTACTCCACTTGTTGCATCTGCTTGCATAAAGACACCTACTAGTTCATCTGTTACAAGGTTGAGCGTACTATCTGTAAGTGTTGTCCCATTACTATCTGTTGTTGCAGTCGCTGTTGTAAAACCTAAGAGTGAAGCTTTAAATGGGTTGACACTTGTTACTTGTTCATTTGTGGCACTATCATTATATGTACCACCATTATTTCCAAAGTAAACATTATTCGTATGAGTCTCTACATTTGTTAAGGCTATATTGTTATTTGTAAAGAGTGAGTTTTCCACATGCCAATAAGCTCCATATTCATCATAAACTGCATAATTATTTGAATCGAAGGTTAGTTGATTTAAAGAAACAGCACCGTAGTTGTAATACCCATACAGAGCATAGTTATTATTTCTAAAGAGTGTATTTGAGACTGATAGAGGTGCAGAATATGCATAATAAACATCTATCGCCTTGTCACTAAACTCACTAAACTCTGATTTTGTAACGGTTATACTGCCATAATCTTTATCACGACTATCTATCCCTTTCACACCATTTTTAAAGCTTGTGTTCTCTACATATAACCCAACACTTTGAGCTCTTGTTATCGCTGTATTTATGTTCTCTATGTGGGAGTTGGAGAGGTTTGTGTTCGCGTTGGCGGATATG
>PETN01000067.1 GCA_002781365.1 Sulfurimonas sp. CG01_land_8_20_14_3_00_36_23
GCAGTAAAAACTGCTAAAAAGAAAAAGTCAAATATTAAAAACTACTAACTTTTCAAACAAAGTTCTGTAAATGGACTTGTTCAGAGGGTTCAATTTTAGTATTATGGATAAATTTAACACAAAGGCACGACATGAATACAAACGATAAATACAATATGCTAGTAAAAGAAATAGCAAATTCAAAATCTGAATATATTTACCCAAAAACTTTTGGACTTGACTTTAAAGAATTTAAAGCCATTATTGATGAAATTGAAGATGATGGGTTGTTTGAAAAGGGATTTTGGGCATTAGGTGGATTTTATATCTTTAATAATTTGACTTTTAAAGGCAGAAGTTTTTTAGAAAACAATGACAAAAAGGAGTATCACAAAATTGAGAAGACGGAAGTAAACTATCATAATAACATCAGTGTGAGTGGTAACAATCATGGAAATATTATCACTGGAAACAATAATACCATTGTTTCAGAATTTGATAAAAAATTTAATGAACTGATACAAGTGATAAATAACTCAAACCTTCAAAGTAAAGATATAATCATTCAAGATCTGAAAAATAATAAAAATGATGAAAAATTATTAAAAAAGTCTTTAGGTACTGTCCTGACAAAAGGTGCAGAGTTCAGTTCTATAATTTCCGCTGTAAGTGCATTGTTAAGTTTATGAATTTTTCTTGTTCACAACAGCTACAACAGCATTACTAGGGAATGAGAAAAAATCAAAAGAAGATGGGTTTCAATAAGGATATATTTTGAGATTAGATGAAATAAAAAATCAATTCAATAATACATATGAATCTTCAACGCTAAAAGCAATAAGAGAACTTGCACTAAGTAGCAGTTTTAGTGTACAAAATTATACAACCACATCATATTTGGAATCTCAAATATCTGAAACTTTAAAAATTTTAGGAGACTCACAGGCAAAAATTAGTGAGTATATGAATATCAGCAAAATTTATACTCATGAACATTTTGGAATGTCAGCAGTTGCAAATTTCAACAAAAATGAAAATTTACTTAATTCGGCAAAGAAATTTCATGAACAATTAGAACTAGTATCAAACCCATTTAAAAATATTCATAAAGAGATGGAATATTTATATGAACCAATGAGAAAAATCAATGAGGATATGGAAAAAATATTAAACCCATTTTCTGGAATTCAAAAACAAATGGATAGTATTTTCGCTCCTCTTGAAAATAGTTTAAGCGATGCTTTTCAATCAATAATGCAAACAACTAATACTTATCAAAAATTTATGGATTCTGTTTTAGATACAAACAAAACAAGTTTTGAGTTAGGAACTGCACACTTAAACACAGCCCTTGAATCTTATTCTAGTATAGAAAAAATGTTCAAACAAATACATTCTCCAAGTTCTGTTGAGATGAATATTCAAAACTTAGTACAAGAAATTATTGGGAGAACAAAATCTGCTGACATTCTAGATTTACAAAAAGCGTTTGAAACGGAAATCATCACAAATGATGAAACAACTTATCTTAAAGAGCTAGAATATGTAAGAGAAGAATTAATTGAAAATGTTCAGTTGATGTTAGATAGCAAAATAAGTGAAGCCGTTGAAAATTTAAAACTTTTTATAGCAAGTCAAAATAATCCATATGTGACTTATTTATTACAAATAATAATATTGCCGTTAATTGTTAGTTTAATTGGAACATATATCATCAATCCAAAAATGAATGAGATTTTAAGTAGCTATCAACATCAGCATATTGTAAAAAAAGAGATTGTAGGTGGTATTAAAAAATATATTCAAGACTCCAAACAGTTAACTCAATTTAGAATTGTAAGTTGTGATGTGTTAAATGTAAGACAAGAAAAATCTACTAAATCAAAAATAATTAGTCATTTGTCATTTGGAGAAGTAGTGGAAATAATTCAAAAAGATAAGAACTGGTGTTTAGTTCGTAAATATGATTCTAAAAATGAAACAATGATACAAGGCTGGGTATTTACACGATATTTGTCGAGGATAAAATGACAAACCCAACCACAACCACCGACATTATCTTAAACAAACCCCACACCATCCGAAGACATGCCATGATGCAAGGTTGTGATTTGGCGGAGCTTTTTACAGCAGAGGCAAAAATAAAAATATTTCAAAATGACAAATTTTTCAATATGAAAGGAATTAACTAATATGAGCATAACTAGAAGTGACGACTATATAATATCTCTTATAAAAGAGTTACTAAAGCAACCCAATGAGACTGAATGGTTAGAGTTTAAGCATAACAATGATGATAAAGAGATGATAGGTGAATATATAAGTGCCTTATCAAACTCAGCGGCACTCAATAGTAAAATAAAGCAATATCATCTCTTGATTTACGGCATTAAAAGCTTTTTGTTGAGAGAGTTTGATTTGGTATTGATGTGAAAAACACAGCTATGGTTTCGAGAATTATAAAAGACACATTAGACGATAAAAAGATTTCTATTTACGATGAGAGTGTTGGCACAAGAGCGAGAACATATGTGCCAAGTTGGGTAAAATGAGATTGAGTTTGTTTGACCGTTGTTTGACTGGAAACTTAAAATTACTTGAAAGTAAAAATAAAGTAACCTGTATCAAGGGTTTCCCCGTGATAAATTTGTTTGATGCTTGTTTGATTCGTAAGGTGAATTTATGAATAAAAACAAAAATTGTACCGCATGGCTTTAAGTAAAAATATGAAAAAGGCTACAATAAAGATATTTCAAAATGACAAACTTTTCAATGAAAATAAATTATTTTAGTATGATGTATAAAATCAACACTTGGAACTCTCAACTATGAACAAGCTAAATAAATCAGATATGGTTATCTATAATGATGGTGAGCTAGAACTGAATGTTTCAGTTACGAAAGATACTCTTTGGCTTACTCAAAAACAATTGGGTGAACTGTTTAATGTTGAATCTCACAATATTACTTATCATATTCAGAATATTTACAAACAAAAAGAGCTTGAAAAAAATCCAACTACTCAAAAAATTAGAGTAGTTCAAAAAGAGGGAAAAAGGAAAGTAGAAAGAGATGTTGACCATTACAATCTTGATATGATTATCTCAATCGGATATAGAGTAAATTCTATTACTGCTACTAAATTTAGACAGTGGGCAACATCCGTACTAAAAAGCTATATCAATGACGGTTATGTGATTAACTCCGAAAAAATTACACACGAAAGATTTAAAGAGCTTGAAAATGATGTAGTGCTTTTAAAATCAAAAGTAGAGAGTATTTCAAATTTGCTTGAAGATAATTCTCTCAAACCAAATAAGGGAATATTTTTTGACGGGCAAACATACGATGCCTATGCTTTTATAAACGATTTGTTAAAAAGTGCAAAAGGTGAAGCTGTGCTGATAGACAACTACATAGATGACACTGTTTTTACACTTTTCAGCAAATATCAAAACTTACAAATCAAAATATATACGGGGAGCATCTCAAAACAGTTGCGTTTGGATTATCAAAAATACAAAACGCAATATAAAAATATAGAGTTAAAAGAGTTCAAAAATGTGCATGATAGATTTCTGATAATAGATGAAACAGAGATGTATCACATAGGAGCAAGTCTCAAAGATTTGGGCAAAAAGTGGTTTGCTTTTTCTAAGTTTGAGATAGAGGCTTTGGAAGTTTTAGGGAGGTTGAAATAAATCATGCAACAAGTTTATGGAACAAGAGATAGCATATGAAACACATTGAATTATTAAAACTCGTTCATGACAACAGAGAACTCATCGATAGAGCGTATCGACAGGAGTTTATACAAAATGTAGAGCCTGAACTTGTCGATTCTACTCTGTTTGTGAAGATAAATGAGCGCTATAAACTCAATAAAAACTACTTAAACTTTGTAGATTCTGTGTTGCAAAGGGTGGATTACAGTATCATCTTTGGTGATTATGAGCGAGAGTATAAGGAGTTGGTAAAGAACAAGATGAGATATGAGGAGAGTGGAAACGACTTCTACAAATCTGCCATCATTAGCCTTATAGAAAATCTCTACTTTAAATTTTACAATCGTGACAGAGAGATACAGATACTCCTGCTTCGACTTGAAAATGATACTTCGATTGATATAGATATTTTGATAGAGAGTGCAGGCGATATTTTAGAAAAGGTGGATGAACTCATTACTGCAAATGAGAAAATCGGCTCTTTTTTCAGAGTAGGCTTGCGAGGTGTTCATGAAGAGATTGATGGGCTTTTGCAGAGTATTAGTGTCAATGTCTTAAAGTATATTCAAAACATTGATGCCTACATCAAGCAGATAAACCAGTTTATTGTTCAGACGAAAAAAAGACGTCTTGTAAACAAGCAGATTATCAAACTCTCCAATATGATTTTAGATGAGGATGTAAAAACGCTCGAAGAGCATCTCACCCTTGAGAGCAAGAGACTCTACCACAGCATCAACAAAAGCCAGAAAAACAGAATCCACACTTTTGCGAGTGACAGAGATATTGCGAAGCTCTCTAAAGAGTTGAAGAGTATCTTTGCCGACATGGATTTGAGTAAACCAAAAAAAGAGTCCTCTATCAAACCACAGGCAAAAGAGAAGCTGGAGTTTATAGATTTAGGGAAGCTTCTTCAGGATTTACAAACGCAAAAGAGTGAGGATATTTTTCTCTTTGTGAAGTCCCACCCTGCCTTAGAGAACACCAAAGAGAGTGAACTTGTAAATGAAGCCTTTAAGCTTTATTTACAGATAATCACGGATGAAAAAGTACTTTTTGAGAAAAGTTTTAATGAATACGGAATAAAGGTTGCAAAATGGCTGTAGGAATAGATGAAGTTTTTAAAGTGCTTAGCAAGGGAGTGATGATCTCCATCAACTCTCAAAAGTATCTCGATATTGCAAATTTTTTGATGATTGATGAAAACTTTGATGAGCTTTTTGCTATCTTGAAGAAATTAGGCTTTACGCTCAATGGCGAGAACGGCTACTTTTACATCTCAAAAAAAGAGAATATGAACGAGGCAGAGCTAAACAGTTTTTTAAACAACCATAAAAATATTCTCATCTCCATCGCCATTTTAAAGCAGCTTTTTCCCTACTTAGATAGAGGGCATATCCTCAAACAGACAGATTTTATAGTCCATTACAAACAGAAAGAGGATGCTCTTTTAGAGCAGAAGTTCGAGTATATCTTCAAGACAAAAGATTTAAAAGATATTGTAGAGAAGTTTTTTGATTTGTTAGAGAAAAACTATATCTTAGAGAAAAAAGAGAATGACTCTAAAGATGAGTATCTGGTTCTAAGTGCCTTAGAGTACTATACAAAAATCGTTCAAAGCGTGGTCTAATTATGATAAAAAAAATAATCCTTATAAACTCTGCAAACTTTAACTTCTTAGATGTGAACTTAGAAAAAGACCTCTTTTTTCTAGGCGACAATGGAAGCGGTAAAACAACCGTTATCCGAGCGATTCACTATCTCTTTAGCGGAGATGTGCGAAACCTTGGGATTCCAACGGACAAAGAGGGGTTTAAAGAGTACTACTTCAGATACTCCAACTCCTACATGATTTATGTGTTTGAAGATTTTTTTATCTTTATGTATAAAGCGGGCGGGGAGATAGTCAAACTCTTCTCTAAGCAGAAGTTTGAACTTAACCGCATTATTGATAGCTCAAGTAACCTTTATGAACTTGATAGTATCAAGAGATATGCAAAAGAGCCAAACCTTAGAAAAACAGTGAAATCCCTAAGCGAATATAGAGAGATTATCTATGGGAATAACAAGCAGTATTTAGATTTCAAGTTTACCTCCATCCGAAACAGTGAGACTTTTATAGGGCTTTTTAACGAAATCTTTAACATTGATAAGTCCATTATCGATTCCAAGAGTATCAAGCAAGCCATCCAAACAACACTCGATTATGAAAAGAAGGTTATAGACTTCAACCATGAAGAGTATCTTCAAAAAATATATGAGTTCCAATCAGAGTATAAATTCTTTAAAGAGTTTGAAAAACAAAAAGCCAACATTGATGGAGCGTACCAACTCAAAGAGACTCTTTTAGGGTATGAAGAGGAGATAGTTGCGTTAAAAGAGAAGATACTTTACAGAGTGAAAGTAGAGAGTCAAGAGCTAAGCCAAACAGAGTCTAAAGCTAAAGAGATAGAGAGAGAACTTACGAAGTCTAAAGAGAACCATAAGATAAAAGTAAACTCGAAACAGAAGTGTGAAGAGAAGTTTAGAGGTGTCTCAAATAGTTTGGAGTTGGAGATAGAGAGATTAAGACTCCTAAAAGAGAAATATTCCCAAGAGAATATCTTACTTCAAAGAGATAGAGCCGATAAGTATGAAGAGATTTTAGAGAACCAGAGTGAGTTAAACCAGAGCTACATTAAACTCAAATCTGGGTTTGAAAATGAGCTTGAAAACATCAACAAAGAGATAAAAACGCTTGAATATAAAAGAGATAAAGAGCTTCTGCGTGAGTTAGAAGATAAGAAGTTCAACCAAAACCAGTTTCTCAAAAATGGACTCCAAGAGGCGATAGAGAAAGAGGAGTTAGCGTTTGAGACTCGAAAAAGTAAAACAGAGCTGAGTGTAAGTGATATAAAAGAGGAGATAGCGCAGTTTGAACTAGATAAAAAAAACGAAGAGGCTCTTTTAAACACTTTGGCTCACAATCAAAAAACAGCACTTCAAGAGTTCTCTGCGAGCTATGAGAAAAAGCAGGACTCAAAAAAGAGAGAGATAAGTGAGAAGCGAACGACAACAGAGACAAAAGAGAGAGGCGTTCACAAGCTTAGATATGAGATAGAGGAGTTAGAGCATAGCTATCAAAGAGAAGGGAGTCTCAATGCAGAGCATTATGAGAGTGAACTGCAAAGATTAGAGCGTGAGATACAAAAGTACCAAACGATGATAGCTTCAAAGCCAAACTCCTTCAAAGAGTTTTTAAATGAAGAGGTCGATGGTTGGGAGAGTGAACTCTATCCTATCTTAGATGATACGCTGCTCGATAGAACGATAGAGGAGTTAAAGCCACAACTCCTTCAAAGCGAGATGCTCCTCTCTATAGGAATCAACAAAGAGAACTTAAAGAAGATTCTCACAAAAGATGAGGCAAATGCAAAGATAGAAGCCCTTGAGTTAGAAAAAGAGAGTTTAGAGGAGAGCTATAAAGAGTCTTTGGCACGCATAGAGTTAGAGTATAAAAATGCCAAAGAGCAGAGAGAGGAGAAGATAGCTTTTGAGATGAATGATATGCAAATCTTATCTCAAGAGATAGCTGCCCTTAAAGAGGAGATAAACTCTCTTGGCGAAGAGCTTGTAGAGAAGCTTGATGAGGTGAAAAAAACGTATAAACTTAAAGAGGATAAGTGCAAACAGAGCATTACAAATCTTCTTTTAGAAATAAATTATAACCATGAAGCTATCAATGACCTCTACAAAAGCATACGCGTAGATAGAGTAGGTGTCGCTCGGGCTGTAGAAGAGTTAAAGAGTGAGTATGCACATGCACTTAAAGAGAGTTATAAACTTCTTGAGAGTTGGCTTGAAGAGGAGCAAAAGAGTATAAGTGAAGCTATAGAGCAAAAAGAGCAACTCAAGCATCAAGTCACCAAAGATGAGAGAGTCAAACAGCTCGAAGATGCGATAGCTCTTCAAAAAGAGGAGTTGTCTAAGAGCATAGAAGCAAAAGCATTTTTAGTGGAGTATGAAAAGTCAAAAGAGGAGATAAACTCACTCGCCTCAAAGTCAAGCAGACTCGAAAATATGAAACTTAAAAACAGTGAGTTGAAAAAACGTCTTGAGTTGAAAATAGAGAACTATGAGTATAAGATAGATGAACTCATTGAGGCTAAAAAAGCACTTATGAAAAAGGATAAGTTTCTCAAAAAAGGTGCAGAGGATTTTGCACAGATAAGTTTTGAGTTTGAGAGTGTAACGCCTAAAGAGTGTGAGGAGTTTCTCTTCTCCTTAGTAGAGAGTTACAACACCCTTGAGCGTGAGTATAAAAATAAGAAGATTGATTTAAAAACGCGACTCGATAAAATCAACACACTTAAAAATACACAAAATGAGATAGAGATAAGTTTTAACTTTGCAGAGTATGATGAACACCTCTTTATCTCACACACTCCAAATATTTTAGAGAAGATAGAAGATATAGTAGATTTTAAAAACAAAAAACTAGAGATGGTCAAGCAGAGCGGTCATAAGAAGTTTACAAACTTTGTTAACAACTTGCTTCCTCAAAAAATGTCCATCTTTAGTGATAGCGAAGATAAGTTCTTTTCTCAGGTTGCAAAGATAAACAAGAACCTCTCCGAGATAGATTTTGGGGTTATAAAAAACATTAAGATTGATACAAAAATCGGGGATAAAAAAAGTATAGCAAAACTCCTCAGCGAACTCAATGTAAATGTCTCCAACCTAAGCTCACTTCTCAATGAGAGCTCTCTTTTTTATGAGAAAGATGAGGTTCTCTCAGAATTAAATCGCTTAGAGTTAAAGTTTAAAGAGATAAAGTCAGAGCTTAAAGGCAACTCAATTTCTCTGCAAGATACGATTGATTTGAGCCTTTCGTTTAATGAAAACGGCAAACAAATCTCCTCCGTTTCACAACTCAAAAATGAGAGCTCAACTGGTGGAAGTATGCTTCTTAAAATCGCCATAGCAATCTCTATCTTGAAACTCTTTATCACAGAGGAGACAACGCCCTTTTTTCTTATTGTCGATGAGGTTTCAAGACTCCACAGTGACAATCAGGAAAAACTACGAGCATTCGCAAACTCCAAAGGTTTTGGCATAGTATTTGTTACGCCTGAACCAACCTACTCAAAACCTGAGTTTATAAAATACTATAGATTTAGAAAAAATGTAGAGGATGAGTTTGAAGCGATAGAGCTGAATGTATAATACAATTTATGAGGATAAAAAATGAACAAACAAGATTTTAATGATGGACTTTTAGGCTTTTTAGATGCTTCACCTACCCCTTTCCATGCAACGCAGAATATCTCGGGCATGCTTAGTAATGCAGGGTTTATAAGACTCCATGAGAGTGAGAGATGGGAGTTACAAGAGGGACAGAAATATTTTGTAACTCGAAATGACTCTTCTGTGATAGCTTTTACATTTCCACATGCCAAAGAGAATAAGCTTGCTAGAACTTATACGATGATTGGTGCACATACAGATTCGCCAAACTTAAAACTCAAGCCAAACCCAGTGATTAAAGAGCATGGCGTTGTGAAGTTTGGAGTGGAGACTTATGGCGGGCTTCTACTTGCTCCTTGGTTTGACAGAGATTTATCTTTGGCTGGAAGAGTGAGCTATTTGGATGCAAACAACAGAATCCAAGATGCTCTCATAGATGTTAAAAAAGCAATCGCTACGATTCCTTCACTTGCGATTCATCTTGACCGTGAGGTAAACAACACACGAAGTATCAATGCCCATACAGACATCACACCTATTTCCACATGCCAAAGTGATTTTGATTTTGATGCGTTTATAAAAGAGCAACTTAAGAGTACAAATGAGAATATTCAAGAACTTTATGCCCATGAACTTAGCTTCTATGATACGCAAAAAGCCTCTTATATAGGACTCAAAGATGACTTTATCGCTTCTGCTAGAATCGATAATCTTCTGAGTTGTTATGTGGGACTTTTGAGTATTTGCAGTGTTTCAGAGCAGACACCTATGCTCTTTATCGCAAGTGACCATGAAGAGGTTGGAAGCAGTTCTACTTCAGGTGCGGCAGGAAGCTTTTTGGAAAACACACTGCATAGAATGTTTAGTGATTATGAGGAGTTTGTACATGTAATGCAGAGTTCGGTTTTGATAAGTGCAGACAATGCCCATGCCGTACATCCAAACTTCTCTACAAAGCATGACGCAAACCACGCTCCAAAGATGAATGAGGGTGTGGTTATCAAAGTAAATGCAAATCAGCGTTACGCTTCAAACTCTAGAACTGTTTCAAAGTTTATGAATGTTGCCTCCTCTATCGGCGAGAAGACGCAAAATTTTGTGATGCGAAGTGATATGGCATGTGGTTCGACTATCGGTCCGATTACCGCTTCAAAACTTGGGCTAGAGACTGTGGATATTGGAGTTCCAACGCTTGGAATGCACTCTGTACGAGAGCTTTGTGGAAGCGAGGATGCCTACTCCCTTTATAAAATTATTTTAGGTTTTAGTGCATGTCAACAGTAACCCCCGAAGAGTTAAACCTTCTTATTGAGCAGACCTATAAGGTTGAAAAAGAGTTCACTGAGTTAAAAGAGTCCTACAGCCATCTCCAACATACGGTAGAGAAAGTGGTTGAGTTTCTGCCAAATGCCATCTGGATTTTGGATGAGGAGGGAGAGGTTTTTTTACAAAACTCAAAGGCAAAATCTCTCTCTGAACTTTTAGAGCTCTTAGAGTCTAAAAACGATGACTATGAAGTGCAGTTTGATAAGAAGTCCTATCTTGTTAAAAGTTCAAGCCATGAAGATAAACTGATGATAAGTGCCACAGATATAACGGAGCAAAAGCGTAAAGAGAATCTTGCTACGATGGGGCAGATGGCGGCACATCTCTCTCATGAGATTCGCAATCCCATAGGTTCTATCTCTCTTCTTAGCTCCACACTCAAAAAGAGAGTCCTGCCTGAGAATGTTCAAATCGTTGAAGAGATTCAAAAGTCAGTCTATCGTATTGATAGAATCATCAAAGCCACACTTATGTTCTCTAAAGGAATTGAGATAAACAAACGCCCCTTTATGTGGAGTGAACTCAGAGACTCTCTTGACATGGCGATTAGTTACTATGCACACTCTAAAGAGATTGCTTTTACCTTTCCAGAGCAGAAGTTTATCCTCAACGCAGACAAAGAGTTGCTAGATATGCTTTTTTCAAACTTTATTATCAATGCGATTGACGCGATTGAGTTGGATGAGGAGGAAGAGGGCGCGATAGAAATCGTCTATAACTCAGATGAGGCTTTTCATATCTTTCGCATTTATGATACGGGTGTCGCTATTGTAGATAAGAAGGAGTTGTTTGAAGCGTTTAGGAGTACAAAAGTAAAAGGAAATGGCTTAGGACTGGTATTGTCTCGTCAAATAGCAGAGGCACATGGTGGTTCTGTTTGTCTGCTTGATACAGATAGAAAAGGGTTTGAGATAAAGATTGCTCTGTCGTAACACAGAGCCCTCCTGCTGTGGAATATTATTTGCTATTAATAAAAAAATAATTTTGGAGGCTGGCGATGCTCATGACGCAACAGAATATACTTTCGTTGTTAGAGTATGTAAAAATAGATCGTTTTTATGTCAGCTTTCATTTTAAATGTCCTATCAAAGGGAGAACGGTTGTTTCTATCATCCCTTTTGAGCCTTACAGCGGCAAAATAGTTATCACTTGGAAAGATGTACTTCTTCATCCTATGCACTCTTACAATCGCTACTACCATACGCCAATCACTATCTATGGAAATGATTCAGAAGAGGCATTAATTGTAAAAGCTTTTAAAAAGGTTTCAAGCCAATTTATCTGGAATAACAAAGAACAGAAATATGTCTATAACTAAAGAGCCGATGCAAGTTCCAAAAGCGACTTTGCCGTTTTACAAATATGAAGTAGATGGGATTCTTTTTTATGAGTTTAATGCCACAGAGTGCTCGCCTCCTGAACCGATGGTCAATGCCATGCATGGACTCAGAATGCTCAAACATGAGAACGAGAGGCTTGTCGGTATCTTTTTCCATGAACCCTCTCCTCTGTATGCAAAGATACCTAAACACTTCTCTTATGAAGCCACAGAGTTAGAGAGTGGAGATTTTAGAGTGGTTTTTAGAAGAGAGTAAGATGGCATCTTATGGATTACAGTGGCAGGGCAAAGAGAAGTGTAAAGCGCAAACACTTCATCCAGCCTCTCCACCAAAAAAGATAAAATTTCAAAAAACAAACCTCCTCATCAATGCAGACAACTTAGAGGCTCTGCAAGCGATGAAAGAAGAATACAACTCCAAAATAGATGTGATTTACATCGACCCGCCCTACAATACAAAAAATTACAAGTTTATCTATAAAGACACTTTTGCAAGCCATTGCAGTTGGTTAAACTTCATCTATCCAAGAGTTCTTTTGGCATGTGGAATGTTAAAAGAGGATGGGGTTATTTTTATCAGTATCGATGATAATGAAGTCGCACAACTCAAACTTCTTTGCGATGAAATCTTTGGTGAGAAAAATTTTATATCTCAATTTGTTTGGCAGAAAAAAAAGAGCGCCTCTTTCTTGCATAAAAAAATTGCAAAAATCAGTGAGTATATTTTGTGTTATGCAAAGAATCAAGACAAAGCACCTATGCTGAGCGTGGAGCAATCAAGTAAGTTTAAACCCTATCCGCTTAACTTTAAAAACAATCCCCTCTCTGAGCTCTGTTTTGCAGCAGGGAGTATCTGTTTCTCTCCGAAGTTTGAAGCTGGAATCATCCAAGCCTCGGATATGTCTCACAAAAATGTTGCTCTGCATCTCTTGGATAATGTAGAGATAAAAAATGGAGTCAACGCCAATGCTTTTCGCATGTCAGGTCACTGGAGATACTCTCAAAATTCACTCGATAGATTAAGAGAGGAGTATAATACCCCAAGAAAACAACACAAG
>PETN01000039.1 GCA_002781365.1 Sulfurimonas sp. CG01_land_8_20_14_3_00_36_23
TTACTTCTTCGCATGAATACTCCTGATTTATTTTATCAGAATTATTCCGTTCTAAGTGGTACTGTTTTTGGGGAGGCTTACACTACCACCTCTTTTGCTCCAAGAATCGTATGACTTACAATAAAATAATCCGCTTCCCTATCAACTCTGTAGTTCTTTGGATTATCTACCATACTACTTACTTTTTTAGCTTTTACATACTCTAAAATGGCGCTATCCACAGAGATGTTTGCTATATAATAATCTTGTGTAAACACTCCACTTAAAGTGTTATGCAGTCTCTCTTTATAGCGTTTATCTACAATGATAAGAGGTTCAAAACCATCTTTTTGAATCCTCTTTGCTATGGAGTTAAAGTGTGTTATCGTCTCTAAAAAACCGATTTTTTCTCCTAAAGGAGAGAAAACAGGAATCACACCGCGAATGATCAAATCATTGCTCCCGACACGCACCATCACTTTTGCATTGGAGAGACTCTGAATCTCTTCAAAATCCTCCTCTATATCTCCAACCTCATTGCTCCAACTTCGGGAGAGTACCACACCCTTAGCATCGAGAAGTTTAAACCATACATTTTTAAAATTTGTCTCTTGAGCGAGTTCAACGGAGAATCTATTGAGTGTTTTTTGAATATTTTGCCTCTTTTGGATGGCAGAGTAAACAATAGGATTTTGTAAAAAAGAGAACCCAATCGTGAGCGTATTACTCTTTTTCTCTTCAACAAGGGCATGAAACTTATCTGTAATTGCAGCCGCAACTTCATTATACTGTTTTTCATCAAGTGCTTTTTTGTTCAGTGTTTTATAATAGCTTCCGATAAGTAAAACTATAACCGTAACTATTAAAAAAACTGTAGTTAAAAAGATATTCCAAGTTACTTTTTTCATTTACTCTGCCTACTTTGGAGGTACACATATCTATTGTACAACTTCCAGACATAAAAATAAATTTAAATTTCGCTTTTAATAATATTCTCTCCGAAATAGTTAAGAAATATCTCAGCTGCGATTCCATTTCCACATGCCACAACTTTTTTATTCTCATCATAAACAGGGGTTGTTCCTAAGCCACAGCTTGGCGATTTTGATTTTAGGACTATGGCATTGGCATGTGGAAATTTTTTTATAAAGGAGTTTATCTCCTCCTTTAAAAGCTGGGTGACATCACGACAACTCTCCTCAGTTATGATGCGGTTTTTGCCTTGAATACGTACAACATTTATCCTCTCTCGTGGAGTTCCAAAGAGCGGTGCTTCTGGACAAAAAGGGATAATCTCATACTCTTTAAAAGCTTCTAACACTGCACTGTCTTCTTTTGTCTCTCCATCATAACGACACATCTCACCAAGTAAACATGCGGAGATAATTGCTTTTGGTCTCATCTAACGCTTCCTCTAAAGTGTAATATTTTCCACATGCCAAATCTTCTCAGGCGTTACGACAATCGCATCAATCATAAAATCAACCTCTAAAGCGTTTTTTTTGAGATAGACATGCGTTGTTTTTATAAATTTTGAGAGTTTTGAGGGGGTGATGTTTTGGATGGCGGACTCATAATCAAGACCGCTTTTTACCTCAACAAAGTGAAGCACATCCTCTTTAAAAGCGATAATATCTATCTCTCCAAAGCGGCTGTAAAAGTTTCGCTCAACGATACTAAAGCCATTTTCATCCAGAAATCCACATGCCAAATCCTCTGCTTGATTTCCTTTGGCTCGGCTCATTCTAGCAGTTAATCACTTCTACTTTTATAGACTTAAAGGCAGCGGTGAGTATCAGCTCATCACATCTGTCGCCAAAGATATTGTTTATCTTCGATTTTGCATGATGAAAGGTTGAGAAGAGTGTTTTTGGCTCTACTTTGTCCGTAAACTTTATAGTGAGTGGATTTGTCTCTCCAAACTCTGTTTTTAAGATAACTTGCTTGCTTGTAAAATCTGCCGCAT
Organism: Sulfurimonas sp. CG01_land_8_20_14_3_00_36_23; assembly: GCA_002781365.1. GTDB lineage: Bacteria > Campylobacterota > Campylobacteria > Campylobacterales > Sulfurimonadaceae > Sulfurimonas. The sequence continues at coordinate 1,946 of PETN01000039.1, forward strand.
CTCCCTCGAAAACAAGTAAAACATCCTCATCATAACGCTTGTTAAGTTTTTCACTTCTTGAGGTTTGTGCGGCATTGTTATAGTGTGCGATAGTTCTGCCTGTAGAGAGGTGATAGCCCGTTAATCTCTTCTCAACTATCTCCTCTACCATGCCTCTAAGTTTGTATTGGTGGTAATGAAACTCACCCAACCCATCCTCAGTTCTAAAATCGAGTTGATGAAGGATAGGTGTATCCTCGGTATGCACGGGCCATTGAAGCCCTCTTTTCCTGTGTCGCTCTAATCGTATATAACTCGCACCACTAAAACGGCGGTACGCAACTTCTCGCACCTCATCCCAAATCTCATTTGAGTTTTTATAGTTTGCAGTTCCACCCATTTTGTTATCTAGGATTTGAAGCACTTCCCAATCATCTGGGAGGTCTGATTGTACGAGTGGTTGCGAGAGATGAAGACGACGCATGGCATTGACATAGACACCCGTTTTCTCATACGCGGACTTCACACCTACGACAATATCTGCACGCTGGGCAACATCTGTCATAAAGAGCTCTTGAACAAAGATAAGTTCGAGTTTCTCAAAAGCTCTGTCAATCTTGTTGAGATTTGGATGGATATGCGTAATGTCTTCACCGATATTTATCACTGCTTTTATCTCATCTCGTAGCATTGCATCGACAAGCTGAGGCGTCATAAGTCCTATCTCTTTTGGCACTTGATAATCTGGGTCATAGTAGGGAAGCATTCCCATGTCGCAGGTTCCCTGAACATTGTTTTGTCCACGAAGAGGCATAAGCCCTGCTCCCTCTTTCCCAATGTTTCCCGTCATAAGTGCTAAGTGTGTAATCGCCATAACAGCGTACGAGCCGTCAATATGCTCTGTTATCCCAAGACCCCAGAAAATCATCGACTTTTTAAGTGCATACTCCCGCGCAACTTTAGGAATCATCTTGCTCAAATACTCATACCCTTCTATATTTTCAAAGTATTTTGGGTTTGCAAAGGGGTCGTTTAAAATCTGTTCTTTAAACTCTGCGAAACCTTTTGTTCTATCTTCTAAAAAACTCTCACTATAAAGCTCTTCATCGATAATCACATAGGCAATCATATTTAAAACAAGCAGATTAGACTCATGTGGAATAATCCCCTTGTACTTTGAAAATCTGTGAAGTTTAATCTCACGAACATCAAAAACAGCGAGATTGTCATGCTCTCTTGCCACATCTAAGATACGGTTGGAGATAATCGGGTGCGCTTCTGTTGTATTGGAACCAAAAACAATCATAAACTCTGTGTTATAGATGTCGTTGTATGGATTGGTCGCCGCACCTTCGCCGATAGTTGTTCGCATTCCTTTGAGAGAGGGAGAGTGACAAACTCTCGCGCAGTTATCCACATGCGGAGAGTCGAGGGTATGGCGTGTAAACTTTTGAAAAAGATAAGAGCTCTCACACGAAGTTCTTGCCCCGCCTAAAGAGCAGATACTTTTTCTGCCATATTTCTCTTGAATGGATTTTAGTTTCATACTTGCCGCAGTCGTCGCAGAGTCAAGCGTCGTCTCATACCAAGTCGCATCCAAATCCACCAAAGTCGAAGCGATGCGCTCTTTAATCTCTGGATTTTTCTCAAGGAAACTTTTGCTGATTCTAGGGATGCGAAGTCTATCGGGAGCATCGACAAAATCAAAACCATATTTGCCTTTGATACATAATTTTCCCTGAGAAACCACTCCATCGGGATGGGCAAAAATAGACTCAATTTTATTCGTAGTGGTGTTTACATTTGCGGCAATATCACAGCCAACCCCACAATAAGTACAAACACTATCTACAACTTTCATATTTTCCATAAAAACATCCCAAATTTAATTGATGAAGTTTACAATCTTATCTCTTAAATATTGCGGAAGGAAGTTGAGCAGGGAAATGATTAAATAAAACCTAAGCGGAAAGGCGTAAAAGCGCTTCTCTTTGGCTATCGCATCCACAATCCTCCTCACACCCTCATTCGTATCTAAAAGAAATGGCATGTGGAAACTGTTTTTGTCGGTGAGTTCACTGCGAATAAAACCAGGCAAGATAGTGATGACTTTAATTCCATCTTTTTTATACTTATACCGCACTGCTTCTGCGTAAGCATTTAAAGCTCTTTTGGATGAGCTGTAGGCTTTGGCTGTGGGCATAGAGATGAGTGAAGCCAAAGAGGAGATGAAAACAATTTTTCCACTTTTTTGCGCCTGAAACTTTGGAAGCAAAACTTCTAAAATTGCATGGTTTGCCAAAAGATTGACATCATAGAGTTTTTTAAACTCTTTAAAGGGTGTGATTTCTGCATTGTGTCCAAGAGATATGCCAGCATTTAAGATGACCATATCGAGCGTGTCTATAGCTTTCATCTTCTCCTGCAACTCCTCAAAAAGAGTCACATCCGCGATAAGGAGTTTAATGCTTTTGGCATGTGGAAGTAGTTCAGCTTTGAGTGCTTGGAGCTTCTCTTCGCGTCTTGCTAAAAGAATGAGTTCATTGTTTGAACTGGCATACTGGCGGGCAAGTTCTGCACCGATACCACTGCTTGCTCCTGTGATAAGTATCTTCAAAATGCGTTTTAAACTATCCTAATCATTACAGGTTTAAAATTGACAAATTCAAGCGCTTCTATCTCTTTTATCATATTTTGAATATCTTTTTCAACTGCAATATGTGTCGATATGAGTAAATTTGCAGAACCTGTGAGTGCAGGTCTTTGAAGCATTGTCTCAACAGAGATGTTGTTGTCTTCAAAAATTTTAGTTATTTTTGCAAGCACACCTGCTCTGTCGGAGACATTGATACGAAGGTAATATTTTGATGTTATATTTTCCACCGCTTTGAGCGTTAGTTTTTTTCCTTCCATCGGTCTGTCAAAGCCGAGCATTGGAGTTGATTTACCACTTCTTGCTATATCTATGATGTTGGCTACGACTGCGGATGCAGTAGCATCTCCACCAGCTCCTGGACCATAATAAAGTGTTTCACCAACCTTATCTCCAACAACGCTGATTCCGTTCATAACGCCATCTATTTTTGCAATCATCTCTTTTTGGGAAATGAGAGAAGCATGGACTCTTAACTCAACTTCATTTGCATCTTTTTTAGCGATTCCCAAAAGCTTGATTGCATAACCAAACTCTTTTGCAAAAGCGATGTCATCTTTTGTTACATTCTCGATACCTTCGATGAGAATATCCTCAGGTTTTGCATCGATTCCATACGCGATGCTCGCAAGAATCAAAAGTTTATGTGCCGCGTCAAATCCACCAACATCAAAGCTTGGGTCTGCCTCTGCATACCCCAACTCTTGTGCCTCTTTTAAAATTGCATCATAGGAGACACCCTCGTTTGTCATCTTCGTCATCATATAGTTACACGTACCGTTCATAATCCCGACAATAGACTCTATATGATTTGCTGAGAGACCATCACGAAGAGCATTAATAATAGGAATCCCTCCAGCAACGGAAGCTTCATACTCAAAAGCGATATCTTGTGCTAACTCTGCAAGTTCATAACGGTGGTACGCCAGAAGTGCTTTGTTCGCAGTGACCACCGCCTTTCCATTTTTAAGTGCTTTTTTTACGACTTCAAATGCCTCTTCAACGCCACCCATCAACTCTACTACAATATCGATTTCAGGGTCATCCAAGATATCATCAACATTCGTACTCAGGGCTATATCAAGACCCCTCTCTTTAGAAAGGTTTTTAACTACTCCACTTTTTACAACTATCTCAGTTCCAGCACGCGCAGAGATTACATCAGCATTGTCCTTAAGTATTTGCGCTACGCTTGTTCCTACAGTTCCAACACCTATAATTCCTACTTTAACCATCATGCTTCCTATTTTTTTTCTTCAAACTGTTTCAAAAATTCTTTGATATTTCTAGCCGCTTGACGTATGCGATTGTCATTTTCGATGAGAGCGATACGAACATAACCCTCACCATACTCTCCAAAACCAATTCCTGGAGCAACTGCAACCTGCGCCTCTTTAAGAAGTCTTTTGGAGAACTCCAACGAACCTAAATGCGCTGCGCTGTCAGGTATCTTTGCCCAAACAAACATACTCGCCTGATTTTTTCGAATAGACCAACCAGCTCGCTCAAATGCATCCAGTAAAACATCTTGACGATGATCATATTTATCTGTAATATCTTTTACACATTGCTGATCGCCATTGAGTGCGATTGTCGCTGCCACTTGGATAGGAGTAAACATTCCATAATCTAACCAAGATTTAATCTTTTGTAATGCACCGATGAGTTTTTTGTTTCCAACAAAGAATCCAACACGCCAACCTGCCATGTTATAGCTTTTTGAGAGTGTGAATGACTCTACAGCCACATCTTTTGCACCTGGAACACTCATAATTGATGGAGTAACATAACCACCAAAAGTGATATCACCATAAGCAATATCTGAGATAATATAAAATCTCTCTTTCTTAGCCATAGCAACAAGTTTTACATAAAAATCCTGTGTCACTGTCGCCGTTGTTGGGTTATGTGGAAAGTTTACTAAAACATATTTTGGTCGAGGAGAGGTCTCTTTAAAAACTCTATCGAGATTTTCAAAAAACTTAGGCTCGTCTACTTTATAATCTTCATCAAACTCTAATCCAAACTTCACAACATTTCCACCCGCTAAGATAAAAGCGTAAGAGTGAATGGGGTACGTTGGGTCAGGGACAACAGTCGTGTCACCTGGATTTGTGATAGCATACGCTAAATGTGCGTAGCCCTCTTTCGAACCCATAGTAGCAACACACTCTGTCATAGGGTCTAACTCACACTCATATCTTCTTTTGTACCAATCAGCGATTGCCATTAGAAGTTTTGGGATACCCTTCGAAGTGGAATAGCCATGTGTTTTTGTTTTTTGGGCTGATTCAATAAGTTTTTCTCGAATATGCTCTGGAGTATCACCATCTGGATTTCCCATAGAGAAATCTATAACATCCGCACCAGCTCTTCGCTCCGCCATTTTAAGCTCATTAACCTCGGCAAACACGTACTTTGGCAATCTTTTTATTCTGTCAAATTCAATTTCATCAAACATCTGCAAGTTCCTCTAAATTATTGATGGTATTTTAGCGAAAATATATTGGAAAAGTAGCATAAGTTTTGTGCACTATAAAGTGCAACTTCGTTCTCTCTTGCAATAAAAATTATCTAGCACCACTTGGATTTAAAAGCAGTTCATCTTTTACGTTTTTAAGTGTATAGATATCTGAGATTTTTATGTAGTAGGTATCGAGTGGAATATTTAAAGTTAAATGTCTCGTTTTCTCATCTCTTTTTATCACTTTCAAAAGATGTAATGAACTATCATAATAGGCTATATAAGGGTACCAATCATTTCTGTTTGAGCTGGAAATCTTAAGCTTTTGTATTTTGGAAACATTGAGCCAATGGGCATAAAGTGACCTTTTTAAACTCAATTCGGTCTCGGCTTCAAGTGTCTCAAAGCTTAAATGTCCATCACTCATATCTATCATATAAGTCCATTCAGTAGGAGAATTTCTTTGTATATCTACAATCTCACACCCACTTTTTTGTAACTCTTTTTGCAGAACAAACGGGTCTGTCGCATATTCAGAGCTTAAGCTTATCCCCCAAGTGAACTCGGATGTGTCTAGATTGGACGCTCTTGTTACATATCTGTAATAGCCTATGTTTCTAAGTGTATCACCCATTATTTTAACAAAGAAAAGAGGAGAACCATTTGTTTTAAAGCTTAACTTTAACTCCTGAGGTTTTTTAAAAAAGAGATTTAAAAGGCCATTTTCTTTTAATGTTTGAACAATTTTAACAGAGTCAATTCGCTCTTTTGTATAGTAGTCACTTTTTGGAGAAAATATAATATTAATATAAGCCTTGTTCTCGTTATAAACACTGACTTCTATAAAGGATTTTATTTTAAGAGTTAATAGATCTTCCTCTTTTGTTGTTTCTGCCAAAGAGAGTGAAAAAAGGAGTAAAAAAGTAAAAAAAAGTTTTACCATCTACTGCCTCTGTTTAAATTTTTAAATTCAGCAAAAGTTATTTTTTTAAGCTCACCATCTTTATATAAAAATCTAACATTTTCTTTGAAATTAAACTCTTGAATTTCAGAATTTACTTCAATGCTCATATTTCCATGTCCAAACGAGAAAAGCCAATCTTTTTCTGGGTCGAGACTCAATTCATTGGAAAATAGTTTTTGCTGTTTTGAGTGATCACTCAAGTCTATATACCCTACCCATAATTGAAATTTTGGAATAATTTTTAAAGATTTTTTCACTATGGCAACTTCCGTAGGGACTTCCTCTACAATTGTATTATTACCATCTTGGCTTATATTTGTATCTGTATTGACTTCAAGAGAAGGCGATATAACCTCTGTAGCACTCTTGATATTGGCATTGTCAATCTCTTGAGCTTTTTGATCTGTAGAGGTGGATGAAAAGTTTGTAACACTAAAAGAGGCTGCAATAATGAATAGAAGAAGTGCTATAGCTACATAAAAAAGTGTATAGCTTTTCTTCTTTTTAGAAGCTATAAACACATTGTTATACTCCTCTTCATCTGGATGCAACTCATTAAAGTATGCAGTTCCTTTCGCTTTTAAATCATCTAGACTTATGCTGTATTCTCTCTCTAATATAGAGATAAAACCTAAAAACTGAATCTTGTTTAAAGTATCGAAGCTCTCATGAAGTATAGCCTGAACATACTGCTTGGCTATATGGGTTCGCTCATGTATCTTTTGAGCTCCAATATCTTTTAACTTTTCAAACCCTTCACTCATATTCTCATCCTATCCATTAAAATAGCACCAGCCACACTTACATTTAAAGAATCAAAACCATGTGACATTTTTATACTTACGACTTCATCTAATTTAGAGACGACACGTGAAGTTAAACCTTCACCCTCGCTGCCCAAAACAAGAACTCTTTTTTGCTTTATTGCGACATCTTTTATATCTTTGCCACCCATATCAGCACCGTAAAGAGTAAAACCTGATGTTTTCAAATCGTTTAAAACATCATGTATATTCTGCTCCAAAGCCAAAGGCATATCAAAAAGTGCTCCTGTACTTGTTCTAAGAATAGGTTCTATCGCAAGCGTTTTAACTCCACAAACAACAATCGCATCTACGCCTAAAGCATATGCACTTCGAACAATTGCACCAATATTTCCAACATCCGTCAAATTTGATAACACTAAAATAAAATCTTTATTTAAAAAAGAACTAAATGGATGAAGTTCATACTCACTGACTTCAGCTAAAAACCCTTGATGATTTGCATTTTTACACATCTTTTGTGCAGCTTCTTGAGGAATCCTTTTTACCTCAAAACCCATTTTCATCAAACGAGAATACTCTTTTTTATCAAGCTCTTTTGCAAGGTAGAGAGTCTTGATTTTATTTGGGTAGTTATTAATTACATAATATATAGGTTGTTTAGCATAAATTAACATGAAAGTATTCTATCCAAAAAAATTTAATATTAGTTATTAATATAAAGAAAAGTGTCATGAGATGGAACCATTAAAGTTCTAGTAGCCTACTGTAACAATCTTTTATATTTTCACCCGTAATTTTGGCAATGAGTTTCGCTTGTGTTTTTTTTGGTACGTCGAGTTCTAAAATATCATTTTGACTTATAGCACTACTTGAGTGTGCAGCACTTGCTTTTATTACAACGACCCACTCACCTTTATAATTACCACTCAGTTTTTTTAAAATTTCGCCAGCAGTTCCATGAAAGTAGTGTTGAAACTTTTTCGTAAGCTCTTTTGCTAAAAAGATTTCCCTCTCTTGTGCCTCTTTATCGAGTTCTAAAAGAAGTTTTTCAAGTCTGTGAGGAGATTCATAAAGTATAGTTGTATAGCCATTATGAAGTGCTGTTTGGAGTCCTGTACTGCGGGAGGTTCCCTTATGGTCTAAAAAACCAAAAAAGAGCATTTGTGTCTCCACAAATCCACTTGCAACAAAGGCTGTAAGAAGAGCATTTGCACCTGGTAAAATATCATATTCAATGCCATTATCTATACAATAACGCACTAAAATCTGCCCAGGGTCACTAATGCCTGGCATTCCTGCATCACTCGCATAAACAATATTTTGCTCAAAAAATGATGGTTCAAGTTTTTCAACAAAAGCTTGTTCGTTATGTGAATGGAGTGAAATAAATTGTTGATTTTCTTTAAAGTTAGTGAGGTAACGCTCTTTGAGGATGTGAATAAGTTTTTTTGTGACTCTTGTATCTTCACAAAGAAGTATATCTGCTTGACTTAGAGCTTCTATTGCTCTAAGAGAGATATCGCCTATGTTCCCAATAGGAGTGGGGACAAGGCTTAGCATGTGGAAACTATTTTTTAGCGTAACGTGCGTTAAATTTCTCGATACGACCTGCCGTATCTACCATTCTTTCAGAACCTGTGAAAAATGGGTGACATACATTACATATATCAATTCTAAGTTCGTCTTTTTGACTTTTTGTTTCAAATGTGTTTCCACATGCGCATGTAACTGTACAAGTTACTAAAGTTGGGTGAATCTCTTTTTTCATTTTTTTGCCTTTTGATAAGCGTCTTGAGTACGCGTATCTATATATTTTTTGAATCCGTATGGGTGCAGATTTTTGAAGTCGTGATTGTACCTAAATTTATCTTAAATGTTTCACTCTCTTATAAAAGCAACTTACTCGCTACAGCGACTACAGCACTCTCTGAGCGAAGAACCATAGGAGTATCGAGCCTAAAAACCTCTTGTGAACTTAAAAAAAGTTTCTCATCCTTTGAAAAACCACCCTCACATCCGATAAGAACTGTTTGGAAATGCGAACTCTCTTTGAGAACATTATCACTAAAATCAAAGACCTTTGTCTCTGGAAATTCACGGATAAAAAGTTCAATCGTGTCATAAGTATCAAATTCGATAAAAGTAGTTCTTCCACACTGTTGCATAGAGGCTTCCAAAATTCTCTCGAATCTTTTAAAATCAAGTTTAAAATTTCTTTGACTTCTTTTGCAGTAGATAAAAGAGATTTTCTCAACACCGATTTCACTTAAAGTTGGTAATACTTTTTCGATAGATTTAGAGTCGATTACACACCAAGCAATATGCAATCTTTTTGCACTTTTAACCTCTTGTATGGATGAAGAGATGAGAGTTAGTTCTAAACTCTTTGAATCTACCTGCGTTATTTCATATTGATAGAGAGTTTTCATATCTACTTGGTTTCTTAGACTCAGAACATCCCCAACTTCATGTCGACGTACTTTTATAAGATACTTATGGAGTTCCCCTTTCATAGTGATAATAGCTTTTGAGGCATCCTCGTTTAAGATATATATCAACGTAACATCCATGCAGAGATAGATAAGATAAGTAGAGTCTCAAGAAGTAAAATTTTGATTGCTACTTTTTTGTAATTTTCAAATGCATTTTTTTCTTCTTTATTGACATCTTTCAAACTAGAAGAGCGTATATTTTCCAAAATAATCATAATAACTGCAATGATTATCATAATGATATTTGCTAAAGTGAAATCCAAATGTTTTGAAGTCATCATCACGACACCCGTAAAAATAACCGCACTTAAAACCATCATGCCAAGAGGCATTGATATATTGAATGCTCTTGCATATTTAGAGACATCTTTGGCTTTTATAAGCATAATCAAATGCCCAATTACAACAGCCAAAACGCCTATAACACTATAGTAATGTGTTACAATACTCATCTCATACATTTCATTCATGGTGAAATATTACAATAAATATCTTAGAAAAGGACAATTTATGGCCGTAACAGTTGAAGAAGCCTTAGACTTAATTTATGAATACACGCCAACTAAATCAAGAAAATTATTACCTATAGAACAAGTCTTGGGTTTTATCTTAGCTGAGGATGTAAAAGCAACACATAATTTGCCACCTTATGACAACTCTGCTATGGATGGATATGCTGTAAAAGTCTCTGATTCAGGCAAGTCTGTAGAGGTAAATCACACTATATTTGCAGGAGACAATTCCTCAGAAGAGTTGGCATGTGGATTTGCTATTAAGATTATGACGGGGGCTAGGATTCCCTTTGGAACACAATGCATCGTTCCAAAAGAGGAGGTCGCTGAAGAGGGCAATACAATAACGCTTCCAGAGAATCTCACTATCTCAAAACATATTCGTTTGTGCGGAGAAGATATTAAAAATGGCGACTTGCTTTTAACAAAAGGAGAGCGACTCAGCGCACATAAAATTGCGCTCCTCGCCTCTCAGGGAATCAGCCATATTCAAGTCCATAAAAAACCTAAAGTAGCACTTTTTGCTTCAGGGAATGAGCTCAAAATGCATTTTGAAAATGTTGAGTCCTATCAACTTTACAATACAAATACGCCTACACTCTTCTCTCGTGCCTTGGAACTTGGTTGTGAAGTAGAGTTTCTTGGTACAACGCTCGATACGGTTGAGGCTATGGGAGTGGCTATCCAATCCGCGCTTGATTGTGACCTTATCATCACCTCTGGTGGTGTAAGTGTTGGCGACGCAGACTTTACAAAAGAGGCTTTTAAAGCAAATGGTTGCAATACTATCTTTGATAAGATAGAGATTAAACCAGGCAAACCTACAACTTTTGGTCGTATTGGAAATAGTTGTGTTTTGAATCTTCCTGGAAATCCACTTGCTTGTATGCTCAACTTTGAGTTATTTGGGCAGAGCATTATCTTGGCACTCAGCGGTGATAGTTCAAAATATGTAAGCACAATCCATGCGAAGATAAAAGAAGATTATCACTTTAAAGCTGGGCGAAGAAGTTTGATTCCAGGGTATTATGATGGAGAGTTTTTCAAACCATGTGAAAAGTTTGCACCAGGAATGGTGTCGCCACTCGCAAAAGCTAACGCCTATGTCATGACAGATGAGTCTTGTTCTCTTTTGGCATGTGGAAGTAGTCTGAAAATCATCCCTATCAGTTTTGACTTTAGGTCAAAAGAGAGAACTGATTTAGTTTGTTACTCCTAAACTTCTTTAGGATTAACGAACACTACACCCTTTTTTATCTTCTTCCATAATTCACAATCTGCCCACTCACTGATGACCTCATCGGAAAAAATGATTTTTTCTAACCCAATCTCACCCATATTCTCTGAATAGGCATCCTCTTTAAAAGCCTGAGCATACCCTGTATCTGTTTCATGAACTATCACACTTTTGAGTTTTACCTCTTTTTCACCATTGAGCGTTGTGGTGAGCCTTAAGAGTTTATCTATCATAACAAATATTACGCGGCTAAATTGTTCAGCAGAGGGAGAAACTGGGAGTTCTACCCATCTTAGTGAATATTTTTTCATCGCATTGATATACTCTTTTTCATCTCCATTCCAAAGAGCGATAGAGTGGTCAAAACTCTCAATCAATGCCTTCATATTTTGCTTCATCAGTCCAAAATCGTAAACCATCTGTCCATTGTCTAAAAAATTGGACTCAAAGAGCAGTTCTACTTTATAAGAGTGTCCATGCAAAGATTCTCTACATTTTTTACTCGAACAACCTCGTACAATATGAGCATTTTCAAATTTAAATAGTTTTCTTATAATCATTTCTAAACACCCTTGTTTTGATTCCAAATCCGTATATGAAGCCTGTCACTAAAATTATAACCTTTTGACTTACAAAACTCTATGAGTGGCTCTGTATTTAGCTCTATCTCCTCTTTTGAACCACCAAGAGGCATACAGTAAACTTTCGTTTTTTTTGAGTGAAGCGTAATCGCATTAATCTCCTCTTCAAGCCCTAAGTTTATGGATTCTGCATCTATACTAAACTTAAAAAAAGCCTCTTTTGCATTGGAAGCTATAGAGTAAATCACATCCCCTTTTACTCTTTTAGAAAAAGGCTCACCCGAATTAGACAACTTCACTGAGAGTGCAAAGATACACTCTTTATAAACTGGAAATCTCTCAAAATCTACGTCTAAAGAGCCATTTGTCTCAAAAGTAATCTGATGCCCGTTTTGATGCAAAACATTCAAAAACTCCACAAAGATTTCATCATTTGCATAAAGGAGCGGTTCTCCACCTGTTAAGACAATATCTACGGCATGTGGAAGTTCATAGAGATTTAAAATATTTAAAAGTTCTTTTGCATTTTTTATTGGAATCCAGTTATGCGAAAAGTGTTCTCTATTGACAGCATAAACAGTGTCACACCCTACAACCACTACGCCATCAGATGCTTTTTCACTACAAGCAAAACCTTCACACTTGAGATTACACCCTCCAAAACGAAAAAAGAGTGAAGGAACTCCCGTGTAACGCCCTTCGCCTTGAATGGAATAAAAATGTTCTACTAAATATAACATCAGCCACCCGTCTCATAAAAAGCCCGCGAAGAGAGTTCACCATCTACTCCACCCCAGCGATTTTTCTCTGGTTTTGTTCTCACTACCTCTTTTAAGACTAAGGCAGCACCTTTAATATCCCCTCTTTTTATCGCATCCCTAATACTCATCGCTTCATCAAAATAGAGACACGGAATAAGGTTTCCCTCTGCCGTAAGTCTGATACGATTACATTTTTTACAAAAATCATCTTCGTATGGCTCTATAATCCCAAAGCTATATCCATCGCTCATTGTATAGTAGTGAGAAGGAGAAGCACCATCAAAGCCGTTATCAACGAAGCTATATTGAGCGCTTAAGATTTCAAGAAGTTCTGTCGACTTCATTCCACTAATATCTACTTTAGCATGCGCATTTTCCATGTATTCTATAAAACGGATAGAGATATTACGCTCTTTACAATACTCCAAAACTTCAACAATTTCATCTGCATTGAGCCCTTTCATAGGAACCATATTTACTTTCACACTCAAGCCTACTCTAAGCGCTTCTTCAACTCCTTCGAGTACATTTTTTAAAACATCTTTACCTGCGATAGTATGTGCGACCTCAGGTTTCAGTGTATCTATGGATATGTTTATGCGTTTGAGTCCTGCATCTTTGAGTTTTTGTGCAACTCCCTTTAAGAGAAACCCATTGGTTGTCATCGACAAGTCAATCTCAGGTTCATAGTCGTATATCATTTTTATAAATTTATCTAATGCTTCGCGAAGGAGTGGTTCTCCTCCCGTTATTCTAATCTTTTTTACACCTTCGTCTATAGCTATTTTCATAAATTCAAAGAGCTCTTCAAATGAGAGAAGGTTCTCTTTTGGAACCCATGAAAAAGGCTTTTCAGGCATACAGTACTGACATCTAAAGTTACATCTCTCCGTTACAGAGACTCTTAGATAATCCACTACTCTGTCATAGCTATCAATAAGCATAATATTCCTATAGTTTATAAGTTAGTGTATTATATCTTGTGCAAGTAAAAAAAAGTTGATTTAAATTACCTAAAATTAGAAGCTAGGGTTATTACTTTCATAAGTAAACAGATTCTACTACTTTGAGAGTATCTCAGACTTTAATGCTTGAAACTCTTCGTCTGTAAGGATGCCCTTCTCTTTTAAATTGTAAGCTTTTTGAATCTCATCTATCTTAGAAATATTTTGCTTTTCTTCAGAACGCTCTGGCTTAGACTCTTTTATATACGCATCCACAATATACTCTTTACTCTCTATAGAAGAACCTGCAAGTGTAGTTTTGGCTATCTCTTTTTCACCTGTTGCAGAGCTAACTTCATAAAATTCGAACTTTGTACCTTCGATTTTATCGACAATTTTAAGATAATAAGTTTCGCCTGCTTTTAAATTTAGATGGAGATTCTGCTCTTCAATTTGCCCTTTTGTTGCGGAGAGCTTTATGCTCTTTGGTTCAAGGTCTAAGGCTATATACTCTGCATCACTCACATTTTGCGAAACTTTTTTATTATTGATTCGAATATCATACTTAGAGATAGTATTGCTATAACCGCTCTCTGTCTCTGAGAGAACATACACATAAACTAAAGCTGCATTTTCAAGTGGCTTTTGAACTGCAAAAGGCTTTTTACTTCCACATGCTGTAATAAGCACTAAAACAATAGATACGAGTAATAATTTGATACTTTGCATTTTAGTTCTCTTTTTTAAAAGATTATATCGAAAAATTATTATTTGAAATTAAAAGAGGAAAGGAAGAAATATCTACTTCCATGCAGAGCATGGAAGTTAACAAAATGGGTTTACTAGAAGTTGTAACGAGCCCATATACGAACATAGTTTACATCAGTAGTTAGACCGTCATGATCTTTTGTAGAAGTTGTCATATAAGAAGCTAGGTATTTAACACCACCTGCTTTAATTGTATAGATAAATTCTAAATCTGTCGCATCTTTGAGTGCTGTACCTGTACCACCTAAAGTTGAAACAGTACCTCTTGCAGTTATAGAACCATAATCACCAGTATCATAAACAGCTTTTAGTAAAACTGTATTAGAATCGCTAGCGATGTAATTCATATTTTTAGCTAATTGTGTATAAAGTGGTGTTAATGCAGCCCCTGGAGCTGTATTTTTCATAGCTGCACTACCATCATCGACTGAGGAGTAAGCTAAAGTTAATGAAAGAGCATCTGCTGGTTTAAGATCAACTTTTGCACCATACGCTGTTGTATCAGTAAGTGCTGCACTTCCAGTCATGATTGAACCACCTTGAAGACCGATAGCAAGTCCCATAGGTAAATCTTTATCAGCTATTTTGGCATCAATCCATGCAATGTTCGCACCTTCAAGAGCACCTGCATTAAGTTTAGCAACATCATAATATGAAGCAGTCAGTGTAGTCATTGGAAGTGATGTATTTTGTGCTGTTAGCATATATGCCGCACCATCAGCTGTAACTGCACCTGAATTTACAACTAAATCACTCATAACATTAAAGCCTGTACCATTTACAGTATTGCCTTTAGAAACATACGCACCTACTAAAGTAGTATTAGGGATGTCACTGTTAATAGCTAAGATAGCATCAAAACTGTTTTTAAATACTGTCCAACCTTCTGAGAAAGCGAATGGAGATAAAGAGAGTGGGAGTTCTTGACGACCAATCTTCAGTGTAGAGTTACCAATCTTTTTAGCTATGTTAAGTTGGCTTAACATAATTTGACTTGTAGTATCACTTTGAAGAGACTGTGTACTATCTTGTCTAGCAGCACTAACAAGATTTTTCTCTAAACCAGCAGTACCAAGATAAGTTAATTGAGAGCCAAAAGTAAAACCATTTTTAAGGTCAGAATCTAAGTTTAACTGAAGACCAGTATTTGCTTGTGTTCCAACTTGGTCAAAAAGAGTGTTCGTGCCACTGTCGTTTGTCTCATAGTAAATAACTGCCTGACCAGTCGTTACAATATCAACACCTTTATCAGCTGCCATTGCAGTTGATGCTATTAACGACGCAGTCGCTAAAGAAATTAAAGTTTTTTTCATATTCATTCTCCTGTTTTATTCTAATACTCATACTCCTAAAAAGGGGCTGTATATTAAGAATACGAATATTTTATATCGGTAAACTTAATTTTTATTTAAATCATACAATTAGATGTAAAATTTCATAAATATATGCAAATTTATATGTTTTTAGCGAATATATGGGGATTTAGATAGTGTTGGGTATTTCTATTTATTGTTAGTTGCAACGACAATAGTAGAGCTAATAAGGTCATGAAGTGCTCTTTTGTCTTTTCTGAAGAAAGGAAGAAACAGACCTAGAAGTGTTGCTGCCGTAAATAGGAAAGCTACATATCGAAAGAGAGCTCTCAATAAAGATATATTTTCTAATGTACCTATTTTTACAACTTTAATCTCATATGCTTTTTTACCAGGAGTTTGTCCAAACTTTGCCAATAATACAGAATATATTAAGCCATATATCGTCACTCCAACCAATGGTGCCAGACTAGATGCTTTAAACTCATCTTTTCCATCCATAAAGGCATAGGCTATTATATAAATAATAGGACCATAAATCATAAACATATCTATTATAAATGCTTTTGTTCTATCTGCAAATTTTGCATATATCGGAGCTTCTTTGTTCTCATGTTTTTGTTCTTGAAGCTGTTTGGAGAGTTTTTTTAGTTTTCTAAATCTCATACAGAAATTCCAAATATTAATTTTAGTAGTTTTAAGTGGCGATGAAGGCGAAAATTTCCCTTCATCCATTTAGCTAGTGCAAATCTTTCCAGACTTCTTTTTTCCAAAGAAGAGCAAAAATAGCAAATATAATACTATATATCATTACACTCTTTCCTACTTCTTCTCTTTGAGCTCTTTTTGTATCTCCAGCATCTTTTAAGTACTCTATTACTTTTTCTGCTGACTCTGCGCTCACTCCAACACGAGGCATTGCAGTTCCCTTTAAGTAATTCTGAGGATTTTCCATAAAAGTACTTATATAGTGCTCGCCACGAGAACGAATATACATAGATAAATCTGCTGGCACTATACCAAGATAACCTTTAAGTGAATCTGCATACTCTAAAGTTTGAATATCAAATGCTAATGCATCTTTCTCATCCTTAAAGTTTGGTTTTGTACCGATTTGAGTCCATTTTTCATAGTTTACTGCATGACATCTACCACAAGCCAATTCGAATGCAATTTTGGGAGTCACTTCTTCTTGTTTCATTGCTATAGATTTAAGGTAAGCAACCATATCAGCAAGTTCTTGATCCAAATCGCCACCAGCACCAGAAAAAGCCATCATTGGATGTGTTAAACCTGTAGCTCCACCATACTTATGTTCAACTTTTAAAGCTTCTATAGGGTTTTTAATTAGATGCGCTAAGAATTTTTCATCATAAATAACACCAACATTACTTAAATCGGGTGGATTTACTCCATAACCTTTTGCGGATGTTACGGCATCCATTACAGGAGCCAATCCTACAACATTAATTGAGTGGCAGCCAACACATGCACCAACACCCATGACCAACTGCGCTCCACGAGCAACATCACCTTGTTTCTCTATCGCTGGTAAATCAGCATAAACGAAATTTTCACTTGCAATTTGTTTATGCATAACATGGTGAGCGTAAGGTTCAACTAAATAGTATAACACTAAGGTAAAAAATACAACAACAGCTAATATAATTGGTTCTTTATTTTTCATCTATCTCTCCCTGTACTTGTTTTTCATTTTTTGTAATCAATGGAAGAACAATCCACATGGCAATAAATACTAAAGCAGCAATAAGACCTATCGTACTAAAGATACCTTCTGGAGGTAATTTTCCCATTGAAGTTAAGATAATCATATCAACAAGCATTCCCCAGAACCAAAATTTAAAGAGTCCACGGCGATTTGCAGGAACACTGTTTGGACTTCTATCTAAGAATGGAAGGAAGATAAAAATGACTTGTGCAAACGCAAATGCTATAAGCCCTATATCAATAGAAAAAGGTCGTAAAATTTCATAAGACCATAGGAAATACCACTCTGGATAGATATGTGTAGGAGTTTTAAGCCCATCTGCAGGGTCAAAATTTACAGGATCCATAGCAAAACCATAATTATAAAATACAAGATAAAAGAAGAAAATTAAGTAAACGCCCACAACCATCATATCTTTAGACATAAAGTCATTTGCAAATCTCATAACTTTTGAGCCAGCCTTATCCCCAGCTAAATATTTTTTAGATTCAGCCTCGAAGTCTAACTCCTCTCCATCTTGATTGTTCACATGGGGAATACGAAGTGCTGCGAAGTGAAGCCCAATCAATCCTATAATAGCCAACGGAAGAAGAACAACATGGAGCATAAAGAAACGAGTCAAGAAAGCTTGTGCAGGAACATAGTCCCCACGAATCCACTCAACTAGACCATCTGCATGTAAAGAACCACCACTAAATAAATTTGTAATAACCATACCTGCCCAGTAAGACATTTGACCCCAAGGTAACATATATCCAGAGAACGCTTCTGCTGAAAACGTAATAAAGAGCAGCATACCTGAAATCCAAATCATCTCACGACCTTTTTTATAAGAGCCGTAATATATTCCAGTAAACATGTGAATATACATAATTAAGAACACTACAGATGCAGCTACACCGTGAACATGTCTCCATAACCAGCCAAAATCAACTTCTCTCATAATAGTGAAGTTTACGCTGTAAAATGCAGTTTCAATATTTGCCTGATAATACATCAATAAAAATAGACCTGAGACCAAAAGAAAAACAAATGTCACTACGAGTACCATACCCATTGCCCATAAAAAATTAATGTTTTTAGGAATCCAATACTCAGATGCCAGAACTTTTTCAACTTTTTCAATTGCTAGTCGTTGATTGAGCCAATCTTTAACGCTAGTCGCTTTTGTAAAATGTGCCATTGATATCCTTTGATTAAAGTGTTATGCCAGTTTCTTTCATTGCCGTGTATTCAGGTCCAACTTCACCTAAAACCAATGTATTGCCATCTATTCTAAAAGGAGGAATATCAAGAGCTCTTGGAGGTGGAACTTTAGTAACTTCTCCAGAAAAGTCAAATTCTCCACCATGACATGCACATTTGAACGCTTCATCAGATTCTTTATATGCTGGGATACAACCAAGGTGGGTACATAAACCTATGCTAACCATAAAATGTGCATCACCGATGACAATATCACGAGCTTTTTGTTCTTCTGTTTGCTTTGCGACCATTTCTGCAGTTTTCTTTAGAATGAAGATAGGTTTTCCTCTCCATTTCTCAGTTACTAGCTTATTTTCTTTATATACTGACATGTCAAGAGTTGTAAAACCCGCTGCTTTTACACTTGGAAGTGGATCCCAACTCTTTTTCATAGCAACGAATGAACCAATGGCACCAACAGCTGCTACTGCACCAAATGCCTTACCCATAAAACCTCTACGGCTATCATTTTTCATGCTTGCTCTCTTGTTTTTAAAATTTTATACTCTGATTATATACAAAAGTACTTTTAATTAATTTTATATTCTAAGTTTTCTTTTATAAAAATAGAAATTTTGTTACTATTTTGTATGATTTTGTGATATTTATGAGTTTTAATGCTTTGTAAAATGTCATTTAATTGCTCTTTATTAAATCCTTTGACTATAGGAATATTCAAACTCTCAAAAAGAGGAATAAAATCTGTCGTATAATCTTCTCTTTGAACATAAATAGGTTTACTTCCACATGCCAAACTTTCTAAAACTGCCTGTGGCGATGCTGTGATTAAAATCTCTGTTTTTTGAATTACCTCTTCATAATCTTCAAATTCATAATAGGTTTTAAACCTCTTTTTCAATGCATCTTCATAATCTAAAAAGTAATAAAAACCAAGTTGTAGTCCTATTTCAAGACCATCAAGCAAAGATATATGTTTTTCCAAATCTTTTTCA
The DNA here is from genome assembly GCA_002781365.1 of Sulfurimonas sp. CG01_land_8_20_14_3_00_36_23. Lineage (GTDB taxonomy): Bacteria > Campylobacterota > Campylobacteria > Campylobacterales > Sulfurimonadaceae > Sulfurimonas. The sequence goes on from PETN01000039.1 coordinate 21,308, forward strand.
TAATCATCATCTCCAAAAAAGTAAGTGCATTTTATACTCTTCTCAAAAGTGTTAAAAAAAGTATCATCTATTACATATCCATTGCAGATACCCTCTCCTTCTAAGTAGGGTGAGATTAGAAGTTCATTTTGCTCTTTTTTATCGTTTATAGAGTCACTTACTCTTATGAAAGTAGAAAAGTATTTTCTCATATCTTCTAACATAATAGGATTTGCTTCTTCTGAATCGTAGATAATCTTGTCCCCAAATTGTGATATCTGAGGGATGTTTCTCACAACATCAATTCCAACACATTTTTCTACCCCAAACTCTCTTGCAATATGTGCAATACGGAAGTCTGAACATAAGAGAGTAATGTCTATATCCCCAAGAGAACGGATAATAGTTGCTGCCCTTCTAAACCTATCTAAGCCGATACGATGACCCGTATGTACATAGTAAAAAAACTTCATTTTATCGCCTATTTTTAGCTATTTTTATATAAATATGTAGTATCTCTATCGCCGCTGGTGTTACACCACTTATACCGATTGCCGCTTGCAGAGTAGGAGGGTTGAATGTTTCTAGTTTTTCTACTATCTCTTTTGAGAGTCCACTCACACTTTTAAAATCAAAACCTTCTGGAATCGTTACACGAAGGTACTTCTTCATGCGCTCTATCTCTTCGCCCTGCTTCTCAATGTAACGAGCATATTTGCCCTCTACTAAAATCTCTTCTTTTATATACTCTTCATACTGTTCAAACTCTGGCATAAGTTTTACCATCTTCTCAACATCAAAACTTTTTCTCGCGACAAGCTGTTGTGCTGTTGAGACATCTTTGATTGGCTCTTCATCCATAGTCGCTAAAAAGGCTATAAACTCTTTGTTTGGAGTAAATTTTGTCTCTTCTAAAGCTAAAGCACCCTCTTTTATCTGCTTATTTTTTAGGACAACTTTTGCATAAACTTCATCATCTATCAAGCCTAGCTCATTTCCATAATAGCTCAATCTTGTATCTGCGGACTCTTCTCTTAAAAGAAGTCTAAACTCAGCACGTGAAGTAAACATTCTATAAGGCTCTTTTGTCCCTTTGGTTACCAAATCATCTATAAGAACACCGATGTACGCCTCATCTCTTCTTAAGACTAAAGGCTCTTTTTCTTGAAGAGACAAAGAGGCATTGATACCTGCCATCAATCCTTGTGCGGCTGCTTCTTCGTATCCAGTTGTTCCATTTATCTGACCCGCTAAATAGAGCCCTTTTACCTTTTTCGTCTCAAGTGAATGGCGAAGCTCTCTTGGATCTACAAAATCATACTCTATCGCATAGCCATAGCGGACGATTTTTGCGTTTTCCATGCCATGCACTGAATGAATCATATCTTGTTGAACATCTGGTGGCAGAGATGTACTCATACCATTTATATAGTATTCCGTTGCATCCATAGTTTGTGGTTCTAAGAAGAGGTGATGTCTATCTTTATCTCTAAAACGATTTATTTTATCTTCGATACTTGGGCAATATCTAGGACCTTTACCCTCTATCTGACCTGTAAACATCGGTGCTCGGTAAAAATTACCTTCGATAATGTCGTGCGTCGTTTGATTTGTATAAGCGATAAAACATGGGAGTTGCTTCTTGTTTTTTACGAACTCTTTTTTATCTGTTCTAAAACTAAAAGGGCTTGGAACCGCATCACCTGGCTGCTCTTCCATCACAGAAAAATCTATGCTCGAGGCATCTATCCTTGCACAAGTCCCTGTTTTAAGTCTTCCCATCTCTAATCCACATGCCAAAAGAGAGTCACTCAAAGAGCGACTGCTCTGCTCTCCAAAGCGCCCCCCTTCTTGTTTTATCTCACCTATATGGATAAGCCCTTTTAAAAATGTACCACTTGTGATGATGACTTTTTTTGCACTGTACGCATTTAAAAGGTTTGTTTTTACACCTTTAACTTCACCCTCTTCAACAATCAAACTCTCCACCATCTCCTGAACTAAATCCAAGTTTGGTGTATTTAAAACTGTGTTTCTTGCAATAACACGATACTTATCCATATCGATTTGAGCACGACTTCCTCGTACAGCTGGACCTTTTGTTTGATTGAGTATGCGAAATTGTATTCCTGCATCATCCGTTATAAGTCCCATTTGACCGCCAAGCGCATCAATCTCACGCACTAAATGTCCTTTTGCCAAACCGCCAACGGCAGGATTACAACTTGTGGCACCAACATTTTCAGCCAACATAGAAATCATTAAAGTTTTGTTTCCCATTCTTGCGCTGGAGAGAGCTGCTTCTACGCCTGCATGCCCACCACCAACTACTATCACATCATAATTCATACTTTTTCCAATTTAGGATAATTTTTAAAATTATAGCAGTTAGTTAAAGTATATCTATTGAAACACCTTTAAATTAGGCTTTAAACTGAAAACTTTTCCCTAAACGCTTTGGCGCCATCTTTACTAGATTCTATCTGGTCAGCACTGTTTTTAAATGAAAACCTCAACTTACTTTGCTCTATGGTTTCTATATGCTTAATCTCATCTATATTTATGAGATAGGAGCGATGAATCTTTACAAAGTTATAGGCTTCAAGTTTTTTCTCTATGTCAGATATTTTTTGTGCATAGTAGGAAAACCCTTTTGCACTTCGTAGCATGACCTCTGATAAGTCCGCTTTAACGTAGTAAATCTCTTGGGGCTTTAGAAGCAGATAGTTCTCTCCATTTTTACTCATGATGCGTAGCTCTTCCTCTTTTGCTTTTGGAGTGTTTAGACGCTCTACAACCTGTTTTAACTGCTCTATACTATAAGGCTTTACCAAATAGCCAACCGCTCCTATGTCAAAGGCTTTTAAAGCATGTTCATCATAGGCTGTTTGAAAGACAATCGCTACATTTGCATCAATATACCTCAGCTCATAGCCAAGTTCTAAGCCACTTACTTGAGGCATGTTTATATCTAAAAAGGCAAGGTCAAATTTTGATGCTTTTAGAGCTTGTATCGCCTCATCTGCAGAACTTACTTCTGTCACATCGTCCAAGCCCAAGGTATTTAACATTCGTAAAAGTCTTGCGCGAGCAAGCGCTTCATCATCAACGATTAATATTTTCACAACACTCTCCTACATAGATACTAAAGCAACTCTCATCCATATTTTTCATTTCCACATGCCCACCACAGAGGAGTTCTAACCTTTGGTTGAGATTGTTTAATCCTACTCCAAATCTCCTACTCTTCATCTCTTTTCCATCATTTCTAACACTGATACGCTTCTCATTTATATCAAATTCTATAAAAATATTTAGAGCGCGCTTATCACCCATAAAGCCATGCTTTATAGCATTTTCTACAATAAGCTGAATAGAAAATTTTGGAACGCTCCATCTTGGAACTCTATGGAGTATGTGGAGTTTTATTTTTCCTGAGAAGCGAATATTTTCAAGCTCTACATAATCTTGCACATTTTTTATCTCATCGCTCAAATCCAAAAGTGCTTTTTCATTCATCGTGTTACGCAAAAAGGAGGAGACCTTTAAAACTGCCATCTCCGCTTTTTCCGCATCTTGATGGATAAGTTCTGCAATGGAGTTGAGTGCATTAAATAAAAAGTGGGGATTGAGCTGTGTCTCAAGGGAACGCAAACGACTCTGCACATACGCATGGTCTATAACATCTTTTTGATTGCGCATCTTAACAAACCTATAGAGCAAAGCCCCGACAATATAGGTCAAAACTCCTATCAAAAAAGCTACTACGCCGATTTGGTTCTCAAACGCAGGGATAAGTTTTAGTCCAAACAATCGAGCGAGCGAAGCTCCAACGAGCGTGCCTAAAAAACCTGATAAGAATGAAAAAAGTATAGAGAGTGGTAGCCAGTAAATCTCGCCGAGTTTAGGCAAGATATTTTTGTTGATGTAGGAGATAAAAGCCAAAGAAAAGAGACTAATACTAAACCCAAGAAGCACACCAAAAAAAGCTCCATCTATCCATGGATAAGCTAAGAGCATATACCCAAGTGCTGAGAGAAACATCCCAAAAAAGATACCTATGAGCAAAATATAGAGCCAATCTTTTGACTTAATATGTAAGGCGATGTTATACATCTAGAAGTCTTTGGAGATTTTTGACACCCATCATCACACCACTCCACCCCTGCGCCGCATACACCGTATCGCCGACATTGTATAAATCTTTCACAGAGGTATCATTTCCAGGTAAAAATGGGAGAAAGTTTTTCATGGTGATTGCATTGCCTCCGAGTTGTGATCTGTTGATGTAGTGTTTAAAAGTTTTTGAAGAGGCACTAAAACACTCTACCACTTCACACGCTTCAATCTTGACTCTTTTTAAAATCGTTTTATATAGTATATCCTCTAGCTCTTTTTTTTGCGCTTTATAGCTGCGTGCATCCTCCCAAAATCTGCTGTCTGTGTGAATCGAAGCGGTGATACTGTAGTACCCTTTTGGTGCGATTTGCTCATCGTTCACATCTGAGAAGGAGACAAAAATCGCTTTAGATATGGCATGTGGAAATATCTCATCCTCAATAATCTGATAGTGATGATGAAACGCTTTATCGCTCTTTATACTCATGTAGAGCATAAAGGAGCTTTGGTGATTGTCCAGTTTTTCATACTTTTTATAGTAGTTTTTTATTTTGCTATCGCTAAAAAGTTTTCCGCTCTCATACACAGTTGCGTTGAGTATCACTTTTTTAGCGGTGAAACTTTTATCTTTTGTATGAAGTTCAAAGTACTCTTTATACCCAACTATGTTTAGGATTTCACTCTTTGTTTGTATCTCTTGTACATCTTTTGTCATCGCGTCAAAGAGAGAACTAAAACCGCCTTTGACATAGTGGTTTTCGTTGAAGGTATAAGCCAAAGAGATTGCCGCTGTAAAGAAGTTTATCTCTTTTGTTGGAGCTTGTGCAACGATGCGTATCTGCGACTCTAAAAAATCCCAATACTCTTTATCTAAACCTCCAAAAAACTCCTCTATGAAACTATGCGCATCGACGCGAAGGTAGCTTTGAAACTTCACTAAAAGAGGCACAAAACTGATCAGCGATTTTATCTTTTTAAAGAGATTTGCATTTGCGTAGTAGTGTCCATTTAGCTTATAAAACTCCCTATTTATGTTATATACCAACTCCCAAAACGCTCGATTCTTGGCATGTGGAAAGTTTTTGTTTAAATGTTCAAAAAAGCGTTCAAACTCTTTGTAGCGTGGAGTTATTTTACTCTTTTGGATGACAACTATAGAGGGGTCAGTCAGAACAACATCAGGGGTAAAACCGATAGCGTCAAAAACCTCTTTGACTATAAAGCCATCCTCATACCCTGCAAGTGTTGTCGCTCCCGTGTTGTATGTGTGGCCTCGATGAGAAAAAGAGGAACTACATCCGCCAAGATAAGGCTCTTTCTCAAACAAAACAACATCGAAACCTTTGGCACTCAGTAGAGCGGCAATAGAACTTCCACCTACGCCTGAACCAACCACTGCAAAATCTTTCATCAAGCCTCTTTTACGATAGTTTCATAGTTTCATAAATATTTGTGAGACACTTCACAAACTCAGGGTTGCTATTGGGTGCTTTTGCAACTCTATAGGACTCAAACCCCATCGCCTCCGCTTTTTCTCTGAACTCTATCTCAAGCTCAAACTCCGTCTCTGAGTTATCCACCGTAAAAGCGATAGGAAAGATGATGACTTTTCTCTTTTTCAAAGCTTTGAGTTTATCTTCCAAATAGGGGCGAATCCACTCTAGGGGACCTAAGCGAGACTGATACGCAAGATGGGTATTGTGAAAATCTATCCCTTCTAGTATCAATGCTTTGCGCGCATGGTAAACATTGGCACGAATATGTTTTTGGTAACTATCCCCTTTATCTATGATTCTCTGCGGTAGTCCATGCGCCGAAAATATCAACTCATATTCAGAGGGGTCTTCCCCATCAAGACTCTCTTTGATACGCTCTACAATAGAGTCAATATAGTGGCTCTCACTGTAATAATCATCTATAGTTTTCACTCTCGCTTTGATACGCAGTTTGTCAAATGTCTCATACAAATCATCATAGCTTGAGAGCGTAGTGGTCGAAGAGTAGTGAGGGTAAAGCGGGATGGCGTAAAACTCATCTATATCTCTTAGGTTTTCTAAAACCTCTTGTGCAAAAGGAGGTGTGTAGCGCATAACCATGTGAATAGAGGCATCTGTTATCTTGGATTCTAGTTTTTTTATGAGCTCTTGTGTATGTCTTACAAGCGGAGACTTCCCACCAAGATGGGCGTAGTTCTCTTTTGCCTCATCCTTTCTTTTGTAAGTGATATATTTTGCTATCAATGAGCGGATTGGTTTTGGTGCCCCGATAATACGCTTATCGTTAAACATATTGGTTAAAAACATCTCAACTTCATCAAGATTGTTCGGACCGCCCATGTTCATAAGTAAAATAGCTCTTTTCATAAAACACCTCAATTTTTATTTTATTGTATAAAACTCAAGGCTTTGTTTGTAGGGGATATTTGTCGGTTGGTGATTTCCACATGCTGAGATTTTTTGGCATGTGGAATGTTTGCTCAAGTAACAAGAAGCTTTAAAAATTTGCTACTTTTTTTCTTATCAAATTTTTATCACATAATTTTGCTATATATTTATTATTTATTTAAATTATTTGATATATAATAATCTGAAGAAATAGTTATGCGTCTAATGCAACTACTAATCTTAAAAATATATTAAGGATATACAATGAGTAAGGGTACAAAAGGTTTAAAAGAGTCTAATAGTGAAGTTGAGGAAGATATAGAGCAAAGCCTTGACTCTAGAATTAAAGATACTAAACACAAACTACATGCTCTAAAAGTTCACCATCTTTTACATTTTATAATATCACTCTTAACAGCTGGGGTTTGGATTGTAGGCTGGACTTTAATAGTAATCGATTCTAATACAAAAAAAACTGCATTAACGAAAAAGTTAAAAAAACTGCATAAGCTAAAAGAGCATGAAGAAGAAGCTTTAGAGCATACTGAAACTCCAGACTCTACACATAGCTAGTCCCCAAATTTGAAAAAGTATCTCTAAGCATTCACTTTATTTCCACATGCCAAAAAGATTAGCATGTGGAAAGATTAAGCAAGTAGATGTTCTAGTGAAGCGTTTATCTCTGGGTAGTGAAACTCAAACCCTGCATCGAGAAGTGCTTTTGGATAAACCTCTTTTGAACCTGTGAGCACAGTGGAACCTTCACCAAAAAGTAGTTTGAGAACAAATACAGGAAGAGGTAAAAATGTTGGGCGGTGGAGCACTTTTCCTAGTGCTTTTGTAAACACATAATTCGTGACTGGGTTTGGTGCTGTTGCATTGAAAGTGCCTGTGAGTTTGTTTTCTAAAATGTATTCGTACACACGCACCAAGTCATCCACATCTATCCAGCTTGTCATCATCTTTCCATCGCCGATAATGCCGCCAAGACCTACTTTAAAAGGTGGCAACATCTGCGCCAACGCTCCGCCATCACTCCCCAAAATCACCCCAAAACGGATAATAGTTGTCGGCTTTGTACACTTGGATGCTTCTGCTTCCCACAGCTGTGTCAGCGTTGCCAAAAAATCCTCTCCATACCCTTTAAAACTCTCATCAAAAGGGGCATCATCAGGGTAAGCACCTACGGCAGAAGTTGAAATAAAATGTTTCACTTCGCTTTTGTTTATGGCGTTTACCAGCGTTCTCGTTGTATCTACACGACTAGAGAGAAGAACCTTTTTGTAGCTCTCGCTCCATTTGTTGATAATAGGCGCACCAGCAAGGTTAAAGACAACATCCACGCCTTCAAGCTTGGATAAAATCTCATCTTCACTCTCATCTCTGTGAATACTTACGAAGTCGGTAAATGTTTTAATCAGATGCGAGCTTACAAACCCACTCGCTCCAGTAATCGCTACTTTCATTTTACACCTCCATTATTTTAGAGAGTATAACTCTATTTTGAGGAAGTTGGTACTCTTTATATGTCAATTCGTAATGGCTTTTGTGAAGTCGTCTCATAAAAACCTCTGCCCATGAAAAGTGTTGGGGCAATATTTTTATCTTCTTTGTTTAAGATGAGATTGACCTCTGCTATAAACATAGCATGATCGCCATAGCTGAGTACGTCGATGAGAGAGCACTCATAAATCATATATGCCTCTTCTATCAGCGTGCTTTTAATAGTTGTTGTAAACATACTTTTAACTCCTTACTCGATTAAAAAATCTTCTAAGTTGTTTTTACCATAAACGATGTTCGCATTGGAATCTTTTATCTGCTTTGCGATGAGTGCCATGATGCTTTTAACACCGTTAGTTTTTTCGGGGTCTGTTAATGGTAAAAGCCTCACCGTCAGACTCGACTTTTTTTGAGAGAGTTGCACAAAAAAGTTTTGGTTCTTACCATTTTCAATCGCCAAAGCCTCGATAAGTACTGTCTGCTCAGTCGAGTTGATGAACTTATACATCACTTTGAGCATTCCGCCCTCTATCTTATTTGTAAAGGGTTGGACTGCTTCGTAAGCCTCTTTTGTTGCGTTTATATTTTCTAGTACAATGTGTGGCATTTTAAAATCCTTGTAAGTTTATATCTTTCGTATAGGCTCAGCCGATGGCTTTGCAAATTTACATTTTATGTGAGTAAATTATATAGATTTGTTACATCTGCTGGTAGTGCTTTTATGTCTGTTGGAGGTATAAATCAGTTTCTAAAAAGTTCTATCGCTTCTTTGGCGGCTTGTTTGTGCGATACCATTGGCTGTGGATAGCCTTGGATTTGACTCTTTAAAAGATAGTTCTCATCATGCAAGTACTTACTTTCCACATGCCAAAGCTCTATAATATATTTTTTTATATATGCGCCCTCTTTATCAAACTTTTTACTTTGAAGATAGGGGTTAAAAACTCTAAAATAGGGTTGTGGATCCACACCCGTGCCTGCACTCCACTGCCATGAGAGAACATTGGAAGCCTTGTCATAGTCTAGGAGATGTTGCGCGAAAAACTTCTCGCCCCACTGCCATGGCAGGAGTAAATCTTTTGTAAAAAACGAGGCAACGACCATACGGACTCGGTTGTGCATATTCCCTGTTTGTAGAAGTTCACGAACGCCTGCATCTACTATGGGAACACCTGTTTTTGCCTCACAAAATCTCGCATATTTCTCTTCATCTTCTATGCCATTAAAAGTATATTTATAATTTTCACTCTCGATTCTTGGCATGTGGAAAAGTAAGTACGCGTAAAAATCCCTAAAGAGAAGCTGACGTATAAATGGCTCAATATCCTGCCCTTTGAGCTCCATCACAAAACGTAAAACTTCTCGCACCCCGATAGTCCCAAAGCGTAAATCAGCACTTAGGTTTGAAGTTACATCGACATCCAAATAATCTCTTTGCTCTTTATAGTTGTTGATTTTATCTTTAAAGATTTCAAGTTTGGCATGTGGATTTGTAAAGTTTAGTGCAACGCTCTCAAAGCCTAGACTCTCCATCGCAAACGCAAGCACAACAACTTCGCCACTCTTTTGAACTTCTGTTATGCCACTGTAGTTTTCGTCTATAAGCTGACTCTCTGCCAAAAAACTCTCTTGAATATTTTTATGCTCCAAAATGGCTCTCGCTTTTTTATAAAAGGGAGTAAAAACAAGATAGGCAGAGCCATTCTCTTTTAAAACCTCGTTGTGTTTGAAGATATAAGTATCTTCAAGGTAGCGAAAATGGAGTTTATGCGAAATCTTCAAATCACGCGCTTTTGCGTAAGCATCATAATCTCCACATGCCACAACTTCATCAAAATCGTGCTTTTGTAGCAAGAGGTCAAAGACATCTTCAGGTTTTCCGTAAAAGAGTTTGAGCTCCAATCCACATGCCAAAAGATTTTTTTTGAGTATTTCCACATGCCAAAAGATAAAGCTGACTCGCTTATCCTCTTTTGGCAATTTAGCTAAGATGTCTGTATCAAAAATAAAGATAGGCAAAACCTCGCCACCAAGTGCCAAGAGAGGGTTGTCATTTAGACGCAAGTCACGCCTAAACCAGAGAATGCGTTTCATTTTACTCCTTCGTATAATAAATTAACCAACCAAATATTATAAAATGGTTGAGTTCAATAAAGACTCATGGTTTTCACAAAA
>PETN01000015.1 GCA_002781365.1 Sulfurimonas sp. CG01_land_8_20_14_3_00_36_23
GCTTTAGGATTAGGTCTGTAAAATGCCATTGGCTAGCATTTTTATGATACAATTTTAAGAGAAATTAGGTGTTGACACAGAATTTATTACACTCCCTCTATCTTGCTCTGGATGCCCAAATCTTCCACTATAATATTGGTTAAATTTTGTAGTAATTGTAGAACTCAATTTATCCCAAGCGAGTCTTCCGTAATTATCAAGAAAAACTTGTTTATTTTTATGACAATTAAGTTTTAACTCATCACTCCAAGCAGTTCTAAGTCCACCATTGAGTGGTGTTGATTGTATTCTTCTGAGATTAATGTCATTAAGCTCTTTTGATTTATGTAAAATATCATTTTTTGACGGATTATTATGTTTGATTGGTTCTAAATGTGATATAACATCTTTTAGAGTAACTTGTTTTTTTGCTTTTATATTATCAAATGAAAGATTTAATTTTTTTACTCTTGTAGCTATTAAAAATAATCTTTTTCTATTTTGGGCTACACCATAATCTTTTGCATTCAATACTTTATATTCGTGTTTATAACCATTCTTATCAAGCATATCAATAAATTTAAAAAAATAAGGATTCTCTTCATTTAATCTGCTTACGTTTTCCATTAATACAAAATGTGGTTTAACACCATTAATAATTCTTCTAAACTCATCTAACAGTGTTTTTCTATCATCATCTTGTTTTTTTCTAGTATTAATCATACTGTATGGTTGGCAAGGTGCACATCCAGCTAACATAGTGTAATCACCTTTAGAAATATTATCTTTAAAAAGACTCTTTATTTCTTTAGCTGTAATATCAACAATACTTTTATTAATAAACCTAGCATTATTGTTTTTTTCATAAGTATCTTTACATGATGGCTCAAAATCAACTCCTGCAAATACATCGATACCTGCTAATTGAAGCCCTTTTGTCATCCCTCCAGCTCCACTGAAGAAATCGATTGCTTTAATACTTTTCATAATAACCCTTTAATGTTTTTATAAGTTATATTATTTTAATATTCTTTTACTTATAAAAGGTTTAAATATGTATGAAAATAATACAAAAAAAGAAAATGATGAAAAACGAAATAATGAACAGAACTATTATGGCAAGACTAGAACAAAATCATTAAAATCTGAACTTACCTTAGAACAATTCAAAAGTAGAATAAGTGCTGTGGATATGGATATTACGAAGTTTTCTGCATACTTTGGAATCTCAAGACCTACAATTTATGGATGGAATACACATGGCATTCCAGTTTATGTTGAACGAATTATTGAGTTATTAGAAACAAAAAAACAATTACACAAAGGGATAGATGACTTGTATGAAATTAATACAGATAAGATTAATAAATTACATCAAATAAATACAAATGAACCTACTAAATCTAAAAAAGTATATTACATGAGATAAGAGGGAGTGGTATTTTAACTAAAGTAAGGTCTTTAATTTATTATCATTACTTCCAAAATTACAACCTAGCAGTTTAGTTAGATTCGCTTTGTTAATCTCTTTGCCTGTGGACTTTAAGTATTGCCCTGCATGCTCAACTTCTTCCTTTGTAACCGTCACACTATGTGGCAGATATCGAGGTGTAATTTCATTAACGGCTGTTTCATACCAAAACGGTATATCCTGAACCTTTGTAGTCAAATCGTGATATGTAAGGTCGTTTACTAAGATATAAGCTTCTAAGTTATGCGAAAAATCTTCAAAAATATACATAATCAATCCAAAAAGCGCTGATTGCGCTTTCGCATCAATTTTTTTGAATATCGGATGGTTTATTTTATGTTGCTCGGCATTTTTTACGAGTGAAAATAGCGAATGTTTGTCTATGAAACGATGTTTGCTGTTGAGAAGTATAAGCTTGGAGAGTTTTGAAAATACTTCAAAAAATAAAAACGAGTAGACAGGGGTTTCGCCAAGCTGAATATACCCATCTTCAATAGTTTGAAAAATCTTGTTTTGATATTCTAGGCTTAAAATATGTTTTTTATGTATTGGCAGTCTTCTCCCTCTTTGTAGTTTAAATCCACAATGATGACAGTGTGTGTAAGGTAGCTTGTTTTCATACATTTTTGAGATGTCGAGTTTTGTTTTACACTCAGGGCAATGCTCATAGAGACGGCATTGATGTTTATGACAGATATTGTAAAAAACAACCCGCCATTTTTTTCTAAAATAGGGCACTTTATCTTCCCTTAGACAGACGGGGCAATATTTCTGATGAGTGAAAAATGTAGTTGGATTATTTTCATAGATATTTTCTTGAATATATCCTGAGTATGTTTTTAACATAAGAGAATGGATATCGATTTTATGATAGCTTTTCTCTTCGATAGTTTTTATCATATCTTCATCTAGTGTGATATCACTCTCTGTTAGGAAAAAAGCATGAGGTCTATAGTTAAGGTATTGGTTAGTAAAAGTATGTGGATGGGTCTTGTGTGCGTAGGCTGTACGAACTATCCAAGAAGAGAGTATTTCATCTTCAAATGGCAAAGGGATGATTGTAAACTTTTCATTTTGAAGCTCTGGAAAGTTTATTTTTTTGATCATATATTTTTGAGATTCATAGTCTTATGAATGTTTTGCAAGGTGTTGAATCCGCACTCTTTTATCTCTTTAATGGTAACTCTCTCACTTCCCGTTTTGATGGCATGTATAGCAGCTGCTTTGATGAGATTTACAATCTCCCCTATGTAGCCATTGCATAGCTCAAGAATCTCTTGTGCGTCTTCTTTGTTAATGATAGTAGATTGCTTTTTGAGAGGTAGTTTGCTGATTGTGGTGGCTAAGAGACTGATATAGTCTTTATCCATCTTCCATTTGGTGAGATACTCTGGTCGATATCTGCTACTGATTTGATCTTCTGTATTGACAGCACGCAAAGCTTCTTTAACCCCTGCTAAAATGACGGGCATTGTCAGTTTGCTGCTCAAATCTCTTATGGCACTCATGATCTGCTTTTGTCTCGCTGGTGAGCCATTGAGAATATTGTGAATCTCATCGATGATAAGTACTCTGACATTAAGAGCTTTGAGGTAGTATTCTACGAGTTTGGCTTTGACATCCAAAGAATCCCGCGTTTTATAAGGTATATTTAACTGCTCTAAAATAATGCTATAGAGTCTGCTCTCGCTTGGTTCGGTAGGTGAGATGACATATAAAACAGGTCTGCCGATGCCTGTATATTTATCAAAAAACTCATCTGTAATCCAATCAGGTTGTTCGCCATCAATATTATAATCATACGGTGGATGCTTCTCTAAAAACTGTTTGAGCAAAGATGTCTTTCCGTTGTTGCTCCCACCCACAAGTAGGATGCTGATGTGGCGTGTTTTACCATAGCCAAAATCGTAAATATCTTTCATCTTTTCTAAGATGTTTTGAGCGATAGGATAGTCGATCCAATACTCTTCATTGATATATTTTATCCTCTCTTCATCAGAGCTGTTAAGTATTATTTTCGTTTCTTCTGTGAGCTCAATATTCATTTGCTATTCTTTAATACTGAATGTTTCGATGTTCTCAAAAAGGTCATCAAAAACATTATCAGCTTGTTTAGTCTCTTTTTCTTTAACAACTTCAGGTTCCGTTTTAAGTTTTGACTTAATCTCAGTCATTTTAGGTGCTTTACCTTTTCTCATCTTATGTTTGACTGTTTTCTCTTTAGCTTGTTTTTCTATATGTGCCAGCCGTTCGTAAGCATCAAAGAGATCATCTTCGTTTGTGTCTTTGATGCTGTGCTCTTTGAGATACCTCTTAGCTGCATAAAGATCCCAGATGGTCATATCGGGAGCATAAAGCTTTCTGTAGTTTAGCTCAAAATACTCTTTGAGTTCAGGATCAAAGAAATAAAGCTTTTGGATACTAAGAGGGTCTCTTTTGACTTTAAACTTTAGTATGCTACCCCAAAAAGTCAAGACAACTTTTTTTAAATCTTAATTCCCTTCATCACCTGTAACCTTATGCCAC
>PETN01000041.1 GCA_002781365.1 Sulfurimonas sp. CG01_land_8_20_14_3_00_36_23
AAGAGCTTTCTTTTAGCTTCTACGCGCTCAAAAGGGTATAGGGAGTATAAGGTAAGTGATAACTATAGAAATAGCGTTATCGCTTTGACACTGCTTGAGATTTAGGTTGTAATTTAAAAGGAGGAAACAACTCTGTTTCGTCCGCGCTTTGGCATGTGGATTTTTTACTTATGCTCTTAAAACTTAAGCATTAGCGCAGTTTCTTGAGTGAAATCATACCCTTTAACACCCAGAGGTGGCTTGGAGTCTGCGTTATACGATAGGGCAACTTTTAGATAGAGGTTTTTGTGAATAGGAAGTTTTAATTCAGCGTCATGTGTTCCTACATAATCATTGATGTCATTATAGAGGGGTTGGTAGTAAAAAGTATAAGAAAAAGAAGACTTTTCCCCAAAATCTATGGAGTAAGCGAGATAACTGTTGAGTCTAATGTTCTCTTCACTAGGGTTAGCATAGGTGTTTTGTATATAGTCTATACGCTCAAAAAGTCCGCCAATCCCAGCGTAACCTTTTCCTTTGCCAAAGAGGTCAAAGATTCTAAATCTTGCTCCTGCTCCAGTTACGGCTCTCTCTTGTATGAGTTTGTATTCATCTTTTTGAAGCTGTGCAAACACTTCAGCTCTTACGACTTCCTCTGTAATCTTATGGATGTATCTTACGTGTGAGTAGAGTTTATTTGTATCTTCAACTGTGCTCGTTTGTCCATATTCTCCCGAGACTTCTGCCCACATTGCGTAGCTTGCATTGCTATCATAGGTGACGCGTAGAGATGCTTTATAGTTGTCTTTGTCCGTGTTCCCACGCTTTGTCTCCAAAGAGACTTCAACTTTTGTGTGTAAACCAACATCATCTCCAATCTCTACAGGAGCGACAGATGTGATGGCAAAAAGGGCTTGGGTGCTTATTATGAGTAGTGTTATTAGTGTTTTCATGGGCAAAATTATATCGAAGAAGTTTTAAGAAAAAATATACTCTGCTTTGGAAGGGATGGCTCCTCTTTGGCATGTGGAAATGGGTCGATATAAATATCAGCTCGCTTTTAGTTTGATTTTAAAATTTAAGGCTGTTGTGTATATACTATTCGTTCAATAAATCGTTACATATTTTTCGCTAATTTTCAAATATTATAGGAAAAAGCCTTGAAAGAAAAAACTAAAATCATTTACTTCACCGCCTGTTCTTTACTCATCTTGGCAATCTCTTTTATTTTTACTTTTGACAGGTTCACTTGGTTGATGGAAGTTTCCCCCATTCTCATCGGTCTCCCAATTTTAATAGTAACTTTTAAAAAATTTCAGTTCACTACATTGATATATTGGCTACTCATTTTACATTTTCTTATTCTTGCCGTGGGTGGGATCTACACATATGCAGAAGTTCCTCTTGGTTTTTGGATGCAAGAGTGGTTCGGGTTTGAACGTAACAACTATGATAAAATAGGGCATTTTGCACAGGGATTTATTCCTGCCATGGTTGCACATGAAATCCTTTTAAGAACTTCTCCACTGCAAAAAGGAAAATGGCTCAGCTTTATTGTCACTTCAATCTGCTTAGCTATCAGTGCTTGTTATGAAATGATTGAATGGTGGACTGCCGTTGCACAAGGAGCTTCAGCAGATGCTTTTCTTGGAACGCAAGGCTACGAATGGGATGCCCAGTCCGACATGTTTTACGCTTTAATCGGTGCTATTGTAGCGTTATTGCTGCTATCAGGTCTGCATAATAAGTTGCTAAAGAAAATATAAGAGTCTTAAGTGCGCTTGGCAATGAGAAGAACTCAAAAATCAAGAGTGCAAATAAAGGAGAAGAGAGTGTTGAAAATAGTAAACCTTATTACCATGCTTATGTTCATTGCAGGATGTGCATCGACTAAAGCATATACTCCCCCTCAGACAGTCGAAGGCGTGCGCAGTTTATATACTCAGTTTAACAGAGTTTTTACAATTAAGCATAATATTCTTGTGGCAAATAGTTCACTCTGTTCTAGGCAGATAACAGACTATGGTTTCATATATATGTTTGTAAATGAAGAGGCAAGCAAGGAGCAACAAGAACTAGCCATTGAAGCGTTCAACCTGCAAAAAGAGCCAATGGTTACTTATGTGACGCCCAAGGGTGCTGCATACAGAGCAGGGCTGCTTGCGGGTGATGTAATTGTTTCAGTAAATGACAACCTCTGGTCTGATGCCGAGTCGGATGATGTATTTAAAAAGCTATTGAAGGAGGGGATACAATCACCAAACTTGCGTCTTGGCATACTACGAGACAAAAGCAAGCATACATTTAACCTCACACCAGATATGGCATGTGATTATAGTTTTATGTTGGTTGACTCAGAGAAGCATAGTGCAAGGGCGTACAAGAGAGAAATAGCTGTGGATTTTGGAGCGGCAAAACTGCTCAAACGAGATGACGAAATTGCATTTCTTGTTGCTCATGAATTAGCACACCTCCTTTTGGGACACACCTTACCCGAGAGAATAAAAGAACTTGATGAGTACAAAATGCGCAATATTATGGAAAAAGATGCAGATGCTCTTGGAATCCGCTTGATGATAAGTGCAGGCTATGATCCAAAAGGAGCAGAAACAGCACTAAGAAGTACAGACTTGTTAGATAGCGGTCCAATCACAAGGTTTCTGAACTACCATGGACCCTATATGCTTGTAGATGAGCGTATATTGTATTTAAGAAACGTTCTTGGTGAATGATGTATAAGCAAGAGCTTTAGACTGGATAGGGTGGTTTCTTAGTTGTAAATGTTTAATGTCTTTGGCATGTGGAAATCTTTGGCATGGATTTACTTCTTAACCCTTGACATTAATACAAAATAATATTATAGTAATACATATTACAATAATACATATTACTATAAGTGTGGTTTAACATGAAATTTTATAACAGAGAAAAAGAGCTTGAAAATTTAAGAGAGATTGAACACTCCTCAAAAGAGTCTTCGAAGATGACAGTTATCGTTGGACGAAGACGCATTGGAAAAACGAAGCTGATTCAAGAGGCTTATAAAGAGAAAGTCTATCTGTTTGTTTCAAAGAAAAATGAAGTACTTTTGTGTGAAGAGTTTATATCTATTATCCAAAAGGCATTAGATGTAAAACTCTTTGGGCAAATAACGAAGTTTATAGATCTGTTTGAGTATCTCATGGAACTAGCTAAAACAAAATCTTTTACACTTGTTATTGACGAGTTCCAAGAGTTCCTGCAAATCAACGATAGCATCTACTCTGATATGCAAAACATTTGGGATAGTTATAAAGAGATTACGAAGATAAATCTCATCCTAAGCGGTTCAATCTATTCACTCATGAAAAAGATATTTGAAGACAAAAAAGAGCCTCTTTTTGGTCGTGCAAACAACAAGATTCATCTCAAGCCCTTCACCGTTAAAACAATTAAAGAGATTATGCAAGAGAACTATCCAGCATATACGAATGATGATTTATTGTGTTTTTATATATTGACAGGTGGGGTAGCAAAATATGTTGAGATACTTGTAGATAAGCGTGCTTATACATTAGAACAACAACTTAATCTTGTTTTTGATGAGCACTCACTCTTTTTAGAAGAGGGTAAAAACTTACTAGTTGAAGAGTTTGGAAAAGAGTACACTACATATTTCTCAATCCTCTCTCTTATAGCCTCATCTAAGACGGCAAGAGTAGAGATAGAAGGTATCTTAGGTAAAAATGTAGGTGGGTATTTAGATAGGCTTGAAAATGAGTATACAATCATTAAAAAAGTGAAGCCTATCTTTGCAAAAGAGGGGAGTAGAACAGTTAAATATGAGATTATAGATAACTTCTTCAACTTCTGGTTTAGATTTATTTATAAATATAAAAGTGCCATTGAAATAGAAAACTATGTGTATGTAAAAGATATAGTTAACCGTGACTACACTACTTATAGTGGTCGTTTTTTAGAGAAATATTTTATAGAACAGTTGAAGTTATCCAATAATTATTCAGATATTGGCACTTATTGGGAGCGAGGCAATGAAAATGAAATCGATATAGTGGGAGTAAACAGTGAAAGTAAAACTATGTTAATTGCTGAAGTTAAAAGAAGAGCTGAAAAAATAGATATGAATAAACTGCAAAAAAAATCGATAAAACTACTAGCTAAATATGAAAAATATGAAGTTCAATATCTTGGATATTCTCTGGATGATATGTAAAAGAAAAATATTTTGTGTGTGATTGGTTGCGGAAATAGGATTTGAACCTATGACCTTCGGGTTATGAGCCCGACGAGCTACCGAACTGCTCTATTCCGCGACATTTGAAGTGTTAAAAGGTGGATGGGGTGAAGGGATTCGAACCCCTGAATGGTAGCACCAAAAGCTACTGCCTTACCGCTTGGCGACACCCCAATATTTGTACTGTGGAAATTTGGTTGCGGAAACAGGATTTGAACCTATGACCTTCGGGTTATGAGCCCGACGAGCTACCGAACTGCTCTATTCCGCGATACTCAAACAAACTAGCGTACCATGTTTGTTGGAGCGAAATTATAGGTAAAACAACTCTGTTTGTCAAGTGCTTTTTAGTTAAAAGTGTATATAATCGCTAATAATTTAAAAAAAGAAGAAAATATGACACCTATTCAAAGAGTATTAGAAGCAATCCAAGAGATAAAAAAAGGGAACATGGTCATCATGATTGATGATGAGGATAGAGAAAACGAGGGTGACTTAGTTTACGCCTCAGCTTTTTCGACCCCACAGCATGTAAACTTCATGGCTACAAACGCGAGAGGTTTAATCTGTGTAGCACTTAGTAAATCTATCGCAACCCGTCTTGAACTCAATCCGATGGTAAACTCTAATACATCCTCTTATGAGACAGCTTTTACCGTCTCTGTGGATGCAAAAAATGCTCTGACAGGTATCTCTGCGGCAGAGAGAGATGAGACGATTAAAATCTTGGCAAATCCTATTAGTCATGCGAACGAACTTGTCAAACCAGGACATATTTTTCCTCTTATCGCTAAAGATGGCGGTACGCTTGTTAGAACAGGGCATACAGAGGGTTCAGTGGATTTATGTATGTTAGCGGGAGTGAGTCCATCTTCTGTAATCTGTGAAATCATCAAAGAAGATGGAACGATGGCAAGAAGAGATGACCTTGATATCTTTGGTGAAAAACATGGGCTCAAAACTGTTTTTATCTCTGACATCGTGGAGTATCGTTTAGCAAATGAGACACTTGTACATGAGACAAATGTTGAGAGTATTGAGCTCTTTGGTGTCAAAGTGAAACAACATACTTTTGCTGACCATGACTCTATAGAGCATACGGCTATTGTATTTTACAATACAGGTGAAGTGGCAAATGTAAGAGTTCACAATGTGATGCCAGATATAGAGTTGCTACTCAATCAAAAAAAATATAGTAATTTGGTAAGTTCTATCGAGTATCTCAAACAAAATAGTGGTGTTTTAGTCTTTATTAACAAAACAAACCATCAAGATAATGCTGCGATGAAAGAGTTTGGTATAGGTGCGCAAATCTTGAAGTCTCTTGGTATTTCAAAGATGAACCTTATTACATCCCTCAAGCAAACTGATTTTGTAGGGTTAAGCGGTTTTGGTCTAGAAGTAAACGAAGTTATAGATATATAGGAGCTCCTTATGAGAGAAGTTTATAAAAAAGATGTCGATGGCAAGAGTGTAAATATAGAAGTTGTTCTTGATGCGGATGAGTTTAAAAGCACCCGACCATGGCTTTTAAGTGTTTTTGTGAAATACGAAGGTTTAGACGAATCAAATGCTGGATATGAAGATTTTTTAGAGATAAAAGAGTCGCTTATTATCTCACTTGAACATGGTAAAAAAACCAAATATGTTGGAAGCAGAATCGTCGATGGTTGGAGTGAGTTTTACTTCTACTCTGAGGATTCCAAAGATTTAAGTGCAGTGGTAGCGAGAGTTTTATCTTCGAGCGGTTATGTTTATGAGAGCAATATCGTACGCGATACAAAGTGGGACTTTTATGAGGTTCAGCTTCTGCCAAATGAGTTGGAATATCATCATATTCAGAGTGCAAAAATTATTTTTCTTTTAGCAGAGGAGGGGGATGTACTTAATGTGCCAAGAGAAGTAGAGCATTATGCAACCTTTGAGACAGCGACACAAAAAGATAGATTTACAGATAGTGTGATAGAGCGCGGTTTTATCTTTAAAGATTATATTGAGACAGATCACTCTGAACATGGCGTTGCTATTATCAAAATCCACATGCCAACAGAAGAGGAACTCAAAAAAATAGTAGAAGAGCTCTATGCTGAGATAAAAAAAGAGCATGGTTACTATGAGGGGTGGAGCACAACCCTTGTTACAGCCAAAGAAGAAACACACTAAGTATGAATAGACTCTTTGCAATCACTGGGATTATCAACTATGCAATAGTCGTTTTTTTGAATGCTTTTACAGACTTGGGACATAAAATCATCATCCAAAACACAGTTTTTAAAGTCTATGATGGTGATTTACAGATTATATTAACAGCCATAGTCAATGCGCTTATTTTACTTCCATTTATCTTGATGTTTTCACCCTCTGGTTTTTTAGCAGACAAATTTCCTAAAAACAAAATCATGGAGTACTCGGCAGCTTTTGCAGTTGTTATCACTTTGGGCATTACATACTCCTACTATCAAGGTTGGTTTTTTACAGCTTTTGTTATGACTTTTTTACTTGCACTTCAAAGTGCGCTCTATGGACCTGCAAAGTATGGTTACATCAAAGAGTTGGTCGGAGTGCAACACATCACGGCTGGAAATGCACTTATCCAAGGAACAACTACAGTCGCTATTCTTGGTGGTATCATCTTTTATACAGTTTTGTTTGAGGGGATGTTTAGTGAAGCTTTAACTACGAAAGAGGAGATTTTAAAAGCGATAGCTCCGCTTGGCTGGCTCTTAGTTGTAGGCTCTGTAATAGAGTGGTTTTTAGCTTCTAAGCTTCCAAACAAGATGATTGAAGCGAGTCAAAGGCGTTTTGAATTTCAAAAATATATTCAAGGTGTTTACTTACGAAGAAATTTTAAAATCATCACAAGAAAAAGAGAGATTTTTGAAGCGATTATCGCTCTGAGCCTTTTTTGGTCTATCTCTCAGGTTGTTTTAGCCATTTTTGGAGAGTATGCAAAAAGTGAGTTAGGAGTAACCAACACTATCTTTGTTCAAGGGGTTATGGCTTTAGCTGGCGTTGGAATCGTCCTCGGCTCTATCTTAGCATCTCACTTTTCAAAATATTATATCAATACAGGTCTTGTGGCTATCGGCTCTGTGATGATAACGCTTTTAGTCTTTTTGATTCCCTTTGTCTCTTCTATGGCTCTGTTAGCTTTTATGTTTATGCTCTTTGGTATCGCTGCAGGACTTTTGATGGTACCACTCAACGCGCACATTCAGTTCTTAGCACCAACTGTTCATCTGGGAACGATTCTCGCAGGAAGTAATTTTGTGCAAAACATTTTCATGTTCTCCTTTTTACTTTTAACAACGCTCTTTGCATACTTTGGAATGAACTCGACTTTTCTTTTTTACCTGATGGGTTTTGTCGGTATCTGTTTGAGTTATATAGTTTTAAAAAGATATAAAGCGATGACCTTTTGGGCGATTTTTGAGATGTTTTCAAAAATGCGTCATCGCTATAATTATGTTGGCTTAGAGAATATTCCCTCCTCAAAAGGTGTCCTTCTTTTAGGAAATCATGTAAGTTGGGTGGATTGGATTATCGTGCAACTCCCACTTCAAAAAAGAATCAACTACATGATGGATAAAGATATTTACTACTGGCCTCTGCTTCACTCTGCATTTAAGTTAGGCGAGACGATTCCAGTCTCCACAAAGGCATCCAAAGATGCTTTTGTAGAGGCACACAAGAGACTTCTTGGCGGAAAAATCGTTGGTTTGTACCCAGAGGGTGAGATAAGTAAAGATGGGGAGTTAGGGAAGTTTTATCGCGGCTATGAGATGATTCCTCAAAACTATGATGGAGTGATTGTTCCTTTCTTTATAGAGGGTATCTACGGAAGTATGTTCGCAAAATATAAGCCTAAAAAAAGAAGAAACATCTTTAGAAGAAGAAAAATAAATGTCTATTTTGCTCCGCCAGTTCCGATGGATACAAAAGCAGACGAAATCAGAGATATAATACTCGCAATGAAGGAAAAGTATGAAACTAAATAAACCAAAACACTCTCTGTATAGAAATGGTATCTATGCACTTGAAGGTTTTATAGAAATTGTTAAAAATGAGACCTCTTTTAAATGGCAACTGCTGATGTTTGTTGTGATGAGTGTTGTCGCTTGGAATTTACCTATTGATTTTAGCTATGCAAGCATCCTCTTTTTATCTCTGTTCATCCCAGTTTTAGCAGAAGTGGCGAACAGTGCAATTGAGAGAGTTGTGGATTTGGTGACCAAAGAGTATCACGTTTTGGCAAAACAGGCAAAAGATGCAGGAGCTACACTTGTGCTTCTGAGTTTGATTCTAACAGTAGGCATTTGGATTGCTGTTTTATTGGTAGCTTTTAAGATTTTTTAACGATAAAAAAAACAATATAAAGAGTATAATACCGCAACTATTTTTTGGAGAATTTTTATGAAAACAACATTGATAATTGGTGCAGGCGGCGTAAGTAGAGTCGTTGTGCATAAGTGCGTTCAAAATGCAGATGTATTTGGAAAAATCGTTTTAGCAAGTCGAAGTATTGGAAGATGTGAAGCTATCAAAAGCGAACTTCCACATGCCAATATTGAAATCACAACAGTAGATGCTGATGATACGCAAGCAGTGATAAAATTAATTTCCACATGCCAAGCGGATATCGTTATCAATGTTGCTTTACCATACCAAGATTTGACGATTATGGATGCTTGTATTGCTACAAAAACTCCTTACCTTGATACTGCAAACTATGAACATCCAGATGAAGCAAAGTTTGAATATAAACTCCAATGGGAGAGAGATGAGAAGTTTAAAGAGGCTGGAATCATGGGACTTCTTGGAAGTGGTTTTGACCCAGGGGCTACAAATATGTTCTGTGCGTATGCGCAAAAACATTACTTTGATGAGATTCATACTATCGACATTCTTGATTGTAATGCAGGCGATCATGGCTACCCTTTTGCAACAAACTTTAACCCAGAAATTAACCTACGTGAAGTCTCTTCTAAGGGTCGTTACTGGGAAAATGGCGAGTGGATTGAGACAGAACCGATGGAGATTATGCAAGTTTGGGATTATCCTGAAGTGGGTCCAAAAGACTCTTATTTGCTTTACCATGAAGAGATGGAGTCTCTTGTAAAACATATAAAAGGTCTTAAACGTATTCGCTTTTTTATGACATTTGGTCAAAGCTATTTAACACACATGAAGTGTTTAGAAAATGTTGGAATGTTAGGAATCGAACCTGTTGAACATAAGGGAATGAAAATCGTTCCTATGGAGTTTTTGGCAACACTTCTTCCAGACCCAGCTTCTCTTGGTCCAAGAACGAAAGGCAAAACAAACATCGGTATCGTAGCCGAGGGTATCAAAGATGGTAAAAAGAGAAAAATTTACATCTACCAAGTCAAAGACCATGAAGAGTGCTACGCAGAAGTAAAATCTCAGGGTGTCTCTTATACAACTGGTGTTCCTGCAATGATAGGTGCAAAACTCATGTTAAAAGGCATTTGGAGTGGGCAGGGTGTCTTTAACATAGAACAACTTGACCCAGACCCATTTATGGAAGAGATGATGACACAAGGACTTCCTTGGCAGATAAAAGAGTTGGACGTATAATCTATGGAGTTAGAGCAACTTCAAAATATATCTACTCCATGCTATGTTTGTGAAGAGGAGCTTTTAGAAAAGAACCTAAAGCTTCTTGATTATGTACAAAAGGAGAGTGGTGCCAAGATTATTTTAGCACTGAAAGGTTTTGCAATGTGGAGCACATTTCCCCTTGTGAGCCAATATCTTAAAGGGTGTACCTCAAGCGGACTTTACGAGGCGCGTTTGGCGAGAGAGGAGTTTTGTAAGCATAATCCACATGCCGAAGTGCATACCTATTCGCCAGCCTACAAAGATGAAGATATAGATGAAATCGCGAAAATATCTGACCATATCGTTTTTAACTCTCCTAGCCAGCTTTTTAAATATAAAGAGAGAATCAAAGAGATAAATCCACATGCCGAACTCTCTTTGAGAATCAACCCTGAAGTCTCCTCCTCTCCAAAAGATATCTATAATCCATGTGGAATCTATAGCCGTTTAGGCACAACCTTGGCAAATTTTACTAAAGAAACCAAAGGTTTTGATGAAGAGGTTCTCAAACATATAGATGGACTGAACTTTCATGCGCTTTGTGAACAGAATGTCGATGCGCTTGAAGAGGTTTTAGTCGCTTTTGAAGAGAAGTTTTCAAAATATTTTAAAGGCTTGAAGTACATTAATTTTGGCGGCGGACATCACATCACGAAAGAGGGGTATGACGTAGAGAAGTTGATACGTATCATCAAAGCGTTTAGAGAGAAGTATGATGTTGAAGTCTATCTCGAACCTGGCGAAGCAGTCGGCTGGCAAACGGGCTTTTTGGTTGCAACTGTTTTGGATGTTTTTCACAACGGAATGGATGTCGCGATTCTTGACACTTCAGCAGAAGCCCACATGCCAGACACTTTAGCGATGCCTTATCGCGCGGATGTAAGAGGAAGTGGAGAAGCAGGAGAGAAGCCTTACACCTACAGACTTGGTGGAAACACCTGTTTAGCAGGGGACATCATGGGAGATTACTCTTTTGATATGCCTTTAAAGGCAGGAGATAAAGTGATTTTTGAAGATCAGATTCATTATACTTTTGTTAAAAACACTACCTTTAATGGTATCAAATTGCCTTCTTTAGCTATTTACAGAAAAGATGGGACTTTGGATGTCGTTAAAGAGTTTGGGTATGAAGATTATAGAGACAGGTTGTCATGATTGAAGACAAGGAGAGATGGAACATTCGGCATCTAAAAAAGCCGATGAAGAGAACAGTTTCTCCGATTTTAAAAAAGTACATTCCACATGCCAAAGTAGGTCGTGCCATTGATGTGGCATGTGGAACTGGGCGAAATTCTCACTTTTTAGAAGAGTTTGGCTTTATGGTCGATGCGATTGACCTCTCAGACTATGCACTCTCTCAAATAAAAGATACTCCAAACATCAGAAAAATAGAGACTGATTTAGACTCTTACAATATAGAAAAAAATAGTTATGACATAGTTGTCAATACAAACTACCTAAACCGCCGTTTAATGGCTCAAATGAGTGATGCACTCAAAGAGGGCGGAGTCATTATTTTTGAGACTTTTATAGTAGCGCATGAAGAACCTCAAAACGGTAGCATGAATCCTGACTACTTGCTAAAAGAGGATGAACTAGTGAATGCTTTTAAAGAGTTAGAGACTATCTTTTATGAAGAGAGAGGCGATGTTAACTCTTATGGCGAAAAGGTTAAGATAGCTTCGCTGGTTGCTAAAAAAGTATAACAGTAAGCAGTTGTTTAGAAATTAACATACAAAATGTACATTTAACACTTTTTTCGTACTTTTAAACGACAAAATGTTCAAATAACGGCGATTATATTTTTAAATGCATATTGAGAAATCCACATATTTTCAAAAAATCTATCCAAAATCACTTAAATTATTTCACATTGAAATATTTTCATCATTTTAACTAACACTTTTTGTGTTCGTTTATTTTGAAATACCGAGCAGTTTTGTATATAATGTTCGTTGAATAAATAGTTGTGTGTACAAAAGAACTTTAACTTCATTTTAGATAAAATAACAAGATAAATAATCAGAGGTTATTAAATGTTTCAAAAATCATTACTTAAAAACTTTGTAAAATCTTTCAACACTCCAAACTTTAATGATACTGTTAATCTAACTACTAAAGATAAATTTATAGCAGAAGATGCAAATGGTGCTGAGTTTATAACATTACTATCAAAAATGATGCATTGGGCTAACTGTATCAGAGAAGTTAAAAACACTACAGATATGAAAAAAGCTGATGGTGTGATATATGATAAAAACAATGAGCCTATAGCTATCATAGAGTTAAAATCAAGCGATAAAAAAATATCAAATAGAGATATAATTGATCAAGCTTTTAGATACAAACATGAAAAACCTACATGTAGATATGTAATCATTTCTAATTTTAAGAGACCGTAAAATAAACTGTGTAAACCCACCTCTTATCCTTCAATC